>JBEKZW010000019.1:0-83543 GCA_049509475.1 Sedimentisphaerales bacterium
AGGATTCTGGCCACTCAAGCCTCTGCGAAGATTAGCGAGTTTTTTGCAATCAGCTTTGCCCCAGAGCTGCTCATCCATTCGAGTGCCGGAGGCGGGGATATCGATAGCAGGGAAAATACGGCTTTCCGAAAGGGAACGTGAGAGGATGATTTCACTGTTGCCTGTGCCTTTGAATTCTTCGAAGATGAGCTGGTCCATTCGTGAGCCGGTATCGATAAGCGCGGTGGCGATGATGGTGACGGAGCCGCCGTTTTCGATTTTTCGGGCCATTCCGAGAAACCGGCGAGGAATTTCAAGGACGCCCGCCTCAAGGCCGCCGGACATCATTCGGCCCGTGCCTGTTCCTTTGCGATTAAACGCGCGGCCCATGCGGGTTATGGAATCGACAAGGACGACAATATCCCGGCCGCATTCGAGCTGTATTTTGATATACGCCAGAAGAATTTCAGCCAGCTCGACATGGTCGTCGATGGTCTGGTCGATTGAGGACGCCACAACCGTTGCGCCTGGGATACCTCGTTTTAACTGGGTAACCTCTTCGGGCCGCTCGTCGATGAGCAGAATGATAATATGGGCCTTGGGGTCGTCGGCGAGAATGCCTTTGGCGAGCTGGGCGAGAAGGGTTGTTTTGCCGGCCTTTGGGGGCGAAACGATGAGGCCGCGGGTGCCTTTGCCCATCGGGGCGACAAGGTCAACGATGCGCATCGAAAGCTCGCCGCATTTTTCAAGGTCGAACCGCTGATGGGGCGACACAGCGGTAAGCTGCTGATAGGGAGTGCGCTTTTTGAATTCCTCGACGGTAAGGCCGCAGACGGATTCGACATTCTCAAGCAGCGTAAGCCCCCTGTCAACGCGGGTTTTCCCGGTGACGGCCGCACCTTCGACAAGGCCGCATTTATGCACAAGCGATGGAGGCACACCCACTTCACGGCCTGCGGGCCTGAATGAACGGGCAGGGTCACGCAAAACGAAACCGCCTTTGGCAGTCCTTTTAACAACGCCTGTAACAAAATCCGGCATGAGTTCTCCAGTTTATCCGCGGGAAAATAAATGCGCCTGACACGATTCGAACACTTAAACACTCAAGGACAATGAAATCACGGCACATACAATCTTAACTCTATACCCGCCGGAGTCAAGAGGGAAATCCCGCCTTTCGCCTTGATGTGCAACGAATTACACGCCGAAAGTTTCGCGTTCGATTGTTCCGAGATAGAACCGGCCGTCGTTGCGCATAAAGGTTACGACGGCTTCGAGCTGGCTTTCGATAAAGGATTTGTCGTTGCCGACAACAGCGACGCCGATGGTGGCGATAAGCTTGCTGTCATTGTGGTCGACCTCAGAAATGGAGACATTGAATCGGCTTTGCAGCCGGCCGATTACGCTTTTGACAATGCTGCGCTTTTCTTTGAGCGATTCGATACCGTGGAGGTGCAGATTAGCTGTCATCACGCCGATTATCATAAACAATCGTCCGTCGTCCAGGCAGATGCTGTTGAAAACCTTCTACTTTTTGAGCTTCAGCTCAGCGGCTTTGTGCTTCACGTCGGAAGGCGTCTTATTCAGCCGATTGGCGATTTCCCAGGTCGCGGTTTCCCTGTAGTTTCTTCTCAGAAACCGTAACTGGACGGCCGTCCAGCCGGATTCTTTTCTCCTGCCGATGTGCATCTCGCGGAGCTGTTTCTGCACCGAAACAAGCGAACGTTTGAGCTTGCCCGCCAGCACCACTGCGCTTGTGGCCGGATACCCCTTTTTCAAAAGCGCAATCTCCGCTTTCGAATAAGGCCCCTGTATGTATGGTCTCTTTGCGATTTTCGTGCCCTGCCAGTAAAAATTTGCAACATAGTCTTCTCCGGCTACGCCGGAACACGTATTATTTTTATAAATTGTCAACTTATCATCCACAAAAGCGGCAAAACCCCCGGATAGGCGCACTTTAGAATTTACAACCGGAAAAGTCAATCATTAAAATAAATAATTTTTTATTAGCTGATAGAACCAAAATATGAAAGACGCATAACACCGGGCACATTATGCTGACACAGAGCGAAACTCAGGCGTCACACACCTCTCGGCAGAGCAGCCGGGCCGGTGCCAGCGTCTGGCAACATGTGTAAAATGCTTGACTTTGGGACAAAGGAAAGCTACCTTAAACTCTGCGGTAATTCTGTATTTTTCTTTGTAAGGAGATTTGTTTTGAGAGTGTTTTCAGGCATTCAGCCGTCGGGTCGGCTGCATATAGGCAACTATTTCGGCGCAATGCGCCAGCATATACAAATGCAGCAGGGCAACGACTGCTTTTTCTTCATCGCCGATTATCATGCCCTTACGAGCAACCCCTCGCCCAAAGATGTTTCCGAATTTACCCTCGGCGTAGCTATGGATTACATAGCCCTGGGCCTTGATATTGAAAAAACGATATTCTGGCGTCAGTCAGATGTGCCTGAGGTTACTGAACTTACGTGGCTTTTGTCGTGCGTCACCCCTAAGGGGCTTTTGGAGCGATGCACAAGCTACAAAGATAAAGTTGCGCAGGGCATCAGCCCTAATCACGGGCTGTTCGCGTATCCCGTTTTGCAGGCGGCGGACATCCTTATATATAAGAGCGATGTTGTGCCCGTGGGAGCTGACCAGAAGCAGCATATTGAGGTAACACGCGACATCGCGGGGTTTTTCAACAATACTTATGGCGAGATTTTTGTGCTGCCAAAGGACCACATCATTGAATCAGTCGCCGTGGTGCCGGGTATCGATGGCCGCAAGATGAGCAAAAGCTACGGCAACACGATCGAGATGTTCGAGCCGGAAAAAACAATCAAAAACAAGGTAATGAAGATTGTTACCGACTCGACGCCGGTTGAGGCGCCGAAAAATCCGGATAAATGCAACGTTTTCGCGTTACTGAAACTTTTCGCTTCCGCCGAAGAAATAAAACAATGGGAAGACAAATACCGCAAAGGCGGGACAGGATACGGCGAGGCGAAGAAACGTTTAGCCGAGCTTATCGTAGAATACTTCAGGCCCTATCGGCAAAAACGAACCGAGCTTGAGAGTAACCCGGATTACCTCAAACAGATTTTGGCAAAAGGCGCTCAGCGGGCAAGAGCCGTCGCGGTAAAAACGCTTATGGAAGCACGAAAAGCAGTAGGATTAGGTGAGTATTATGGCAGGTGAATTAGTTACAATAGCGGAGTATATGAACTCGATTCAGGCGGAGATGGCCAAACAGGTCCTCGCGGATTTTGATATACCGGCCATAATCATTGGAGAAAACGCCGGAGACGGACGAATCGGTTTTATTGAACCGATTAAACTTCAGGTCAAACAAACCGATGCTGATGAGGCCAAAAAGATACTTGAGGAACAGGAGCAAAACTTTGAGCCGGAGGACTCTCCGGAATTCAACGAGCTTGGCGGCTATGAAGAACCGGAGGAGCAGTAAGTGGCTGATTATCGGGTAAATCTTGAAATCTTCGCGGGGCCGATGGACCTGCTTTTATACCTTGTCCGCAAAGAAGAAGTTGACATCTACGACATACCCCTTGCCAAAATCACCGACCAGTACATTCGTTACATCGATATTCTAAAACAGCTCGATATCGACGTGGCGGGCGATTTTCTGGTAATGGCGGCGACGCTGATGCAGATAAAGTCGGCGATGCTTCTGCCAAAGACACAGGGAGAGGAAATCGGGGCCGAGGACTTGTCGGACCCGCGTGCCGAGCTTATCAGGCAGCTTCTGGAGTATAAGAGGTTCAAAGACGCGGCGAATATGCTGGCGGCGTCAGCCGAGGAACAGGGCGACCGGTTTGCCAGACCCGATACGGTCATCGAGCAGTTCAAGCCGGACGCGGAGCCGACTATTGACCTCGACCAGGTCAGCATATGGAATCTTCTCGAGGCCTTCGACGCGATTATGGAGGCAACCGGCGCCAAATACGATATTCGCCATATCGTTGATGAAACGCCGATTGACCTGTACCAGATAGAGATTCTGCATCGGCTGCAAAAAGAGGGCCAGATGAATTTTGAGCGTATTTTCGAGCCGCGAGGCAGCCGGCTGGTGCTGGTGGGACTGTTCCTGGCCATATTGGAGCTTGCCAGGTCGCAGTTAATCTCGGCTGAACAAAACCATGAAACAGGCAAGATATCTCTGCGTGCGCTGACCGATGTTCCCGCGGAAGAGGCGGTGCGCAAGGCGATAATGAAAATCGAGGCCGAAGAAGCGGCCACCCAGCAGGCACAGGAGCATACGCCGGAGCCAGTGCCTGCCCAGACTGAGGAATTACCTATAGAACAGGAGGAGCTTGAAGAAGAAATAACTGAAGAGGTGCACGAGCTGCCTATACCAATTGTGGAAATACCCCCGGCGGATAATTCGGTAATCGAGCAGCCCATCGAAGAAGCACAAACGGAATCGCCTCTGCCAATACCTATTGCCCAACTGCCTCCGAAAGGCGGGCACAAACAAGCCGCCGATGAACCAGCTCTGCCGGACGGCCAGACAAAAGAACAATCATAAGCAGAAAAACGAAATAAGCGTTTGACAGTTATTGGCCGACTCTATAAAATCCGGTTAATCCAAGGCCAATTTGAGAAAGGAATCAGAAATGGCTGGCAATGTAGTTGAGCTTACCGATGCGGATTTCGACGATGTTATTCATAAATCGGATGTGCCCGTGCTTGTGGATTTCTGGGCGCCATGGTGCGGCCCGTGCAGAATGATGGCGCCGATAATCGAGGAGTTCGCAAAGGATTACACAGGCAAGGCGAAGGTCTGCAAGCTCAATACCGATGAGGCCAGAGACAGCGCTATGGAATTCGGAATAAGCGCAATACCCACAATCATCCTTTTCAAAGGCGGGCAGGTCCAGAAGAAATGGGTCGGCCTGACCAGCAAAAAAGACCTCGCCGCAGCCATAGACGAGCTGCTTTAAGCTAAACTTAAAGCCCTCCTGCCGCCGGCTGGTTCCACCATTTTGAATCGCGGAAATAATTTTTCAGCATCATCGCCGCGTTTGCCCCGTCGCCCGTAGCCGTCGAGAGCTGCATCGCCGCTCCCACCCGGCAGTCACCCGCAACAAATACCCCGGGGACACTCGTCCGCAGGTACGCGAAATCGCACTTGATGAAACCATCGCCGGTCAAATCAACAAAACCTTTAAGAAACCCGGTACTGGGAATCATACCGACAAAAATAAAAACGCCGTCGCAGGAGTAATCCTCTTCTTTATTTGTTTTAACATTTTTAAGCCGGACGGATTCAACCCTGCCCTTGCCGTCAATGACTGTCGCCACGGTGCTGTATTTAATCAGCAGATTCGTATTCGGCTCTTTACTCTTCGCGATAAACTCTTCCTGCAGGACTTTGGTCGCGCGAAATTCGTCCCTGCGATGGAGCAGCGTAACTTTGGCGGCGAATTTGCACAGGTGCAGCGTCTCTTCCAGCGCGGTGTTGCCTCCCCCGATTGCGATGACGGACTTGCCTTTGAAAAAAGGCGCGTCGCATGTGCCGCAATAGCTGACGCCCGTGCCTGCGTTGTGAAACTTGTCTTCGCCGGGGATTCCGAGCTTGCGATAGCTGCTGCCCGGGGTGAGTATAACCGAGCGGGCGATGTATTTGTCTTTATCGCAGGAAATTTCGATGTCGCCATTATTCAATTTCTCCAGGGCGGTCACCTCGGCCCCATTCTTGATTTCACCGCCGAAGGCGACGGTCTGCTTTTGCATTTTTTCGATAAGTTCATAGCCGCTTATACGCTCGAAGCCGGGGTAGTTTTCGATTCTGTCGGTACTGTTGATTTGTCCGCCCGGAACAAATCTTTCGAGCAGCAGTATCTTGAACCGGTCTCTCGCGGCGTATAATCCGGCTGTCAACCCGGCTGGGCCTGCGCCGATTATTATGCAATCATATCTTTCTGACATACCTGTATTCCCTTACTATTTTTAATGTGCAATAAGAATAACATAGCAGGCCGATAAGTGCCAGAGTATTGACAATCGATGACTGATAATTGATGATTTAGTAAACATTTTGAAGATAATAGATTTCGCGGAGGTATCCAGTGCGAAAGATTAAGGGCACAATCATATTATTATGCCTTGCGATAGCGGCAACAGGCATAAGCAAACCCGTTAAAGAGCAGCAAAAGCAGTCGGCTTTGCCATCCCTTTCGGGAGACGTTAATCAGCCGGACACAAACGGCCTCAGTGAATACTACGGATTCGGCGAAATGGAAATCATCAAGCTGGACTATGGAATTCAGAGTTTGCAGATTGCCGATTTTGACGGCGACGGCCGAAACGACATTGCCGTGGCCAACAACCGAAAGGCCGCCATAGAGATTCTGCTTCAAAAGGATTCCATCGGCCCCCAGGACGAAGATGTGGCGGTCGACCCTAATGACATTGATATAAACGCGCTGGTTGGCCCAAGTCGGTTTGCCAGGCAAACCGTACCCGTTTCCCAAAGGATATACAGTATGGTTGCCGGAGACCTCAACGGCGACGGATTGATTGATTTGGCATACTACGGCGAACCTCGCGGCCTGTATATATTGTTACAGAAACCGCAAAAGGAAAAACATAAGTCGAAAACGTTAAGCTGGCAGCCGGTTAAACGTATCAATATCGACGACGCGCTGCCCAATGATAACGCCCTTGTCTGCGAGGATATAGACAACGACGGGAAAAAAGACCTGCTTGTGGTCGGCAGGGACGCCATATACGTCGTGCTGCAAAAGAAAGACGGCACTCTCGGCGAGCCGGTCAAATACCCAAGCACGGCTCGAATCATCGGTGTCGAGGTCGGCGACCTCACCGGCGACGGGATAAACGACTTGCTGATTGTTACTGACGATGCGGAGAGGCCAATCCACGTCCGGCTGGGGCAGAAAAATGGCCAGTTAGGACCCGAAATACGTCTGTTATCTGAACCACCTCTGGTGCTGGAGCTGGCCAACATGGGCGGCAAAGAAGGCAAAGATATAGTTGCGATTGACGCTATAAGCAGACGACTGGTGTGCTATAAGTTGGTCGCAGACAGTTCGCAGGGCGATGACTGGCCCGTGCTGTTTTATCCCCTCGCGGCAAGTCTGGGCAGCGAAAAGCGCGACCTTGTAACGGGTGATTTTGACGGCGATAAACTCACGGATGTTGTTATCAGCGACCCAGGTGCGGCGGAAATTATCTGGTACAAACAGGCAGCCGGCATTGGACTGGCGGAGCCGGCAAGATTCCCGAGTTTGGCGGAGGCAGATAGCTTATCAGCCGCAGATATCGATGGCGACGGCAAAAGCGAACTGGGCGTCCTGAGCATAAAGGAAAAAACAATCGGCATAAGTAAATTCGAATCGGGACGATTTACCTTCCCGAAAGCAGTCGATTTGACAGGTGAGCCGCTTGCTATGGAGCTGAATGATATAGACGGCGACAAGTCGGCTGATTGCGTATATATCTCGCGTTCGCAGTCGGACACAAGATCGCTTCGAATAATCTATAACGTGACAAAAGCCGACGCTAATGACGCCCTCGCGGTTGAGCTCCCGCAGCTCGCAACTAATCCACAGGCAATCAAGGTTATCGATGTTGACCACGATGGCTTAAAAGACGTGCTTATATTTGTCAGATACGAGCTGCCTATTCTGGTTCGCCAGACCCAAAAACGGAAATTCGAGGTCGTCGATTCACCAAAGGCGCAGACCAGCTTAATAAAAGAAGCGACTCTGCGCTCGATTTATCCGGCCGATGTCGACGGCAAGCCCGGCGAAGAGCTTTTGGTAGCGCAAAACAATTTTGCCAGAAGTATGACATTCACAGGCGGTGAATGGACGGTCCTCGACCAGTATAACGCCAAAAGCGCCGAGAACCGCATTTCGGCTGTGGCCGCGGCGAAGATGAAAGTTGACGGCGCAAAAGACAGCAAAGCGATACTGTTATTGGATGGCCAAAAAGGCCGGCTGCAGATTCTTACACCAGGCGCTGACAAAACGTATCGCTTCGACAAAGAGTTAGACGTCGGGTCGTGGAACCCGGCTGCTGGAATAAAAATGATGCTCGCCTCGCTGACGGGCGGCGGCGCTGACGATATCCTGCTGTTTGACGGCGAGAAATTCGCCATTGTTGTGCCGCCCGGCGGAAAAACGAACCGGTATCAGTTGGAACAGAAATTCACCTATGAAACCAAAATAAAGGACGGCGCTTACGGCAACCTTACAACGGGCGATATAAACGGTGACAAGCGGACCGATATAATACTGGCTGAATATAAACACAATCATATTGAGATATTGGCTGTAAATTCAGCGGGCAAACCCATCCCGGCGATGCGATTCAAGACATTCGAAGACAAGACCTACCGGGAATCCAGACCGCAGATGCCGATAGTGGAGCCGCGACAAATGAAGGTTGCCGATGTTACCGGCGACGGCAAAGCCGACCTTGTGACCATTATCCACGACAGGATAATCATCTACCCACAGGATTAAACCTGTGCCTGTTTGAAAAAGCAGGCCCCGGCTGTTTTTATGCAAAAATAACGTCAATCAATGAACATCGAAAGCCCAACATCCGATTTAAAACCCGCAACGTGGTATCAATAATAATACTTGAACGTCATGTCAACATCCCAGGCGTCGGGCAGGCCCTTGTTCTTTCTGAGGGCCATCTTGGTGCACTGAAGACCCGACCAGCGTAACTGGATTGTGGACAGGAATCTGGCGGCCTTGGTTACCTCAACACCCTTGAGCGAGATGTTGGCGGCCTGACTTTTCTGGCCCTCAGATTTGACAATTATTCCGGAAGACAGCTTGTAACCGCCGGCAGGTATAGAGCAGAATTCAGCGGCCTGCTGAACGGCAGTGGCGTAATCGAAGCCGCTGGCCGTGTTCTTTCCCTTTGTAAAATTCAGGCGTTCGGGGTCTGCCGCGAGCAATTCCTCAATCAGTTGCTCGGCCTTGGTGTACTGGCCCATCTCGTCACCGAGATTGGCCCGTGCGGCCGGCAGATAGACGCCCCAGATAATAGCAGGCCAAAGGGCCGCCAGGGCAGGAACGAGTATGTAATAAAACATCGGGTTTTTATAGATTTCTCTTATGTTTATCATTGGCCGCCTCCGCCTTGTTTTGCGGTGGGTTCAACCGTTACGCCGAAGGTGCTGCGTCCGCCGTCCGGGCTGATTCGCTGCTGCAGAACGGTTAAACCGGACTGCTTGAGAGCGTCGAACACTTTGAGTGTGTTTTCCGGGGGAGTGTCGCCATTGATGGTTATCATTTTGTCGGTTATGGAAACAGACTCGATATTCAGCCCCGTGGCCGCCGCGCACTTATTGAATGCCTGAAGCACAAGGGTAAGTTTCGCCGCAACGGCCTCTTCCCCTGTGGAAGAAAAGCCCTTTTGCGCCTCTTTGATGCGCCGCAGCGCCGTACTGATTTTCCTGGTCGCCTCTTTTGATTTGCTCGGCATCTTCTCACCGAACATAACGGCCGAAAACTCTTTGGCGAATTTCCCCCGTATCTGGGCACTATACTTGTTGAGCTGAATCGCCTGCATCAGGCCATATAGACCGGCGGCGAACATAAGAACCACGGCGGCAACGGCGAAAAACCTCAGGGTACGCTGCAAACGCATCTTCCTGCCCTGATAGGGCATAAAATCGCTGCGGAAGTTAGCGCTGTTAGGCAGGTCGAGGTGCGCAATCGCGGCGCCGTAAGCGATTGCGAATTCGACCGCGTCGGGACAGTCAGCCAGCTTCTCGGCAGACAATCCCGCTGAGCTGATTATGTCGATGCGCTTGGTCTCAACGGTGAGTTTCTTGGCGATATCATCGCATACCACCGAATCGGCAACGTCGAAGATTTCAAGGCAATTAATCGTTCCGCCTGTCTGAAGCAGCGCGGTGGTCATAGATACCTGTTTTGCAAGCATCTCATTTCTGTTTTGTGCTGCGCTGAGCAGAAAGGTCCGCATCGAGGCGGCCGGCGTCGGAGATACGCCCTGCCAGACAGAAGAACCGGGCGAGATAAAGTAGCCGTTTCGCCGGGACAGCAACGCAAACAACGGGCGGACATCAGGTGGCAGTGAGATATTCTGGCAGACGAACCTTGCCAGGCAGTTAACGTCGGGCTCCAGGCTGACGGGGTCAATGTTGTTGCTTTGCAGGGCGCCCAGCAGCTCCGTGAGCAGCTGCTTTTGCGCGGTGAAGGCGCTGATATTTGAGCCGGTCTGGTCGATAGAATCTATTTTGAACGCTATTGCGACGTCGGTGGCGTCGGTGCCGAGGGCCTCTTCCGTATCGAAGCGGACCGTCTGGGTGATTTTTTTGACGTCCGAAAACTCGCTGTGGATGCTGTGCTGCATAAACATCGCACAGTCCAGGGCAACCGCCGCTTCAGTAAATTTAATCTGCCTTTCGGCACAGGCGGCCGCGATGCGCTGGGCCAGCGTCTGGTGGCCCGGCTGTTCGTTCTGCTCTATTGAAACGCCGAAACAGCCAACGAGATTTCTCTCGCGGCCCTCGACGGTCAGGCAAACGACCGTGGCGTGGTCTTTGGCCAGGTATATTCCGAGAAAGTTTGCAGGTTGCACTTTCAGCAAGCTCCTAAACAACCATTCATGATGTTCGGCAGTAAATCCATTTCCCAGTCATCTCCTTTAAATCGGCAACAGTTATCCGCACATAATGGCGACTCGTTCGACTTTGCCGCCCTCTTTCAGCACAACGACAACGGCCGAGGCCTTTGCCGTGCCGCTCGAGGCGGTAACGCGTATCGAAAATACGCTGCTGGTCATAGTGATATAAGGCCCGCTCTTGTCGATAGAGCCGGAAAACCTGAACAACTCTTTTTTCAGTTCATCGATACTGTCAAACGTCTTTTCCCGCCTTCTTTGTATGATTCCATCCGCTATCTTGTCGGCGTCGCCCCCGAAGGTAAAGGCCGCTTCGAGCACGTTTCTTGGCGCAGAGTTGATATTGACCTGCGTCGTCCCCCACAAACCCATATACTTGAGCGCCGACTCTTTTCTGTCTTTGCTTATAATTGTGGGTACGGCGAGCATTTGCACATCGAGGAGGGAACTGTGGAAAAGCTTCGAAAAATCTCTGGCTTGTCTGACCATCAGCTCCGCCTGTGCAATATTTGTTGTCTTATAAACGACTCTCTGTGCCCTGGCCCGCCTGGCTGGGTTAGGGGTCGGGGTTGTTGTAACAGGCGTCCTCAGCACGACGGATTTGAATTCGACCTTGAAGGGCTTTATTGAGCCGATTTGTTTTAGTTGTCCCTTGACAGATTCTATTTGATCAGAATCAAGTCCCATCCATTCGCAGAATGTCCCGAGGCCTGCCTGGGCCTCACGCTGGACTTTTTCATTATCGATGATGGCCCAGCCCACCGGGTATTTTGCATTTTCATCTTCGATTTCTATCTTCACGGTTGTAGAGCCGATTTCAAATTCGACCGGCTCGGTTACGAAAGGCCAGACCGGGCCATAAGGCCCGCGGACCTTCAGCATGTTAACGATATCCGTATTTTGATTGGAGTCGGCGGCATACCCGCCGTTTGAGTCATTGCTCTCGCGGGCAGACAGAATACCTGTCATGTTATCGTCCCGGGGAATCACGGATTCAGGTTGTGTGTCCCCGGTACCGAGCAGCTCCGCCAGCTCTTTGGGGTGCTCCTTTGCCCACTTCTCAATCATATCGCGGTATTTCTGCGCGTCCATTGAGAATATGTCGGAAAAATCCGGCTCATTGGGACGGGAAATAAACTTAACGCTGTTCATGTCCTCCAGCGCGACCAGTGCGTATTTAATCGCCGAATCGCGGGCATAACAGGCATTGGTATAATCGATGACGTAATTGTCCCTGTGGCGCTGAGCCGAAACGCGGGTGGCCAAGGTGTATCCAATAGTCGCCAGAACCACCAGCACAACCATTGTCATCAGAAGGACGAGGCCGCTGGACTGCGACGAGCTCAGTCGAGCCGCGCGAACCGGCAGCTCGCCTTCTGCGGCCGGCGGACTATTCTGACAACTAAACAGGTTATTACTCAAATGGCTGCTCCTGTATTATTTTATCTTCGTAAAACTGGCGTACGTCTCTCCGATTCCTCAACATCGACCGGCTGTGACTGATTGGCATCTGTCGGCTGATTGGCATCGGCCCTCCCGTTGGCATCGTTCGGCTCATTGACGTCAGCCGATATGCTAAACGCCACCTTGCGGGTTCTGTCGACAGCAATTGTGCGAACCAGCTTGTCCTGCTCCGGAACATCAAATGTGCCGGTTACCGTCTTATACGGCTGAGCGAACGACAACGTCACTTTAACCGCCGGCGGAAGAGTTTCGCCCGTCCACCGGTCGACGTAAGCTTCCCCTTGCTGGACCTCGATTCTGAACAAGGTAATGCCAGTGCAAATCGGCACAAAAACCTCTCGCTGCCAGGCCTCTTTCTGCGAATCGAGCAGCGTATCTTCGAGAGCAATTCCGGAATGGCTGCGGTACAAAGTCAGCAGGCCGCTGTCGGAATCAACGCTGCTTTGCCAGATGATTTTTTCAAATGTTTGCGGTTGGTCCTTGGCGTCGGTAATGTTCCGGAGTATTTCAATCTTAGCAACGGAAAAACCGTCCTGAAGCTTGTTTAAGATATCGATTTGAGTCCCCTGCCCTGCGCCGACAACCCTGTCAAGGTCTTCAGCGATTCGCTGAAATATCTCACGAGGCAGTCGGTTGCTCTCCATCTTGTCGATGGCGGCGGCCGATACGCTCTGCCCCCTGTTGTAGAGAGCCATGACTACGATTAAAACCATTGCTCCGACGGTCAGGGCGGCAAGCACCTCGACAAGCGTGAAGGCCCGTTCAGAAGAATATATTTTGTTTTTTATTGGCTGCATATCGACAACAAATTGCCGGCTACTGTTTCTTCATCAATTCATCTATTTCTTTCTGCAACTTCGGGTCGAGTTCTTGCGGAGTCGTTGTTTCGGGGTTCGATGAATCAGAATCCGGCTGCACCTGCGGTTCCGGCGTCGCCGGCGGCTGCGACCCAGGCGTTATTAGTCCGTCCTTGGTTGCTTTCTTCGGCTTGGTAATCGACAGTTCAGAATACTCAGCCAATGTGTCCTGCCTGTCCTGTTCCGTCGGGTTGCCGTTGGTTTGCAGGTACAGGTCCAGCCAAGGCTTAAGATATTCACCTGATTCCGTCATCGGCATACCGTTTTTGACCCACTGCTGGATGGTTTTGGCGTCAACACCGGCGTATTCGGCGGCCAGCTCCTCGGTCGCGATAATATGCCTGGCAAGTAATTTGTTCTGCATCGCCAACCTTGCCGCCAACTGCTGCGACTGTGCGGCGGTCAGGCCGGTGAGCCAGCAGGTAAGCTCGACATTTTTGGTTTCGCCGCCCGAGTCGGTATATTCAGCCGAACAGACCGCGCGAGCCCACATACTCGATGTAGCTGGTTCATAGAAGCTCTCCACGGAGGTCTGCCAGCGGATGTCCTGAAATTTCTCACTTATGCCGTACTCGGTTTTTTCCTGCACAGAGTCCAAACCAAGGAGCTTTTCCATATTTTCGTGGGCGATTTCGAAGGCACGCATACGCTGAATCGAGTCCGCCGCGGAGACCGTGCATTGTTCCAGCACTAACCAGACACTTGCGCCGATGAAGGCAAGCAGCGCAACGGAGGCCATACTTTCAACCAGCGTAAAACCCCGATGACGGAGGACGGATGACGGAGGACGGAGAACAGAAGACAGCCAGCCAAAGGCGAATGACAAATATTTGTCTTCCTTCCTTTGTCTTCTGTCTTCCGTCATCTGTCTTCTGCCTTCAGAAGTGCAATTCATCTTTACTCCTTGGCCAGACGATTTTCGCTTCGCCGGGCTGCACATGAACAATGTTGCTTAGCCGGTCGACGATTATAGACCAGGGCTGCCCTTCCGAATCAAGCAGGCAAATTATGCCGCCAAACTGCCATCCCGCCCGGCTTGCGCGAAACTTGGCCCTGTCCTGGTTTGTGAACTGGCCATCGTCAAACAGAACGTATGAAACCGCGCAGTTGGCGCCGAAATCTTCCTCGGCAATGATTTCTTCATCAAGAACATCGGCAAGGTTGGAAGATGAAATTTCGCGGAGGAGATAACTTTGCTGCGGGATATCTATAATGACTTCGTATCTTTTGTCGCTCTGGCCTGCGCTGGTCGAGGCGGCCTCGAGAGCGGCAACAAGCCCCTGACTTTTGGCTTTGAAGGAGTTTTTAGTAATGACGCCTTTCAGATTTGTGGCGGCTATCAGTACCAGCAGCGAAACGATAACGACTACTACCATCGACTCCGCCAGCGTAAAACCGTGCCTCGCCGCTTGCCTGCCCCTGCATGTAGTTAGAAGGGGTTGCTCGGCTCTCGTCTGTCTTCTGTCATCTGTCATTTGGTTCCTGTCTTCTGTAACTGGGCGTCCGTGCTGTAAAGGTCTGCGTTGTAACCCTCGCCGCCTTCCTCGCCATCCGCTCCATAGCTGATAATGACGAAGGGTTTGCCGCTTTCAGGGGACAATTGATAAACGAAATCGTGTCCCCAGGCATCCTTCGGCAGTGTCGTTGTTTCGAGGTATCCTCCCGTATTCCAACCTGTAACGTCCGTGGGCTGCTCGATAAGTTCCTGCAGACCGGCCTCTTCGGAGGGGTATCGGCCCGTATCCATCTTGAACTGAATAACGGCGTTATGGAGCATTTTCAAACTGGCCATGGTGGCGGTAACGCGCGCCTGGTCGATTTTACCCACGACGCTGACGGCAACGATGCCGGCGAGAATGCCGATAATCACAATGACCGCCATAATTTCTATCATTGTGAATGCCCGGCGTTTTGCGTTTCGTATTTCGTATTTAGTATTTCGTATTTTTTCCATAATCGGCTCCAGTTCCGGCTATCTGGGACTACATAGCCATTTGTGAAATTTTCAAAATCGGCAGCAATATCGCCATAGCGATGATGCCGACAATTACCGCAATAAAAACGATGACGACCGGCTCGATTGCTGTACTGAGCCGTTCTATGACAATGTCGGTGTTTTCTTCAAGACCGTCGCTTATGTTTTTGAGCATATTTTCGAGTTCGCCGCTTTTCTCGCCGACGGTAACCATATGGGCTATCGACGGGTCAATGACGCCGCTGTCGCGCAGCGGCGTGGCAACATCTGCGCCGGCGAGAATTCTCTCCCTCGCCTGCTCGATAGCGCGTTTCATCAGGGTGTTCCCGGTAACCTCGCCGACGACGCGGAACGACTCAGCCATGCTCAGACCGGACCCCAGCAGCGTCGAAAGCGTGGAGGCAAAACGCGAGACCACGCGCTGTTTGATAAGCGGGCCGAACATAGGCAGCGAAAGCAGAAACTTGTCCCGCATAAATGCGCCGCGGGGCGTTTTGAAGAACCGCCTTAATCCCCAAATCATTCCTGCTATGGTAGCGATAACAAGAACCACCCACCAGCTTGTCATAATATAGCTTACATTCATCAACTGCTTTGTAATCCAGGGCAATTCCTGCTTGGAGGCAACGAGCTGTGCGCCGATTTTGGGTATGACAAAAGTGGTAAGGATAAGGATTACAACAACAGCGAAAAGCAAAAGAATCACAGGGTAAACCATAGCCGTAATGATTTTCGATTCAACTTTCTGGCGTTTGCCCATAAAATTGCCGATTGTGCTGAAGACAGGCCCAAGCGAGCCGGTAACCTCCCCAACTCGTACCATACTGATATAAATGATGTCGAAATAATCGTCGTAATCCGCCATCGCGTCGGTCAGCGATTCACCTGTAATCACGCGGTCGCGGATATCGGTAAGGGCGGCCTTGAACTTCGTGTCCGGCGCCTGCATCGTGAGCACCGTCAGCGCCTCAGTCAGTTTTATGCCTGAATTGAGAAGCGTAGCCATTTGCCGGGTGAAGTCGATGAGAGTTTTTTTGCTGGTTCTGGAAAATATTGAAAAAATGGCGGTCCTGCCTTCTTCTGTGGCGCCAATCTCGGAAATGGCAGTCGGGTGAATGTTGCGTATTCGCAACTGTTTGCGTGCGGCATACGGGCTCTCGGCGGTCACGGTCCCTTTGGCTTTTTTACCGTCGGCGGCTATCGCTATATAGGTGTATCTTGGCATAACCTAAAATTCCTACATTACATCGGCCTGCGTAACTCTAAGCACCTCAGAAATAGTTGTTATCCCCGCGAGAACTTTTCGAGCGCCGTCCATTCTGAGGGTTTGCAATCCCGCGTCGAGCGAGACCTTCTTTATCGCACCTGCGGTGGTCCTTTGATATATCAGGTTTTGAATTTCCTCGCTAATCAGCATCAGCTCATAAATACCTGTCCTGCCGCGATATCCGGTCTGGAAGCACTTGTCGCAGCCCGCGCCGATGTAGAACTGGGCTTGCGAAGGCAAATCTCCAAGCCCCAGTTCTCTAAGCTCGCGAGTCGAGGGCTTATATTCTTTTTTACATTCCGGGCAGACCTTTCGCAGCAGCCGTTGCGCCATTATGGCAATCAGCGAGGAGCTGACCAAATACGGCTCCACTCCCAGGTCAAGCAGCCTGCTTATGGCTCCCGCCGAATCATTTGTGTGCAGGGTGCTGAATACGAGGTGGCCGGTAAGAGAGGACTGTATCGCCATTCGTGCGGTTTCCGCGTCGCGAACCTCGCCGACCATTACCACATCGGGGTCCTGCCGCAGGATGTGCCGCAGCGCATTAACAAAGGTAACGCCTTTTTTTGTGGCGACCTGCATCTGGCTGATACCCTCGAGCTGATATTCGATGGGGTCTTCCACGGTCATAACGTTTTTTTCCGCGGAATTGATGCGGTTAAGGCAGGCATATAGCGTCGTGCTCTTGCCGCTGCCGGTCGGACCTGTTACGAAAATTATGCCGTGTGTGCGATTCAGCAGTGTATCGAACCTTTTGAGGTCGTCCTCCCATAATCCGAGCTGGTCGAGCGTGAGAATGCCTGAACTTTTGTCCAGAAGACGCAGTACGCAGCGTTCGCCGTAACTTGTGGGAACAGTGCTGACGCGAAGGTCTATTTCCCGCTGACCGAGGCGCACGCTGCAACGACCGTCCTGCGGCATCCTGCGCTCCGCTATATCCATACCCGCCATAACCTTTATGCGTGAGACAATCAACGGCAGAACGTTGCGATTTAAACTTAAAGTATCGTAAAGGATACCGTCAACCCGGTAGCGAATTTGTATCTTGTTCTCGTATGGGTGGACGTGAATATCGCTCGCCCTCAATTGAAGGGCACGGAAAAGAACGTCATTAACCAACCGTATAACAGGCGGGCGGTTGACAACGTCCAGCAGGTCGTCGGAGCCGGCTACCTCATCGGCTATCTGGTCGATGTTTTGTGAATCCAGCTCCTCCACCACCTCATCTATCACTGTCGTCCGCTGCTCGTATGCGACGTCGATAACCGAGGTTATTGCAGCACGCGTGGCGACCCCCGCCCGAACAGACATGCCCGTCATCTTCGATACGTTATCGAGCGCGGCAATATCCAGCGGCTTGGAAAGCACGACAATCAGCTCCCCGTTGTCCTCTTCTTTTTTTATCCCAATCAAAGAATGGTGCTGGGCGTATGTCGCAGGGACGGACTGGATAAATTCGAGCGGCACCTGCTTGGCGGGTATCTCGGAAAAAAATTCGCTGCCGAGGGCCGCCGCCAGCAGACGCAGCGACTGCTCCTCTGTAAAATTGGGGCAGGCGAGCAGAACCTCGTCGATTCGCCGGCCTGTGGAGTTCTCCTCCAGATATTTGGCCAGCACCTCGGCATCAACGATGCCGGTCTGCCTTGCGGTTTGTATTAAAAGCTCTTTCATTTACGTTTCACGGCTATTCAGCATCAAGAACCTTAAGCGGGTCCACCGGCTGGGGCTTTACCCCCGGCACGTCATCGTACTTTTGAAACGCCTCTTCGTATTTCTCAAACGCGGCGCGATTCTTTTCGGAAATCTTCTCTATCTCGGACAACCCTTCCAATGTCGTCTCGGGCCTGAGGATGTTGGCTTTTACAAAAACATACAGTTTTGAATCGGTAACCGAGTCGCTGGTGCTGCGAAACAGGGCGCCAACAAGAGGAATATCACCAAGAAGCGGAACCTTGCTCCCACCTTTGCCCTGGTTAAGCTTCAGCAGACCGCCCAGAATTATCGTTTTGTTGTTTGGAACCGTTACTGTTGTATCAATATTGCTCGACGTTGTATTGGGGGGGGTTGTTTGGCCAGCAGTCACATTAACGAAATCCGACCTTTCGAGCTTGACAATAAGCAGCAGCAGGTCGCCCTCGCCTATGTTGGGCTGAATGGTAAGCGTTATACCGTCATTGTACGGCTGGTAACTGGTGCTTGTCTGGATGGCATTACCGCTGGTTTGGCCGGCCACTACGGTACTGCCGATTAGTTGCACATTGACGGTATCGGCGGTCTTGATTATGCCGACCTGCCCGTCATTGACCAGAATTTTGGGTTTAGCCAGCACGCGTCCGTATTTTTTCGACTGTACCGCGGTAAGAAGTGCCTGGATGTGCTCGTCGCTGTAAAAACCTAGGCCTTGACCTTTCGAAACAAACGCCTCTTTACGCCTACTACCTAAACTATTTGAGTCTACAACAGGCAGAAAACCAAGATTACTCACACCCGGAATCATTTTCGGGAACTTACTTGCCATTTCCAGGTCTAGGTCGAACGATTCTGTGTTGGTAACCTCAACGAGCGTTACATCGATAAGGACCTGCGGTCTTCTTTTGTCTAAGGTTTTTATCAAATCCGCAATCCAGTCCTGATTTTTCTTATTGGCGTAAACTATCAATGAGAAAGTATTGGCGTCAGGAACCACAATGATGTTGTCCTCAGTTTTCTTTACGACCTTTTCTATTTTGCCTTCTTTATCTTTGACGACGTCCTCGATTAATTTTTTGATGACCTCAGCAATATGGTCAGGCGACTGATTCTGAAGCGGATAAACCTTGTAGGGTATCGCTTTCTGTTCACTCTCGCTATCGACATAGGAGATGATGGTTGCAATCAAAGCGTGCTGCTCAGGCGAGGCGTTGACCATCAGGGAGTTGGTTGCCTCGATGACCACCACCTGCAGCTCTTCGCTTGGCAATTCCCCTTCCGAACCTGGGGCCGTCATTGGAGCAGGCGTCGGCGATGCGGCCGGCTGACCCGCTGCGGCGGGAGCAGCGGTCCTGGCTGTAATTCTGCCTGATGTAGTTGTTGTCGCCTTACTGGCGCCTATTATGCCAAGCTCTTCAAGTTTTTTTCTTACCTCTTCGGCGTCAACGTGCTGCATTTCATACACCCGAAGCGAGCGGAGGTCCTGTTGCGCGATGTCAAGGGCGTCAATGAGATTTTCCACAACGGTTAATTCTTCTTCCTGCCCTATCATCAAAATGCGGTTAGTCCTTTCATCAGCGTCAAGATATATCGACGGCTTTGAAGAACCTGTTGCCGCCGCAGCAGGAGTCGGCTGGGCAGGTGTCGGCTGACGAACCGGAGGACGCCTTACCGGCTGCGGTGTCGCGGCCTTGGGAGTAGCGGAAATCGCAATCGACATATCGCCAAGCTGCTCCACAAGCGCCTTAATTTTAGGGGCAAGAGTGTTGGCCATTGTGTATTTTAACTGCCGGAACTTGAATTGCTTGGGTGTACCCGGCTTATCGATGACATCAAGGAGCTGTTCTACCCTGTTCATTCTGTAAGCGTAGCCGGTAACAATCAGCGTTCCCCTCGCGGCTATTTCTGTTATGGCCCCGACTTTCATACCCTCCAGGAGTGCCCTGGCGTTGGCGGTGTCGATGTAGTTAAGCTGAAAAACACGAGTTACCACCACGTCACCCGCCTGGACCTGGCCGCTGCCGGTTTCTATTAAAGTGGGGTCTATTTCCATAGCATTATCCAAAGGTACTATCGTCACCAGGTTGCCTTTGCGGGTCATAACAAGCCCGGTGAATTTCAGAACGGATTCCGCCAGCGGATAAAGCTCTCTTACCTTGATAGGTCCCTGAACCTTAAGATAAACCTCTTTACCCTGCACTAATTTGGGGTCGTAAACATAGTTTAGGTTCAGATATTTTCCGACCAGGTCGAGCAAACTGATAACATCGAGTTTTTCAGGCAGCGCCAGCTCGAGTGTTTCGTCGGCGTTGACCATATATTCCGGCTCATACTGATTGCGAACCTTTTCCTCTTTATTCGGCTCAGTCGATTCCGTTTCGAGATTTGGCTCAGCAGCCTTCTTCTCTTTGCCGGTTATTTTGTCTTTAGCCGTTTGTTTTTGAGGTTTGGTTGCGACACCCTCCGCTTTGGGCTGTTTGGCTTGTTGTTTCACGGCGCCGGTCGATTTGAGATTACTTTCGGCTTTGGATATAGAATCGAGAAGCTCGTCGAACGCCCTATCCGGATTGGCAGGGCCTGATTCCGCAACGGGCTGGGAGGTAAGACCGTCCTCCATGTCAGGTAAAGGGCTGGCTCGCTTTACTATGTCGGCATATCCAACAAATTTATCCATAACCGCGACTGGCGCGACGGCTATGAGCTTACCTTCGTAAGTATCCACAATCGCCTTGTAGCCGGTGCCGCCGGGAATATTAGAAAAAGTGCCTATGGATATCCTGCCGATTTCGGCGGCCATTGCGTCCACGGACGGCATCCGGTTTGCCTCGGAGGCGGGCAACAGGACCTTCACGGCATATTCTTCACGCGAATCAGCCAGCGTCAGCAGGCCCGCAACTTTGAGAAGAGTATCCGGCCCGGCTGTAACCAGCAACGTATTGGAATCATTGAGTTGAGAAACACTCGTGATGTTCACGTCGGCCAGAAATTGTTTGGCCTTCTGTGGCGAGATGTATCTAAGTAAAAAAGCCCTGTATCTGTCAGGGACGGATTTTGCCGTTTCGCTGGACGACACAAGGTCGGCAGCCAGTCCCGGTTGACAGGGGGTAAAACTGCCAAATATTAAAAGTGCAAAGAAAGCAAACTTGACCGTTCGGCAGACGGGTCTCAGTTTTATTGCCATAGCACACTCCACATCTCTCATCACTCGTCTCTAAAAACCAGCCCTGATTCGCCATGAGAACACGGTGTCTCAGCAATTCTGGGCGGGCACGGAATCACCACACTAAGTTAGACAAAGAAGTCCTCGAAAAGTTCCGCCCGCGGCAAGCCTGGCGACCTCATTTTTGGGTTATTTTCAGGCCTCTGTCGGCAGAGGAAGCTATATGGCCAATAGTCCTATAAAACAGTGGTTTTTATCAAATGGAGACGGAAAATGAAAAAGCTGCCCTTCGGTTTGGCTCAGGGTAAACCGCTCTTTTTTCGCTTCTACTTCGATGAGTCGTTAGGTTCTTTGACTCTGACTATGGAAACCGGCTCCCTCCAGTGGATGATTTTCTCAAAGTACTGCTTCTCATTGGCTGCGTATTCCCCGCTATGTTCCGCGGTATGGCAATCTCTGCAGGTTGACATAGGACCTGAGGTCTCGATTGCTCCGAGCGACCGGAGATGCTCGGAACCCGGCCCGTGGCAATTCTCGCAGCCGACGTCCTTCAATTCGGGGGTTTTTGTCGGGGAGATATAGCCGGTTTGGTATTGCATACCGACGACGTGACAGATGACGCATTCGGGGTCATATTCGGAGCCGACCTTTTCGAGCGTGGCGAAAGCACCAGCGTGAAAGCTGTCCGGCGAGGCCTGTTTACTCAAACTGGGTATAAAAACCTGCTTGCTTGTCATCCACTTTTCGTATTCATAGTCGTGACAGAGTTTGCAGTATTTTGAGCCGACGTATTCGAGGTTGTTGGGCAAAATGAAACGCGGCTGTTTTTCGATTATGTTGGCGTCTTTGACCAGCCGCTGGTAGTCCTTATAAAGTTCGACAAGCGGCTGATGCTGGGGAATATCGCCGGTAACCGGCACCGAAGTAAACGTCAGCAGAGGTTTTTGTCCCACGCCGGCGAATATCACCTCGATTTTGCCGACGTATTTACCCAGCCGGGCCGACGAGACTACCAAGAGGCTGGCATTGGCGTCGCTGGCGAGCGTCGGCTCATCGGATTGCGCTGGAACAATCAGCAAATCGATGAGGTGCATTTCCGAAACGGCAGCGACTGTTTTCGCGTCAGCGCGGTTAAGAACCAGGATTTTTACCGCCGAAGGCGACCCTGCGGGCGATGAAAACAAATCAGGCAGCCGGGAAATCTGGTCTTCGGTTTCGGCGGCAACAACGGCTGCTTCGAAAACAATCCCATTCCGCGTAAATTTCTTTGTGTATTTTCCCGGCAGTTTCATATCCTCGGTTTTGGCAGCGGTTATGCAGTTGAAGAGCGAACCGAGGCCGTCAAGAAGTCCCGCCTGGCGAGCGATAAGAATATCCTGTTCGGTGAGGTTTACTACATCATAGCCAAGCTGGGCAAATGCCTGCACGATGATGTTGAATTTAATGAGGTTTTGCTCGGTCGATTCGGGGACCAGCGAACCGGTATCAATTATGAGGCGATTTTGAGGATTAATAGTATTGAAAACGGCATAACGCCTGTCAAGACCGCCGAGCTGCCCGCTCGAGCAGCCACAGGGCTGCATTGCGCCTAACTCGTTACCTGTGAAAAAAATAGTAACAGGCTCCCGCACTTGCCCGGGCGTACCGGGGACTGCGAACACCGTTGTCGCGGTCAGCAGGAAGATAAAAACCGTTTTTCCCGTCATTGCCGGCAAGATTCAGTTTGTGTCGCCTTTATTGCCGCTGATAGAACCCGCGGCAGGCAACCTCTATTTTTTCGCCGTCTTTGGTGGTAATCGTAAACGTATCCGTAAACATCCTCGTCGGATTATTAGCCGCAGGAGGAACTATCACAAGATTAAACTTGCAGCGATTACCGACTTTTTCCTGACTGGCAACCTTTATGATGCCTGCCTTGGAGGTCGCCGAGGCAATTTCAAAATTTTCGTTGTAATTATTAAGCAGCCACAATTCCCGCTCGACGGATTTGTTGACTTCGGCGTTGAGCACATTTATGGCGGGCGGGTCAACCTTAAATCTTGGCAGAACGCTGAACGGTATGGTAATCGTAGGACACTCAGGATGACTGGTTGAAATTTCTACGCGGCCGGTGCTGTTGGCGCCTGTTTTTTGCAGGTCCATTTTGGTCTTAAGGACAAATTTCGCGGCCTTTTGGTTCGGGTCAAAGGCCGCGGAAACAGCGTCGCCGGTAGCACTGAACCCAGTAATCACAAAATTCTGGTCATCGACGCTGTGCAGGGTCAGGGTAACGAAACCTGCGTTTTCGCCCATGATCGTATAATCCAGCTTTTCCGGCTCGTAAGTAATCTTCAGGGCGACAGAGGCCTTGATAGTCAACTCGATTCTCGGGTTCTCAGTATCGTTCGAGAGCACATAGAGGTGTCTCATTTTTGGGCCGCTGCTTCTGTCGGAGTTGTATACGACATCAATCGTTCCTTCCTCACCGGGAGCATATTCTTTCTTTTCAAGCGTTGGTACGGTGCAACCGCAGGTCTTTGTAACATCGCTTATTTTGAGGATGCCGGCGCCTTTATTTTTGAACTTGAACTTGCAGGGATTGGCGGAGCCGGGCGCAATGGGACCGAAATCGTGAGTGGTCTCCTCGAAAACGATTTTCGGGGACGGCCCGTTTGGTTCAGCCGCTGCCTGCGGCCCCTCGGTTTTACTCGGGGCGGGCTGTGCCGGGGCCTGCCGACCCATCGCGTTGGGGTCAACCCCGGGTCTGGGGGCAACCGTCTGTGCACCAGCCGCCTGACCGGCGAACCAGCACTGCAAAACCAATACAGAACTAATGATTCCAACAATCACATTCAACCTTCCGACCTTCATTTTTGTATCTCCAATACAATATTAATCGCAAGACAAAACCCCGTTTGGTTAAGTTGCTCAAGGTTTACAATATATCACAAATTCGGCTCGTCCACAAGCGGTTTTCGCGGCTTTTGTGGCAGCCGAAACAAAGATTTCCCGTCTCTACGCACGCTGGATATCGGGCTAAAAAACCGGCTTTTTGCTATGTTTGTTATTTGCCAGCCAGCCAGTTACCGAACAGGACAGCCAAATCTTTGATATCTACGATTCCGTCTCCCGCAGGTGCGGGGGCAATGTCCGCCAGGGGATTATTTTGACGCCAGCAGTCGGCCAAAACAGCAAAGTCGAAAAAGTCAACATCGCCGTCGGCATCGAGGTCGCCGGGGAGATTGTCGAAAAGGTATGCTGAGCCGGTGGGTTTGCCGCTGTTAGAGTTGTAAGGCGCACCAACGATGATATGGCAACCTGATAATGCGAGCGAGAAACCGAATTTGTCGTCTGTATTGGCGTCGCCGGCCGTAAGCCGGTCGCTCTGAACCCAGCTTGAGCCGGTGCGGACAAATGCGAATACCGCGCCAGCTTGTTTACCGTTGACAGAATCATTAACGCAGCCGGCGAGTATTGTGTCATTTTTTATGGCGACGGCATAGCCGAAGTCCTCGCCATAAACGGGAGAGTTGGCATCAAAAAGCTTTTGTTGTTGGACCCAGTCAGAGCCGGTGTTGGCGAAGACATAAACCGCGCCCGCACCTAAAACAATATCGGTATCGTCCTCATACGCGCCGATAACGGCCAAGTTGCCATCGAGAGCAACGGAGAATCCGAAATGGCCGGAATCGCCGCGCAGAATACTCTGTTCAGACCATGTTGTGTTTTGACGCTGGTAAAAATAAGCGGAGCCAATCGGAGTATTCCAATTTGGCGCGCCGACGAGAATTGTGTTGTTGTCGATTGCGACGCTGTTGCCGAAATATGCACCCGACTGGGCATCTGATGCAGTCAGTTTTCCCTGAAAGCTCCAGTTTGGGCCGGTGCGAGTGAAAACATAGGCGCTGCCTTTGCCGCCGTCATCGCCGTAAGCGCCTATGACAATAGTGTTAGCGTCGATTGAAACGGAACAGCCGAATCTGTCGTTGATGGCGGCGTCAGGAGCGACAACTTTTTGCTGCTGCGACCAGAGGGCGCCTGAGTTTGTGAAGACATAGGCAGAACCTTTTTTGTCGTCATAATAACTGCCAACTACAATAGTATTGCCTTCGATGGCAACTGACCGGCCAAATTTGTCGCTGGCAGCGCCGTCGGAAGGGACCAGCTTTTGTTTTTGAATCCATTGTGAGCCGGAGAGCTCATAAACATAAGCGGCACCGCAGTCGCTGCCATTCGAGTCATTCAGATATGCGCCTACAATCGCAATATTGCCGTCGATTGCGACCGAACCGCCGAAACTGTCACCGCTGTTGGCATCGGGGGGAAATAGTTTGGATGTTTCAAGATAAGCGATAGCTGCGCGGTTAAACACAAGCTGAAGTAAAAAAACTGACACTACGAGATACCTGGTGTTGGGTGTGGTAAACATTTTTGCCTCCATAAAAGAATAATATTTTTTCTCCGGGTTCAGACCTCGACTTCACAGCCGGGTCTCAGAAAACAGAGCCATTTACTTTTTATTTTCCGGCCAAGTATTATGCCTGCGGCCTGAGCGTAAAGGTTTAATTGTCCGCGATAAATTGTTGCCCGTTTTGTCGCCCCATCGGCGGAAACATCATCGGTTTTGAAATCTATAATTACGAGTCCTTCGGGTATTTTGACAAGCAAATCGATTATGCCCTGAACAATAATTTTATCCTGTATTTCGTATTTCGTATTTAGTATTTCACCTAAGTTGTCCGACTTCCACTGGGAAGCGGGGACAGCGAAGGTGAAGGGCCATTCTCGCAGGAAGGAATTATTTTTGTCAAGAACTATCTGGCCGAGTTTGCTTTTGAAGAATTTTACAATCGAGTCAGCATTTACTTGTGACGCGACGGATTCGGTAACAGCCTCGCCTTTGATAAGATTATTTATAAGTCGGCTTATCACTTCCGTCGTTACGGGTTTCGTAAGGTCAAGTTTTGACATAACAAGGTGTGTGGCCGTTCCGATTTCCCTGCCGTCGATTTGCTTGGTCGCGAAAGCGGCTTTTGGTTTTCGGTCGAAGGCAAGCGAATAATCTATTTTAGTGAATTCGTCGTTGCGATGAGTCCACTGTGTAACAGTCCTCTTGGCGGGCAGCGATGGCGCGTCACCGTACGGATATTGCCAGTTGAGCGTTTCCTTTAATTTGGCAATGTTCTTTAGATTCATGATTGATGACTTATTATTTATGATTTTTCCATGTTTTGAGCTTTGTAACAAAACAGATAGTTTTTCCAGTTCAGGCTGGTCGTAAAACTGAACGCTGAATAAATTATCCTGCGAAGTTTGTGTCGGCAGCCCGGTTTGAAATTCCTTATGCAGGATTTGCTCGCTGCCCAGCGCGGACAAAATCCAGTCGAGATGGTTCTGGTAAGTTTCGAGATGCCAGGACGGTATTGATTGGCCTGCGAATGAATGGGCTGCGATTATGGTATTTTTGCAGCTATCCCGGTCCTTGCAGCCGACGAGGATAAGGCGATTCATCGCCCTTGTCATAGCGACATAGAAGATTCGCATTTCCTCGGCCAGCGATTTTCGTCGGTTTTGCTCCTCGATTACCTGGTAGGCGAGCGAATCGAGACGTGAATTGTTTTCGGTATCGATAATTTTCAGGCCGAGGGTAAGGCGTTCATCCAGAACGCAATCACGGCTGAAGTCCTTTTTGCTGAACCCGCTGTCGAGGTCGGCGACGAACACGACGGGAAATTCGAGGCCCTTGCTTTTGTGGATGCTCATAACGCGGACCGTGTTGCCTGTGCCCGCCTCCGGCTGTGGTTTTGACCAGTCTTCCCCGGCGGCGATGAGCTTCTCTAAAAAAACGATGAAGCGGGTAAGCGAGGGGACACCGGAATTACCCGCGAATCCCTCGAACTGGATGGCCCTGTCGTGCAGTTTGAGCAGATTGGCCCTGCGAGCGGGACCATCGGGCAAGGCGCAGACGAATGACAGGTAGCCGGTTTGGCGATAGATGTGCCAAATCAATTCCGCGAGCCGGCCGCGACGCGCGACAGTTCGCCACTCGTCAAGTGTCGCAATCGTATTCGTAAGTTTGTTCGCAAGCTCACCACCCGATTTACAAAGTGACATCGCGCAATCATAGAAGCTGACATCGCGATTATCTTTGCCGTGTAAACGAATCTGCGCAAGTTCGGTGTCACTGAACCGGAAAAACGGGCAACGCAGCGTCGCGGCAAACTCAATGTCGCGCCGCGGGTTATCGAGAATCTTCAGCAGGCACAGCATATCGGTGATTTCAGTCGCCTCGAAGTAGCCGGCGGCGGCATCACAGCTTACGGGAATGCCGGCCAGACGCAGAGATTCGATAAAATCGCTCTTGCCCGCCAGCGAGCGCATCAGGACAACGATGTCATGGTATTCGACGGGCCGCGTTTTTTTTATTTCTTTGTCGATGATTCGCTCATCTGAATCCGCGCCGACAAGCTGTTTTATTCGCTGCGCAATCATCGCCGCCTGTAATTGCCTGTCACTGAACGGCGATGAATCGGAATTATCCTGTGCCTCATCGAGTATGTGCAATTCGACGGCGGGAGACCTTTCAGTCTTGGCGGTATCCTGTGAATGCGGTTTAAGATGCGCCGACTCATCGTAATCTATTCCCGCAAACGAGGCAGTCATTATCCGGCCAAACACTCTATTGGCAAAATCAAGTATTGGTTTAACTGAACGGAAATTGACGTTGAGGTCCACACGGAGTCCTGCGCCGCTCGATTTCGGCTCTACGGAAGCTTTGCCAAGATGCGCGATAAATATTTCCGGTTTTGCTCCTCGCCAGTGGTAAATGCTTTGTTTGGGGTCGCCGACCGCGAAGACGTTGCCGGGTGAGCCGACCATATCGATTATTGCCTGCTGAACGTCGTTGATGTCCTGGTATTCATCAACAAAGATGTATTTATATTTTTTACGCAGTTTCAGCGCGGTTTGCGATGGTTTGAATTTTTCATCGGTCAGCAATCGCAACGCATAATGTTCGAGATCGGCGAAATCGAGGCGGTTGATTGCTTTTTTTGCCTGGCGATACAACTCATCGAAACGTCTGACTAATTCGACAAGAACTCTCGTCTGCGTGCCGATTGCGCCGGCGAATTTGTTAAGGTATTCAGGATTTAAAACCGCCAGGTCATTAATGTCCTGAACAGAATCAACTGCCTTTTTAATTGTCTTTTGAATGAATCCTGCGAATTCTTCATCTATGCCTTTGGGCGTCTCGACGCGTGGTTTACGATAATTGCGAATTAACTCGTTAAATCTCGCCCAGTTGCCGTCCTTGAGAATCTTCAAGAGTTTTGTAATCGGTTCAATATACAAGTTCTCAAATTTAGCGTTCTCGCTGCCCGCAGCATCACTATAGATTTTTTCAGCATATCGAATTTGACTGACGATGTTTTCCAGCTTTTCAGTAATTATTTGCTTTTGGGCCTGCGCGATATCAGTGGAGAACGGGTCGGTCGCTTCGGCTAAAACTTTCGTCCGCTCAAGCCAGTTATCACGCGATACGACGCCGTCAAGAAAATTGCTTATCTCGATTATGGTTGCGGGAAAACCCTCCATCATTCGCAGGTCCCTGCGAGTCATAAGCTGCCTTAGCGCGTCGGCTATATTATTCTGCTTCCAGGCCCAATCGATTGTTTTTTCGAGTATCTCGGTCTTTAACAATTTGGCCTCGTCGGCATCGATTATGCCAAAGGTCGGGTCAAGCCCGATTTCGTAAAAATGCTCGGTGATAATGCGTTTGCAGAATGAGTGAATGGTGCTTATGTCCGCGGCGCCGAGCAGAATCAATTGATGACGGAGATGCCTGCGAAGAGCAGCGTCCGCGGCTGTTTCCATCTCTGAGCGTAACTGCTTTGCGATACGGGAGCGCATTTCCTCGGCGGCCATTTCGGTAAAAGTAACAACGAGAACGCCCCAGATATCTGGGCAGGCGGACGGGTTAGTAACGACGTTTACACAACTGCCCGAAAGCACGGCGGTCTTGCCCGTCCCCGCCGATGCGGAGACAAAGACGTTCCTGCCGTGCTCGGCAATTGCCCGGCTTTGCTGCGTTGTCCAGTTTATCCGCCGAGGCGGATTATCTTTACTTTGACTCATCCGTTGTAATCCGCTCAAGGACCTGCTCTTTACCGATGGAAACAAGCAGGTTGTAACTGTTTATCTGCCAGTCGAACCGGCAGACAGGTTTGTATTCACATTGTTCGCAGGGCGAATAATTACTGAGGCGATAGGGCAAAGCGGTGATTTTGCCAGATGTGATTTGCCCGGCAATATCGGTTATCTTTTGCGAGCCGAAATTCATAAACGCCTCAAAATCCACCGGCTTAAGAGCACCGAGGTAATTATATTTTCCGTACGGGTCGCCCTCTTTTGTAACGTAAAAATTATAATAATGACTGTCTTTCGCGGCCGTGCCGTCGAGTGAAGACGCGTAATCGCCGTTGAATATCCCCCGCGCCTTGTGGGCGAATTTTTGATTGTCGTCAGTTGATTTGCCAAGCTCGACTTTCTTCGGCCCGACCTCAATGGGCATATAAAATGCGCCGGCAATGTCGGCGGCGAATTCCCCGCTCATATTTCGGACAGCTAACATATAAACCGCTAATTGGATATCGAGGCCGTAGTAAAATTCCGCCCAGCTAAAGGAACTTTGGAAGCGTTTTTTGTAATCGAAGACAATGGCAACTTTTCGCCCGTTAATTTTCGCGATATCCAGCCGGTCGATTCGGCCGTTGAGGGTGAGTCGTCTGCCATCTGGAAGCGTCAACGTCAATTCGCCGATTGAATCGCCGCCGGATTTTGATTTGCCGAATGAAATCTCGGACATCGCGGGACGAAAACCACCCGCGCGAATCATCCGCGATATGACTGTCACGCAATCACGCAGATATTCCCACGCGGAACTAATCATAAAAGCGTTGTGCGGACTGTGTGCGGCGAATTTCGAGATAAACGAATCCTCCCGGCACAGCCGTTCGGTTTCCTCATCGAGGATTTTAATAAGGGCATCATCCGTGATTGTCTCGAAATTTATTTTGTCGGCGACGGCCCTTTTGGTGAACCTGTCTAAGACGCGATGATAAAAATCGCCGAGGTCGGGCGGCTCAAGCTTGAACTCCTCGCGTTTACTCAGGCCCAGAGTGTATCTTGAGAAGTGCCTGTAGGGACATTCGGCGAAGGTGCTAAGCCGGGACGCGGAGCTGGACAAATGCTTGTCGAAAAGCTCCCCGACAACTGAACTATCCAGCGCCGCTTCATTTTTATAATCGAGTGCGTTAGCCGCTCTCAAACCAATAGCCGCGAGCTGGTCGTCGCGGGCTATTTTCTCCAACATCGATTTCGATTGCGGTGAACAGCAGAGGATATCCTCAAGCTCGTATTTGGTGCGGACATCTTCAATATCGGTCGGCGAGGAATCAGCCGATTCCTCTTTGAGGTCTTCGAACAACCCGCACAGGTTATCGACGAAAGGCGAACGGACAACCGCATTTGATTTCTGGTCAGCAGCAGGATAAGTAACGAAAAGAAATTCCGATGGCCTTGTGAACGCGATATAGGCGAGGTATGGCCTGTTGGCAAGCTCCTGTCGGACGCCGGGCGCAAGGTCAATACCGCAGGATTGTGCGGCGAGACGGTCTTCTTCATTTAGTATGCTGTCGAAAACCACCGGCGAGGGAAATTGCCTTTCAGTTGTGCCAATCAGGAAAACCGCTTTCAAATCGGGATGTCGGCTGCGCTCAATCGAGCCGACTAAAACTTGGTCAAGATTGGGAGGAATAAACGCCAGCGTTATCTGTGAAAACGCGCTTCGCATAATCGCAAGATAATCCTCACAGTCAAGGGACACGCCCGTAAATGCCTCGACCATTTCATCGAAGATATCGATTAGCCGGTCATAAAACTGGCGATGCTCGTCGGCGGCCGCGTAATCGCCTTTCTGTATCGCCTGCTCAACCCAGCCCGACAACTGCTTGCGAACTTCCGCTGCTTCGAGAAAGTCGAAAATTATTTCTGTAAATTGCTCCGGGGCAAGCGTCCTATTATCGCCGGCGGCATCGCTAAGTTTCTTTTTTAATTCCAGCAGAGGAACGATTACCTTTTTGCGGATTTCGTTTACGCGCTTTTCGTCGAATTGTTCCGCGTTTTGGGCGGCGTATTTCCAAGGCTTTTCGCTTTTCCAGTCGCCGGCGGTGACGCCAAACGCAAGACAATAATTTTCAAGCAGGTCAATTTCATCTCGCTCGATATTCAGAAGGTCGGTCTTGAGATACGCGAAGATTTCACCTGCGGGAAAATCATTTGTTACCGCATTCATCCCGGAACAAATCATCTCGATTACGGGATGCTGGTTGAGGGGCCTTCGCTTATCTATAAAGACGGGGATGCTGTAATCCTCGAAACAGGTCTTGATGTAGTTTTCATAAGAATCGAGGTCGGACGCGATGACGGCGATGTCGCGGTATCGCAAGCCGTTTTGCCTGACCAAATTTGTTATCTGCCGGGCGACAAACTGCACCTCGGCACGGGTGTTTTGCGCTGATACGACACGGATTTTATCGCCTGCCGAGATAACGCCGGAATCCTGATTAAAAATACTTTGCTCGATATGCGCCAGCGGCGGGCTTTTCACAAAGCGCATCGGCTTATTCAAAATCAACGGCGGGGAAAGTTTGAGCTTGCATTTTTTTATCCGCTCGACAAGCTCGGCGTAAGTCTCGGCGGTGTGGCCGAACAAATCCGTCGGGTCGATTTTGTTTTTGTCCGGGTTGGCTATATCGGTCGTCGCCGGGTCAAGGCAAAGGGCAATCTGGGCGTCTTCTACAACCTTGAGCAGTTCGGTAAGCAGGGCAAGCTCGGCGGTGGTGAAGCCCGCAAAACCATCTACCCATAGTTTCGCCCCGCGCACCAAATCCGCACCGACTATCGCCTTGCAGGCCGAGGCCAGTTGGATATCAGGGTCAAGAAACTTGCCTCCGATAAATTTCAGGTATTCCTCGAAAACAATTCCCAAATCTGCGAACTTTGCCGACACCAGGGTATCGCCCTGCTTTTTTTGCAGATTTTGCACAAGATTTTTTATATCGTCCGGCGTGTTAGCGTATTGCTGCAGCTGGGTAATCGTATCAGCCAAACGCTGCCCGAGACCGGGAGTCCCGGCGGAATCGGCAAATACGCTCAATTTGCCCGCGCAGTCGCGCAGTATCCTCTGGATGACCATCGACCTGCCTAAGCGCGAAATCGCGGGCCTGGCGATATTTTTGCCGAGGACGAGATAAACCAGCCGGTCAAAAGACAGGATGTGCAGTCGATTATACCCCGTTATACGCGTATCACTGAGGATTGCCTCGCTCGCCTGATAGGTCGCCTGCTCTGGAACAAGAAGCAATAATGGCTCATCACCAACCTGCGACAACGCCTGCACTATTGCATTTACGCAATGGTGTGTCTTGCCCGTGCCGCTCCTGCCAAGTATAAACCTGACCGCCATACCGGCTTCCTGAGAAAAAAGTTGAAATAAGGCAATGAATCTTTTACCACAGTGACGATTTTTTGCAAGCCCCTGTGTAAAACGAATTAACAGATTAAGCGTATATTTATTTTGGATTGCTTATGATATAATAAAAGCGTTAAAAAAAACGGCAGGGTATGATAATGAAAAAACCAGTAATTGCAGTTACTTTAACAACGGCGATGGTAATCCTGTTTGCCGGCGTTTGTCCGGCTGACACTTTTACCAATCGTCAGACCAATGAAAAACTCCACGGATACATTACGGCCCGGCTGCCCGCCTCCACCCAGAGCTCCCGGCAGGACGGCATTTCCATGAAAGCCACTGAAACTGAAAATGTCCCAACGAGCGTCTTTACACAGGAAAAAGGCCTGCTCAAACTGAATCCCAAAGAATGGGAAGTCAAACGGGACAATCTTGGCAGGAAAAACAAGGTCATCGTGGTGCCGGTGGATGATGCGATAATGTATGAGATAGAAACCGACGCCTTCGAGAAATCAATCGCCGAAAGTTCACAGGAAGGCCCTTTGTTCATATTAGTGGAAATCGATACGCCCGGCGGACGAGTCGATTTGGCCTCGCGGATGTGCACGGCGATTATGAAAGACGCGGACTGCAACGTAATCGCGTTTGTCAAAGGCGGTAAATACGGCGGCGCAATATCCGCCGGGGCAGCGGTTGCGCTATCCTGCAATAAAATATATATGACGGACGACACAATCATCGGTGCCGCGACATTGATTGATATGCCCAAAGAGGTCAATGAATTCAAAGACAGGAAATACGATGACGTGGTCAACGAAAAGTACAGCTCCGCCTGGCGGGCGTATCTGGCCTCACTGGCGCAGCAAAACGACCGCCCCGGATTGCTCGCAAGGGCGATGGTTGACAGCAGTATCGAGGTTGTCGAAGTAAACCAGGGAGCAAAACGGCTGTTCATCGACCCTGTAAACAAAAGGCCAGGCCAGCAGGTCGCACGAACCTGGAACAAATCGGGGTCGCTTTTGACCCTGACCGCCAGGGAGGCCGTCGAATGCACAATAGCCGACGGGCTTGTCAGCTCACGGGAACAATTGCTCCAGCAGTTGCAGGCCGGTGACGCAAATATCGTTACAGATAAGAGAATCGCAAATGCCAGAAAAGACCTGCAAATAGCGCAGCGAAAACTGGAGGCGGCAATCAAGGATTTTGACCTTAAGGTGCAGCAGTCGAAATACTCGCAGCCGGTGCCGAAATTTATGACTATGCTGCGCGAAGCCAAAACCGACGTCGAAACCATTAAAAACCTTGCCAAAAGATATCCCGACCTGCACATCGACACCGAATCCGCAGAGAAGGAATTGAATTCGTTAAATGCCGCCTACGAAAACGCATTAAGAGAAACAAAGAAGCGCAATTAACCCCCTATTAAGCGACTAATTATGAAAGTTCTCGGAATATCCACAAGCCCGCGGGAAAACAGCAACAGCGACCTTCTTTTGCGCGAGGTTCTGTCCGGCGCCAGTTCCGCCGGCGCAGAGGCGGAATACCTGCGCCTGTGCAAGTTTAGTATGGCACCCTGTTCGGCCTGCGGGGCCTGCTACGCGACGGGCGAATGTCCCGTCGGGGACGATTTTGCGGTTGTACTTGCGAAAATCCTCGCAGCGGACCGCCTGATTTTTGCGACGCCGATATTTTTTATGAGCGTTTGTGCGCAGGCGAAAACACTCATCGACCGCTGCCAGTGCCTCTGGGCGACCAAATATATTCTTAAGCGTCCTATCATTGGGCCGCGAGAAGCAAGCCGGCTCGCTATGGTCATTGCCGTCGGAGGCAAAAAAGGCGGCAAAGCGTTCGATTGTATCCGGCTGATGATGAAATACTACTTAGACACCGTCGATATGGGCTATTTTGCCAATCTGTTTGTCAGCAACGTTGATGAAGCGGGTAAAATCGCCGACAACGCCGAGGCAATGCAAGAGGCGATTCGACTTGGAAAAGAACTTGCCCTTGCCGCGGGGCCAGCGACGGGAAAATCAATTGACGTGGAGCTTGCTGGATAAAACAACTCGGTATGCCGATGGATGACTCGGTAAAATAAAATTGAAGATAAAGATAATAATGGGAGGGCTGTCCTCATTTGTTACCGTGGGTCTGGTTCCGGCAAAGATAAATAGAGCAGGAGATTTTATTGTTTGGGAAATATTGATTCTATAACTTCAATAAAAGGAAAAGAGCCGTGGTTGGCAGTTAGTTTATCTTGGATTATTCCCAGACTCGGCCAGTTTTATGCAAAAAATTATTACAAGGCCGCATTTTTTTGTATAACGCACATCGTATTTTATATTGTAGGGTGCGTTTCGTTGTTATTAACTAATTTATCTATTTTTTGGACGCTGGTCATAGGTTTAATTGATCAGTTTGGAATTCGGTTGCCTTCATGTTTTGACGCATTCTATGATTGTCGTCGATTTAATTTACAAGTATCACAAATAAATAAAAGTTCAGGCAAAGACCCATGGTTAAGTGCTTTTCTTTCACTACTATTTCCAGGTTTAGGCCAACTTTATTTCCGCAAGGTACTCTTATGCTTAGTATATTTTATTATTTATTTTATGATAGTTATATTGCCCATGAGTCATCAATATTCTTTTTTAATTTTACCAATATTACGAATCGTTTCCGGCTTTCATGCCTATTTCATAGGTAAGAAATATCAAATACATGATGTCAATAATGAGATAATTATCTGGAGCATCATTTCTTCTGCGACAATATTGTTCTGGGTAGTAATACCCCTATTAATTTCGTTTTTTATTGTTGGTAAAAGCACTTGTATGGGGGATAGCATGCTTCCTACATTAAACAATAATAATGGCGTAATCATCGATAAGCTGACGATTAGATTCAATGGACCAAAAATTGGAGACATAATATTTTTAAAGTATCCTGCTTCAGATGAATATATCAAAGAACATCCTAAATTCCGACCGCGTGTTATCTGCAAGAGAATAGTAGCAAAAATCGGGGAAGAGGTATTTGTTAAAGATAATGATTTGTATGTTAATGGGAAAATTAGGCTATTTGATATTCCTAACGCAACCAAAGGCGTAGATGACTACAATGAAATTAATAATAATTTTTATAAAAACAAAGGATACGGGATAAAAAAACCCTGTGTTGTCCCAGATGAATCATATTATGTTCTTGGGGACAACAGGTCTAATAGTTTAGATAGCCGTTATTTCGGACCGGTACCGAGAAAATTAATAATAGGCAAAGTGATTGAGATATATTGGCCGCCAAAGGAAATGCGAACATTATCAACAAGCTGGAAAGATGTTAATGCTAAAGCAGATTAGCAATAAATAATAAATGGGGACAGCTCTATTATTTGAAACCGTTTAGTCAAAAGAGACAGATTTTCTCATCTGTTTAATTTCGCTTCGGCGGCGCTTGCGGAGCAGGCGTTTTTTCTTTTCGCCGTGCGGGACGTCGGTTTCCTTTCTTACGGGCACATCTCTCAGGGCAAATTTGAGCAACTCCACGAGGCGGTTTTGCGCTGACTTGCGATTTGCGCTCTGGGTCCGATGTCTCTGCGAAACAATTGTTAAAAACCCATCATCCGAAATCCGTGATGAAAGCCGGTCAAACAGAAGCTCTTTTTGCTCAGCCGTCAGGCCTCGGCTGTGGCTGATATCGAAAAGAAGGGTAACGCGGGTATTGACCTTGTTGACGTTTTGCCCGCCGGGGCCGGCACTTCGTGAGAATCGATAAACAATATCGCCCTCGCTGATAACCGTGCTGCCTGTTATCCGAATCATAACGCGCTTTCCGGCATCGCCTACGCTAATTTTGCTGCCGCGTCCGCGACGAGTTTGCCTATCGGCACGCAGTTCGGGCAGACGTGTTCCGCGACGCTGTAATCGACGCTCAGCAAACGCTGTTTTACGTCAGCCGGAATCTCAGCGAATACTGATCTGGCGTGGGCAACATCGCCGTAGTTGTCATGATACATCAGCGCCCGCATAATATCACTGACCGGAACACCCAACGCGACCGGCTCGCAAATATGCGCACAGCCCGCGCAATATCCGCTGCACGTCGCCTGCGCATATCGTTTGAGCATCTCCATATCATCGGCGGCAAGTTTGGTTTTATCGAGCGCGACGGCGATATTGCTCATCAGCATTGTAGTGCTGGGCATCGAAGAGCAAACCGTGCTGATGCGCTGGTCATCCATTATGACCTTTACTTTCGCCTGGCCTTCGGTGAAACCCTTTTCGAGGAAATGAGCAAGCATTTTTTTGTCGGCCTCGGCTTCAGCGGCAACAACATTGGCATCGACCGGGGTATTGCGGAACCGCATTGCCTGCGTCTTCATTGCGATAAGACCGATACCCGCCTTGTGGCAGGCGTCAATTGCGTCCTGCATCTGTTTGTCCTGCATCAGCCGGAAGTCATATTTCATCATTATGGCGTCAATCCAGTCGAGTTTCGAGGCGGCCATAAGACACTGAGGCATATTCTCGTGGGTGGTGAAGCCGAAGTGTTTTATCACGCCCCGCTTCTTGGCGTTTTCGGCCCATTTCTTCACGTCGTCGGTGAATCGCACCATATCATTTACCATATAAACGCCGAAATACAGGTCGATGTAATTCGTATTAAGCTGCTTCAGTGACGTTTGCAGGCATTTTTCCAGGTCATCAACATTTTTCGATTTGTTTTCCTTTGTAACGAGGAATATATCTTTCCTGCGGTCGGGATTTTTGGCGATAAATTCGCCGATGCTTTTTTCGCTCATCCCGTTTCCTGCCGCAAGCGACGTGTCCCAGTAGTTTACGCCCCACTCGAGCGATTGTCTCAAAATCGCCTGTTCGCCGGGCCTGCCGAAACCAAGCGATAATATCGGGACCTCAACTCCTGTTTTGCCGAGTTTTCGTTTCGGCACTTTTTGGATTGGCGGCTGCACCGCCGGCACATTCGGCCCGTTGGCGTCAGCGGCTTTTGTCTTTGCCGCCGTAATTACGCTGCCCACGCCGACCAGCCCGGCCGTCTTCAGAAAATTCCTGCGATTGATTCTTTTATCATCTTGTCTCGACATGTCTTTTACCTCCAAATCGATAACGGTAATATTGTCTGACCTCGCGGTTATCGCCGCGTAATCCGGTCATCCTGTTCTAAGTTAATATATTCGGGCGGTATTGTCAAATCGGGCGGCCTTTGAGCGAGCATCGTCAGGTAGATTGCCTGCCGTTTTTCGCTGTCTGCACCGGCGAAAATGAAAAAGCCAATCAACGCCAGCCAGAAATCCCCGCTGTAAAAACCAAAGACTATAAAAAGCGCCGCGATAACTTTGCCTATGCTCACCGCCCATAGAGTTGCCCGCAGATAATCGAACTTCATCGCGAGAATGCTTCTGAGGACTCGTCCGCCGTCCATAGGCAGAGCAGGGACAAGGTTGAACACCGCCAGCACTATATTGGCTACAATAAGATTTGCGAGAAACGACTGTGACACGGTCAAGCTTGATTTTTCGATTGCAGCAGCTAATTTTAAGCCGCCCAGCAGGGCCAGCAGAATCGCTATCACGATATTCGTGGCCGGGCCTACAATCGATATCATTATTTCCTGCGATGGCTTAGTCGGCATCATATCTATTGCTGCGACGCCCCCGATGGGCAGCAGTGTGATGCTCTTCGGCTCCCTGCCGAAACGGCGTGCGACCAGACTGTGCGAAAGCTCGTGAATTACGACGCAGGCGAATATCGCGCACACAAACAGCACCGACAAACCGGCCTGCCCGAAGCCCGCCTTTATATCCGAGAAGAACACATACAGCAGCAGCAAAAAAAACGTGACGTGAATGCGGAATTTTATGCCGAACAGCCGGCCTGCGTTTAGCGACCATTTCATAAAGTTACTGTTTCCGTATAAACAAAATTTTACCGGTTATACGAGCGATTGCCGCAACGAGTGCTAAATATTGTGGCTCGCTCCAATCAGTCCGCAAGTCGTTTGCCCAGCTCGTATGCCTCATTCAGCCGGTCCGGCTTTTTGAGAATATCGCCCTTCTCGCCCACCCCGCCCGCAACCACACTGCCGACCAATCGCATCTCAAGGTAGTCGAACGACTTTTTAAAAAGCTCAACAAGAGGTCTTGCTGTGTCAAGGTCGTCATCTTCGAAAGGTATTATTGTGGCCGCGGCTTTGCCTTTGATTTTCGCCCTGTTTTCGGGGCAGTTAAAATACACGAACCGGTCGATAAACGCCTTCATCAGCGCCGTCGGCCCAAACCAGTAAACGGGCGTGCCGAACACTATCGCGTCGCTTTCGATGATTTTCTCATACAACCCCAGCATATCATCTTTTTTACAGCAGGATTTGCCTTTCCAGCAGACGTGACAGCCGTCGCACTCGCGGATATTCAGGCCCGCCAGCATAACCGTATCGACCTTTGCGCCTTTCGACGCTGCCCCTTCGGCCAGCTTGCGGACAAGCAAATCAGTATTGCCGCCCTTACGGGGACTGCCAATTACGGCAAGAATTTTCTTCATTTTTTTATCCTATACCGAACCGTCACTTTCGCGGGTGATTTTTGCACCGACGGGGTTCAGCCGTTCCTCGATTTTTTCGTAGCCGCGGTCAATGTGATAAACCCTGTTGATTATGGTTGTGCCCTCGGCGGCCAGCGCCGCGATTACAAGAGCGGCTGATGCGCGCAGGTCCGACGCCATAACAGGCGCGGCGATTAGTTTCTTGACTCCCGATACGATTACAGTCGCGCCTTCTTTTCGCAAATCGGCCGCCATTCGTGCAAGCTCCGCAACGTGCATAAACCTGTCCGGGAAAATCTTTTCAATTATAATGCTGTTTCCCTCCGCCAGAGCCAGCAACGCCATAAACTGCGCCTGAAGGTCGGTTGGAAAACCTGGATATGGCTGGGTCGTGATATCCGTCGGCCTTACGTGCCCCGAACAGGCGACAATGCAGCCGGAATTTTCCGCCTCGACGGTAACACCGATATTGCGGAGCTTATCCACAACCGCCATAAGGTCTCCGAGCCGGCAGTTTTTTATGTGCAGACAACCTTTGGTAATCGCCGCCGCCGCCATAAATGTCCCCGCCTCAATGCGGTCGGGTATAACTTCGTATTCGAAAGGTTTTAACTGCTTGACTCCCTCGATTGTCAAACGAGGCGAGCCGATGCCGGTTATTTTTGCGCCCATTTTATTGAGGCAGTTTGCCAAATCGGTAACTTCCGGCTCACAGGCGGCAGATTCGATTACCGTCGTACCTTTGGCCAGCGTCGCCGCCATCAGCACGTTTGCCGTCCCCAGAACAGTTGAGCCGAAAGGCCCGCCTAAAAATATCTCGTTACCCTTCAGTCCCTTGGTCGCGTCCGCGACGATATAGCCGTTTTCGAGGTCGATATGAACGCCAAGCTCTCGCAGTCCGCGAATATGAATATCGACCGGGCGATAACCAATTGCGCAGCCGCCGGGCATCGAGACCTGCGCCTTGCCGCACCGTGCCAAAAGTGGACCGAGAATACAAATTCCCGCTCGCATCTTGCGGACAATGTCGTATTCTCCCACCGGCTTACCTATTATGGTCGAGTCAATGCTGATATCGCCGTTGGATTCTTTTTCCACCTTGCAGCCGATATCCACGAGCAATTGTCCGAAGACCGAAATGTCCGAAAGCCGGGGAGCGCCTTTGAGGATTGATCTGCCCGGCGCAAGTATCGCCGCGGCCATAATCGGCAACGCCGCGTTCTTCGACCCGTTGACGGATACCGTGCCCGAAAGCCGAACTGGTCCTTCGATTCGAAATGTGTCCATATCTATTTTCCTTGTCCTATATTACACCAAAGCCGCCAAGATATACATCAATCGGGTGTGACTTTTCCTTGCAGGCAGTTCTTGTATATCGTCATTAGGTTGCGCGGCTCGTTTCGTCAATCGTCTGTCGTCTGCTCGTAAAACGCCGTTTGCCGTTTAACGCAACCGTAACGAGTCGCGTAACCGCAACCGTCTAACGCAACCAGCCAAAGTTACCTACAAACTCGATTCACACCCACATAACCTGGTTGTTTATGTTCTTTTGGTCGAATAAATGATATGGTAATACAAACGTTCGTTTTTATCAAGAGAGACAGCGGCAATTGTGGATATCGCAAGAATAACAAATATTCTCGAAGAGTTTGGCGCTCAGACCACCGCAGCGGACCTCATTGTCTGTTCAGTCGGCGTATTAGTGCTGTCGGTCTGGGCATTAAAAACGTCTCTCGGCACAAAAGCCCTCGACAACGCGCCCGCACGCGAAAACAATATGCCGCCCCTTTTCGCTCTCATCCCGTTTTTTCTGTGGTTCGGGATGGTATCGGCGCTATTTTTAGTAAAGAAATTGCTTTTGCCAAATCTGCCCGACTGGCAGGATGCAATCGCGGAAAACCTAATACTTTGCGTCGGCGTCATACCCGCAATCGTTACAGGCGTAATAATAGCAAGGATAACTTTTGTCCGCGGCTTAAAGGGCCTGGGGCTTAATCCGAGAACCATTCCGCGTGACTTTGCCGCCGCGTTCCTCAATCTGTTAGCCGTTATGCCGGCCGTCCTCGGCGCGATTATCCTGATAACCATAATCGGCAAACTGATTTTCGGCGACAAATTTCAAATGCCACAGCACGAGGAATTAAAGGAGATAATCGCCTATTCCCAGTGGCAGGTGCGTGCCCTGATTGTTTTCACCGCGGTTGTGGTCGTGCCGTTCGTGGAGGAGCTTTTGTTTGTCCTTTCGATTTGCCTCGGCTACACCTACGAAAAAAGCGGCTCGCTTTTCCGCCCCATTTTCGTCCACATGCTCTTCAACGGAATGAGCATCCTCGCCGCGCTGAATCAGTAAACCAGCCGTTCGCCGCAAAAAAGCACAAAAACACGCGTTTTTCGCCTGTGATTACCCTGCAATGTTGTGCGCTCAAGTCCTTGTTTTAATTGTAGTTATGAGCAAGCGGATATTCGGCGTTATTCGAAAACTTATCGGGAAGTCGATAGTTGTACAAGACGCTTTGATTGTTGCCTTAAAAATGGTATAATCCGGTTGAAATAAGTTTTCAAAGGAAGTGTACAAGATGAATATGTCGAAGCAGGTTCTGATAACAGAAGAGGGGTACGAGGGCAAATACGTCGCGATGCGGTCGATGTCCGACAGGACGATTATCGCATCAGGCAGCAGCCCTGACGCCGTAATGAAACAGGCAAGAGAAAAGGGCGTAAACAACCCCGTGATATTCTTCGTCCCGGACCACAACATTACTCTGGTGTATCGAAATGCCCATTAGTGACTTTCCGTTTCTAAAGTCCTCCGACGCCGACCCGATACCGCGGCCGTGGTTATTTGTGCGAATCAACAACCCTGATACCGGCAGATTCCTTAATACAATAGGCCTGATAGATACCGGCGCCGACGAATGCTGTCTGCCCGCATCCTACGCACAGATTCTTGGCCATAATCTTACTGCCGGCTCGGCAAAAAACGTCAATACCGGCAACGGGTGCACGACCGCTTATGGCCATACCTGCACTATTGATATTTTCGACACACGCCAGTTACTTGCGGGAAAGGAAAAAATTGCTCATACGATACCCAGGACGGCTATCGACTTTATGCCCAACTTGCATTGCGTCCTCCTCGGCGTAAAAACCTTCCTCAGTAATTTCAAACTATCTATCGACTACCCAAAACAGCTCTTCTCAATCCGTAAACCGTAACTCTTTTACCGCGAGGTTTTTTAGACGCGGGCCCGCCTTGTTCGTCCTGTCGATTTGCCTCGGCTATACATACGAAAAAAGCGGCTCGCTTTTCCGCCCCGTTTTCGTCCACGCCCTCTTCAACGCGATGAGCGTCCTCGCCGCTTTGAATCAGTAAACAAGTCGTCTTTTGAGCCGTTTGACCGCGAAAAAGCCAATTAGGAGAATAAAGGCGATGATGTAAAGCATATCGAGCAGAAGGTACCAATTGTATTGGCCGGCACAGACGGCTCGGGTTAGCCGGACCGAATGCGTCAGGGGTATGACCTCAGCGAACGGCCGAACATAAGCGGGCAGATTTGAAATCGGAAAGACCACGCCTGAAAAGAAAAACATCGGCGAGATAAAACCCGAAAAATAAAAATTGAAATGGTTAATCGTCCTCACAAATGACGTAACCAATAACGCCATAACGGAAAACATCAGCCCCGTGAAAAAACCCACAAACGGGGCGAGCAAGCCGCGAGGCAAAGATATGATGCCGAAACAGGTAAGAACGCACAGCACGGCAAACGAGAAGAAAAATCCCTTTGTCCCCGCCCAGATAATTTCACCGATAATCAGGTTATTGGCGGTAATCGGCGCAGCCAGCATCCCGTCATAAACCTTCTCGAACTCCATCCTGATAAATGTTCCGAAGGTGCATTCGAAGGATGCGGTAAACATCGCCGCCGTCATAAGAAGTCCCGTCCCCAGAAACGCGATATAAGTCAGGCCCTCCATCGACTGGGTTATGTATTTGCCTAAGCCCAGTCCGACGCCCGCCAGAAACAACAGCGGCTCAAGAAACGGAGGCAACCCGTTGCTGAAAATATTTTTCGTATATACCCGCGTATGGCGGAACCACACGCCGAAAAGACGTCTCGCAAGCGGCGGGTAAGGATATGATTTACTGCTTTTCATTCAAAGCCCTTCCCGTCGCCTTTAAGAACACATCTTCCAGATTCGACTGCCTCAAAAAGTAATGTGCGCCCTCTAATCGACCGGTCAATTGCCGCAGAAGCTGGTCATCATCGCAATACACCCGCGTTGTCTCCTGCGTGCGGTCGATTCGAAGTTTTTGCAGTATCGCGCCGTTGGCTGTCGCTTCGAGTGAATGGCTGCCCGTAATTTCAAGGACGTGCTTCTCGACATTTTTCATAAGCAGCTCAGCGGGTGCTCCGCGAAGTATGCCCGCGCCTTTATCCATAATCAAAATCGTATCGCAAAGCGCAAACGCCTCTTCCATATAGTGCGTCGTTAAGAGAATCGTCGTCCCGTGCCTTTTTAGCTGGCGCAGCTTGTCCCATATCAAATGCCGCACCTGCGGGTCAAGGCCCGTAGTGGGTTCATCGAGTATTAAAAGTTTTGGATTATTCATCAGCGCACGCGCGATAATCAATCGCCGCTGCATACCGCCCGAAAGCTCCCTGATTCTGGCGGTGCGCTTGTCCGACAATTCCATAAACCCAAGCAGGTAATCAATCCTGCTCGTCGCGGCCTTGCGCGGCAGCGCGTAAAACCGCGAATAAACCATCAGGTTGCTTATTACGTCAAGCTCCTCATCGAGGTTATTGTCCTGTGGGACAACGCCTGAGAGGTATTTGATTGCAAGCTCGTCTTTCGCGGGGTCATAGCCCAGGACGTTTATCGAGCCGTCGCCCTTTGTGCATTTGCCGTAGAGCATTTTCATCATCGTTGTCTTGCCCGCCCCGTTTGGGCCAAGAAAACCATAGCAGGTGTTGGCCTCGACCTCGAAACTCAGGTCGCGGACGGCATTAACTTTGCCGAAGCTCTTGCTTATTTCTTTAACTGTTATAGCAAATTGCGTCATATCAATTATTATCGCAGGTTCAAAATAACTATGTTGCACTTTGTCATTCCCGCGGAAGCGGGAATCCAAATTTTCCAATCTGGATTCCGGGTCAAGCCCGGAATGACAATAGGGGGAATTTTATCACGCAGACCCCGTTTTGGAAACCTCAAACGTCCTGCAATCATTTACGCAAACGGGCTAATATCTTCTTGTTTGTCAGTTCCCGAATCGCGTCGGCGGCTATCCAGCGAGCGGAGGGCGAATCCATCTTCCGGATTTCCTTTGCGACAGCCACGGCCTTTTTGTTGAGCATCTTGTTTCGCTTGCCTATCTGCCGTAACGCCCAGTTTACGGCCTTTTTGACGAAGTTACGTTCATCGTCGGCGTGACGTTTGATAATGTTGAAGAACGGGACGAATTTTTTATCCGCTGCCTTTTTATCATGGACGGCCAAAGCAGCCATCAGGGCAAAACCCGCCCGCCTGACAAATTCTTCTTTGCGTTTGGGCCACTCGATTGCTTTTTCCCAGGCAAACGGCGTCTTGTCGAACAGTACACCGCAGCAGACATCGCACACGGCCCAGTTATCGAATTGACGCACCCAGCCGTTCATCTGGGATTTCGTTACCTGCTTTGGGTCATCTATAAGCGCAGCTACTATCCTCGCTTCGTGAATATCGCTTTCTCATAGCTGCAGCGCAAGTTTATGGTCTGTTCCGATTTCTTTGGCAAGTTTGCGCATACGCGGCGCTGATACGCCCAACGCACGGTCTGTCTTGATTGCAAAATGGGTCATACCCGCCAGATAATCCGGGTCGGCTAAAGAGTTTAGCGAGTCGATAACCTGATTATAATTCATCTCGCTACGAAAATCGTAGGGCGGGGTTTACCCCGCCGAAATAATCTAAAATTGACTTGGTGTCTCCCGGAAGGGATGCCCAAGCCATTAGGGCCTTAGCAGAAACCATAACCCCAATACAGCCGCTATAGGGGATATAATCTTGAATATCTTCCCGTATTTTTTGTGCCAGTCCTCCGCCTCGCCGGGGCTTATAAACTTGTCCAACTGAATCTTGTTAAACGCAACCAGCGAACCCAGCACGCCCGCGATTATCGCTATCAATGCAAATACCGTATTCATAATCTCACTTCCTTTCCTGCAATCGTATTATTTCAACCCTAATGCATCGGCCATTGAATACAGGCCGGGTTTTTTCCCAATCAGCCAGCTGGCTGCGCGAAGTGCGCCGCGAACAAATGTGTCCCTGCTGTGCGCCGTATGATTCAGTGTCACCGTCTCGCCTAAAGTCGAGAAAATCACCGAGTGAATCCCGACGATATCGCCCGCGCGAACTGCGTGCATACCGATTGTGTCTTTCTCGCGCAGGGCATCTTTACCATTTCTGCCGCACGCAAGGCAATCAGGAAATTCCTTATCAGTCGCTTTGGCGATATTTTCAGCAAGCGTCAACGCCGAACCGCTCGGGGCGTCTTTTTTGAAACGATGATGCTGCTCGACAATTTCAACGTCGTAATCAGGCCCCAGCATCGATGCCACCTTGCCGACAACGGCAAACAGGGTGTTCATCCCCACGCTCATATTGGTCGCGCAGACAATCGGGACTTTCGATGATGCGGTTTCTATTTTCTTCCGCTGGCCTTCGCTCAGGCCCGTTGTGCCCAAAACCAAACCTGCTTTACTGCCCGAACAATAATCAATCGACTTGTCCGCCGCCTCCGGCAGTGAAAAATCAATTACAATATCTGCCTTTGCGGGAAAACCGTCCGCTACTTTCACGTTAAGCTGGGCAACGCCTGCCAGAGCGCCCGCGTCCTTGCCTAAGTCGGGATGGCCTGTTTTTTCAACCGCTCCCGCGATTTCAAACACGCCTTCTTCGACTGCTAGGGCCACAATGCGTCTGCCCATTCTGCCGGCTGCGCCGCAAATTATCAGTTTCGGTTTCATTTCGATAACCTCTTATTATTCCCTATATGCTGTCCGTCAATGATAGCGATTTTCAGCATAATTAGCAAGAATTACATTTATACCTGCCGCCGGCAACACGGTTATATGTTGAAAATGGCAAAGATATATGTAAAATCAAAAAGCACAATGGCTGCAATGGCAAAAGGAGATAGATGCTATGCTTAAATTGATGAGAACAATTCTTATAACACTCTGTTTTATATCGCTCGCCGGCTGCAGCTCTACCACAGGCAATGCTAATCGTTTCGCGATATATCTTGTTGCTGTACCTAACACGGATATTAATCAAATAATACTGGAGGATAGGCCGGTATTGACTGCTGCCGACATCGTATCTTACGACTGGAATACCCATACTATGGAACTGACAGACAGAGGACTACGCAGTATTCCTGCCGCTCCGAAAGAAGTCGGCGTATACGGTAAGTCTTTCGTTGTGGTTGCGGATGAGCAGCGTTGCTACGTTGGGGCTTTCTGGACCACATTTTCATCCATCGCCTATCCTGGCCCTGTTATCGAATTGCCCTTAGATACTAAAACGAACAGCGTTACCATTCGCCGCGCGTACCCATTTGAAACATTAGGCATGGGAAGCGACCCCAGAACAGACAAAAGGATTTTCAAAGTGCTTTCCGAGTCAGGCAAACTAAAACAATAGGGCTGAATTAAAAATAAAAGGCCAAACAATCAGACGAATCAAGGAGAAAAACAATGCAAATGCCGGTAACGACAACTTTCACAATCGATGGTTTCCGAATCAGGGAATACAAGGGCGTGGTTCGCGGCATCATCGTCCGTTCGCCGACGATTGCCCAGGGAATTCTGGGAGGACTGAAGAATATCATAGGCGGGAAGATTGGGGCATATACCCGGATGTGCGAACAGGCCCGGCAGCAGGCATACGAGCTGCTGGTGGAGCATGCGCAGGAAATAGGGGCCAACGCCGTTGTGGGCCTGCGATATGACGCATCCGATGTGGTCGGCAGTGGTACTGAAGTCCTCTGTTACGGCACAGCCGTCGTTATCGAACCTGAAAAATAAATGGGCTAAACAATTGCAGGTAATCTCAAATGACGAAGAAGATATTATTTTTAACAACAATTGTTTTCATCGAAGTATCCGCTATCGCACAGGCATCGGATGTAAATATCAATCCTGACTTATTAACAAAACGCTGGCAGGTGTCGTGGGTTTCACATCCGACGGCATCACTGAAGGATTACGGCGTGTTTCATTTCCGCAACACATTCGACCTCGATTCAACGCCCGAAAAACTTGTCATTCACGTCTCCGCCGATAACCGCTATCACCTCTTCGTCAATGGCCAAAACGTTTGCTTCGGCCCCGCTCGGGGCGACTTTATGCACTGGCGATTCGAAACAGTCGATATCGCGCCTTACCTTGTAAAAGGCAAAAACTCCATCGCCGCGGTCGTCTGGAATTTCGGTGAATTTATACCAGGCGCACAGATGACAATTAAAACCGCTTTTGTCCTCCAGTCCGACGACCCCAGGTTCGACTTCGTCAACACCGGCCAGAAATGGAAAGTCATTCAGGACACCGCTTATTTGCCTGTTCAGTCCACACTGAATACCTTCAATGTTGTCGGCCCCGGCGACAAAATCCTCGGCGACAAATACCCCTGGGGCTGGCAGCAGACCGATTTCAACGACAGCGACTGGCCCGTAGTCCGCCCGCTCGATAAAGCCGTGCCCCCCGGCGTCGCTACCAATAATTCCTGGATGCTCGTCCCGCGAACAATCCCGCTTATGGAAGATAAATTGCAGCGAATCGGCAAGGCAAGAAAGGCAACCGGCGTGGATGTCAACGCTGTCTCCTTCGACGGCCAGCATAAACTGACGATTCCCCCGCACACGCGGGCGACAATCCTCTTAGACCAGACCTTCCTCACAACCGCCTATCCCGAAATTTCCGTCACTGGAGGCAAAGATGCCCAGATTGTTTTAACTTACAGCGAAGCCCTCTCCGATGCCAAAGGGCAAAAGGGCAACCGAAACGAAATCGAAGGCAAAAAAATCCATGGCTACAGAGATATCTTCCAGCTCGACGGCGGCGAAAACCGCATATTCACCACGCTGTGGTTTCGGACCTGGCGATACCTCGAGATGGATATCTACAGCAGAGATGAAACTCTCACTATCAACGATTTCTACGGCAGGTTCACCGCGTATCCATTTAAGGAAAACGCGGTCTTCGCCAGCTCCGACCCATGCCTGAAAAACATCTGGGACGTCGGCTGGCGCACCGCCCGCCTCTGCGCAGGCGAAACTTACTACGACTGCCCCTACTACGAACAGCTCCAGTACGTCGGCGACACCCGCATACAGGCGCTTATCTCGCTTTACGTCTCCGGCGATGACCGCCTTATGCGAAACACAATCACCGCCTTCGATGACTCCCGCGTCGCCGAGGGCCTCACCCAGAGCCGATACCCCTGCTCATCTATGCAAATTATCCCGCCATATTCGCTGTTCTGGGTTGCTATGGTTCACGATTACTGGATGCACCGCGACGACCCCCAATTCGTAAAATCATTCCTGCCCGGCATCGATACCGTCCTCAACTGGCACGAAAGATACATCGACCCCGACGGCATGTTAGGTAGAACCATCTGGTGGAATTTCACTGACTGGGCCTGGCCCTGGGACAGAGAAAAGGGCATAGGCGGTATCCCCCCGCTCGACAACCAGGGCCGCTCTTCCATCCTTACGCTTCAATATGTTTACGCCCTCGATTACGCCGCACAACTGAACGACGCTTTCGGCAGAAAATATTTCGCGGACCATTACAGAAAGCTCGCCGATTCGCTCAAAAAATCCACCTACAAACTTTGCTGGGATGACAAACGGGGACTATTGGCCGACACACCGGATAAAACGATTTTCAGCCAGCACGCAAATGTCCTCGCCGTCCTCGTTGATTTAGTTGACCCCAACGAGCAGCAAAAACTGATGGAAAAAGTCGTCTCGGATTCAAACCTCACCCAGTGCACCTTCTATTACCGCTATTACCTCATCCGCGCCGCCAAAAAAGTCGGCTTCGGCGACCGCTATATCGAAATGCTCCAGCCCTGGCGCGATATGCTCAAAATTGGCCTCACAACCTTCGCGGAAAATCCCGAACCTACCCGTTCCGATTGTCACGCCTGGAGCGCAAGTCCAAATTATGACTTGCTCGCAACCGTCTGCGGCATAATGCCCGCCGAACCCGGCTTCAAATCCGTCCGAATCGAACCCCACTTGGGCCCCTTAACCTGGGTCGAGGGCAAAATGCCTCATCCCTTAGGCCAAATTTCCCTCCGCCTTGACCGCAACGGAAAAACCGGCATAAAAGGCAATATTACTTTACCGCCGGGCCTTACAGGAAAATTCTTCTGGAACGGAAAATCTGTTCCCTTAAAACCCGGCACGCAATCAGTTGCTTTGTAAAATTACGAACGACGTATGACGAAAACAATAGTTGACGTATTTCGGTGACACAGTTAAACTGTCGGCAGGTGCAGGAACCAATTATTGTCTTATTTGAGGGAGTTATACGATGAGGAACAAAGAATTATTTCCGGAATCCGAAAACCGGCGAGGTAACGCCATTGTCGGGCTGATAATCGTTTTGCTGCTGGTGGGCCTGGTTTACGGCTTTCAGCGTTACAGGAAAAGCCACACGCCCGACCCGGATACGGCGCAGGATTTGACGCCGTGGAAAGAATGGCAGCTTCGCGAGAAATCCGAAAAGCCCGTCCCGCCGCTCAGCGAAAAGCAGGCGAAAATTCCCGGCGCAGTCAAATTCGACGTGATTGTCCGGCTGCCTGGGACGGATAACCCGCGGGGAGAGCTCGCCCTGTTTATCAGCTCTGAAGGGCAATTAGGCGGCAACTGGTCCGGCTCTTACTCCAACGACAAAAAGGACAGCTTTGACATCCAGGGCGGCCGCTTAGACGGCAAGGTTTACCCGGGAAAAATATATCGGGATGAGAAAGGCCAGGACCCGTCGAAATTGTATTTCCTCGCCAAGGGAAAATTTATGGTCCACAAAACCACGGCTGACGCTAAGCAATACCACATCATGGGCGGCGACATCTACGCGAGGGGCTGGCTGAATCCCGACTTAAGCGTGGCAGGCGAAATTATTATCACCAGCGACGAAAAATACTCCGAGACATTCAGTTTCAAGGCCGCCCGCCCCGAAAAGTAAAACCGACCGCCTCTGTTCGCTGAACGCTGCACGCTGACAACTAACGCCCGTTGTGTTGTTCGTACTGTTCGATGAATTTTGAGCCGGCGCGGATATAGACCAGTGTTGCTAATACCGCCGCTGCTGCCCCCGACCACCACAAGACCCGCACAAAATAAACCCAGCCGTGAAAAACGGATGAGACCTCCGGCGCGATTAGAATCGCCGCTACCATCGACAATTGAAGTGCCGTGGACGCCTTTCCCGCGAAGACCGGGACAGTCCGGACCTTGCCGGTGAGAAAATAGATAATCAAAAAGCCGAGGAAGATGAGGAGGTCTTTGCCGATAATCAGCACGACCACAGTCGGCGGCAGTATGAAGCCGGCAACCCCTGCGTGATGCGAGGCAAGCAGCAGTGAAGCCGAAGTAATCAGCAGCTTGTCTGCCGTCGGGTCAAGAAACGCCCCCAATCTGGTCGCCTCCCCGTTTTTACGCGCCAGATACCCATCAATACCGTCGCTTGCCGCCATAAGAAAAAATATCGCCACCGCCGAATAGCGAATCAAATGCCGAATGTGGTCGTTCAGCTCAGGGTCGTTTATCTGGAGCATACAGCTGACAAACGGCGCTATCAGCAGTATCCTCAGAATGGTTATTCTGTTTGCCCAGCTTAACGTCATCTCTTATTTCCGATTGATTATCTTGTCCACCGTAGCTTCAGCGCAGGTGGATTATTCTTTTTTACAATCCGCCTCCGCGGGATTATACAAATTCAAATCACAATCCGCCAACTTATAATCTTGCTGATATTATCAAAAACGGTATAATTAGATAGCCCCTTTATCGGGCTTGGGGCTGTATATTAAGGATATAATATGGCTGTTTTGAACGTAAATATTGACCATATAGCAACAGTAAGGCAGGCCAGGCACGCCGATGAGCCGGACCCTGTTTGGGCGGCAGCGGAGTGCCAATTGGCAGGGGCCAACGGGATAACTACCCATCTTCGGCAGGATAGGCGCCACATCAACGACCGGGACGTTCAGATTCTTAAGGAAACCGTTACCTGCAAATTCAATCTCGAAATGTCGATGGAAGAAGAGATTGTCAGAATCGCCGAAGGTATTGAGCCCCAGCAGGTAACACTTGTGCCGGAAAAAAGAGCGGAATTGACAACCGAGGGCGGACTCGATTGCACATCGAACGGCGTACGGCTCAAAGAGGTCGTCCGGAGAATGCACGCAAGGGGCATATTAGTCAGCGCGTTTATTACGCCGGAAAAAGAGCAGATAGCCGCCGCGGCGAGATTCGGCTGTGACGCCATCGAGCTTCATACCGGCCAATACGCCAATGCCAAAACAGAAAAAGAAATTAGCGAGCAGCTTCAATGGCTCGAAGCGGGCAGGGACTTGGGCCTGAAAAAAGGATTGATTGTGCACGCCGGCCACGGGCTAACATATAGGAATATCGGCCCGGTCGCCGCGATGGAAGGCCTGAGCGAGTTGAATATCGGGCACAGTATTATAGCCAGAAGTTTGTTTGTCGGGATACGAGAAGCAGCAGCCGAAATGATTCGGCTGATTGATAAATACGGAAAAAACAGCGATTAGCGTATAGCGGATAGTTAAAACCCAGAAAAATAGAAGTCAGAAAATAGAAGGAAAGACAAATGTTTGCAGGTGCGATGACGGCGTTGATAACGCCTTTTAGAGACGGGCAAGTCGATTTCGAGACCCTCGATGAGATTATTGAGTTTCAGATTGAAGGCGGGATAGACGGCATAGTGCCGGTTGGAACGACCGGTGAGTGCCCGACGCTTAGCCATGATGAGCATAAAAAAGTGATTGAACGCGTTGTCAAAACCGTGGCAGGACAGGTTCCGGTGATTGCCGGTGCCGGTTCAAACTCGACGGCTGAGGCGATTGAACTGACCACCTTTGCGAAAAAAGTCGGCGCGGACGCGACCTTGCAGGTTGACCCGTATTACAACAAGCCGACGCAGGAAGGATTCTACCAGCACTTCAAAGCGATAGCGGAAGAAGTGGATTTGCCGATTATTCTGTATGACATTCCGGGCCGATGCGGGGCGGGGATGACCGTCGATACGATTGTGCGGCTGGCGGAGATTGAGAATATCGTCGGGATAAAAGACGCGACAGGCCAGATGGACCACGTCAGCGAAATCGCTACGCGATGCAATATGACGATTCTGTCGGGCGATGACTCGATGACGCTGCCGATAGCCGCGGTGGGCGGCAAAGGCGTAATCAGCGTCGTGGCCAACATCGCCCCCGCGGACGTCAAGGCGTTGACGGACGCGATATTGGAGGGGGATTTTACGAGCGCGCTGAAGTGGCACAAAAAACTATTTGCCCTGAGCAGAGGAATGCTTTCGCTGGCGTCGAATCCGATACCCGTAAAAGCGGCAATGGCGATGCTGAACCTGTCGGATGAAGAAATGCGATTGCCCCTGGTGCCGATGGAAGAAAGCAAAAAAGCACTTCTGCGAAAAACTTTGCAGGATTACGGGCTGTTAAAATAGCCCCTGTTTCACATACGGCAAAAATTTACAAAGCCCAAATCATTAGCTGACGTTTTGGGCTTTGTTTATTTATCATAGACCTCGTCCGGGTCGAAGACCTTTTCGGCGATGAATTCGAGCTGGTCAGCGGTTCCTTTTTTCACTACGCGGTAAAAACAGGACTGGTGACCGGTGTGGCATTGGCCTGAATCGACGGTAACTTTGAGGACGATGCAATCCTGGTCGCAATCAACGAGGATTTGGCTGACCTTCTGGACATGGCCTGATTGTTCGCCTTTTTTCCAGAGCTTTTTTCGGCTCCTGCTGTAATAGGTTCCGCAACCGGTTTTGATGGTGCAGTCGAGGGCCTCGCGGTTCATATAGGCGACCATCAGGATTTCGCCTGTTTCGGCATCCTGCGCGATGGCGGGAATAAGGCCATCCGCGTCGAATTCCGGCGTCAGTTGTGTGCCCTGTTCAATTGATTTGTCGGCAACCACGATTATTTCTCCTTCAATAAGTAATTCCGCCACCGGCGGATAAACTTGCCGGAAAGGGTTTTAACCGTTATCATCTTATAAAACAAGTTTTTTACGCTGAAAGCAGCTAAATGGGTGAGCAAAAAAAGAGCAAGGCACACAAAATATTCTTTTATCTGCGAATCGGGTTTGTAGCAGCCGCGATAATCGCGGTAGGAATATGGGTTTGCGGAAAAGAAGACGATGTTCGCCGTTATGTGATACTCTGGCAAAGCTTCGTAAAGATGGGGCCGTGGTTTTTCGCCGGGATAGTGGCGGCGTTTGTCATAAGCCAGGCGATACTCGCGTCGCGGTGGTGGCTGCTTTTGCGGACACAGGGGATTCATATAGCTATCTGGGCGGCGATTCGGCTGCATTTCCTCGGGCTTTTTTACAATAACGCGATGCCCGGCTCGGTGGGCGGGGATTTGATTCGGGCGTGGTATGTTACCAAGCACACGGAGAAAAAATTCGCAGCCGTGCTGAGCATATTTGTGGACAGGTTTATCGGGCTGGTAAGCTCTTTAATTATGGCGGGTTTTTGTTATTTCGTTCTGTTACGAGGCGTAAACCTCGGGTCAAGCCCAAAGGCGGCGTCAGGCATTTTGAAGTGGGCAATAATCGGTCTGGTGATATTGGTTGGTATAGTTGCCGTTTTTCCAGTCGGAAGGAACTTATTAGTCAAGGCATATCAGCACGGCGTAACATTTGCCAAAAAGCTTTGGACTGCGGCGGTCTTGTATGGCAGCAATCCGTTGACGATACTCGCGGCTTTCGGGCTAACGTTTATACTTCAATCAATGGTTATAACCGGTTTCTGGCTGATTGGACGGCAAATAGGTATAGAAGCGAGCGCGAAATATTATTTCGTGTTTTTCCCGCTGACCTGGGGCCTCGGTGCGATACCCATCAGCGTGGGCGGTGCCGGAATAGTTGAAGGGGGGCTTGCGGTTCTGTTTGTCGAAATAGCCGGCGTCGCGAAAGTGCCTGCGCTGGCTATTGCGCTGTGTCAGCGGGCGGTATGGATAGTCGCCGCTCTGCCGGGGGCCTGGATTCACTGGACAGGCAGACATCTGCCAAAAGAGATGCAAATAGAACCGGCGGAAGATTGATTATTCGTGTAAGCACCTGCGGAGCAAAGAGTGCAGATTATGCGTGAATTCGGGACGGGCCTGTGTATAATAAAGAGGTCAGTGGAAACCGTGGATTTATATGTTTTTTAGTGGCGCATAAAAGCAGGAAAGGAGAACTGCCTTGTTATTCACGATTAGCGGCAAACATACTGATATACCGGAAGCGGTGAAAAGCTACGCCGAGGAAAAAACCGAAAAGCTGCCGAAATTTTACGACGTCATCAACCAGATTGAGGTTGTTGTTGACGGCAAAGAAGGAAGCAAAGAAGCGGGCAATATCGCGGTGGAAATCATCCTCAGGGCGGAACGCAAGAAAATCTTCGTGGTAAAGGAAAAAGGCAGCGACGTTTACGCCTGCGCGGATTTCGTTTGTTTTGAAGCGGTTATCCCGGAGCTGCAGGCAAAGGACCGGGACGGGGTCATAACGGAACTTGTCACCGCAATAGACAAGGCAGGCCGGTTAGGCAAAGGCAATTGCGACAAGATAACGCGAGCCGTAATCAAGAGAGAGAACGAAGCGAGTACCGGAATGGGTAAAGGAATAGCCGTTCCGCACGTTAAGCACAAAGCGGTCAAAAGCGTGGTCGCCGCTTTGGGGCAAAGCAGCAAAGGCGTCGATTTTGCCGCGCTGGACAAACAGCCGGTGTACTCGGTCATACTTCTGATAAGCCCCGCCGACGACCCCGATAAACACCTGCAGGCAATGGAGCAGATTTTCAAGCACCTTCAGCAGGAAAAATTCCGCAAGTTCCTCAGGCAGTCGCAGACGGCTGCACAGATTGAGGACTTACTGAAGGAAGCGGACGTCAATCCGTCCTTGTGAGTTTTGTGATACAACCAGGCCGGTGATATAGAGACGGGCGATACAGTGCAAAATACGGTTTGCGAACTTGAAGTTGAAATAAAAAACGCGGACGGGCTTCATATGCGGCCCGCGATGCAATTTGTGGATACTGCCAGCAGGTTTCAGGCCTCGATAACCGTCAGTAAGGCGGAAACGAGCGTGGACGGCAAGAGTATTATGCAAATGAGCATGCTCGCGGCCACATACGGAACCCGGTTGAAAATAAAAGCTGAGGGCGCCGATGCAGCCGAGGCGGTTGAGGCGCTGCGAGAGCTCGTTGAGGTAAAGAAATTCGGCGAGCCGACGCCCGAGGAAAAAAGCAGGCAGATGTCCTGATTTAAGTCGACGATGGAAATAAAAAAAGGCATAGCCGTTTCGCCGGGAATTTCAATCAGTAAATGCTTCGTTATCGACGCAGAGGATTACCGGATTCCAAGGCGATTGATTGAGCCGTCGCAGCGTTTGACGGAAACGCAGCGCGTGCGCAACGCCTTCAAGGACGGGATTGAGGAGCTGACCCGCCTTCAGGCCGAACAGGAGGAAATCGGGGGGCAGAAGATAAAAGACATCTTCGCGGTGCACCTGAGCTATCTGCGGGACCGCACGCTCCGCAAAAAAATAACTGATATGGTGAACACGGAGCTGGTTACGGCGGAGTTCGCCGTTTCGAGCACTCTGCGGGATATCGCCTCGCATTTCGCCAAAGTAAAAGACGTTTATATAAGCGAGCGGGCCGCCGACATATATGACATCGAGCACCGGCTGGTGGGACACTTAGTGGGAGGCAAGCGGCAGGACATCGCGGCCCTGAAGGAAGAGGCGATTATTGTCGCCCGCGAATTAAGCCCCACACAGACGGCAAGTTTCAATAAGGAGTACGTCAAAGGTATAGCCACCGGCGCGGGAGGCAGAACAAGTCATACCGCGATTGTGGCAAGGTCGCTGGGTATCCCCGCGGTGGTCGCGCTGGAAGACATCACCGAAAGCGTCAACGCAGGCGACACGGTAATCATCGACGGCAACCGGGGCATCGTCATCATAAATCCCGACGATAACACGATACAGCAATATCTCGAATACGCCGTCGAATACACCGAGCTTGAACATCGGCTTGATACCATAAGGGAAAAACCCGCTGAAACGCGGGACGGGGTGCGGGTGATGCTGATGGGCAATATCGAGTTCCCGGACGAGGCCCAGGGGGTTTTGCAAAAAGGCGGCGAGGGGATAGGACTCTATCGGACGGAATTTTTGTATCTCAACCGCAACACTGAGCCGACGGAGCAGGAGCATTACGAGGCCTATTCGCGGACGGTGGCGGTCTTCAAGTCCAGGCCGGTGGTGCTCAGAACAGTGGACCTTGGAGCGGACAAATATACCCAGAGCAGACGTTACATCCGGGAGCCAAACCCGTTTTTGGGACTGCGCTCGATAAGATTCTGCCTGCAAAACCTGACGATGTTCAAAACGCAGCTTCACGCAATTATGCGGGCGTCGGTGCTGGGGGACCTGCGGATAATGTTTCCGCTCATAACCAACCTGCAGGAGCTGATGCAGGCCAAAATGATTCTGGGCGACGTAATGGAAGACCTCGACGAGGAGGGCTTACCGTATAACAGGAAAATCAAGGTCGGGATTATGGTTGAGACTCCTGCGGCTGCGCTGACGGCGTCGATGCTGGCCAGGGACGCCGAATTTTTCAGCATAGGGACAAATGACCTGACCCAGTACACGCTGGCCGTTGACAGGGGCAACGAACTTGTCTCCACGTTATACTCCTCTGTTGACCCGGCGGTCCTTCGGCTTATCAGAACGGTGATTCAGGATGCGCACAAGGCGCAGGTAGATGTCAGCGTCTGCGGAGAAATGGCCTCAGAGCCGGAGTCGGTAATGCTGCTGCTGGGTCTGGGCGTGCGAACGCTGTCGATTGCGGCGCCGATGATACCCGAAGTGAAACAGATTATTCGCTCAGTCACGATAGAGGAATGCAATAAGGTCGCCAGAAAGGTTCTGGGAATGAATTCCGAAAGACAGATATCCAGCTTTCTTCGTGACGCGGTCAGAAAGATATTGCCCGAAGCGTTCTAAGCAGCCCCCTCTAATTAGTCCCTAAGGGATTGAGGGGGGCCGGGCGTCAAAAATTGGAAAGCAGATGTTAGCAGTAATTCGATTCCGAATAGGAGGGAGTTTGCGGTTTTTGTCGCACGCGGAGACAATGCGCCTATTCCGGCGTGCCTGCGTGCGGGCGGGGGTCAAAGTCGCGTACAGTCAGGGATACAACCCGCATCAGCGGATGTCGCTGGTGCTGCCGAAAAGCGTAGGCGTCGAATCGGACGACGAGATGCTGTGTCTGTGGCTTGCGGAGGGCGAAACCGGCATTGACAAGGAGGCGTTGCGGGGCGAACTGCCGGACGGCATTGAAATCATTTCAGTGGAAACCACCCAGGCAAAAAATATACCGGAACCGATTTCAGCAAGATATGTAATGAAGGTGCGAACAAATGATGTTATCAGGCAGCACGCTTGCGATATTCTGGCGGGCGATAAAATCATTGTGAATCGGCGAACAGGCGAGGATTCAAAAACAAAACTGGTTGATATTCGGCCTTTTGTTGAATCAATCGAGGTCGAACGGGAACAGGTCGCCGTTGACTGCAAAATCAGCGCTGCGGGGACAATACGGGTGGACGAAATTCTTGATTTGTTACAGTTGAAAACGACGGATTTAACGGGGCCGGTCAGGCGGGTAAACGTGCGATATTTATAACTCAGAATTAAGAATTAAGAAAGAAAATCCAAATGGCAAGAGAAATGCTTATTAATGTGGCCGAGAGCGAAGAATGCCGCGTAGCTGTTATGGAAGACGGCTCGCTTGAGGAATTATACGTGGAGCGGACAAGCTCCACAAGATACGTGGGCAACATATACAAGGGCAGGGTCGTGAACGTCGAGGCGGCGATACAGGCGGCCTTCGTCGATTTCGGAACCGGCAAAAACGGCTTCCTGCACATCAGCGACCTCCACCCCCGCTATTTCGCGGGTAAATCCGCAATCGATACCGAGGAAATCGGCAAGCGAAGGGCGCTCCACGAACGAAAACCGATTCAGGCCTGCCTGCACAAGGGCGACGAGGTGGTAGTCCAGGTTACGAAGGAGGGAATCAATACCAAGGGGCCGACGCTGAGCACGTATCTGGCGCTGCCGGGCAAATTCCTGGTTATGATGCCTTGGATGGCAAAATCCGGCGTGTCTCACAAAATTGAGGATGAGCAGGAGCGGATACGGCTTCGAAACATCTTCGAGCAGAGCAATCCCCCCAAAGACATCGGTTTCATTATCCGCACGGCCGCCCAGGGAAGCTCCAAGCGGGACATCCAGAATGATATGAAGTATCTGAGGCGACTCTGGGCCGCGATTGAAAAAAGAATTTCAAGCGCGAAGACGCCGTTCGAACTGTATCAGGAATCAGACCTGGTCATAAGAACGCTGCGGGACGTTTTCAACAACGACATAACCAGGATATTGTGCGACTCCGAAAGTATGGTCAAGCGGATTCGCGATTTCCTCTCGATAGCGTCGCCCCGGCTGAAACAACGCGTCATCTTTTATGACGGCGGCGAGCCGCTGTTTCACAAATACAAGATTGAGCAGGAAATTACCAAGGTGCATTCGCGGACAGTGCCACTCAAAACAGGCGGGTCAATTGTCATCGAGCAAACCGAGGCGCTGGTCGCAATCGACGTCAACAGCGGAAGCTTCCGCAAACACCAGGACGCCGAAGAAACCGCCTTCAAGACCAATCTCGATGCGGCAGAGGAAATCGCCAGACAATTGCGCCTTCGAGACCTCGGCGGGCTGATAATCTGCGACTTCATCGATATGCGAAGCCCCAAACACCGCAGGGAAGTCGAAAAGGTCTTCAGGGCGGCGACCAGGACCGACCGCGCCAGGTCGAGAATCCTGCACATAAGCAACTTCGGCCTCATCGAGATGACCCGGCAGAGGATGCGCCCGAGCTTGCAGTCCAGCACTTATCTGGCCTGCCCGAACTGCGCAGGCAGCGGCTATGTGAAAAGTCACGAATCGTCCGCTATTGAGCTTATCCGGCTGCTGCACCTGGCCGCCTCGAAAGAGCAGGTCAAAAAGGTGGAACTGTTCGTCGCGCCGGATGTAGGGGACTACCTGCAAAACGAAAAAAGAGCCGCGATTGCACATATCGAACAGGACAACAACAAGAAAGTCATTATCCATTCGTCCGCCGAATACGCCGGCGAAAGGTCTGAAATCGTCTGTCACAACGACCGGGGAAGCGTCGTCAAACTGTAACGCCGCAGCATAATAACAGGGTATTATGGTAAACCTTGACGGCGGGCAGCATTTCAGCGATACTGTCAGCAGCATGGCCCGTTTTGGCATCTGAGGGCTTCTACGAGTGAGCCAATATATGAAATTTGACCTTGAATACGCAAAGCAGGTAATTGAAAGCGAAAGCGAGGCCATAAAAGGCCTGGCGGAGATGGTGGGGCAGGATTTTGCGCGGGCGGCCCAGATGCTCTACAACTGCTCCGGCTCGGCAATAGTCAGCGGTATCGGCAAGGCCGGTCTCATTGGCCGGAAAATCAGCGCGACACTGGCCTCCACAGGAACGCCGAGCCATTTCCTGCACCCCGCGGAAGCCGTCCACGGCGACCTCGGAAGACTTCGAAAAGAAGACATTGTTCTGGTCCTCAGCTACGGCGGCGAAACCGATGAAATCCTCCGGCTGATTAACCTCGTCAAGCAAATCCAGATTCCGCTGGTCGCCATTACGGGCGAAAAGGACTCCACCCTCGCCAAATACAGCGACGTCGTCCTAAGTATGGGCAAGCTAACCGAGGCCTGCCCGCTGGGCGTTGCGCCGAGCGTCTCAACGACCTGCATGCTCGCCCTGGGAGATGCGTTAGCGCTAACGGTAATGAAAGCCCGGAATTTCAGCGTTGAAGATTTCGCGCGGTTCCACCCGGGGGGCTCCTTAGGCACAAAACTGATGACCGTTGAGCAATCGATGATATTCAAGCCCGGCGAGAAACTGCCCCTCGCGGTCGGCTCGGACACAATCGGAAAGATGCTTAAAAAAGCCAGCGAAGTGAAACGGCATGGCGCGATAATGATAGTTGACAAACAGGGCAAACTTGCCGGGATAATTACTGACGGGGACATTCGCCGGCTGATGACAAAAAATGGTCCGGCCAGTTTCGATATGAAGGCCTCCGAAGTTATGACCAAAAACTGCAAAAGAGTCCGCCTCGACGACCTCGCGGCCCAGGCGACCGCTATTTTTCACAAGCACAGAATCGACGAGCTTCCAGTCGTGGACGCGGATGATAAGCCCGTTGGGCTTATCGACGTGCAGGATATTGTGACAATCAAAGTTGTCGGGTGAGCCCCGTTAGAAAAAAATCGTAATACGGAACTTTATGATAAACCGCAGATTTCTAACGTGGTTAGAAAAAATGGTAATACGGAACTTTCCAACAAATCGCAGATTTCTAACGGGGTGAGCCGTGGCCAAAAAGCTCGACGAAATAAAAATGCTTGCCCTCGACGTTGACGGCGTCCTTACAAACGGGACAATATTCGTGGATTCCAGAGGCAGAGAAACCAAATCATTCAGCATCATCGATGGGCACGGAATCAAAATGTGGAAACGGGCGGGCCTCAAAATCGCGTTTTTGAGCGGGCGGGCGTCAGCCGCTACAAAGTATCAGGCCGGGGAGCTGGCTGTGGATTTTTGTCTTAACGGCCGGCGAGACAAATTGAAGGGATTAAAAGAGCTGATTAAAATTAGCAAAACGCCCGCCTCACAGATTGCTTACGTCGGCGACGATTTGCCCGATTTGCCCGTGATTCGGTGCGCGGGTTTTTCCGCGGCGGTCGCAAACGCAGTCGATGAAATCAAACGTGCCGCCGATTACGTTACCAAAAGAAAAGGCGGCCAAGGCGCCGTCCGGGAAATTATCGAGTATATTCTCAAAAAAACCGGCCGATGGGACGCGATAGTAAAGAAATATAATCCCGTGAAAGAATAAAAATAAAATGCTGTTATATTCGAGAAGGTTCACAATCTGGCTCGTTTCGTTTCTGACGGTGCTGGTCGTCTATTTTATTTACAACCGGGTAAGCAGGACCCCGCCTATACCGACCGATATAATGACGACGCCTGCCGGGCAGCTCGCCGATGTGTGCGAGGCAACCGGCAAAGTAGGAATGGTCGGCGACGTAGGCGTAGGCGTCGTTAAAAACGCCCGTTATACCACGCTTAACGCACAAAAACAGGTCGAGCGGGAATTCGGATTCCAGGAGCTTTTGCACCAGGACGGCAACGACTGGGAAATAGAAAAGCCCTATATGAATATCTACCGCCGAAGTTTCAGGTGCGTGATAACAGGCGAGCGGGCAAAAGTCGCCGTTGAATTGGCAGGAGGCAAAGTAACGCCCAAACAGGGAATGCTGATGGGCAACGTCACCATCCGAATCTGGCCCCGGCTCAAAGAAGAAACCGGCGAAACGACCATTTATCTCGATGACGTCGCCTTTGCCGCAGACAAATCGATGTTTTCCACGGCCGGACCAATCGAGCTGGTCTCGGATAATATCAAAATGACCGGCGCCGGGATGGAGATTGTTTACAACGGCGACGACGAACGCCTCGAACGCCTGCAAATAACAAACCTCCGGAGCCTGCGAATCAGGCAGTGGTCGCAAGGAACGGTTTTGCAGTCAACGCCCGACACAGACGCAAATAACCAGAAACAAAAAAGTGAAAACGAACAAGCATCGAAAAAAGGAGAATTCTACCAGTGCGCGCTCGACAAAAACGTCAGGATTGAAACACCGAATGAACAACTCCTCGCCGACGCCCTTTTGATAAACGATATCTTCATACCGAGCGGCTCGGCTGAACAGGCCGGAAAGGAAACATCGCCCGACGACAACACCGCCCCCATGCCGGGCAGCAGTAAGCCCCGGGACGCAATGTCAGCCGAATCACCCAGCGATGTTTCAATCACCTGCGACGGCGGCATCATAGTCACCCCGATGAATGTCTCGGCCGAAAAGAAGTCGCCAACACAGCAAACAACTTACGCCGATATTACCGCCCAGCAGGACGCCAATACATCCCCTGTCGGCAAAACCACATTCCGAGGCGCAAATGTCACCTACAGCGCGGCAACCGGCGAGGCAATCGCAATCGGACCTTCAAGCATCGCGTTTGACGTGAACGAAAAAACCAGCGACGGCACAGCCGGCCCGGCGACGGTCAGAATGACCTCCCGCCGGCAGGCCGTGTTCTCGCCCGCCTCGAACAAGAGCACATTCGAAGGCGACTGCCGCTGCACTATCTCGCAGGAACAGGACAACATACTTCAACAGTATATAGTCCTTGCCGACAAGCTCGAAATCGACCTGGCGAAGAAAAAGCCGGGTAAATCAGACGATTCGTCGCTCAGTGTTACCCGTTTGATTGCCTCCGGCGGAAATACGCATCTGGCCGGCACAAAAAAAATCGGCGAGAAACTGTTGACGGGTATCGAGCTTAAATGCGCCTCGATTAATTACGACACAGCCGACGGTAATTTCTTCGCGACGGGACCGGGCCTGATAAAAGTGGATAATTCGCAGACCGATGAGCCGCAGGATAAGCTGGCTAAGTTCAGCCTGCGGCGAAAATGCTACGCGTTCCTGCGAAATTTCGATTCGCTTGAGTATGCGGGCCAAAGCAAACACCTGACCGCTAACTCAAAAGACGGCTCACTTTTAGTTGATTATCTCCCTCTGGTTGAAGGCCGCGGCAGCGAAAAAGTCTCCGTGACCGCCTCGCGAGTCGAAGCAGATACCGCCGAAACACTGGCGGGGCGAATGGAGCTTAAAGACCTGCTGGCAAAAGGGGCTATCACTTATGAGGACAAGGACACGCAGGTCGCCGGCAGCGAATTTATCTACGACGCCAATGCCGCCACAATTGATATTCGCGGCGATAGAGTCCGCCCCTGTAATTTCAACGGCGCAATCCTCGACCGTGTGCAATACGATACAAAAACCGGCAGGTGGAACACACGCGTAAAAGGCCCCGGGGCGATAAGGTAATCGCGGATTTGAACCGCGGAGAACGCTGAGAACGCAGAGAAAAACTGGATTCAAGCATCCTTTTGCGTCTTTTTGTGGCCAAAAACCTTCGCATCTCTTCTTTTTCTTCGTGGTAATCCCTTTTTATACAAGGACTTATGGCAAAATAGTAATTTTTTGAAAAATGGTTAGATTTATATTGACTTATAATTTTAGTTTGATATAATTCTAACTCGCACTGGCAGGTGGCGGGCCAGCCAGGCAGATAGCGCAGACGCGCCCGGCTTCGCTCAAGGAGCTACGCCGAGGCAAGCAAGTATTAGCCCCAGGAGGGCAAGGCAGCAGGGACAGAAGTTCCATTTCCGAAGCGGGCTCGTCGCTTCGCTCCGTGTCGGATTTCTAATTTGAAAAGTGGGATTTGGAATTTCTTTGTGAGTCCCCTGCTGCGGAACCAATGAGGCGGGTTCTCCCCCGATAGAAAAACCAATGGGGCATCTGTCGAGGGCAGGCGGGGATCTGTGCTGCGCTCCGAGGAGATTGGGTTATGTCTGTGAATTTAAATGTAAGGATTCCCGAGTGGTTAGACAAAATCTGCGCTTGTCCATTGGTTGTTTATCGCCGGCTGAAATATGGCTATTCTTTCCGCAAAATTTATCTTGGGCAGAATGAATACACAATCGTCGAACCTGCGGATTACTATGCCTTCGGTAAATACAATTGGATTTTAATAAGATGCAATAAAAAACCTTACGCTATCAGCGAATTTAAAATCGGGCGTAAAAAAACAAAGAGGGTGTATTTGCACAGGGCAATTATGAAGGCGCCCAAGAGACGTATTGTTGACCATCGAAACTGCGATGGTCTCGACAATCGCAGGGCAAATCTGCGCTTTGCTACTTACTCTCAAAATCTCGCTAACAGGTCAAAAACAAAATCGAAGACAACTTCGAAGTATCGCGGGGTTTATTTTGATAAGCGTTATGGTAAATGGAACGTCAGGATTAAATGGAAATATAAGACAAGATGGCTCGGCAGGTTTGAAAACGAAATCGACGCCGCTCGTGCTTATGACAAGGCCGCTCGCAAATACCATAAGGATTTCGCGAGGTTAAACTTTCCAGAGTGAAATGGAGACCTCGGCGTAGTTCCTCAACAAAGCCAAGCCGTACGTTAACGAAGCCTTGTCGCCCGTGGGCAGGGTTTGTCATCCCGAGCTTGTCGAAGGAGTCGAACCATGCCGGAAGATGCGTTTGAACTTTTCGAAAAATAGCGAATAGCTCAAAGCGGTCAAAAATAGGTAAAAAAGAATGCAGGAATACGCATTCTCCTAACTTGATTGAAATGGAACCGTCCTATAATATTTATTTATTGTTTGAAAAATCGCTATAGATTAAAGAATCGACTAATTGAGGCCGATAAAGTTAAAATGGGCAAGCAAAAGGGGCTAGAAAAAATATCTGTTTGCCTAAAAAAATTGCAGAAAATCGCAAAAAAACTCAAGAAAACCCTTGAAAAACCGTGAAATATCGCGAAAATAGGGGTCTCCTCCTGAAAATGTTCGAGTAGATGAGCTAAACGAGTGTATAATTGCTATAATATGTAAAAGGCAAGGATATGCAGTCAGCGGTACTACTTGAAGGCGGTTCTTCACATATCTAAAGGAGAAAAACGAATAGGGCTTCACCCAAAAATGGACTTTTGGGAAGCTGGCGGAAAGTGTGGACATTAACCTCGTGAGGACCTGCATAGGGTTCTCAGGAAAAAGGCAAGGGAGTGGTTATGGGACAGAAGGATAATAACACCCAGTTGTCGATAGAAGCGAGTCGCAAGGCCTTACGCGCCGAGTTAAGGAAGAACTGCAAAGGCAAGCCCATCAAGAAGGTAATCCATTTTACTAACGAAGATGTACCTAACTATCTTAAATTACTCGAGCGAGTAGAAGCAGAGTCAAAAAAAGCGGTCATAATGGTCGGTTAGGCAAAACCTACGATGACAAACACCGCGCCCTCCCTTACTCGACATGTCCGGCATTATGCCAGAACAGCCCCAAGTAGCTTTCTCAAGTTTGTCGCTATCAAACGCTCATACTCTAATTTCGACCTTGTGGACAATGAGTTCGATGGGCTTCCTTCTCTGCGCCGGATAATGTCACAGGTACGACAACACGGCGGGCGAACGATGGTGTGGGAGGAAATACAGGACTCTGAAGACCTAAAACAAGAAAACGAAGACATTCGGCTCAAACATCCCGATTTCAAGCCAGTTAGGACTGTTCGTCTCTCGCTCTACAAGAAGGATTTATCAACCCAAAAGGGCCTCGCAAGTGCAGGGGATAGCTTCTTGGGCTATGTTATCATCCGGCAGATTGATAACCCTAAAAAGACTTGGATATTCGAGTCAGTTCTCAAACCAAACCAGCCCATCGATAACTTCATAATAAAAGGAGACCAAGAGTGGATTTGCTCCATAGGCGGTTGTGACTTCCGAGTCAAGGGATACCTCTATGCTCAACAAAATGGCATCACCAACGTATGTGCTCATGTCGCCTTGAGAAGTGCAGTCCACAGATTCAGGCAAGATGATATGACATATCGAGAGATGAACAATTTCATCGGGGTTGACCATGTAAACAAAAAGGTCGGCGACAAATCCGGTTTATCAACTCAAGATATGATAAAAGTTTTAGAGTCGGCAGGTGCACGTTGCATGGCTGTAGACTACACAACTTCCGGAGGAGATAAGGACAAAATACCATTTCAGAAAATTCTTTACGGCAGTATCGAATCAGGATTTCCGGCCATAGTGGTATTTCAAATGGCAGATGAGCCAAGTATATGCCACGCGGTACCTGTTTTCGGCCACACATTCGATAAAGATGCGTGGGTGTATAGAGCCGAAGCATCATACTTCCGAGTTGGCCCCCAAACACTATACATTCCGAGCGAATCATGGGTGAGTACATATATTGCGCATGACGACAACTGGGGCTCGAATTTTCGCATACCGCGAGGTTACTTGCATACGCGCCGATACTGCGATCAGATTACCTCAGATGCCAAGAACTGCTTAATGGATATCGGCTGTGTGGTTTATGTGATCGGCACAAGGCCACAGGAAGTCGAAATGGACCCGCTTCAAGCCGAAGCAATTGGCGTAGACTACCTATTTAGCATGCTACCTAAATTGCCCGACCTAGAACACGCTTGGAATCGCAGGTTGCTTGAATATTCCAACAACAATCAGCTTGTGCTTCGCCCTATTCTCGTCAAATGCAGGGACTACAAAAAACACTTAAAGAAAATACGAGATTGGGATAAGAACAAAAGCAAGGTTTCTATAGGGATTGATGATGACTGGTGGCTTTGGGTAGTCGAGCTCTCTGTGCCTGAACTTTTCCCAGCAAATCAGCGTAAGGTAGGTGAAGTAGTTCTCCGGGCGGAACACAAGCCTACATGTTTTCGTGATTTCAAAAACCTTCTTTTTGCAAGGATACCAGGGTTCTTTGCTCTTTATGTTGGAGGAGGAGCAGAAAATCCCAGTTATGAATTCATACCCTCAGATCTGAAAAGCCACGTAGAACTTTACGGCTGCGAAGAAAACCGCTAACCAACTGTGGCAAACTAATTCTCCTTAATCCATGATTGATTTCCCCCTTTTGCCTTTTTACTGTTTTCTGTCTTCTAACTTCTCAGCATACTACCACATACAAGCGCATACTAGGCTTTTTCGCTTAAAAACCGAAGTTTCCGAGGTCTCGCCTTAGGCGGATGAGGGCTTAAACAGTGTTAATCTGTGTAATCCGTGGTTAAAGTTAGCGGCATGGTTCGTTTAGGTCGGGAAGAGTCAATTCAGCAAGATGCTCAATAACTTTGTCCGCAGGTTTTAAGTGTTCTGCGGCGTAAGTATTGGTGATGGCGACGGCGCGCATACCGGCAGCTTTCGCGGCCTCCAGCCCCCAGCGCGAATCCTCAATCACAACACAATTTGCCGGCTCGATTGACTTTTTCAGTTTTTTATTGAGCAGTTTCAAAGCCAGCAGGAAACCCTCGGGGTCGGGCTTGCCTCTTTCAATCTGTTCGGCTGAAACAATAACTTCAAAAAATTCTCGCAGGCCCGCGCCTTTGAGAATCATCTCTATTTCCGGCTGCAAGGCGCCTGAGCATATCGCCATCGGAATATTGCCGCCGGAGAGCATATTGAGAAACTTCGGCACGCCCTCGATTATGCCCGCCTCGGTCGCCGCCATTTCTTTGAACAAATTCGCCTTTTCAGCGAGCAGATGTCCGAACTGCTGATTAGACAAAGACAGGTTTCTTTCCTTGTTTACTATTCGCAGAAGCTCTTCATCGGACAGTCCCAGAAACCTGTCGTAGTACTCACGGCTGGACAACTGATAATGAAATTTTGCCAGGACGCGATTGAACGCCTTGTGGTGAATCTGCTCGGAATCCACAAGAACGCCATCGAAATCAAATATAACAGCTTCGAGCATAGCTCGTCCTTATTCGACGGGGACCGGCCCAATCAGGGCGGCGAAATCGGCGAAAGACGATTTGTCGCCTGAACAGATTAGCTGAACGAGGGCGGCGTTTTTTATCGCATTTTTGGTGATAAACCGTCGCGCGATAATCGCCTTGCGTTTTTTCATCGGCATCGTCTGCTCTGTTGACTCGCCGGAATCCTCTACGGCGACGTTCATTTCGACCTTTGTGCTTGCGTAATCGCAGAATAGATATCCGATGATTAAATCCATCGCGATATCGACAAGGGGCCTGCCATAGAGGTCCATATATTCCGTTCCCTGCTGTTTGACAAACGCAACGGCCGAAAGCAATTGCGTTGTCCCCTCGGCTAATTTGGTGAGCAGGTCTTTCAATTCAGGGCCATACACTTTCTGCGATAATTCGGCGAGATATTTTTCCGCTGTGCCGCTGCAAACGCCTCGCACCGCCGCGACGACCTGCAATTGCGAAGTGCCTTCGTAAATCGTCGTGATTCGAGCGTCGCGGGCGTGCCGCTCGACGGCGTAATCTTTCATATAACCAGAGCCGCCGAGAACCTGGATTGAGTCATAAGCGACGCGGTTTGCCATCTCCGAGCAAAAGTATTTGCTCATCGGCGTCAGCATCGACGCCAGCCGGTCAAATTTGCGCGACTGCTCTTTCATCGCCTTTAGTTTTTCTTTTTCCGTCGGCGGATTAAATTCAAGCTGTCTTTCGAAGTAGATATTGTTATCGAAAACACGGGAGGTTTCATAAAGCATCGCTCGTCCCGCCTCGATGGCTATTTTCATATCAATGAGCAGGTCGCGGACGGCAGGCAGCTTTTCGATTGCGACACTGAATTGTTTTCTGCTCGACGCATAATCTCTGGCCACGCGATACGCCGCCTCAGCGATACCGAGCGATTGCCCCGCGATGCCTATGCGTGCGCCATTCATCAGCGCCATAACGTAGGTAACTAATCCTCGCTGCCGTTCGCCTACTAATTGACAGGGAGTGTTATCAAAAAATATCTCGCAGGTGGGGCTGCCGTGAATGCCTAATTTATCTTCGAGCCGACGTATATGCACCGTAGGCCCCCTGTCGCAGACAAACAAGCTGAGTCCCAGTCCGCCTGAGCGGTCCGGCTCGCTTCTGGCCAACACAAGCAGAACTTCGCCGCAGCCGTTGGTGATGAAACGCTTGACGCCGTGCAAGAGCCAGTTGCCTTTATTGTCCTGGAACGCCCGTAACTTGACCGCCTGCAAATCCGAACCGGCGTCCGGTTCAGTCAAAACCATCGCTCCCGTTACCTTGCCCGCGGCAAAATCGTGCAGATACCGCTGCTTTATTTCCTCGGAGGCGAAAGCGTTGATTGTCTCCCCAATACCCTGCAGCCCGAATAGATTCACAAGCGACGCGTCGGCTCGCGAGACAATTTCGATCGCCATCAAATAAACCAGACTCGGGAAATTCAGCCCGCCGAAACGGTGAGGCAGCGTAAAACCCATAACCTCCGCTTTGGCCAGTTTATCCAATGATTCCGCGATTCCTGTTGCGTAACTTACTGAACCGTCGGGATTGAGGGTGTTACCCTCGCGGTCAACAGATTCGGCGCGGGGGGCAATAAAATCGCCGCTCAACTGGCCTATAGAATCGAGCACCATCTCGTAATTGCGCACCGCCTCTTCGGCGCTGGCGGGCGCATAATCGAACTGCGAAGCGAACTTAAAATCCTCTTCGTACAATTTGGCGAGTTCGCTCAGGTCGAAGTGCTTAAACAAAAATCGTATGTCGTCGTTATCCGTATAGAAATTTGGCATCGTTATTTACCTTCTGTAACAGCTTCTTTGAATCCTTTTTCCTTGATTGCCTTTATCATTTTCGGAACGACCTCGTTGAGGTCGCCGACAATTTTGTAATGCGCGACGTCGAAGATGGGCGCCTGCGGGTCATTATTTATCGCGACGATTTTCTGGCTCTGGCTCATACCCGACTGATGCTGTATCGCCCCGCTGATTCCGACGGCGATATAAAGCGAGGGCCTGACCGTTGTGCCTGTCTGTCCCACCTGGTGGTCGTGGTCGATAAAGCCGAGGTCAACCGCCGCCCTCGTTGCCGCGGGCGCTGCGCCAAGGCAGTTCGCCAAATCCCAGATTAGCCGGAAATTATCCTTGCTGCCCAGGCCCGCGCCGCCCGCCACGATAATCCGGGCCGCCTTCAAATCAACTTTTTTGGCCCTCGTATGCTCCTCAAGAATCTCGATGGGTAATTCCTGCGGGGACAGTTCCACCTTTTCAGTGATTACCTGGCCCTTCCTTTTGGTATTTGGCGTAGCCATCACCATCACGCCCTCGCGAACAGTCGCCATCTGGGGCCAGCGGTCATAATTGATGATGGTGGCGATGATGTTGCCGCCAAACGCGGGCCTGATTTGGAACAGCAGGTTCTTGTGCACCTGCCCGTCGGTTGTCTTGTGGTCGCCGATTTGCAAATCGGTGCAGTCCGCGGTGAGTCCGGCCTTGATCGCGCTTGCGATTCTCGGCCCCAAATCCCTGCCCACAGCCGTCGCGCCGTAAATCACAATCTGCGGCTTATATTTGTGAATCAGGTCGTAAAAAACTTTGGCGTAGCTGTTCGCCTGGTAATGCTCTAACAGCGAGTGCTCCGCCAGGTAAACCTTGTCCGCACCATACTGAATCAGCTTCTTGGCAAGAGATTTTACGTTATCGCCCAGCAGCACCGCGCCAAGCCCGACGCCGAGAATGTCCGCCAATTGGCGTCCCTTGCTCATCAGCTCAATCGGCGTATCTTCGAGCAGGCCTCCGTGCTGTTCCGCGAATACCCACACTTCACCCTGTCTGTTTACGTCTATCATGTTTCGTATCTCGTATTTCGTAGTTCGTATTTAGTCATCGGTTAATTTTGCCGCTTTCGGCAAAGTCGCTTGAATAGTTGCCTTTAATTTTTCCGCTGCTTCTTGAGGGTTTTGTGCATCCCAGAGTATTGTCAAGTGATGGTTTGTATCAAAGTGAGTTTTTAACCTTTTGAATTTTTTCTTTTCACAAGTATAAATTACAGGTTTGCCAAGGCCTTCAGCGTAACCAGCTTCCCAATACGCACCTCTGTTTTCGTGGGTAAGGTCTGCCATGATAAAGCGGGAAGTTTGGATTTCTACCCTGATTCTGTCATCTATAAGTCCAGCCGGTTGAGGTTTATCCACGAGTTTGAACAACTTAAAACCAGTTTCTTCGACAGCCGGTTTAAATACTTCTTCTACAATCTTATCAAGTTGTTCATCGCCATATTTCATCGCCATAAACGCCTTGCGGCTCTCTGATGCACCTTTTTTTAGTTTTTCGTAATACTCCCATCCTTCAAATGACAGAGTTATGTCGCCCCCAAGGCCTACACTGGAACGATAAATCTTGCCTTTGAGAAGGTGTTTTTGATTAAGAAGGGCATCTAAAATAAGTTCAAATCCATCAACAGTCTCAGCACCCATTATGGAGATCTGCTCTACTGGTTTAACGGTAATAGGTTCTCCAAGAGATTTACTTCCCAACCATCGGACAATATTATTCGCTTGCTCGGCAGGAGTAGGAAGGGGATTCTTGATAACGGAATTCATTAGTTGTTCATTAAGAGGTACGGATCTTTTATTGAAAGTTTTATCTGGTGGTTCTTTTGTCATTGCGTCATATTGCTTTCGGACCCAATGGCTAAGGACGGCGATTTTCCGGAGGTCTTTGTTAAGAAAAGATGGCAAATCTTGACTGAGATGGTATGGCATGTCGTATTCACCACATCTTGGGCAGGAATAAAAATGCATAGGCACAGACGTTTTAGGGTCATGGTAATACGTCGGCTTATTGACATCCGAATTGCATATTGGGCATTTGTCAGCCATTTACGATTTTCCTATTGTCCCGGTCTATGCGATGATTTTGTCTTCGAGAAGTTCGTGAATCATACCAGACAATCCCTCGTCGGTGGGCTCAATTGATTTTGTCTCTTTGGAGGCGAGGACCACGCTTTGAATCCTGTGGACCTTGGTAGGCGAGCCGTTCCTGCCGCACCAGGTCAAATCCGCCTTGAGCAAATCAAGATTCCACTGCTCTATGAGCAGCCCCTTTTTATCCAGTTCGCTGCATTTTTGCACGGCCAGCTCTTTGACCTCATCGACGCTGGCGTGAGAATTTTCCGCTTTTATCTTCTGCTCAACTGCGGCGGGTGTCATCGCGGCTTTGTATTTCATCATCTTTTTCGCAGCCGCAACCCTCGGCACATTGGCTTCACTTGTTACCGTCAGCAAAACAGGCAGCTGTGTCTTGACCTTCTGCCAGCCGTTGCCAATGTTGCGATGAGCGGTGAGCGCCCGCCCCTCGATTTCAACGGGCTTTTCAACGTATGTAATCTGCGGTATTCCCAGTTTCTCCGCCAATTGAGGCCCGACCTGTGCGGTATCGCCGTCAATCGCCTGCCTGCCGCAAAGAACAATATCGTATTTAATCCGTTTTATCGCGCAACTGAGTATGTAGCTGGTCGCGAGGGTGTCGCTTGCGGCGCAACGGGCATCGGTAACAAGAATCGCCTCGTCGGCCCCCCGGTAAAGGGCGTCCTTCAGGACAGCAACCGCCGCGGGCAATCCCATTGTGATAACAGTGACCGTCCCGCCGAACCGGTCTTTGATGTCCAATGCCATTTCAAGGGCATTAAGGTCTTCCGGGTTAAATATGGCGGGCAGGGCCGCCCGATTGACCGTCCCGTCATCGTTCATCGCCTTGCCTGTTATCCTTTTGGTATCAGGCACCTGTTTTACCAACACTACACAATTATATGCCACCGTTTTCTCCTTACCGGTCCGGTCATTAGCGCAACCGTCATCAAAAGAAGGGCAGTGTAGCAGTATTTACAGCTAAGTCAATGGCCCAGAAAGCGTTAAACTGGGAAAGCAATCCGGTCGATGCTATTATTGGACCAGGGGCAGATTTTATTTTTATTTTGACAATAGTCTGGTATAACTAATAATGACAGGATTAAACTTGGAAGAACGCCTCCTTCCTAACCGGTAAACAGATAGATGGCAAGAGCAGACGAAAGTACCAATTACGATACGATATTCGGCAAAATGGCCCTCGACCAGGGACTTTGCACCGATGAAGAGCTGCGACGCTGCAGAGAGGAAGCCGAGGCCAGGCAAACAAACGATCCCACTTTGCTCAAAGACCTTCTCGTTGAGAGGGGCTTCCTTACAAAAACACAAGCGCACCGCGTAATCAACGCCATCAAAGAGGCGCGCGGCTCAACCGCCGCCCACCAGATACCGGGATACCTGATTCTCGGCAAACTCGGCGCAGGCGCGATGGCCGTCGTTTATAAAGGCAGACAGCTCAGCTTAGACCGAATCGTCGCAATCAAAGTCCTGCCGAAAAGATTCACCGAAAATAAGGAATACGTGGAACGTTTTTATAAAGAGGGTAAGGCCGCAGCCAAACTAAATCACGCGAACATCGTCCAAGCTATTGACGTCGGCGAGGCCGGCGGATACCACTACTTCGTGATGGAATACGTCGAGGGCAAAACTCTCTACGACGATTTGGCGGCGGGCAAGGTTTACGGCGAAAAGGAGGCACTCGATGTCATCATCCAGGTCGCCGAGGCACTCAGGCACGCTCACTCCGTTGGTCTTATTCACCGCGACGTAAAACCCAAGAACATAATGATTAACAAAGAGGGGATAGTAAAACTGGCAGATATGGGTCTTGCCAGGCAAACCACGGACTTCGAGGCGGCCAAGATGGAAAAGGGCAAGGCATACGGCACGCCTTATTATATCTCCCCCGAACAAATACGCGGCGAAATGGACGTCGATGGCAGGGCCGACATCTACGGCCTCGGCGCAACGTTCTATCACCTGGTAACCGGACGTGTCCCCTTTATGGCCGACGACCCGGCGGAGGTGATGCGAAGACATTTGAAAGACCAGCTCATTCCCCCGGACCATATCAACACTTCACTTTCCGCAGGCGTCTCCGAGGTCATCGAAGTTATGATGGCCAAAAACAAAAAAGACCGATACAGCAACGTCGAAGAACTCCTGATTGATTTGAAAGCGGTCCGGGCCGGAGAGGCCCCCGTGCGGGCGCACAGGCGAATGGACATATCCGCACTTGAGCAGCTGGAGGAAGGCGAGCCGGTCGAGGAAAAGGAAAATGTTAACCTCGAACAGGTCGTTACGTGGTACAAAACCGTACTGGTGATTGTGGGCGCCGCGGCGGGATTCCTGCTGCTGATTGTCGTCCTGTTGATGTTTAGAAAATGAACCAGTCCGGACAAATTCAAACTCCCGTTTAACCGTTAATCATTAATCGTAGTTTATTATGGCGACAGGCGCGCGTTTTACATCAGATGAGCTGGCTGAAGTCCTCAGCCGGTACGATATCGGAAAAATCCGCAAGGTTACGCGCCTTGTCGGGGGCAGCAAACACGCGCCCAAACTTGTCATAACAACCACGCGGGGCAGATTCCTGCTCAAACGACGGCTGCAGGATAAAGACGACGTATATCGGGTCGCATTCGCACACGCCGTGCAGTCGCAGCTGGCCAAACAAGGTTTTCCCATCGCACCGCTTGTCGCTGTACGGGATGAATTTGGAACCATACTGCAGCTTAGCAGCAATGTATATGAGCTTTTCAAATTCGTGGGCGGGGTCCGTTACCCCGGCACAATGGAAGCAACCATTGACACGGGAAGACAGCTTGCGAAGTTCCACCAGTGCCTGGCAAATTTCAAATTCGAGTGGGAGCCGCTCAAAGCGAGTTTTCACCATTCGACGATGGTGAGGAGGCATCTTAAAACCATCGCGTCGGATATCTATCAAAGCAGCGAAAGAAAGCTCCACCGCTGCGGGGAAGAGTTGATGTCTCTTTACAACAGCGCCTGCGTGCAGGTTAACCAGCTTGGCTTTGACTCCTGGCCTAAACAGGTCGTCCACGGCGACTGGCACCCGGGAAATATGCTTTTCGACAAAGACAAGCTCGTTGCAGTGCTTGATTTCGATTCCGTCAAAATAGCGCAGCCGGTTACGGATTTGGCCAATGCGATGCTCCAGTTCTCTCTCGTCGGCTATCAGCCCAATCCTGCCGACTGGCCCGATTATCTTGACCAGGCCAAATTAGTCCAGATCCTCGAAGGTTATCGTGAGGTTATCAAGCTCGATAAAGACCATCTCGATTCGCTTCTGGATTTAATGGTTGAGACAATGATAGCCGAGGCGGTTTTGCCCATCGCCACGACTGGCTTTTTCGGCAATCTTAAGGGAACGGATTTCCTCAAAATGATTGTTCGCAAAGCACACTGGATTAACGACAACCGCAAAATCCTCACCGCAGCAATCGAGTCTTAAAATCTTTTTTAGCCCGCCCCAGTCGACGCCGAAAGAATCAATACTCTCTCGAAGTTTGCCCTCTAAGGCATCCCGGCCGTGGTGTGGCCAATAGCAAGATTGGTCGTGGAGATTACTTTGAAGTCGGCCTCAGACGGGCCTTTGATACTAAAACGGATTGGTGAGCCGCAACAATTTTCAAGGGCGACGAACTTGAAATTATGCAATCCTTTTTTCAATTCGACGGCTGTTATAATCGGCTTTTCGTATGACGCCCAGATATCGAGGTCGCTGAACATAACGGCCTTGCCGTCGATAATCAGCGCCGACGCAATACCAGCGTCATAGGAAAGGGCAAATTCCCATTGGCCAGATGTCTCCGCGTTAAACGTAAAACTTACAACGTATGCGACATCCTCGTCCGGCTTACCGAAGATGTTTTGCCTGTTAAGACCATTGGCCTCTTCAACCTCGGTGCAATTATAATCTGTGCTGTTGGCAAGCAGATTATTAATGTCATTGATATCATGGGGCCGTTTTACGACAAACACATTATAAACCTCGAATAATATACCCTTGTCTGAACCCCTGTCGCAATTAGTTTGCCCCGCGCATGGCACAACAAGCCCAAGTGCTAACGCAAGAAAAATGAATACCCTCATAATCTTCCTTTTTTCGCTCATTTGTTAATTATCGGTTATTATTCCTGTCCGCCAATACCTTCGGTAGTTTATACGATTGCTTGTTCGACAGGCAAATAAAAACCCCCGGCCAAAACGACAGGGGGTTGAATATGTGGATTCCTGCTTGCGCAGGAATGACTGACTTCTTTATTCCGCGGTATGTTTCGGTTTCGCATAAGCGGCAACGACGTTGGCCTGGATGTTCGGCGGAACAACCTCGTAATGGCTCAATGACATCGAATAGCTGCCGCGACCGCCCGTAACCGATTTCAACTGGCTGTTGTACTGCGTTACCTCAGACAGCGGCACCTGCGCCTTAATGAGAAGCATATTGCCCGGCAGCATATCCTGTCCGAGGACCCTGCCTCGCTTGCCCGCCAGGTCGCCCGCGATATCGCCGATGTTTTCCGCGGGGGCGGTAACTTCGATATTGACTATGGGTTCGAGCAGGACCGGCTTTGCCTTTTCGAGCGCATCAAGAAACGCGCCTTTGCCCGCTGCCCGGAACGCCACTTCCTTCGAATCGACGGGGTGATGTTTGCCATCGTAAACGGAAACCTTGACGTCCTGAAGCGGGAAACCAGCGACGAAACCGTTTTCCATAATCTCGTTGACGCCCTTCAGCACCGCCGGCTCGTACTGGCCCGGAATCGAGCCGCCGAAAATGTCCCAGCTATATATAAGCGGCGGGTCTGAGTTCCGCTCGGCAGGCTCGATACGAAGATAAACTTCCCCGAACTGGCCCGCGCCGCCCGTCTGCTTCTTGTGCCGGTAATGGCCTTCCGCCTTGAGAGTAATCGTCTCGCGATACGGGATTTTCGGCTCTTTGGTATTCACCTTGAGCTTCGAACGGCTCTCCATTTTTTCGAGCATCACGCGAAGATGCAGGTCGCCGAGGCCGTTCAGAACAAGCTCTTTGGTCTGGGCGTCCCTGCTGACCTTCAAACAGGGGTCTTCCTCGCAAAGCTTGTCGAGAGCAGCCCCGATTTTCTGCTCGTCACCTCTCGCCGCCGGCTCAAGGGCAAGCGCGAACATCGGCGAAGGGGCTTCAGGCATCTCGAATTTACCAGCCATCTTTCCGTCGTGCACAAGGTCGCCGATTTTCAAATCCTCAATCTTACCCAGCGTTATGATGTCACCCGCCACGCCGACGGGGATTTCCTGTGTTTCGCCGCCCTGGGATTTCAGTATATGGCCGGGACGAACGCCTTTCTTGTCGTCGTTGCGAATCATATTGGTGTCGGATTTAAGCGTCCCGCTGAATATACGTATGGATGAGAATTTCATGTTCGACCTCGGGTCGAACGAGATTCTGAAAACCAGGCCCGCCAGCGGAGCTGAGGGGTCCACTTGAAGAACTATTTCTTTGTCCCCCGACTTTAATTTAGCGGGCTGCACATCAAGGGGCGAAGGAGTATATTTTACGATAAGTTTTAACAGCTCCTCGACGCCGATTTCTTTGCGGGCATTGGTAAAGACAATGGGAACAACCGTACCGGCCTTGAGTGCCTGGACAAAAACCGCCGAGACCTTTTCGGGCGGTATCGTCTCACCGCCAAGGTAGCTTTCCATCAGCTTGTCATCCGCCTCGATGACGCTTTCGATAAGTTCTGTATGCGCCTGAGCAACATCCATAACGGGTGACGTGCCCGTACTATTTTCTATGCAGTCAATTATCGAGGTCTTGTCCGCCGAGGGGAGATTCGCACATCGGCACTGCATCCCGAAAAATTCCTGTATGTCCTTAATCAGCCGGGACAGCTCCGCGTTTTCCGCGTCCATTTTATTGACGACTATAAGCTTGGCCTTGCCGGTCTTTGTAGCCGTCTCGAACACCTTGCGGGTGACTGTTTCGACGCCGGACGCCGCGTTGATGACTATCACCGCAGTCTCGGCGCCGACAATTGCCTTTATCGAAGGCCCTATGAAATCAGGATACCCCGGCGTATCGATTATGTTTATCTGCTTGCCCCCGTACTGGGCGTGAACCACCGACGATTTTATCGAATGACCGTGCGCCTTCTCCTCATCGTAGTAGTCGCAGATGCTGGTCCTGTCATCGACGCTGCCCAATCGATTGGTCGCCCCTGTTTTGTGCAGTATCGCCTCGACGAGCGAGGTTTTGCCTGCGCCGCCGTGACCCATTATCACTATATTGCGTATATCGCCGGTACTTGCCACTTTAGGTTCTCCAATAATTAAGGTTATAACGGCCTTTCAGCCATAAAAGCCCTAAAACTATGCAGTATAGGAAAAAAACGCGCGCAGAACAAGCCCCTTGTTCTGGAAAGTTGGCTAAAATAGCGGGGCCTGCCCACACTTAAAGCGAAGCCCCTCAATACCCCATTGCGGGGATTATTATCTCTCGGTTCTAAATTATATCATTAAGCTAAAAAATGCCAATTCTAAAATCGCTGCTTCGATGGATTATGATTTGGCTCTATCGGTTCCGGTAAAGGAAAACCGGCAGATTGCAAAGCATCGTATAACTTGCCTGTCTTATCCTGATAATCCAAACCGTAGATTTCCTTGCGTGGGCCTGGACCTAAGTATATGCAAAATGTTTTGTTATTTGGGTCTTCGAAACATATCAAACTCTCCGGCGCAGTATCTGTAATATGTGCAATCTTTAATTCTTTAACCAAAGACATGATATCTGCTATTTTCTGCCTATCGGTTGTGAAGGCCGCTTTTTTCAAGCCCTCAATCTCAGTAGAACTTTTAATTTCCCAGTAATACCACATCGATATTTCTTTGGCATCATCCATTTTTTGGATTTCCGCCATAGTAGTTATTTTTGATTTTTTGCCACCTATCGTTGCTTCAATATCCCATAAACCTGCAGATTCTAATGCCTTGAAGAGTTTTCCTGTTTCATCTCTATAATCCGTACCATAGAGAATCTTGTCTGATTCGTATCCATAGCACGTGCATAGGAAATTACCTTTTTTATCTTTGAAGCATATCATTGTTCCTGACAAACTGCCCATGTGGGGAGTAATCTTCAATTGACTGACAACATTCATAATTTCAGATATCTTCTGCTGGTTAGATGTGCCGGACCATTTTGTCATTGGGGTGCATTCTCCCGCTTCATTAAATCCGCCACAATCCCAAATTGAGATTTCCACGATGTTAGCCATCTTCTGAATCTCTGACATACTACTAACTTTAGTATTGAATCTTAGCTTATCGCAGCAACCTCCTGCTGTAATTGTTACAAGGCATAAAATTATTAACCTGTTCATATTTGTTCATCCCTTCCAATCTTAATTAAATAATATTCCGTCATCTCCACAGGAACCTTCAGTTAATTGTTCCCTAATCAAAGAGCCAGCACCAGGAACGCCCATTTCAGCTCCTTGTAATGCATCTAACCATGGAGTCCTGCTATCACACCAATGGTTCCATATCTGGTAATCCCATTCTTGCCAATCTGTTTGATACAAAGGCATTTGTTGTGGGAACGAGGCAAATTTTCGATTTAATCCGCAGTTCATCCATTCATTAGCCATTTCCATATTATATCCCATCCAACAGGCACTATGGTAAACCATAAACCTGTTTCTTGTTATGGTTGGTAAATTAAGTTCACGTAAATAATGTATCCCTGTAGTGCCTACTGGCGGTAAGCCCGCTTTTGGTTTAGAAAAAACACGTTCTACGCCTCCTAAGGTATACCACGACCTCTCTTTTGATATTAAAAAGTTGAGCACGTTCACATTTCCGTAATTAGGAAAGCCATGCGAGACAATATAAACAATCTCAGTATATGATCTTGTCACTTGTGTAGAAAAAGTCTTCCACGTGGCGGCATCATAATACCAAACTGCACAACCTCCGGTACCAGCACCCCAGCGTGCAAGCTCAGCAACTGCTTTTTTTCTGCAATCTGCAACTTTCCCCCCTGCGCTATCCCCTCTTGGAAGAAATATCTGCACTCGATAGTATCCCTCAGGGTCATAGTGTTTAGCAATTGCATCATTCCAAATCTGTTCCCAGTCACTTGAATCTGTAACATATGAAAGCACAGGGGTGTGTAGCGACATCAGGGATAAAGGTCGCGTTTCAACTGCTATGTCGTAAATAGCTCCGGTCAGAATACTTTTGGGCACACGACAGTCAAGATTGCCTGCTGTAGCAGTTGAAGTCCATTTCAGACTGCCATCTGCCCAGCTATATATCTTAACTCTTGTTTCCTTAGGTGACGCATTAATGGCAGAAATATTAAATCCTGTATCATTAAATCCATCATCTTTTGTAAAATAATAAAAATCGTTAAGGACAGTGATAGTAAGATTCGCCGACAAAGTAACAACGCCATTACTATCAACAGCAGCAAGTTTGACATCATGCGATCCATTTGGCATCTGGCCACTGTCAAAAGAGATTACATCTGAAAATTGATCAGGGTTTATTCTGTAATCAATCAACCCAATGGGTAGTCCATCTATATACACCCCGACCAATTCAGTTGAACGGGCGTTATTTGCAGTGATTGCTATAGTGCCTTTCTGGTTTTGGGGATCGCCGGAAACAGTCGCATATATCATCGGATTCGTAATTTCTGCTTTTTGCCGCCATTGGTTAGCGAACAGCACAAAATCCTTGAAATTAACTATAGCATCGCCATTGAGGTCGAAACGCCTGTCCTGAAATCTGTAATCCACAGCCCTTCGCCAGTATCGGGCGAAATCAGCGAAATCCACAAAATCAAACGAGGTCAGCCAGTTATCCGCAATTACCTTAAAATCGTTAATATCTATGCTGCCGCTGTCATCGAAATCCCACGACCAGCAGTTGTAATTATCATTATAGTCATAAAGCCAGTAAGATGTGAATAATCCAAGGTCATTATAATCAACAATGCCGTCGTTAGTTAAATCCGCAGACAAGGTTGATACTCCTGCATTGACATAACTGGGAACAAAATAATGCACACCGATATCAATAATATTTGAATCCGGCATATCTGAACAGGTCAATTTGCCTAATTGGTCCGTTTGCGAAATTGGTTCAGACCCCTTGTCTATAAGTTCGCTGTCGTGTTTGAGATAGAAAGGATACTGGTATCTGCCGTTTTGGAATGGGTCCTGAGTGAGATAAACCGGAGTTATCTCATCGAACGGGTCTCCTGAGGGAACTATGGCTGCGTTGGCATAGTAGCCCTGACAAATCCTGCCCCAGCTTGCAATATAACCATTAGCGAATACGACTGCATACTGTTGGCTGCCAACTATGAGATTGTCTGATATATTAACCAACCCTACATTATATTCATCAGGCGAACCATCCACCCAAACGCCATACTGCTGGTCGCCGTTGATGAGATTTTCTTTTATTGTGTATTCGCTGTCATAGCTTACGAGACCATTCGCATCTGCCATTGAGATATCAACACCGTCAACTGTGCAGTTAATAAAATGATTATTAGCCACAGTCAGTTGCATAGGGCCTTCTGCGTGCATACCGAGATAATTGCCCCAAAAAATACAATCCTGTATTGTGATATTTTTGATGGTACTTCCGCCAACAAGATAGAATCCGGCATAAGCATTATAAATCTCGCAGTATCGGACTCTGACAGAGGTAGTGAGTGGGTCGGTTTTGATGAAGAAATCGTAATCTTGGCTGCTGGCTCCGGTGTCCGACTGAATCTTTATGGGATTTTCAGGTTTACCTTCCGCTATGAATTTTACCCCAGAACTTAGAACTATACCCGCATTGCTTGCGGATGAATCAAAATATATGTTGCCTGATATGGCAAACAATACGTTAGGGTCAACGTAAACCATCCCATGAACGTAATAATCCGATTGATTCCAGTGTGTGGCACTACTTATGTGAGTGCCATCAGCGATATTTACTGCGGCAGATGGAACAGAATCAGTTTCAAGCAGATTTGCTCCTGCTGAAATTAAGAATTGACGAGAAGTAAATTTCAGGGCAGACGGAGTGTTTTTGTCAACGCTGGAACATTTTTTGAGGTGTTCATTTCGCAAAAGTTTTTGCTTTTCCTGATAGGTCAGTTGACTCGCTGATTCTTCTTCGCCAAAGCATACCCCTGAAACCAAAATCATCATTAGAGCCAAAATAACCACTAAGCAGGTGTGTTCTTTCCACATAACAGTCCTCCTTTTCCCGCTCTAAGCGGATAAATCAAAAATATTTTTACGTTTCAAATGCGCAGACACCTTCCATTAATAAATGGCGCTTCCCAACCGCAAAATGTTGACGATAATATTGACTTAATTTAAACTTTTTTATATTCAGCTTTGCGAACCTCCCGCAGCGTTCTTGTCACTTTCAAAAGAAGTGATATGTGCAGCCACATAAATAAGCGTGTGGGCACGCTCACTATTCGTTCGAGTAGATACCACGCTATCAGTCTGCACATTCTTTCTGCTGTCCGTGTATTTTCCGGCGTGCCCAATAAAAAAGGGCACCGTCACAATCACGTTCACCGCAGGCCCGCGAGAGCCGTTGAGGACGCGAAAGGACGATGCCCTCTGCAAACATACCATGGGCCGCTGCCTGTAAAAAAGCAGCGGTGCCCCTTGCCGGGTATGTATAAACAAAGAGCACCGAGCCTTCCAAACGTTCCTCACTTACAAACTCGCGGTTTGCGATGAAACGTCTGAAATCTCAGTGTTCAATTATTCATGGCGGTTTTCTCTCCGCCATTGGCATTTTATGCTTCGCAGGTTTTGTTTTGCAAGTGAAAATGTAAAAAATAATTGCGAGGCAAAAAAATTCTGTTACACGGCAGAAAACTTCCACAGGGGATTTTATTGGACATTAGCGGCCCCCAAAATACCCCTATCCCATATGTTGTATGTCAGGTTTTTGGAATCCTGCATATCGGGGTTTTGGTTATGGGGCGTTGCCGTCGTGCCCATCGCAGGGGCTAAAGAAAAATCACAAGCTGTGTCGATAGTGCGAACAGCCATTAAGAATTTTCATTGAAGGATTTTGTATATGAGCAAAAGGGAATTGATTGACTGCATCTGCGAGATAAACAAGTCCGCAAGACCGGAATTCCTGGCAAGGTTCGCAGAAGACGAGTTAAAGGACTACCTTGAACACCTGATGGCGCTGGACCTCGAAGAACTGCTCGTCTGCGCCTGACGAGGCCAAAAGACCGACGGAGGCAGGGAACATCCTGACCTGAACACTCCCTGGAGGGGAGCTATAAAACGCTGAATCAAAGAAAACTTCTCCGCCTTCTATCAACCCGCCTGAACGATTACAAACAATGCATTATAGCCTGGGTTACGGAGTAACATTTATGTCTTGCGGCGTGCCCGGCTTTTCAGGAGCAGGATTTGATTCTTTTGGCGCCTGATCCGCTGCAACCATCGGCGGCGCCTCCGCAATAGCGTTCGCCTTTAGGCCCACCATCACCGGCTCGTAATCCTTCGGAACGTAACATACAAAATTCATCGATATCACGCCGTTCTGAGCGTTCTTCGCGTTAAGCATTATGCGTTCGTTGATGCCGACGGTCTTGACCTGGCTGGCGCTCTGGAGATAACCAA
>JBEKZW010000002.1:0-97947 GCA_049509475.1 Sedimentisphaerales bacterium
GTAATCAGTGTAAATTAGATGCGCACCTGCGGTCAATACTTTTATTGGGGTATAGTGTAATGGTAGCACAACTGACTCTGGATCAGTTAGTCTAGGTCCGAATCCTAGTACCCCAGGTTAATTCCGCTTCCAGCGGAATTAACCGGAGCAATCGAGAATCGAAAGTTGATAGTAGACACATTCTCGATTGCGGTCAATTTTAGATTATCGATTTTCAGAGAATGGCATTTATCTTCGAAAATCTCGACGTTTACCAAAAGGCCGTTGATTTCGCGGAAGAAATCAGCGAATTAACAAAAGATTTCCCCAAAGGCAATTATTATCTTGTAGATCAACTGAGCCGGTCGGCGTTGTCTATTTCGACAAATATCGCGGAGGGCAATGGCAGGTTACACAAGTCAGACAGAAACAATTTTTTCAGAATAGCTCGCGGTTCAGCGTTTGAGTGCGTTCCTATTTTGGAAATATGCAGGCGCAAAATGCTAATTGGGGAAGATAAAAGCAAATCGCTGAAAATTGAAATTGAGAATATCTGCAAAATGTTGTCGGGATTAATAAAGTGAGCAACCTCAAGAACAGCTTTGCCAATCACTTTAATCATTTCGTCGGCTCAGCCGTACAAATTTTATTATTCTGAACATAGAGGGAGTTTAATGGTATAATCACCTGAACCTTGGTATAAATATAAGATGCGAGGTTAAGAAGAAATCGCAATGTAAAACGGAGACAGAAAAACTTTATTACCTAATGAAAGGAGAACATTATGACCATGGAACCGAACAAGAGAGGGGAATCAGCCATCGAGTTGGAGACGCTCAAAGGCGACGTTACGAAACTGGCTAACGACCTCAAAGATGCGCTTCATGCCGTTGGGGCACAAGGCAAAGAAAAACTGGAAGAAAACAAAAAACGGCTCGAATCCGCCATTAGAACCCTCCGTGGAGAGGCAAAAGAGAAGTTCGGCGAAGCCTATGAAAGCTTGCAGGAGCACAGCAAAGAGGCCGTCGAGTTGAGCAGGAAGAAAATAGAAGAAAGGCCGCTTACGGCTGTTTTCACGGCGTTGGGAGTGGGAGTGTTGCTGGGCATTCTGATTGGGCGGAGGTAGCCTATGAGCTTGTTGACGGATATTATTTGCACCACGGCAAACCTGGTCCAGAGCGCGGTCAAATACGAGGCTAAATCCCTGCTGTTTAAAATCGAAGAGCAAACCAAAGCTATAGAATGCTGTTGCAGGCGTATGTATATGTGGTGCATCTTTATGGCGATGATTATGCTTGTTCTCTTGGCGGGAGTCGGGCTGATTATTGCCGGCGTTTATATGCTCCTTGCGGCAGCAATTGGCTCTGGTCTTGCGGCATTGATAGTCGGGGTCGTAGTGAGCTTGCTCGCGGTTATCCTGATGGTGACAATTAAAAGCTCTATGCGATGAGATTGTAAAGTTTGCGCCGGGAGCTTTTAATTTTATCGGTCAAATCCCGTGATAAAGGGCGTATGGCCTAATAGGCAGGGTGTCCTTGATGAAGCGGTCTGGAATGATTTGAAACAGCGGATTTTCTCGAAAAATCTGGTGGTCGTTGAGGTCTTCATAACGGAGGGCTATACCGAAGACACGTTAGGCAAGTATAGCTGGGTTGCTATCGTAACGCCTTGCTTGACAAGCAGTTAGGCCACATTTATATAGTAAATCTCGTGAGATATTCAGGTTAAAAGCACAGTTCCCGAATTTAAATCATAATTTTTAAAAGATTTTTCTTGACTCGGTGCCCTACTGTACTATAATACTAATACAATGATAAACTTAAAGTTAGACAAACAAAGCTATGTGCCTTTTTACCGTCAGATTGTGGATATTATTCTATCCGGCATATCGGCCGGCACAATCCTGCCGGGCGAAAGGTTGCCAACCATTCGTGATTTGGCGGTAAAGCTCGAAGTTAATCCCAATACTGTCGTGAAGGCCTATTCGCAGCTTCAGCTTCTCGGCTTTCTCGACACACAGCAGGGAACAGGCGTATTTGTCCGTCCGCAGCCGCCGGCTCAGGTGGAAAAGAACGCTGAAAATCAGCGGGCTCTCGAAGAACTTTGCAGGGATTTTATTTCAAGAGCCCATTTGCAAAACATCACCATCGATGAAATAGTCGAATACTTGCGGAGTATGCAGAAACAACAACCCGAATAAGTGGCCGATGCTTTCGGCGGAAAGGAGAATCTTATGCTTTTTAATTTTCCAGTGAAAGTGTCGTCCGAACTAACTGAAACTATTCGCAGAAAGGAAAAGGAGAACCCTATGTATGATGCTATGACACAACTTAATAAAGACCACGCTATTCGACAGATTCAGCGAATGAAAACACACGCACCGATTAACCTGATTACTGTTCTCATTGTTGTGGGGACAATTATCTGGGGCCTGCATCAGTTGCAGACGGTTAAAATGTACGCTATTGCCATATTCATAGCTGGCGGAATTCTGGCTGCACTGTGGTCCTTGTCCGCACACCTTTTGGCCGAATGGGATAAAGCCCTTGTGCTGCGATTAGGTCGGTTTAGTTCTGTCAGGGGCCCGGGCTTTTTTATGATTATCCCTCTCATTGAAAGTGTTATTCGTATCGTCGATATGCGAGTACGCACCACAACTTTTTACAGCGAATCGATGCTTACCAGCGATACCGTGCCTGTGAATATCGACGCAATAGCGTTTTGGCATGTCTGGGATAGCCAAAAAGCCCTGTTGGAGGTCGAAAGCTACTATCAGGCAATTTCACTGGCCGTCCAGACCGCGCTACGGGATATAGTAGGCATCCATTCCCTTGCTGAGATTCTTTCCGACCGTGAAAAGGTTGCTAAGACGCTTCAGAAAGTGCTCGAAGCAAAGACCGAGGCCTGGGGTATCAGCGTTACCTCAATCGAGATACGCGACATAGCCATACCTGAGAACCTCAAGGATGTTCTTTCTAAGCAGGCTCAGGCCGAAAGAGAACGCCAGGCGAGAGGAATACTCGGCCAGGCGGAAATGGAAATTGCCGAGAAGTTCGCCATGGCGTCCAAAGGATACCAGGACAACCCCGTTGCTTTGCAGCTTCGCGCAATGAATATCGTCTATGAAGGCATACGGGCAGGCGGCTCGCTTATGATTGTGCCAAGTTCCGTTCTCGATACGATGAATCTCGGTGGCATAGCGGCTCTCGGACAAACTCAGCGAAACCTTGTGACTCAGCAGCAGGCAAAGCCGTAAAAATTTTATAATATGCCGATGGTGCCTTGGATGGAGTTGCCTTTACCAGTCAAACTCCGCGACTATCGGTGTGTGGTCGCTGGGACGGGGTAATAACCGCGGGGCTTTATCGATGTAACAGGCGGTGCATTTTTCGGCTAATGGCTTGGTCGCCATAATGTGGTCTAATCGCCAGCCGAGGTTGCGTTTTACTGCGTTAATCGGCCTGTAATCCCAAAAGGTATATTGCCCCGGCTCTTTATTATGCAGCCGAAAAACATCAACAAGTCCCCAGTCCATCACGTTTTTCAGCTCCTTGTGAACGTCGGGATGATAGCAGACGTGTCCCAATAATCCTTCAGGGTCGTAAACGTCGATTGCTTCCGGTGCGATATTCAAATCGCCAACCCACAAAACCGGGTCAGTTGGTTTGAAATGTTCCTCGAAGAACCTGCGCAATCGTCTGAACCATTCGAGCTTGTATTGAAATTTGTCTGATTCGGGAAGATACCCTTGTGGGACGTATGTGTTGATAATTATTGTCCCATTGATTTCGGCCTTTATCAGCCGGGGCTGGTCTTTCGGCTCATCATCGAAGCCGGCCTGCACGTCCGCGATTCTGCTTTTCGCTAAAATTGCCACGCCGTTGTAACTTTTTTGACCCGCAAAGGTGTAGTTGTATCCTGCCTCATCGAACACTTCAGATGGGAAATCTTTGTTCTGAACCTTTGTTTCCTGCACGCACAGAACATCCGGCCGTTTTACGTTTAGCCAGTCGAGAACAATTGGCATTCTCGCCCGCAGAGAGTTGGCATTGAAACTCGCCACAATCATCAGCGTTTACCTTCGCACATTGTCAACAGGGCGAGTAAGAAACTGATGGTGCTCTCTGCGCCCTGATTTAAGCTGATACCTTCGGCGCCAAGCCCGTCGCCGCAGCCCTTGCTCTTTGAATCGTAAAGCGGAATTCCCAAATCATTTTCGCCCAAAAACCAGTTAAACGCTTTTTGCCGCAGCATCAGATATTTTTTGTCTTTCGTTGCCTTATATCCGGCGTCTAACATCAGTATCGTCCCCGCCGCCTCGATTGGCTGCTGGTCGAATTGTGCCTTTTTGCCTCTTCGCGGAAACCAACCCTGACAGCCGACGAAACTGAAATGGCCTGCCCTGAGCGACGTCGAAGGGTTTCCTGCATATGTGTTGGCCAACAGGAAATCGCAGGCCTTTTGAGCAACTTGCAGATACTTTTTATTTTTCAGGATTGTCCCTGCGACAAAAAGCGCACAAGGTAGCATCGCGTTGTCGTAAGTAAGAATATTCTCGAACCACGGCCAATCCGGCTTGCTGTTTTTCTCGAATCGCGACACAATCGAATCCGCCGCGTTGGCCATACAGCGTTTGACGTTCTCCGCATCCGGGAACTGTTTTAGATAACCTGCTAAACCCAATATCGAATACGCCATACCACGCGGGTATTGCTTTTTGATAAGTGGCATCGCTATATCAATTCGTTCTTGAGCTATCGGCACATAAATCTCGGAAGGGGGCTGCGCCAAAACTGCTCCGAATGCCCAGATTGCCCGCCCAATTGCATCATGAACCGGCTCCGCCTTGTGCCAGGTCCTGTCGAAATCCATAAAATTCTTCACCGTGCCGCCTGCCCTTCGTAGCGATAGCGAAGAAGGGTTATCATTGTGTGAATGAAGAACAAAGGCCAGATACCTGTCGATTAGTTGTAATGTCTCCGGCTTGCGATATAAGGCGTAATGCTTCGTTGCTACGATTAGGGCTCTTGCATTGTCATCGGTCGTGTAGCCCTCGCTGCGAAGCGGTATCGTGAACTTGGCGTGCTGAAAAAGCCCCGTGTCATCGGTCAGCCGATGAAGATGCTCCAGCGACGGCTTGGGTAGAGATTGTTTTGCCATACCCGAATCTTATTGCTAAACCGAAGCCGCGTCAAGGTTATCCGTAAAGGTTCCGCTATACGCTACGGCTCCTGGAACAGCCATGTGGAAAGGTATCGCTCACCTGTATCAGGCAGAATAACTACGATTATCTTGCCGGCGTTTTCAGGTCGTTTCGCTACTTCCAGCGCAGCCCATAAGGCAGCTCCGCAGGAGATACCGACGAGTATGCCTTCCAGCCGTGCCAGTTGCTTCGCGGCATTGCCTGCGTCTGCTTCTTTTACGCGGATAATCTCGTCTATTACATTCCTGTTCAGAACTTGCGGGACAAAACCCGCGCCGATTCCCTGGATTTTGTGAGGCCCCGGTTTTCCTCCGGACAATACCGGCGACGCCTCAGGTTCGACAGCGATTGCCTTGAAAGTATCTTTCTGCTTCTTAATCACCTCGGCAACTCCTGTAATAGTTCCGCCCGTCCCGACGCCTGCCACGAGAATATCCACTTTACCGTCAGTATCGTTCCAGATTTCCTCCGCGGTCGTCTTGCGGTGTATCTCAGGATTTGCAGGGTTGTTGAATTGCTGCAGAATGACGCTGTCGGGAGTCGTTCTGGCAAGCTCTTCCGCTTTTTCAATGGCCCCTTTCATTCCCTTCGGGCCTTCTGTTAGTACTAATTCTGCGCCGAAGATTTTCAACAACTGCCTCCTTTCGACGCTCATTGTCTCGGGCATCGTCAATATCAGCCGGTATCCCTTCGCGGCCGCTACAAACGCCAGCGCAATTCCCGTATTGCCGCTCGTTGGCTCGATAATCACCGAACCTTTATGAAGCAATCCTCTTTCTTCGGCATCTTCAATCATAGCTACTCCAATGCGGTCCTTTACGCTTGAAAGAGGATTGAACGATTCCAGCTTTGCCACTACCGTGGCATTCAGGCCTTCCGTAATTCTGTTCAGTTGCACCAAAGGTGTGTTGCCGATGGTCTTGGTTATGTCTTTAAATATCTTGCTCATTTTATTTCTCCTTGCTTACTTATGTTCATACCTTTTTCAAGGCCTGTTCGATATCCGCGATTATGTCATCGATATGTTCGATGCCGATTGACAATCGCACAAAATCAGGCGTTACGCCGGTCGCTATCTGTTCCGCGGGCGACAACTGCTGATGTGTTGTTGTTGCCGGATGAATGGCGAGCGTCTTTGCGTCGCCGACGTTGGCAAGGTGTGAAATCAGTTCCAGTGAGTCGATAAACTTCCGTCCCGCCTCCAGGCCGCCTTTAACCCCAAATCCCAGTATCGCCCCGGCACCTTTAGGCAGGTACTTCTTCACTCTCTCTTTATCCGGACTCGAATCAAGTCCCGGGTAGGTTACCCAGGAGACCTTGGGATGCTTGCTCAGGTATTTTGCCACGGCAAGGGCGTTTTCAGAGTGTCTCGGTAATCGCAGGTGCAGTGTTTCCAGTCCCTGCAGGAACAAAAACGCGTTGAAGGGCGATAATGCTGTCCCGAGGTCGCGTAAAAGGGTCACGCGGGCCTTGATGATATAGGCGATATTGCCCAATGGCTTCAGCGCCTCAACAAAATTCAGGCCGTGATAACTCGGGTCCGCATACGCTATCAGCGGGAACTTCCCGTTTGTCCAGTCGAATTTCCCGGAATCGACAATCAGTCCGCCGATAGATGTCCCGTGCCCGCCGATAAACTTCGTTGCTGAATACACGATGATATCAACACCGAAGTCAAATGGCCGCAGAAGATAGGGCGAAACGGTGTTGTCCAGTATAAAGGGAATACCGTTTTTGTGGGCTACCTTGGATATGCCCTCCAAATCCGCAACGTCTAATTTCGGGTTGCCTATCGATTCAGCGTAAATCGCCTTCGTCCGCGGCGTTACGGCCTTTTGAAACGCCGCAAGGTCATTTGATTTGAAAAATTTGACCTCTACCCCGAATTTAGGCAGTGTGTAGTGAAACAGGTTGTAAGTCCCGCCGTAAAGATTATCCGCCGACACAATCTCATCGCCTGCCTGCGCGATATTCAGAATTGCCAGCGTGCTTGCTGCCTGCCCGCTTGATACTGCCAGTGCGCCGACTCCGCCGTCCAGAAGGGCGATTCGTTTTTCGAGCACATCATTGGTGGGGTTCATAATCCGGGTGTATATGTTGCCGAATTCCCGCAGCCCGAACAAATTCGCGGCGTGTTCGGTGTTTTTGAACTGGTACGATGTCGTCTGGTAAATCGGCACGGCCCGTGAGCCCGTTGTCGGGTCGGGCTCCTGTCCGCCATGAAGGGCTAATGTTTCTATTTTAAGTTTATTGTCAATTTTGCTCATTGAATTTACTCCTTTCGTTATTGTTTCCTCTTGTTTTTAGAAGGCATACTGGATGCTGAAAACAACGCCGTCGCCTAAACCAACTTTGGACGTCGATTTGTCGTCTCCTGCGTCCACGTAAGCTGCGACTAATGTCAGGTTTTTATTAACGAACCACGCTGTGTGAACATCCCAGTAATCCGCGTTTTTGAAATCATCGAATTTTGCTCCCTGTTTGTATTCGAAGCCGAAAGCGACGTCCTTGAGCGGGATAACGTCGATATTTCCGAAGAACGTTTCATCCCTGTCTTCATCGAACCCGAGTACTCCCGTGGTCCTGCCTTCGGTGGAAATCACACCGCCCGATAGCAGAACCGGCGCAGGCAGTTCCTTAATTAGCTTTGTCGCAACGGCGTAATAGTCAATGCCCGACTTATCAACGCCATCCGGCACGTCGAAAGTCGTCCGTTTCCAAATCGTGCCTATTGATACAGCCGGGATAACGTCGCTTTCTTCAATAACAAGTAATTTTGCGCCGAAATTATTTTTGTAAATGTTGTCTGCCGCCTCAATCGCGATGGTTTCGTGGCCGTATGAAAGCTCCAAACGCTTGAAAAACGTCTCCGCTACACCGAATGTTGTCCAGTCGATATTGGTCTCACCGAGATGCACATACCATGCACCAAACTGGGGCTTGCTTAAGATGTCGGCAAATGAGGACTCATTCGGGTCAAGGCTTGTTCCTGCCGGATATGCCAGCGGGTTAAATGCGACGCCACCCACTCCTTCAAGATTGTTTAGTGGAACTCCTGCTAAAACTATATTCGTAAAAACGCCTACCAAAACAACCAAACTGCTGATAATTAACTTCTTCATCTGAAAATCTCCTTACTGTCTGGCAGGGATTTCCAGATGACTGGTTGTTCCTGCGAATAATTTAGTTTTTTTAACCAACCGTTATACTTCAGCCGACGCGGCTTGACCGCTTGGCCCAAAACGTAGCAGGGGCTTCCAGCCCGTGCTACTTAAATGCCTCCTCCTTTCTCCATTAAGCCGCTATCATCGTAGCGTCTTTTCTGGGTTATCTCGATTTGTGTTATTTTTGCGTTATGCACCTTTATAGTTACCGTTCCATAATCAAGGCCGACAATCGCGTTTCGAATATCCCGGATGATGGCGTCACTTGTCGCGGATTCGTTATTTTCTTGTTTAATGCTCATTTGTTGCCTTCCTAACCACTGTCTTCTATAACCATATCCCATTATACCTACTAATACAATGGGAATAGTAGCATATCGAGAAACCTGTGTCAAGCACTTTTTTATAAAATTTTTATTATTTTTTAATGCCATATTGACGTATGTTCGTATAATATACTACCAAGACAGTAGGAATAATGGAGAATTGACCATGAAACTATCGACAAGAACAAGATATGCGATGCGAGCGGTTTTGGAATTGGCCAACTATTACGGGAAGGGGCCTCTCCAAACAAGGGTCATTGCCAAGAATCAGGAAATTTCCAACAAGTATCTTGAGCAGATAATGGCGGCCTTAAAATCAGCGGGGCTCGTCAGAAGCCAGCGAGGCGCGAGGGGGGGATATATTCTAGCTAATCCGCCTGAAAAGATTAAACTAAGCGATGTTTTTGATGTCTTCGAGGGGCCGGTTGTGACCGTCGAATGTGTCGCCAACGAAAACTATTGCTCAAGGGCTGAGAACTGTGTAGCCAGGCAGGTGTGGGGCGAAGTTCAACGGGTTGTGAGAAATGTCCTGCAGTCAACAACGCTGCAGGATGTGATAGACAAGGCCAAAGTAACCAAATCGGATTACCAGATATAGGATAGGAATTTGATATGAGCGCGATATTTGATGATATAACCGCTTCGATTGGTTTTACTCCTCTTATACGAATTAACAAATTGAGCCCGGGTGGGGCGGTAATACTTGCAAAACTTGAGTCCAGAAATCCCTGCGGCAGCGTCAAAGACAGGATTGCGTTGTCGATGATAGAGGATGCTGAAAAGAAGGGATTGATAAAGCCGGACACAGTAATCATCGAGCCGACGAGCGGCAATACTGGGATAGGGCTTGCCTTTGTATGCGCCGCAAAGGGATATCAATTAGTATTAACGATGCCTGAATCGATGAGTGTGGAGAGACGAAAGATACTCGCGATGTTCGGCGCAAAAATTGTTCTTACGCCTGCTGCTGAGGGAATGACCGGGGCCATTAAAAGGGCTGAAAAGCTGCTTGCAGAAACTCCAAATGCTTTTATGCCTCAGCAGTTCAATAATCCCGCCAACCCGAAGGTTCACCGTGAGACCACGGCGGAGGAAATCTGGGCGGATACCGACGGCAAGATCGATTTATTTGTGGCCGGTGTCGGCACAGGTGGAACAATTACCGGTTGCGGGGAAGTGTTGAAAAATAGAAATACGAATCTCAAAGTCATTGCGGTCGAGCCGAAAGATTCTCCTGTGCTTTCAGGCGGCAAACCCGGCCCGCATAAAATTCAGGGTATCGGTGCCGGTTTTTTGCCTGATGTGCTCAACCGTGAGATAATTGATGAAATAATTCAGGTTACAAATCAGGATGCGATGGAAACCGCTCGACAACTCGCATCAAAAGAAGGGATTCTTGCCGGGATAAGCTCCGGTGCGGCTGTGTGGGCGGCAGTTCAGGTCTCGCAGCGTCCCGAAAATAAGGGCAAAACGATAGTCGTGATTTTGCCCGACACCGGCGAACGGTATATCTCCACCGAAATGTTTGCTACAGTCACATAGAAGGAGGGGGCCCCCCATACTTTTTGAGAGGACGTTAATATGGCCAAAGCTGATTTGACAGACAAAAGGCTTGAGCAGCTGGTCGCTGAAATCATCAAGACCTACCAGGGCGATTTAGGAATCAATTTTATCGACGCCGCCAATCTGCCTGTGCGGGACAAAATTCTGGAAGTGCTCGACTTGCTTTTCGAAGTTCTTTTCCCAGGTTACACAGGCAAAAGGACCGTCACAAAATCGAACGTCAACTTCGTCGTAATAGATATCCTCTGTCACATTTACACGGAGCTTTCCACCCAGATAGAACGGGCGCTCAAGTATCGCTGCCGGCTGGAAAATTGCACTACAGGCGGCTGTCACAAAATGGCTGAAGATGCTACCGTCCATCTCCTGACGCACCTGCCGAATATCCGGGAAATGCTTAAGGGCGACGTAAAAGCCGCGTTTGACGGCGACCCGGCCGCGAAATCTCCCGAAGAAATTGTCATTAGCTATCCCTGCATAATAGCGATTGCCATATATCGCATTGCTCACGAACTCTATCTTAAAGAGGTCCCGCTGATTCCTCGCATTATGTCCGAATGCGCGCACACCAGGACCGGTATCGACATTCACCCCGGTGCAACAATCGGCAAAAACTTTTTTATCGACCACGGTACCGGCGTCGTGATTGGCGAGACAAGCATTATCGGCGACAATGTCAAAATCTATCAGGGCACGACCCTCGGCGCGCTTAGTTTCCAGAGAGATGCCCGGGGCAGAATTGTCAAGGGCGGCAAACGCCACCCGACAATCGAAGATAACGTAACGATTTACGCGGAAGCGACGATATTAGGCGACGTAACAATCGGCAAAGGGGCTATCGTCGGCGGAAACGTCTGGATTAAGGAATCCGTCCCGCCGGGTGTTACAGTTATGACGCCCAACGCCGAGCTTGTTTATAAGAAACACTCCGCCAAAAAGAGTGGCAAAAGAAAAACAAAAAAATGAACGAGCAGTTGATTAAAAAAATCAAAGAGTTAAAAACCGAGCGAAACGCCATCATACTTGCGCATAATTATCAGCCCGGCGAAATCCAGGATATTGCGGATTTCACGGGCGATTCGCTTGCGTTGAGCATCAGGGCGGCGGCGACGGATGCCGACGTGATAGTTTTCTGCGGCGTTAAATTTATGGCGGAGACAGCCGCTATTCTGTCCCCGGGCAAAACCGTCCTTTTGCCGGATAAAAACGCCGGCTGCCCAATGGCGGATATGATAACAGGCGAGCAGTTAAGGGAATTGAAACGCAAACATCCTGACGCATTGGTTGTCTGCTATGTGAACAGTTCCGCCGAGGTGAAAGCCGAAAGCGATTATTGTTGCACAAGTGCGAACGCCGTTGAGGTGGTTGAATCACTGCCGAAGGATAAGAAGATTATATTTGTACCCGACCAGCATTTGGGGCGGTTTGTTATTGAAAGGACCGGCCGTGAAATGATTTTGTGGCCGGGTTATTGCACGACGCATGCCTTTATTACCGAAGACGATATTAAAAAGGCCAGGGATGCGCATCCCGGCGCGGTTGTGATGGCGCATCCCGAATGCACCGAGCCGGTAAAGGCCGTCAGCGATAAGCTTCTAAGCACGGGCCAGATGCTTAAATTCGCCAAACAAAGCGACGCCAAAAAATTTATTGTGGCAACGGAAACAGGAATAATTCATACGCTGAAGAAAGAAAACCCGGACAAGGAATTTTATCCGGTAACTAATCGAGCGGTTTGCCCGAATATGAAACGTATAACTCTTGATAAAGTGCTCTGGTCTCTTGAGGACATGCATTATAAAATAACGGTGCCGGCTGATATTGCCGCAAGGGCGAAAAACGCGCTGGAAAAAATGGTCGCTATTTTGCCCGCTAAATAGAAAGGTCAAAAATAATGAGCGATGAGAAAAAACTTCATCTCGAAACTTTGGCGGTGCACGCAGGCCAGCAGCCCGATTCCGATACAGGCAGCAGGGCTGTTCCCATTTACCAGACGTCGAGTTACGTCTTCAAGAACAGCAACCACGCCGCCAACCTGTTCGCGCTCAAGGAATTCGGCAACATCTATACGCGATTGATGAATCCCACGACTGACGTTCTGGAAAAGCGTTTGGCTGCACTGGAAGGCGGAGTTGCCGGTCTTGGGCTTAGCTCCGGGCAATCGGCGATTTATGTGAGTATCCTGAATATCTGCGGCGCGGGCGGCCACTTCATTTCGTCCAGCTCGCTTTATGGTGGTACGGTTACGCTTTTCAGCCATACCTTCCGCAAACTGGGAATCGAGGTAACATTCGTTGACGCCAGAAATCCGGAAAATGTCGCCAAGGCGATTAAGAAAAATACCCGCCTAATTTACATTGAGAGCGTGGGCAATCCCAAAAACGACATTTTGCAATACGATAAAATAGCAGACATCGCTCACAAAAACGGTCTGCCGGTTATATGCGATAACACTGTTATGACGCCGATATTGTTCAGGCCATTCGAATACGGTATCGATATCGTGATTCATAGCTGTACCAAATTTATCGGCGGCCACGGCACGAGCATCGGCGGCGCAATAGTCGATTCAGGCAGCTTCAACTGGGCAAACGGCAAATTCCCGGAGCTTACCGAGCCGGACCCCAGCTACCACGGAATCAAATACGTCGAAAGCTTCGGCAATCTGGCGTATATCCTCAAGGCGAGGGTCCAGTTGCTGCGGGATATGGGTTCATGTATGTCCCCGTTTAACGCGTTTTTATTCCTGCAGGGAATTGAGACGCTGCATTTGCGTATGCCCCGCCATAGTGAAAACGCACTCAAACTTGCTAAATGGCTCGAAGGACACAAATCGGTAAGTTGGGTGAACTATCCGGGCCTCCCCTCGCATCCCGACCATAAGCTGGCGAAGAAATATATGCCGGATGGGCAGGGGGCTATTCTCGGCTTCGGCATAAAGGGCGGTAAAGAAGCAGGTGTTAAATTCATAAACAATGTTAAGCTCGCAAGCCACCTCGCCAATATAGGTGACAGCAAAACGCTTGTGATACACCCTGCCAGCACGACGCATCAGCAGTTAAATGAGCCTGAACAGCTTGCCGCGGGCGTAACGCCTGATTACATCCGCGTTTCGGTTGGCACTGAGCATATCGATGATATAATAGCTGACTTTGAGCAGGCGCTTAATGAAAGCCAGAGGTAAAAATTATGTGGGAATATACGGACAAGGTTAGAGAACACTTTTTCAATCCGCGAAACGTTGGCGAAATACCCGACCCCGACGGTGTAGGCGAGGTCGGTTCGCTTGCTTGCGGCGATGCCCTGAAACTTACTTTCAAACTTGACGAGAAAGGCATAATTAAAGACGTCAAGTTCAAGACTTTCGGCTGTGCCAGCGCAATCGCAAGTTCATCTGCCCTGACGGAGATAATCAAGGGAATGCCCCTTGAGGAGGCGGCCAAAGTCACCAACAAAGATATCGCGGATTATTTAGGCGGCCTCCCGGAACAGAAAATGCACTGCTCGGTTATGGGCAGAGAAGCATTGGAAGCGGCAATCGAAAATTATAAGGGCGGCAGCAAAAAGAAACACGAGCTTGAAGGCAGGGTTGTCTGTGTCTGTTTCGGTGTTACCGAAAAGGAAATCGAAAGGGTCATTCGCGAAAACAACCTCGATACCGTCGAGCAGGTTACAAATTACTGCAAAGCGGGCGGCGGCTGCGGCGGTTGCAAGGGCGAAATCGAAAAAATAATCGAACGCATCAAGGGAGAAAGAGCAAAGCAAAAAACTGTACCCGCTCCCGTGAAAGGCCAGAAGTTGACGAATATCCAGAAGATTCAGCTCATCCAGCAGACAATCAACGAGCAGATTCGGCCCACCCTCCGTGCGGATGGTGGAAATATCGACCTCATAGATGTTGACGGCAACAAGGTCATTGTCGCCCTTCGCGGGATGTGCGCACAATGTGCCCTGGCGAATATCACTATGAGAGACCTCGTTGAGGCCAAATTAAGAGAGTTTGTAAGTCCCGAAATCTGCGTCGAAGAGCAAAAGGATTTGGCTGACGAACAAAGGAAATAAAAATGAAAACAATATACTTCGACAATAACGCCACCACAAAAGTCGCTGATGAGGTCCTCGAAGAAATCAAGCCGTATTTCTGCGACCTCTACGGCAACCCTTCGAGTATGCACACATTCGGCGGGCAGGTCGGTATTAAAATTCGCGAAGCACGCGAAAAAACCGCGGCACTTCTCGGCTGCGACCCGAGTGAAATTATTTTCACCGGCTGCGGCACCGAAAGCGACAACACCGCTATAAAAGGCACGCTCGCCGCTCACCCCAACAAGCGAAAGGTAATTACGACCCGCGTCGAACACCCGGCTGTCTTGTCGGTTTGCCGCGACCTTGAAAACCAGGGTTATACCGTTGTCGAGCTTACGGTCGATAAAAAGGGCCGGCTGGATTTGTCGGAGCTCGAATCGAATCTCGACGATAACACCGCAATCGTAACGATTATGTTCGCCAACAACGAAACGGGAACGGTATTTCCCGTTGAGAAAATCGCTGATATGGTAAAAGCTAAAGGTATCGTTTTTCATACCGATGCAGTTCAGGCCATTGGCAAAATTTCCGTCAACCTTTCTAAAAGCAGTATCGATTTGCTCAGCTTATCGGGTCACAAGCTCCACGCCCCCAAAGGCGTCGGCGTTTTGTATGTCCGCAAGGGTACTCGTCTTGCTCCCTTTATGCTTGGGGGCCACCAGGAAGGGGGCCGTCGGGCGGGTACCGAAAACGTCCCCGGCATAATAGGTCTCGGCAGGGCCTGTGAGCTGGCGATGAAAAATTTCGACCAGGAAAATAAAAAGGTCAAGTTCCTTCGCGATAAGCTCGAAAAGGGCATACTCGCGAAATGTCCCGATTGTATGGTCAACGGCGATACCGAAAGCCGTCTGCCCAATACGAGTAATATCAGCTTTGAATTTATCGAGGGAGAATCGATTCTGCTTATGCTCGACAGATTCGGCATCTGTGCTTCCAGCGGTTCCGCCTGCACGTCCGGTTCGCTTGAGCCGTCGCACGTCCTGCGTGCTATGGGTATTCCCTACACCGCCGCCCACGGCTCCATCCGCTTCAGCTTGAGCCGATACAACACCGAAGAAGAGGTGGATTTCACCGTCGAAAAAATTCCCCCCATTATCGCCCGCCTCCGCGAACTCTCGCCCTTCGTAGCAAAGTAAGCCTGTTAATGAATTGAACGATGAGCGATGGGTATTGCCGAAGGAGGGAATTGAACCCTCACCCTGTTGCCAGGACAGGATTTTGAATCCTGCGCGTCTGCCAGTTCCGCCACTTCGGCTAATCAGGCAAAAACAGTTACGGCAGGATTATCGATAATTCAAGCGGATTTGTCAATTGGCGTCCCGAAATGATTGAGAATCGCGATAATAATCCGGTGTTATGTAATTTCGTATTGACACCGTCGCAAAATAACTATATACTGCTGCACTCACTCGAAAAGAATTAACTCGGTTCCTGAACATTCGTTGATTCCTTATTTTGGGGTTTTTGATGTATTCGGATTATATTCGTAACGTAGCTGTCATCGCTCACGTCGACCACGGCAAAACGACGCTGGTTGACCAGCTTCTCTATCAGTCAGGTATGTTCCGCCAGGAAGAGCTTGATAAGCTCCAAGGCGGCGAAAACAAGCTTATTATGGACTCCAATCCCCTCGAGCAGGAGCGGGGCATTACAATCCTCAGCAAAAACTGCGCGATTTTTTATACCGATACCGAAGGCGACGAATACAAAATTAACATCATCGATACCCCGGGCCACGCCGATTTCGGCGGAGAGGTCGAACGGGTCCTCAAAATGGCCGATGGCGTCCTCCTTCTGGTCGATGCTTTTGAAGGCCCAATGCCGCAGACACGGTTCGTCCTGACCAAGGCGCTTGAGAATAAGCTGCGCCCCATAGTGGTTATCAATAAAGTGGACCGCGAAAACAGCAGACCCGATGATGTTGTCAACGAGGTATTCGATTTACTTGTTCAGCTCGGTGCCGAAGATAAATCGCTGGATTTTCCCATTATTTACGCCTCGGCCAGGCAGGGTTGGGCAACAACCGAGCTTGCCAAAAAAACCGACAATATGCGGGCGGTATACGAAGCCATCATAAAACACGTCCCGCCGCCGGAGGCAATACCCGATGCTCCGCTCCAGATGCTTGTGACAAATCAGGAATACTCCGATTACGTAGGCAAAATCGCCATCGGTAGAGTTTTCGCGGGCAATCTCAGTGAAGGCCAAAATGTTACCGTCATCGACACTGCCGGCGTTCATACACAGCAGAAAATTATGCAGATTTATCAATTCCAGGGGCTTACACGCAAGGTCGTATCAAGCGTTCAGGCGGGTGATATCTGCGCAGTCTCAGGCCTTGACCCCGTTAGTATCGGCGACACCATCGCCTGCCCCGATAACCCCACACAACTTCCGGTCATTCCTGTCGATGAGCCCACGATGACTATGACCTTCCGCGTCAACGACGGGCCTTTCGCGGGCAGAGACGGCAAATATGTTACAAGCAGGCACATCGGCGAACGCCTCGAAAAAGAGCTTCAGCATAACGTCGCCCTGAGAGTCGAGCCGGGCAAAACCCCCGAAGAATTCAACGTATCAGGCAGGGGGCTTATGCACCTCGGTATCCTTCTCGAAAATATGAGACGAGAAGGTTATGAAATCTGCGTCGGAAAACCCAGCGTCATTATCAGGAAAATCGACGGCATAGACCACGAGCCGATAGAATTGCTGGCGATTGATTGCCCGGTTGATTGCCAGAGCGCGGTTATGAGCCTGGTTGGCGACCGAAGAAGTGAAATGATAAAAATGGACGCCAAAAGCGGCGCAAGCAGCTTTATTCACATGGAATTTTTAATTCCCTCCCGCGGCCTCTTCGGCCTGCACGCCCGAATGATGAACGCCACACAGGGAAGGGCCGTGATGCACCATACCTTCGAAAGATATGAGCCGATGCGCGGCGCGATACCTCAGCGTAAGGCAGGCGTTATGATTGCTACCACCACCGGCCCCGTTACCGCCTATGCCCTCGATGCCTTGTATGACCGGGGCATATTCTTTGTCGAGCCGGGCGAGACGGTATATGATGGCCAGGTCGTCGGCGAACACTGCAAAGACGATGACATACCGGTAAACGTCGCGAAGCTCAAGCAGCTTTCCAATATGCGCACCACCAGCAAGGACGAAGCGGCCAAAATCAGGCCCGCCAGAAAAATGTCTCTCGAGGTCGCGATGGAATACATTCAGGAAGACGAGCTTGTTGAGGTTTGTCCCAATTCGATACGGATGCGCAAACGCCTGCTCAAAGAATCCGACAGGCGTCGTTTTGCCCGTCAGAACGAGGGTTGATTGATTTTGCAACCCCCGCGGCGGGGGCTGTTACTCGTTTTTCCCGTATAGCCAGTGTTCGTCGGCGAATTCGTAATTTACTATTTCTTCGGACTTGAAAAATAACGGTATTTCATAATCGGCGGATTGTGCACTGTCCGAACAGTGAACGAGATTGAAACTCGTCGAGCAGCCAAAATCGCCGCGAATCGTCCCCGGCATCGCCTCGTAGCCAAACGTTGCTCCCAGCATCCTGCGTGTAATTTCGATTATGCCCTGTGCTTCCCAAACCATCGCCAGTACAGGCGACGAGCAAAGGAATTTTATCTGGCCATCGTAGAAAGGTTTGCCTTTATGAACCGCGTATAATCGTGCCGCGATAGTATTGTCGGGCTTTAAAAATTTAGCCGCGACAAGTTTCAGGCCTTTCTTTTCGAACCGGGCTATAATTTCCCCGACGAGATGCCGCTGTACCCCATCCGGCTTAATTATAATAAGCGTTTTGTCCGCCATTTATATCGTTTCGTTCAAACCCGGCTAAACAGACCCGTTACATGCCTTTGGGGACGATATAAATCTCAACTCGCCTGTTCTGCGGATTGCCCTTCTTGTTCAGTTCGTTTGGCACAACCGGCCTGTATTCGCCGAACCCTCTGACGCTTGCGCGTTCGGATACAAGGCCGTTGCTTGTCATAGCGTTAAGTACAGATATCGCCCTGTGCGCTGCCAGATACCAGTTGGAGGGATGCTTGGCCAGAGTTTCGGGTTGCACAATACGCATATCGTCGGTATGCCCCGCGATTATAATATCGAACTCCTTGGCCTGGTCCGTATTGAGAATTCTGCACAATGCCTTCACCGCTTCTAAAGCCGATGGCGCCACCTCATCGCTGCCTTTCTCAAAAAGCAAATCACTCTTGAATTTCACGATACCCCTCGCCGCGTCGAAGCTCACCAGGTCGCTTCCTTTTGCCCAGTCTTCTAACATCGAACTTAGCTCCGCTGGCAGTTGCGTTGCGCCGAGCAGCTGCTTTTGCATCGCCTCAATCAATGCTTTCTTTTTGGCAATCTCGTCTTCGAGCGCCGCGACTTTCTGCTGCAGGGCCTGCATTTCGATACTGCCCTTGCCGCTCAGCATCTCGACCTGTCTTTTGGCCTGGTCAAGCTCGAGTGTTGCCGTCTGGAGCTGGCTTTCGAGTTCCTTTATGCGTCTTTCCTGTGCGGAATTCTGCATTTTGAGGTCCTTGTAATTCTGCTCAGAAACGCAGCCGCTGGTAATTATCATTGCAGCACATACAAAACTGATTACTGAAACTGTGGCGAGTCGCATTTTTACATCCTTTCAAGTGAGTCCTACTTACAATCCTTTTTATCCGCCTTCCGCGTGGCGGATTTATCATCTCCCGGTCTGCCGGGACTTTAACACGACCAATAAAGCGATTTTCGCCTCATCCGTCAAGACCAAAATTGCAAAATATTGCAGGTTATTCCGCCTCGGCTTCTGTGGCCGGCTTTATGGCGTTCTCCTGCGATTTAATCACCGCCCAGCGGAATTTGGCCGATGCGCTGCGGGGGTTCGACGTAATCTCTTTGGTTCTGGGCACTATTGCGTCCGGCGAGGCCGTCTGGTAAACGCCAGCCCGAACGTTGTTGCGAAACCATCGCTTGACGATGCGGTCTTCGCCGCTGTGAAAACTTATAATGCCTATTCGCCCGCCCGGACGCAGACAGTAATGGGCAATTCTTAAAAGCTCCTTCAGCGAGCCAAGCTCGTCATTGACTAATATGCGTAGTGCCTGAAACACCCGCGCCGCCGGGTGCAGTTTGCCGAATCCTGAGCGGTTCTGCTTTTTCCAGAGCTTCTCGGTCAATCCCTTTACGCTGAAAATTATCCGTATCAGTTGCTCGGTCTGCGTAATCGGCGTAACCATCCGCTGATTGACAATGAACTCAGCGATTTTCCTGTGGTCCGGCTCATCCGCTAATTCCAAAAATGCCTTTGACAATTCTTCTTCGGAAAGCGTATTGAGCAAATCCGCCCCGGTCTCTTTTTTACGGTCATCCATTCGCATATCGATTGGCCCCTGATGCTTATAACTCATCCCTCGCTGAGGGTTATCTATCTGCATACTCGAAACGCCCAGGTCGGCGAAAATTATATCGCAGCCGCCGAGTCCTTCCTTTTTCAGAACATTGGCGATTCCCGCAAAGTTGCTGTGATAAAAACTAATCGGCGCGTTGTCTTTGCTTAGGCGGTTGCGGGTGCGTTCGAGTTCCGCGTTATCCACGTCCATCGCAATCAGTTTTCCGGTTGGCCCGATATGCTTGAGGAATTCGGATGCGTGCCCGCCATAGCCGACGGTGCAGTCAACCACGATTTCGCCGGGCTTTGGACTCAGGCACGCCATTACCTCTTCGACCAGCACCGGCACGTGTGTGCCCGCAGGCGTTTTGCCTTTGGCCCGCAGATGCTCTTTCATTTGCGGATAGACCGCGAGATTGTGCTCCTTGTATTTTTCGCTGAAGTGCTTCGGATGCGTTCCACTGTACCTGTGTCGCCGCTGGTGTTTGGCCGGCCGCCGCTCACTGTTACCCTGCTGCTCAAACTCGTTCGTTTTTTTAATAAACGGTTCCCTGTGAAATATTTTTAATGTATTGGTCGTTTACGTCCCGGCTTCTGTTTATTTGGAAGTCGTTTATATTTTTCAATACAAACCGGTTAACATCTTTCTTCTTCTGCGATGTTACGCCGCACATGTAAATCCCGTTGATGTCTTCGAACACGAAAGGCGGCCGTGCATCTTCATTCATGAAACCAATTTCAACATCGTTCATTTTTATATTTTTGGCGTGGCGTATAAAAAAGCCGTAAGCGGGAGGCGGACCGAACATGCCGGGCTCAGGATATTTATCTTCCTGCTCTGGATTTATCATGTTGGGTTCGGACGCGGCCCCGCCTCCTTTATAAAGAATGCGAATGTTGCTCAAGCGAATATCCTCGATGTAATGGCCTGGAATGCCGCTTATTGTGCATGTACACGACGGGTCGGCGTTATAAACAATTACATTGCTTATAATAACCCGGCGAAGTTCTCCAACAAGCGTTCCTGCCGGGCCTCGCATCCGTGAACCGAGCCGCAGGAATATGGGGTCCAGGAAAATATCCCGCATGGTTATATTTGTTATGGTAACATCTTCAAGCAGGGCGCCATCTACTGTTTCCAGCGCAAGCCCGCGGCAATAATCAAAAACACAATTGGAAATCGTAATATTTTTAAACCCGCCGTTGGATTCTGTCCCAAACTTGATTCTTCCGTAGGGGGGTTTTTCATATAGATTTCTCGAGCGTTTAAAAGTGCCGTCCAGCAGTGTCCCTTCTTCATATCCGCTTAACTGGCAGTTCGTGATGGTTACGTTTTCAGTTGCTCTCGCGTAGCCCAGCGCAAAAGAGCTTTTAAGGCATATACCGTCGTCGCGTGGTGAATTAACAATACAATTGGAGATGCGAACATTCCAGCAGCAGTCGATATCGATGCCGTCCCGGTTGGTGTCCATCTTAACGTTATCGACAGTGATGTTATCGACTCCGGTCGCCAGAATTGCAAACCAGCCTCCCTGTAAAATGGATATGTCCCGGATAATCACGTTTCTGCACCGAACCAGCGAGATTGCTTTATTTGCAGATTGTTTGCTGTCAATCCAGTCCCTGTATAAGGCCTTTGCCCATATTGTTCCTGTACCCATGATGGATATGTTATTAATATCTTCGCCCCATATCAGGCTGTTGTGCCAGTGGCTGTGTCCGTAATCCTGAAATTTATTATTACTCCCGGGTTCTGCGTCATCGTATCCATTTTCTTTACTTACAGAAGCGGCGATAATAGTTGCCCCCTGGTCAAGAAACAGGCAGATATTGCTTTTAAGCCGGATAGAGCCCGTCAGGTAATTTCCCGGTGGGAAATACACAGTTCCACCGCCCGCGTTTGAGGCGGCCTCGATTGCTTTGTTTATGGTGTCGGATTCGACTGCCGTCCCGTCGCCCATGGCCCCGTAAAATTTCACATTGTAAAAATTATCACGGAGGCCCGTTGCTTTTGTTGTCGATTGCCGCTGCGAAGAACAGCCGATATTTATTAAAAGCAGCAGGATAAGAATACACCCGCATCGCCGCTGGCGCTTGATTGGTTGCTGATTGTCATCACCTTGTTGCTCAAATTCGCCCATATCTGTTGCCTGATTTTATTTTTTTGTTGTCTATGGGAGCGGCGGGTAAGCTCCAACAAACAGTTCACTGGTTGTGGGCTGCCCGATAAGCTTGCTGATTTCAGCGGGAAGCGGGGCGGCCGTTTTGGAATCAGGGAACGCCTGCAGCAACTGGTAATTCTTATAACTGCCCGGCTCAGCGCTCTTGAATAAAGGCCCGTCGTAGTTGGCGAAATAGCGGCTATGGGCGGAAAATTCCGGATGCAGTTTCTGCAATTCCTCCGGCGAGGCGATAGGCACCTGGCACCTGCTGCCCCCGGCGGGACTCCAGAAAATTAATGGTGAAGGTTCCGTTTTTGAGCGTCGCACATACGCGTTATAATCGAGCTGTTTGACCTGCGGCTTACTTAGCCGTTCGCACAGCGAGGCCGTCTGCGAAAAAGCCAAGGCCGTCTGCGAAAAAGCCAGAAGGGGCCTGCTGAAATTTTCATCCCCCGTGAGCAGGTTATTTACAAAAACGTGTCCTTCCCGGTCATTGATGTCGGGGCCGGTGCTGGCGTCCCAGCCGAAGAGGTCGCCGGCGGCAGTTCTGTCTGTGCGCCCGATGCAGGCGACGCTGTTTACAAATGTGTTGTTGTAGATTTGAACGTTGCAGCTATTGAGTATGAATAAGCCGTGGTCGCAATTTACAAACACATTGCCGGCGCAGATTGCTCCTTTCGAGATTTCGAAAAAGAATCCGTTGTCGCTTGGCCAGAACCGTTCCTTGGAAAACGGGGTATTGATGCTGCCAACGTTCTCGAACCAGTTGTCGATGATTCGCCCGTCAACGTTGCCCACGTCATACCAGATGCCGTTCGAATTGGCTAAGTCGGTGACAAGGTTGTCTTTGCACGTAACGCGGTAGCATTGATTGAAGATTTTCACCCCCGCGGGAAAGTACCCGGTGATGTTCTCGATATTATTGCGTCTGAAGATATTTCTCTCCAGCAGGACGTCGGATGAGCTGATGACGTAAATCCCTTCGGTACTCGTGTCGCTCACAAGACAATTCCTCATGGTCAGCTTGTCACCCCTCAGGTAAGCCGCGACGCGGGAGCAGAAAGAAATGGTGCAGTTTTCTAAAGTCGTCCCCACCACGTCCTTTCCGAATTTGGACTCGTTAGACAGCCTCTCCGCCTCCGTTCCCTCAATTTCAAGCGCGCGGTAGGCGTACTGGGTGAAAACAATTCCTCTAATAGTCGGCCCTTTTTTGTCCGAGTTCTTGCCGAAACATCTTCCTTTTGTCCGTGTAAGAGCGCTATCGAAAGCGGTGATTTCAACTAATCGGTTTGCCGGGTCGGTGCCGATGAAAACTGTCCTGTCGTTATAGTCTATAAAAAAGGAGTTGGCGTCAACTTCTCCCTGCGAGCCGGCCGACTGTAAAAATCTGCCGTCCACGAACACCATATCATTGTTAAAACGGTGCAGCGGAGTTCTTTTGTTGTTTGCCTGCGGCCACCAGTCGGCGGGCTTTGCGGGGAATAAGCGCGTCCACGGTGTTTTCCATAATCCGCTGCCTTGACGTTCCCACTTGTCCGCCACCTTCGTTCCCTTTACAATCGGCTGCTCATCCGCGTATGGCTGTATTGTGATTCCCTGATTAAATTGCAGGCCGCCTGTCCGATAAGTGCCTCCTCGCATCACGATTGCGTCGCCGGTTACGACCCGCTGCATGGCTGTGCCCAGCGTGGTTGGTTTGGCGAGTGTTTCTCCCGTTTCCATTGCGTTTCCATCGGGCGATACGTAGTAAATTTTATTCGCGTCTTTTGGCAAATCGTATTTTTGCGGGACAGGGCCGTAAGGTCCCCCCGATGGCGCCGCTGTTACCGGCAATGAGCAAAAAGTTACCAGCAGAACAACGCATCCGGCGAGAAACAAGGCGGAGGCGGGTTGATACCATTTCTCTGTTTGAGTTGAATTCATTTCATTTTCCTTTCCGGTAGGTAAAGGTTAATCAAATAATTTTTGAATCGCTTCTGGTTCAGGCCTAATCAAGTACCAAATTTTTTACGAAAAGTCAAGACCGTTATTTTCACCGCAGATGGCGCTGAGGTCGCAGAGGAATTGCAACCACGGATTAGCACGGATTCTCACGGATTTATATTGAGCCACAGATTACACTGTTTTCGGCCAGATAAGTGTATTCAACGCGGTCTGTGCTCTAAATATGATTTATGCGCCAGACCCGCGTCTCATCCACATCCCTAACTTCGTTATCACCCTGTCTTTCGACAGGTCTGGCCGAAAAGACACAGATTTTTAAGACGCCGATTGACGATTTTGAAATGATGCTATATGCTCCGCAACTCAAAACTCAACACTTAACACTAAAAACTAATTTTTCTCAACCAGCTCATTAAAATAATTCGGCATTCTGGTTTCAAAGGTCATCTGCCTGCCTGTGGCCGGGTGTTTGAAGGAAATCGATTTGGCGTGAAGAGCTAATCGCCTGAAGATATCCTTTGGCTTTCCGTATTTGCGGTCGCCCACGACCGGGTGTCCCTTATCTGCCAGATGCACGCGGATTTGATTTTTCCTGCCCGTCAGAAGATTTATCTCCAGCAAACTAAACTGCCTGCTCTCTTTAAGCACCTTATAAGCGGTATGTGCCAGTTTGCCTTTTGTGGCGTCCGGCGTGGAATATACGATAAAGACCTTGTTCTCAGCTAAGTATGAGCTAATCACGTCCTCCTTTTTGGCTAACTGGCCATAGACCACGGCGACATATTTCTTTTCCGTGTCTTTCCACTGCGATTGCAGCCGGAATTTCGCCTCTTCGGTCTTTGCGAATACCAGCACGCCTGAGGTAGACTGGTCCAGCCGATGAACAATGAAAATCCGGTTTCGCGATTTCCAATTGCCCTTGCGCACATAATCGGTCAGCTTGTAGTAAGCGGTATTGGTTTTATTGTTCGCCGTCCCAATGGTCACCAAACCCGCCGGCTTATCTACCACTATGATGTCCTTGTCTTCGTAGAGTATTTCCAGCCCTCTTGGCTGGTGTCTTTTCTTCGGCATAGTTCGTCTGCTTACCTCTCCAGCGAAGCGATAGCCTTTCAGTTTTGAAAAATAGGATTGTATTCTCATGAAAAAAAGGGTGCTGACCCGATTATTTTCATCCCTATTATTAGCCGTATCTGTCTATTTTAGGTTAATATTTAAATAAACGCCTTGTTTCAAAGACCGAATTAAGATATGGGTTGTTTCGAGAATCTTACTTTTATCAGAGTCCTTACGACCAGCTTCTTTTAACTTTCTTTCGGTTTGTTCGAGCGCGTAAATTGCTGTTTCTCTTTGCCATTTAAATCCTGAGTCTGGCGAAATACAAAGTGCGGCATTTGCATACCAGTTAGAAAGTAACATGATTGCATCCAAATAATCATCGTATGTCAAAGTATCTTTTGTTGCACTGAAGATATTACCTTTTCTTTTGGTCTGTTCTTTGATTTCTGCCTGAATATCAAATTCAACGGCAGCATTTTTATATTTTACCGACTTGGTGCGATCAATTAAATTCAGCAATGGCTTGCGAAACATATAAATTACAATCAACACCGTGATCGGCCAAGCTATATGACCTATAATCTTTTCAAATAAATCCAATGCTGCCATTGTGTGTCTCCTAGGTTTTCCTCATCGTGCCGTAATTTTTTTGTTTCGCCGCCTTCTGCGAATTCATAATTTTGCATTTTGCCCTTTTATTTTTGCATTACTTATCGATTCTACCGACATTCGGGGTGAGTTTACAACAAGATTTACCCACCTCCCGTTCCCAGAAGGGATGCCTCACGGCAAAGGGATGCCAAAACGACAGGGGGAACCGTTCAGCGGCCGGTCATTTTCTCCAGCTTTTCCGGATACCGAGCACCCTGCACCTTGATATTAGACGAGGCGCTATCGATTTCACGGAGATCGCCCGGCGTCAGCTTGACTGTTGCCGCCCCGATGTTCTCGTCGAGGCGTGCCAGTTTCGTAGTGCCAGGAATTGGAACAATCCACGGCTTTTGGGCAAGCAGCCAGGCAAGTGCGATCTGAGCAGTTGTCGCCTTCTTCTTTTCTGCGATGTTGTTAAGCAATTCAATCAAGGTTTGATTTGCCTTGAGCGCCTCCGGCGTAAAGCGAGGCAGGATGCTGCGGAAATCGGAGCTGTCGAACTTGGTTTTTTCGTCAATCTTGCCCGTGAGAAAACCCTTGCCCAGAGGGCTATAGGTAACGAAACCGATCCCGAGTTCTTCGAGAGTCGGTAACACTTGCTTCTCGGGCGTTCTCGTCCAAAGCGAGTATTCGCTCTGGAGTGCCGTCAGCGGCACAACCGCGTGAGCTCGCCGGATCGTTTGCACTCCTGCTTCAGAAAGGCCGAAGTGTTTAACCTTTCCTGCCTGAATCAGTTCCTTAACCGCTCCCGCCACGTCTTCAATTGGCACGTTCGGGTCAACCCGATGCTGATAGAGCAGGTCGATTGTCTGGACCTTGAGTCGCTTGAGCGAGCCCTCGACGGCCTGCTTGATGTGCTCTGGCCGACTGTTCAGGCCCGCCGCACCAGGCCGCGTATCGCTGCCGCTGAGGTCGAATCCGAACTTGGTGGCGATCACCACTTGCTTGCGGAATGGGGCGAGGGCTTCGCCTACAAGTTCTTCGTTTATGAACGGGCCATAGACTTCGGCGGTGTCGAAGAATGTGACGCCGCGTTCCACCGCCGCCCGCAGAAGTGCGGTCATCTCCTGCTTGTCTTTGGGCGGACCGTAGGAAAAGCTCATTCCCATGCAGCCGAGCCCGATAGCCGAGACTTCCAGGCCGCTTTTTCCCAATTTACGTTTTTGCATTGTTTATCCTTTCCTTGTTTTCCAATTCAAAAAACAGAGCAATTCTCGCATGGTAAATTCTACCGACATTCGGGGTGAGTTTACAACAAGATTTGTCAGCCACTAAGCCACAAAGGCACTAAGATTTCCCTTTATTTTTTTGAAAAGACAGTGTCCTCTGCGTAATCCGTGTCTAAAAGACTATTCGTGTCTTGGCGTCTTGGTGGCAAAAAATATTCGCGTAAAGCAGCCACTTGACATATTCAGTTGAGAGATGTAACCTGTGCCAAGTGTAGCAATAACAACTTTAGTAACTTTTTATTGAGAGGTCGATGAAATGGTTAAGTATATGTGTTCATGCCTGCTTTTAAGTTTGCTTGTGTCATTTGCGCCGGCGTTCGGCGATACCAACCTGCTGAAAAATCCCGGCTTTGAAAACGGGACCGATGGATGGTCGGACAGGGGGTGCCAAATCGAGGCGGTAACGACGCCGGTTCACAGCGGCGCAAAAAGCGTAAAGGTCTCCGGCAGGACCGAGCAGTGGCAGGGGATAAAACAGTCCCTGCTGGGCAAAGTAACGAATGGCCAGACATATAAGGTTTCAGCTTGGGTTCGGCTGGATAACTCAGAGGCCGATACCGTAACGTTATCCATCGAGCAGGCCGATGACAATGGGACCAAATATAAAAATGTTGTCAAGGAATCGCTGGGTAATGCTGAATGGGTCCAACTTTCGGGAGAATTCAAACTTGATGCCACCGGGACACTGAAAACATTTGATATTTATTTCGAAGGCCCGCAGGCGGGCGTCAATTTCTTTGTTGACGATGTAGTAGTAACCGGTCCTGATGTGGTTAAGGTTGGGCAGGCCGAGCCGAATGCGGCTAAAACAGACCCGAACGACGTCAAGAAGAAGGACGCCGCCAAGTAAGCTTTATCAGGGCTAAATTTGTTTTTCGAGTCACGAGGCGCAAGCGGCAAAATCCGTCTTGCGCCTTTTTCCTTCTGCCTTGTTATCGTTCCACCGGTATGTTAGTATATCCGCATACACCGAAACCATCGCAATGGGGCATGGAGAAACGAGTATGAACAGACGTGATTTCCTCAAAACGGGCGGCACCTTTGCGGCAGCATCTCTTTTGGATTTAAAAGCCGGGGCAATGGCCGGGCCCGCAAAACCGAGTTTGAGTTTTCCACGCTATCGCGGCTTTAATCTGCTGGAAAAATTCGGCGAATGGGGGCCGAGAGCCAGATTCGAGGAACAAGATTTTGAGATAATGACCGAATGGGGATTCGACTTCGCACGCATACCTATGTCCTACTGGAGATGGGCATCAAAAGACGACTGGTTCAAAATTGACGAGGGAGTAATCAAAGAAATCGACGAGGTCGTCGAGTTCGGCAAGAAATATAAAGTCCATATCAATCTCAACCTGCACCGCATTCCCGGTTATTGCATCAACGGCCGAAAACAGGAGCCCGTGGACCTTTACGAGGATGCGCCGAAAAATATGCAAAAGGCCCTCGACGGGGCGATTTTCCACTGGAAAATGTTCGCCAAAAGATACAAAGGCATACCCAATTCGCAACTTAGTTTCGATTTGATTAATGAGCCGCCTCACACGAAAGATGAAACGCGTCACGTGCAGGTTATTACCGCGATTGTAAAGGCGATAAGGGAAGAAGACCCTGCCCGGCTTATTGTCTCCGACGGCAAAGACGCAGGCAGAACACCTGTCTTCGGCCTGGCTGACCTCGGCGTTGTCCAGAGCACTCGCGGCTATACGCCTATGACCGTGACCCATTATCACGCCGATTGGGTGCGACAATGGACGTTTGAGTCATCAAAAGTTCCCGCCTGGCCTATGACAGCCGACGATGGAAAGGTCTGGGACAAGGCCGTCCTGAAAGAAAAGCTGATTGATACCTGGACGCCTCTTGAAAAAATGGGCGTGCCCGTCCACGTCGGGGAATGGGGCTGCTATAACAAGACACCGCATGATGTGGTGCTTTCCTGGATGAAAGACGTGCTTTCGCTCTGGAAGGAAGTTGGCTGGGGACACGCTTTGTGGAATCTCAGGGGTGACTTCGGTGTTCTCGACAGCACCAGAATCGACGTGCAATACGAAAACTACAAGGGCCACAAGCTCGACCGGAAAATGTTGGAGCTGATTAAGCAATATTAGCGATAGGCCAAAAAGAAAAGCCCCCGATAAAATAAGAGGGCTTCAAAAATCAAACAACGAACTACGAACTGATTATTTGCCTTTTTTCTCTTTCACGGGTTTAGGCGGTTTTTCCTTTTTGACCTTCGGCGGTTTCGGCACTTTGGGTTTCTTTTCTTTGCCCATTGTCGCTCCGACGGCCATAATGAGGCCCGATGCGACCGCCATACCTATAACGATATACCAGATGAAACCCTGTGACATTTTCAAAATCGCCAGGTTCAAATTACTGAATCCCGCTACTGCCGCCATCGCGGTATAGATGACCGCGACAAAGGGTATAAACAGCATAACGCCCAGCGCGTTGCTCATCGCGTCCGGTTCCGGCTCGGCATAGGCAATAGCCATTGCTAATGCCGGTGCCGGCGCCTGTGCTTCGGGGAATTGCATCTGGTCTGCTTCAGCAGCTATTTCCATTGCCGAACCTTCTGCTGATGCTGATTCTGCTGCTGCCGCCGGTTCTGCCGCAGCGGGTGCCTTGCCCTCTCCGGCCGCGCCCGGCGTGTAAATCTCATCGAGTATCCCGCCCAGGGATGTGTCGTCGGCCTGGAGGGACAGGTCCAGAAGACCCGACCCGCTGCCGAATGTATCCAGACTCACGTCTTTTTCGATTTCCTCAAGCGACGCTTCTTTTCCAGGTGTCCCCGAACCGGAACCCTTGAATGTCTCATCGCTGTCACCTTTGCCTAATGAAGTCGTATCGCCCAGGACCTTAATGCCTTCATCGACTATCTGCGTATCGGCGTCGGTCAGTTGAAGCTCTTCATTATCCTTGCCCGGCGTTTCGCCTTCCGGCGCCAGCAATATCTCTTCGGCCTCGGCTTCTTCGCTCTTCGGAGCGGCGGGTTTAGCGGCTGGCGGCGTTGGCCTGACTCCCGTGAAACTCGTGTCCGACAACAGTGCGTTTACCTCATCCACCTTAAACAGCAGATTCGGCCCGTCGCGGAACTCGCGCAGCCGACCGCTTTTTACTATCTGCCTTATCTCGTCTTCGCTCTTGCCGAGCTTTGCCGCAACTTCCTGAATTGAAAAAAACATACCGGCCATAAGTGTTTATTCTCCAGCTTTCGGATGAGTCCGAAAAGTGTTTATTGCACGTCCGTGCGTTTTGCCAGATTCACGCGACCCGTCTTAAATTTCGAAAAACCGACGTTTTTCGGCGTGAGCGCCCAATAAACCCGCTGTTTTTCACCTGTATTAGCGGGCGATAAAGCTCCGTAACTTATAAGCTTATTATAGCCGATTTGCGGCACAAATGCAAGCAAAAATAGGCCTTATTGATGCCGGTTTTTGGCTGACAAAGGGGGGTAAACGCCCTGATAGGTAATTATCTCAACAAAGCTAAGCGTAATTCTTATAGGGGTGTTTAACGAATATCTGTTATAATACAAAGTCAAATTTAATCAAAATTATACTGGAAATCAGATACATATAGTTATGATGATACTCGCTTTTTGACGCTGGTTACGGCGCAGCTGTTTTAGTAACGATGTGATGAAAAGACCTGAAAAGATATTATGCTTAAATAAAGCGGTCAGGGATTTCCTGCTGCCGTTGTTGTGTTTTTTGGTATTGCAGGGGCTGTGCGGCGAAACAGTATGGGCAAAGGCGGTCCATTCGAGTTTGGCACATAAAATGGTAAACGGATGGCTGGTTCGGGGGGCAGAACCGATAGGCAGCCGGCTCAGCAGCGAGGTCAAAAGCGTTGAGACGTTTGCCGATACCAACGGCCAGGCCATTTATTATGCTGTTTATCTTCGGCCCAACGGCTTTGTAATAGTTCCCGCCGACGACCTTGTTGAACCAATAGTATGTTTTTCATCGAAAGGCAGTTTCGACCCGTCGCAAAAGAATCCTCTGGGGGCCATGGTCAGCAGAGATTTACCAGGCAGGGTCGATGCGGCCAGAGAGATTCAAAGACAAACCGCTTTGGGTCCGGCAGGGCGGCTCAGCAGGCGGCAATCAGAGATACGGGACGCCGGAGAAAAGGCCTTTGTCAAGTGGAATAAATTGCTCGGGGCTGCCGACAATAACGGCACAGGCATCAGAGCGCTCGGAACAGGGGGCGTTTCGGATGTTCGGGTTTCGCCGCTTTTGCAGAGCGAGTGGTCGCAGGGAACCGTTTGCTCGAAGGCCTGTTACAATTATTATACTCCGCCGGGAAGCGAGGGCAGTTCGGGCAATTATCCCTGCGGGTGCATAGCGACGGCAATGGCGCAGTATATGCGTTATTGGCAATATCCCACAGGGGGCGTGGGGATATCCTGTTTCAGGATAACAGTAAACGGCCTTCCGCAGACAAACTGTTTACGGGGAGGCGATGGCTCGTGGGGACCTTACAACTGGGCGGATATGACGCTTGTCCCTGGTTGCGGCACAACACTGACGCAGAGACAGGCCATCGGCGCATTGACTTATGACGCGGGCGTTGCCGTTAATATGGATTACGCGTCCGATGGCTCCGGCGCGTATATTGATGCCGCAGATACGGCGATGACTGATACGTTCGGATACAGCAACTCGATACTCGGTTATAACAGCAACAATAACATCGGCGCCGGATTAAACGGAATGATAAATCCGAATCTCGATATGGGCAATCCGGTCATACTTGCTATTTATAATTCTTCCACCTCCGCATCGCACGCGGTTGTGGCCGACGGGTATGGGTACAATAGTTCGACGCTGTATCATCATTTGAATATGGGCTGGGACGGCGTTGATGACGTTTGGTATAACCTGCCGAAGATTGATGCGCCAACGTCCTCGTATAACGTTATTTACGGCGTGATTTATAACATTTACATCAGCGGCTCGGGTGAGATTATAAGCGGGCGAATTACGGATTCCGGCCTGCCGATTTCAGGCGTGACTGTAACCGCGACCAGGACGGGCGGCGGGACATATCAGGCGACGACAAACGCCAACGGCATATACGCTATCGCCAATGTTCCATCCTCTTCGGCTTATACCGTAATCGCCTCGAAGACAGGCGATTATTTTTTTGCCGGCCAGGTTGTACATACGGGGCAGTCGAGTGATTATCAGCCGACGTCGGGAAACTGCTGGGCGATAGATTTTGCCTCCGTTGCGATGGTAAGAAAATGCACCGTAACGGCGGGAAGCAAGGAAAATACCGACAAGATTTCGTTTTCGGGAACGATGAACCCTTCTGTGGCTGATATTTTGGCCGCTGACGAGCTTGTGGTTGATATTAATTCTGCAAATATGGTCAATCGTTTTGTGCAGGCCTTCCCGAGGAATTTAACGACTTTTAAGAAGGGGAGATTCAGCTCCACGATAATCAACAGGCCGTTTAAGACGTCGTTTGCCTTCAATACGAATACATCGAAGTTTTCATTTTTGGCCAAAAATCTTGATTTGACGGGCTTGTCTTGCCCATTAGAGGTGCGGATTGGAATCGGCGATTATAATGGAGTGACGGAAGTCAACGAGGCGGTCGTCAACGGCAAAAGGCCGATGCCGATTCAGCTTTTGATGGGCGTCAGTAACTCTCTGCGGGCCGATAAGTGGAAATTCATGCGAGACAGGAACACGGGCAATATCACACAGGTTGCAGTAAGAGGCGGGTTCTCGGTTGCGAGCCTTAATGATGCGAATATGGCCGATAATGATTTTGTCGTCGAATTGGCGGGCCAGACATTTACCGTACCGGCAGGTAACTTCAAGGCCAACAAAAAGGGCGACAAATTCGCCTGCTTGAAGGTCGATACGTCGAATGGCATCGCATACGCTACTTTTAATTTCAGCAAATGCACTTTTACGCTGACGATTAAAAATACCAATTTCGCAGCCGATGCCGGCACTGCGGATTTCCTTGTCGATTTCGCCAGTTTCAGCGGAACTGTGTCAGTGATATTACCTTAAACGTGATAGGATATTTATGTAGTGTCTGGAAAATATGAAAAAGGCAAATAAAATTCCATTATTTATTGTTTTTCTTATGACAGGCAGCTTGAGCTATTCCGGAACTATTGCTCCTCCCTACGAGGTTGGAACCTGGTCAGGATTCCGGCCAGCAGCAGTAACTTACACTTTCGACGACGGCTATATGCCAAATCTCTATTCGATAGCAGTCCCCATGTTTAATGGATTTGGTTATAAATTGACAATGTACCCTGTTCCGGCCTGGAGCCCTCCCTGGACAAGTATCCAAAGTGCCGCTGCACAGGGACATGAGGTAGGCAGCCATACCGTGGACCATCAGTTGGCAGGTCTCAGTCAAACCGCTACAATAAACGAGCTTTCCCAATCTCAGGCAACCATTAATTCATATATACCCGGCAATCAATGTGTAACAATTGCCTACCCGAACTGCGCGGAGGGTAGTTATGAGAATCTTATTGCCCAATACTATATTGCGGGTAGAGTTTGCTCTTCAAGCACTCCTAATCCAGCGACTCCATCCAATTTCTATCAGATACAATGCACAATTCTCGGAAGTTCAGGAGTAAATACAACAGCGGGTATCACAGGAATTGACGATGCAGCGGCGGCATCCGGCGGATGGGCTGTGTTTCTCATACATGCCATTGATGGTGATTCTGGCTATTCACCGTTTTCATCTGCGGTGCTCAGGCAAAGCCTTCAGTACCTTGATGCACGCAGGGATACATTCTGGGTGGCAACTTTTGCAAACGTTGTGCGTTATATCAGGGAACGCAATGATGTGTCGATTGCAGAATTGTCCGGTTCAGATAACATTATAACTTTAGGTGTAACAGACACTCTCAACGACATGACTTACAATTATCCTGTAACGATACGAAGGCCTCTCCCCGCGGGCTGGCCGGCTGCTAATGCTGCGCAAAATGGTCAGGCAGTAGAAACAAGTATTGTGGAAGTCAATTTCATAAGATATGTCATGTTTGATGTTGTGCCGGATGACGGGAATGTTGTTCTCATCAAGGCCCCGAGGGCTCCCGCAAATCTGACGGCACACGCAGGTCATGAAAAAATATCGCTCGACTGGGACGACAACAATGAAGCGGACCTGGCGGGTTATAATGTTTATCGTTCGGCGATTTCAGGCAGCGGTTATACTAAACTGAATAGCTCGCTTTTGAGCAGTTCTAATTACGATGACAACGACATTCCTCACGACACAAATTATTATTACGTTGTTACTGCGGTGGATACGAATTTAATTGAGTCTTTATATTCCAGCGAGGTGTTAGGTCATGCTGCATATAATATGACGGTTAAGAAATGCACTGTGACCGCCGGCAAAACTGAGGGTTACGATAGAATTGTTATCTCCGGCGACATGAACGCTGTTGAAAGCGATTTGGCTGATGCAGATTATATCAGGGTAATTATTGACTCCAACGATATTGTCAGTTCTTATATTCAGACCTTCCCCATCGACGGTAATTCGTTTAAGAAGGGAAAATACAACTGTACCAAAATCGGAAACGTATCGAGGGCCTCTTTCAAATTCGACACGAAAACCCGCAAATTTTCCTTTATGGCAAAGAATATTGATTTGTCCGGCCTTAACTGTCCCCTGATTAGCGAGATTGAGGTGGGCGATTATGCCTGCGGGGCCGAGGTTAATGAGGCAATAGTCAACGGCAAAAAGCCGATACCGATTAAGCTTTTGATGGGCGTCAAGAATTCACTGCGGGTCGATAAGTCGAAATTCACAAAGAAATCGGGAGTTATCACCCAGGTCGCCGTAAGCGGCGGGTTCTCGGTGGGAGACCTTGACGATGCGAATATGGCAACGCATTCGTTCTCTGTTACCGTCGGCTCACAGACATTTACGATTCCCACAGGCAGTTTCAAGGCCAACAAAAAGGGTGACAAATTTGCCTGCTCGAAGGTCGATACGTCGAATGGCATCGCATACGCTACTTTTAATTTCAGCAAATGCACATTTACGCTGACGATTAAAAATACCAATTTCGCAGCCGAGGCCGGCGACGCGGATTTCCTTGTTGATTTTGCCAGTTTTGGCGGAAGCGACGAAGTTACAATACCTTAGACGGTTTTTTTGTCGGAGGTGGATTTTTTGAGGTAATTGACTTCGGCGGGGGTGAGGAGTCGGAATCTGCCAATTCCGAGGCCGTGGTCGGTGATTTTGCCGATGCGTGTTCGCTTGAGAGATTGGACAGGCAATCCGACGCGAGCGAATATTCTTTTGACCTCCCTGTTAAGCCGTTCGGCAATACTGATTTCGATGAGCGAGCGGTTATGCCCTCGTTTGAGTATTTTGACGCCGGCGTGAGAGGTTTTGCCCTCGGCCAGCCAGATACCCTTATTAAGTTTTTCGACGTGTTCGCCCTCGATTCGGCCCTTCACCTCCGCGATATATGTTCTGGTCAGCCCGTATCGGGGGTGCGTCAGGCGGTTGACCAGTTCGTTATCGTTGGTGAGGATAATCAGTCCTGTGGTGTCGATGTCGAGCCGGCCAACGCAGAGGATTCGATAGCGAGTAGGAACTAAGTCGATGGCTTTGGTCCTGCCCTGTGGGTCAAAATTGGTGCAGATGACACCCTGGGGCTTATTGAGGAGGAAATAAATTTTTGGCTGGGGCTTTATTCGTTTGCCTGCGGCAATGATGGTGTCTTTGTCGAGGTCCGCGAATGCGGGGATGGTATCCACGACTTTGCCATTGACCGAGACGAGGCCTTCGAGTATGAGCTCCTCGCACTTTCGGCGTGATGCGACGCCTGAGGCCGATAATATCTTTTGTAATCGCTCCATAACCATAATCGCTGCTCCGAATCCCTGGGGCCTGCGGCTTCGCCCAGATTGACATCAAGTCTGTTTTTTAGTTGACTTTAGGTAACTTTCAGACGATAATATAATGCTTATAGGCCTTGAAAACCAAGGTTTTTTACTATTTTCTGAGGAGTAGTTGTTATGCCAATCGGCAAAAAGAGCGCGACAGACAGTACCCTTTACGCCCTGATAGCATTTGTATTTTTATTTATTGTATCAGCTACGGTGGGGGTAATTTATTATCTGAAGTTTGAGGAGCAGCGAGGTCTTGCCGACACGGCGCAGAAACGGCTCAACGAGTTTGTCAGTCCCGCTGAGGTCCAGAAGATAGGCGCTCTTGTTGGCGCTGAGCAGCCGGGCAAGACCCGGCTGAAGGCAATGACGGATTACTTAGACCGGACATTATTGCTGATTGAGCCGGCAGTTTCTCATGATGCATCAGCCGAAGTTAAGGTCAACGAGGCCACAGCAAAGGTCAAAGAAATGGTGGCAGCGGTAGCGAAACAAAATCCCGAGTTGAACGATGTTGACCCTAATACGACGCTGCTGCAGGTAACGGAAAAGTTGACATCCGCGTTGCAGAGCACCATGGCCGCCGAGACAGCCACAAAGGGACAGCTTGCGGAACTGCAAAACAAGTTTGACGATGCGATGAAGGCGAGCATGGAAAAGGAACAGGCGTTGCTGGCTGAGAAGGAAAAGTTTCAGCAGCAGTTTGAGAAGGTCCGGGCGGGCTACGATGAGCTGAAGACGCTGCTCGAGAAAAAGACAGATGAGCAGGTCAAGGACTTGTACGGCAAGCTCGACCAGGAAAGGACCGGCCGGGAAGAAACGAACAAGCAGTTGCTGAAAAGCCAGGCGGAGCTTCAGATGGCCCAGGACCGGATTCAGAGGATGTTAAAGGAAGACGTGTGGCCCATTAAGCCGCCGCCGGATAAAGAGGTAAAGGCGTTTGAGCCGGATGGAAAGATAATTCTGGTCGATGACCAGGAGAACACGGTGCAAATCAACCTTGGCAGTAATGACCATGTTTACCGCGGGCTGACGTTCGCGGTTTATGACAGAGGCCAGCCGATTCCGGCGAACGGCAAAGGCAAGGCGGAGATAGAGGTTTACAATGTCGGCGACAGTTTTTCCTCGGCGAGAATTCTCCGCTCCGACAAGAAAAACCCCATCGTGGCTGATGATATAATCGCGAATCTTATCTGGTCTCCTACGAAGCCGAATACTTTTGTGGTCGCGGGCGATTTCGATTTGAACGGCGACGGTGCCCCTGATGATTATGCTATTGCGAAGATACGCCGGCTTGTCGAGAAGTGGGGGGGCAAGGTTGCCGACTCAGTGACTGTCAACACGGATTACGTGATTCTGGGGACGCCGCCGGCAGTGCCGTCGAAGCCGACGATGCAGGAGACGGAACGATATCCCAACGCGATGGAGAAGTACGAGCGTGCGCAGGAACGGCTGGCGGGATATAAGCAGATTCTGAGTCAGGCGCAGGCGCTGTCGATTCCGATATTCAACGCGGACAGATTCCTGTATTTCATCGGGTACAAGACGCAGGCGGGCAATCCCGGGGCGTTTTCAGTAAACCCTTAGGGCAGGCCTGGGGGCTAACCATATTTTGGTTCGACGCCAATCGAGGCGATGAATATATCGCCTGTATATGCCTTGGCGTCTTCGAAAACAAATCCTTTTTTGACGGCGACGAAGGTAATGGTACAGTTGGCTTTTATCGATGCGCCAAGCGGTATCCCCGTATCGCAATCCAGGCCTGAGGGTATATCAACTGAGAGAATGGGGCAGCCAAGCTCATTTATACTCTCAATAAGCTGTTTGTATTCATCCCGCAACGTTCCGGTCAGGCCCGTTCCGAAAATAGCGTCGATAATCATATCGGCTTCGCCGGCGAGTTTGGTAACGCGGGCATCGATTATCTCTGCGCCTTCCATATCCAGCCGTTCAATTTTCAGGCCGAGACCCGTGAGTATGTCGAGGTTGATTCTGGCGTCGCCGCTGATTTTGTCGATGTTGCCGCAGACCGCTACTGTTACGGCAAAGCCGGCGTTGAGGAGGTGCCTGGCGATGACGAAGCCGTCGCCGCCATTATTGCCGGTCCCGCAGAAAATACAGACCTTCGGCTTTTTAACTTTAGATAGTGTTTCGATGATAAACTGGGCGCAGCTTCGGCCTGCGTTTTCCATCAGCACAATGCCCGGGATGCCAAGCTCCTTGATTGCCCATGCGTCGAAGGCCCGCACCTCATCTCTGCTCATCAATAAACACTTCTGGTCCGGCTGAAACTTTTTCATAATGAGTATTGATAATCATTCATCAATCATCAATAATCAACAAGAAAATATGAACATACTACTGACAAATGATGACGGCATATTTGCGCCGGGACTGTCGGCGATATACAAGGAGCTTGTGAAAATCGGCGAGGTGACGGTTGTCGCCCCGGCGGCAAGCAAATCGGGCGCAAGTCACAGTATTACTTACAACCGGCCGGTGGTTTGTAACAAGGTCGATGTGAACGGCCTTTTTACGGGTTACAGCATAGAAGGGTCGCCCGCCGATTGCGTGAAACTGGCGGTGATGCAGTTGTGTAAACGTCCGATTGAGCTTCTGGTGGCGGGGATAAACAACGGTGCCAACGCGGGGATTAACATTTATTATTCCGGGACGGTCGCGGCGGCGATGGAAGGGGTGCTGCTGGGCATCCCGTCGGTGGCGACGAGTTTGGCGGCGGAGGAGAAAATGGATTACGCCGCCGCCGCTGGATATTGTATGCACATCCTGAAAAAACTTATGCCTGTAAAGCCGGGCGCGCTGGTCAATATAAATATACCGCTGCTCTCGGCGGGCAGGCCACGGGGGATTAAAGTTGTGCCCCAGTCGAACAAGGCGTTCGATGAGTATTATGAGCCGCAGATTGATGAGAAAGGCCAGACGGTTTATCAGCTCGCGGGCGGGCCTGGGCCATTTGACGACCCATCGACGGATATGATGGCCCTGATGGAAGGCTACATTAGCGTTTCGGCTTTGGCGCCGGACGTTACCGATTACGACAGGACCAAACAAATACGAAAGTCGCTTACGAAGGTTGAACTGCCGGAATAATTTTTATTGGCCGGAGGTGAGCCAATGACAAATATATTTGAACAGCCGTGGCTGCTGCTTATTGTGGCGGGTGTGGTTTTCCTGGGGGTGGCGATGTTTCGTGATGCACTGCCGCCTAAGCGGGCATGGTTGTTCTGGATGTTGCCTATAGTTATCGCGATAGCCGCTTTTGCGATTGATTTTTTAGTCGAGACCGACAAGGAAAAGATAGAGACGGTTCTTGCCAAAGCATGCAGGGCGGTCGAGAGGGAAGATATCGAGTCGGCGGAGCCGTTGATTTGGAAAAATTACAGCGACTCGATTCATCCAACCAAACAGATATTGCTTGATCATTTCCAATTGCGTCTTTCGGAGCCGGTAATTGAAAAGATTGTGCCTGCCATAGTGTCGCTCGATATAAAGCCGCCTGATGCGAAGTTAGTATTTACCGCACGGGTTATGTTTGACCCCAAGGGGCCGATTTATGAATACCGCAAGATGATGCTTTTTAAGGTTCAGGCGGATTTGATAAAGGAGGCCGACAAGTGGTTTTTCAGCAGGACGGAGATTCTCACAATTGATTTGCAGCCCGCCGGCTGGAAATACATGGAGGGCAACCCTACGGAGATATTCAACTAATCCCCAAAGTTGAGACAGGCAGCGTCCCATAATCTGGGAAATTAAGAAGATTAAGTGAGCGTCTGTTTTGGCCGATAGCACTATCGCAATAAACAGCAGGCAGGCAAATAAGGATTTGACTATGTTTGGTACGGCAAAAACAGGCAAGTTGGCGATTAAGCCCCAGCTTATGGCGATTCGCTGGTATCCCAGCTCTCGGTGTTTCGGCAGCGCCAAGCGTCACAAATCCAGGCCAAATCTTATGCCTCCTCTTATGGTTCGCAAGCCCGAGTGGCGCAGGTAATTATATTTAGACCAAATGCAGTCAAGTCTTAAAAGGACTCTATGTTAGTCAATATATGTCGGGCGTGACCTTTCGCCGACTTTCTTGTAGTGCGACAGATGCCTGCTACGCAGGTAAGTTCGCTCGCCACCTTTGACATCTTGGGGTTCTCAGACTATGATGTGGACTACTCTTTTGCCTCCAGGAGTTTTTTGAAGCGTGGATGCTCTCGCAGTGGGGCCCAAGCCGGGTCAAGTCGCAGTAAGGGAATCGATAGTCCAGCAGGTATAGACAGCAGAAATTCAATCTGGTCGATGGCGAGGTCAAATTCGCCAACCATCACATATATCTGGGCTAAATCACTGAGTCGTTCGGTGCCTCGCCAGGCCTCCGTGGTTATAGGAAGTAAGTCAACCCCTATCTTTCCTTCTCGGATAGCATCTTCTCTGCGACCCAGACCTGCATAGGCGATGCCGAGTTCACTGTGAAAACGCGCGTCGTCGGGCTGTTGCCGGATTTTGGCTTCGAGGATGTTTCGACCCTTGTCGTAATATTTCTTCGCCATCTCATTTTCGTTCATGTACCCGTAGATTTCTGCATATCGCATAGCCCTGGGGATAAAGTAATCCTGGTCATCAATATCCTCTGATTTCAAAGAGAGCCGGTCCAAAGCCTTCTGATATTTCCCCTCGTACTCGTCGAGAGTGATCAGCAAATCGACAATCGACGATTCTTCCGGTGACCTAATGTTCTTCAACGCCTCCTCCACGACTGCCCGTGCCTTCTGAGTGCTGCCTTCCCAGGTCAGGTATAGCCAAGCCTTATCTACATACGGCTCCGGTATATCGGGAGCCAGCGAGATAGACCTGTTAAAATAGCGCAATGCTTCCGGATAGTTGCGCATCCACTGAAACGTATACGCGAGCTCAAGGGCTTGAAAGTTAGATAGAGGGTCAAGCTCGGAAGCTCTTTTGATATTGGCCAGCGCCTCCTCAAATTTTCCCTGTCGCCTTTGAACAAAACCGATATATGACAGCAGATCGCTGTTATTTGGCTGGCTTTTCCGGACGATAGCGAACTCCTCCAGAGCACGGTCCCAATCTGACTGGCAATTGTAGTAATAATTTCCCAAAGCCAGATGTGTTTCTGGCAAATCAGGGTCAAGCTGTAAGGCTCTATCCACGGCCTTCTTTGCCATCCCAAGGCGTTCTCCGGTTCGATCATAGTATTGCCAATACATATTTGCGTGAGTCCTTGAGAGCTGAGCGTAGGCCAAAGCAAACTTTGGGTCCAGCTCGACCGCCCTCTCATACATCTGGATGGCTATCTTTAAGTCATTTTTGTCCGTACTTCGGTTCCGGTATTCGTTGCCGCGCAGAAAATAGTCATAGGCCTCCATATTTTCTGTTGGCCTGGACTGAAGTGCCCGCCGTTCACGTTCAACCAGAGTAATATCAAGTGCCTGTGCCACCCGCTCAGCCATGTCTGATTGTACCCTGAAAACTTCGCTCATATCATTATCGTAGGCTTGCGCCCACACGTGTGTGTCGTTGGAAGCCTTGATAAGCTGAGGTATAATTCTGACTCTGCTATTTGGGTCGGAGGGCCGCTCACGCTGAACCGTGCCTTCCAGAATATAATCAACCCGCAGCTCATTAGCTATCTGCTGTGCACTTTTTTCTCCTTTTTTATACCGCATTGCGCTTTGGCGTGAGATGACACCCAGCCCATGAATAGTGGCCAAACGAGCGGTGATAGCATCAGTAATGCCGGCGGCAAAATACTCGTCCTTATCAGGCCCCAGATTCTCAAACGGCAGAACCACCAGCCGGATTTCCTTCGAAAGAGGCAGAGACGGCTTCTTGATAACAAGCCATGCGGCTATAATAGCCGCGACCACAATGATTGTCGCACCAATAACCATCGCTATTCTTCGTAAACTCGCCTTAGCAGCGGCCCCTGGCCCAAGCGAAACCAAAGTGGGGCTTGTCGCAGGCGGTGCGGTGGGTGGTGGGCTCAGTGTTTCGCTGATTTCGATGGCCGCGTCGCCTATGTGCTGAAGACGCTTGTGCGGGTCCTTTTCAAGACAGCGACGCAGCAAAACATGGATATTCGCAGGCATATTTTTGGGCAGCACTTTCCAGTCGGGGTCTCGGCCAAGAGTATTTGCGATTGTGTCTGAGAAGGTCTGTCCCTCGAAGAGGGCCGTGCCGGTCAGCATCTCGTAAAGGATACAGCCGAATGACCATATATCGCTTCGCTCATCGGTCGGGTTGCCGCGTGCCTGTTCCGGGCTCATATAGGCGGGTGTGCCGATTACCCGGCCCGGTTCGGTAACAGTGGTTTTAAGGTCCTGCGCATCGGTTCCTATTGACTTTGCCAGACCGAAGTCGAGGACCTTTACATTCCCTTCGGGTGTTATCTTGATATTACCGGGCTTGAGGTCGCGGTGTATGACGCCGTGCCCGTGCGCCGCTGATACCGCTTCGGCAATCTGGAGGGCCATTGATAACGCCTCTTCCATCTTGACGGGTCCTTTTGCTATCCGTTCAGACAGCGTCTGGCCGGAGACGTATTCGAGAATCAGGCAGCCGAGGCCCTCGCTTTCCTCGAACACTTCGAGAATCATCGCGATATTCGGGTGATTTAGGGATGCAAGGATTTGCGCCTCGCGTTTCCATCGCGTGCGGACTATGGGGTTACCCATTAATTCATCCGGCATCGTCTTGACGGCAACTTTGCGGTCAAGGCGGGTATCTTTTGCAAGATACACAACTCCCATTGCGCCTCGGCCAAGCTCCTGCTCTATCTGGAATGGGCCAATCCGGCTGCCCGGTCCTTTCAGCGAGCCGTTGAAACTTGCTGTTGGCCTGTCCGGCGGATTATTTTTTCCCTCGTCATTGCCCACGGAAATTCCTCCGTTTAAGCAATTCATACTCGCTCTATTCGCCACTTATCAAATGATGCTAAGCCATAGGTTATCATATTCATTGGATAGCTTCAATACTACAAAATCTTGCATATTTTGCACCTCTCCATATAAGCTTTTCTTGGTTAGGATGGCGCAGGTAAACTCCACCTTTTCCACTGATTATTGATAAGTGATTATTGATTATTACAAGAGGGGACGCGTTGTTTGCCGGTTTTCAAATCATCGATTATCAATAATCGATTATCAATCTTTTTGAATTTCGTGGTAAGATAGTTGCTATGAATCTCGGCAATAAATTTCCGTGGTATTCGGCCGGGCTGCACTTCGAGTGTTTGCAGTGCGGGCGATGCTGCGCCGGGCCGGAGGGGGGATATATCTGGGTCAGCAGGCCCGAAATACGGCTCATTGCCGATTACCTGAAGATGCCGGTCAGGGAATTGAAGCGGCAATTTTTGAGGCGTGTCGGCTTTCGGATGACGATTGTCGAGGACCCGCATACTTGCGATTGCGTATTCCTGCAGCAAACCGGACAGGGCAGAGGTTGCGCTATTTATGAGGTTCGGCCCGCCCAGTGCCGGAACTGGCCTTTCTGGGAAAGCAATTTAGTCAACCCGGGGACATGGAATTCGGCCGGCCGGAAGTGCCCGGGGATAAATCGAGGCAGTGCATACAGCCCCGAACAGATACGAGACAAAAGGGAAAATAAAAAGTGGTGGCGGCCCGTCCTCCGACCTGTCCGTCGGAGCGCAAGCGAAGTCGGAAGCCCATCAGGAGCGAAGGATGGGAGTGAAAAAAGCAAGGAAGTCATTATGCGGGTGAGCGAAATCTATAACTGGATTGACCAGCAGCAGCTTGCTGACAAGGAAATTGCAGGCAGTTGCGCCGCCTGCGGCAAATGCTGCGATTTCGAGTCCTATGACCATCGCTTGTATGTTACCACGCCTGAGATTATTTATTTCGTCGATAAAATCGGCGTCGCCAATATAAAGCAGATGACAACAGCGAGGTGTTGTTATCAAGTAGAAGGTAAGTGCAGTATTCATGCTTACCGGTTTTCCGGTTGCGGGATTTTCTGCTGTAAGGGCGAAGCGGCGTTTCAAAGTGAGCTGACGGAGGCAGTCATTAAAAAATTCAAGGGGCTCTGCGCTGAATTGCAGATACCATACCGATATGTTGAATTACCCGTGGCGTTAAAAGATTTTCTCACTGTTGAGGACGCAGAGGCCGCTTTATAAGAGGATGAGTTTTGTTATAGAACAGAGGCCGGAACTTTATGGCGTATCGAGTACCTGCTGTGAATGATATTTTTCCTTGCAAGGAGCGATTGCGCATACATGTCGGCATACCGTTGTTCCATTGCAGCAGCAGTCACATTTGAACTTGCCAGATAGGATTTGACCTTCATGCACAGCCACAAGCTGTTTTCATTGTAGTATATGTCAGAAAGCCGCTTGAGCTTATCCAGAATATCCTTCGGCGCTCTCCTGTAAAAAGCCTCGTTACTTTCATATGGACCGACCAGCATTCCGTTTTTGCCTTCTCTAATGTATTCCGGGGGGCCGCCGCTTTGTGTGGCGATGTTTATCCCGCCGTTCCTTGCGGAACGCTGGTCAGAAGTACCGCAGGCCTCTTTCTCCGGCAGGGGACAGTTGATACATATATCGGCACCAATGGCCTGCATCCTCAAAAGGGTGGTGTCTGAATTCGGCACATAAACAAACCTTCCCTTCAGCTCAGGTCTTTGCATCCAGGCAACGAATTCCTCAATCCAATCCTCTTCCTTAGACCCTTCCGGCGCGATTCCGCCTACGACGACCTGCATGCCCAAGCCATTCATCCTGCCCCAGATTGTGTCAACTTCATCGCATCTATCCGCGCATATAATATGGATAATATCCTTCAGAATGGGTAACTGGCTCTTGTATTCCACCATTCTTCTTACCATCCATATCGTTGGCAATTTAGGATTCAGTGTTATGCCGCCTTTGCTTATAATTTGGTTGCTTTTGTTGGTCATATCGGCCGTTTTCTTCTTAACTTCAGCCAAAGACAACACTTTACCTTCCCGGCCTATTTGCCGAAAGATTTCTTTACTGGGTTCGATGCCATTAAGTTCCATTTCCAGCAGTTCGTCCATTACCCATGTGTCACCGGAGCCGTTGAGTATGGCCTCTATCGTTCTGTCATAACACTGGAACATGGCTTTCGTCGCTTCAGCATGTTCCCCGCTTACCCCGTTTGCAATATCACATATTTCAATCGCGCCCCTGGGGAAGTCTATGAACAGCCGGCCATCGTCGTTCACTACTACAAATTTTCTCCATAACCTCTGCCAGCTCTGGCCGGGGAACCTCATCACGTAACGCGCCCTTGCGACATCGCCGCCGACAAGTTCGCCGATACAGAATGTCTCCAGGCCCGCCGGGACAACCGTATGGTTTGTATAGACCATGGCTGTCCTGTTGAAGAGATTGTCCCCTCTTATTATTGCAGCGGCATCGGCAACATGGCCTTCGTTGAGGTGCAGGATATCAGGCACAATCCTCATGCGTTTGAACAATTCGTAGACGCATTCAGCAAAAGCTGTCTCCTGCAGGAAGCGATGCGCTCTGCCGTGACCCGGGTGCGTCTTGTGGTCCGGGTAAAGAATGTCAAATACCTCGGGGCAATAGAAGACATAAAGGGGCGTCCCTCCGCGGCTTATTCCATATACAGCTACATGATATTGACGCTCATGGGCGGTGTTATTGTCATCCCAGCCCCAGACATCGAATTGCAGGGGCTTTCCCATTCTGTCTTTGACAGACTCAATTGGCTGGTCCTCATAAGAGACATTTTTATATTCAATATGCTGCCTCCCGCCTCTGATTAACTGGACCAGACGCTTGCTGTAAATGGGCATACAACCCAAAGCTCTGTCCATCCCTATCGCACTAAGACCTTCGAGCTTATCGCCGAAATATATTCCCAAACCGCCTCTGGTGTTTGCTTCGCGGGCATCTCCTTTCAGTTCGGGGATACAGCCCTCAATGGAAAGGGTAGCCAGAATCTTGCCTTTCAGCTGGGGTGCGTGCTCATCGATCCATCTAACGTTAGAGCTTATCATAAATATCTTTCGTTAATAAATTTTCTGCCGGTTAAGGTGCCCGTCTTCTGCTTTACAGGGGCGATTAACAAAGCCTGTTCCTTGCCTTTTTCAGATTAGCCGTCCCTGGCACTCCCCCGATTACGCGCTGACCTGCGGATCACCCTGTATAGCAGACAATATGTAGCCGATATAATCTTTAGGCTCACTTTCCATGCAGCTATATTTCAGTCTAATGCAGCATATCGACAGATTGAGCCCTTTATCTGAAGTGTATTTGTAGGTCTCTGCTCTGCGCAATATGCAGCTGTTTAACATAGGCAAAATGCGCACTTTTCCCGGCTTCTCTACTTGTTCCAAACTATACCGTCACAGCTTCTTTCTTTTCCCCCATAACTGGTGATTTGCCCTGCTTAAACCCGATAACAAGAAATATTGCCGTTAAAAATTTTTCCTGGAAAATTGAAAAAATATAAAAATCAATGCTTTTTGAGTGGAAAATCTTGCTCATCCTCTCCATCAGGCTGCCCTCCAGCAAAAAAATGGCTCCTGACCCCTTTTATTTCGAGCTCTGAAGTGTATAATGGTATTTGCCTTTGAGCTTCGGTGAGTCGAGTCGGACCGTTGAGGGCAAAAGACATAGAGGAGTCGTGAGATTAATAAGGAAGGTTGAACCGGAGTGTTCGGTTCAACGGTTTTATATCTTTAGACGGGCTTTTTTAGCCGCCTCATGGAATAGGGCTGGATAAGAAGGATATGCTGGACAATTTTCTGGGATCCGAAAGGTCGTTCGACTGGTATGAGCAGTTTTGGCCTGTGCTGGCGTTGTCTTTTATTTGTGCGCTGGTTGCCACTTGGGGTTGCAAAGCAATCGCGATAAAATTCAACATAGTTGACAGGCCTGATGACCTCGTCAAAACACATAAAAAGCCGGTTGCTTATTTGGGGGGCGTGGGGGTACTGACTGGTTTTATCGTCGGTGCACTATGCGGTATTTATCTTATCCGTGGTCAAAAAGTTCTTCCGGATGTAATGATTTGGCTTTTTGGTATTATCGCCGGTGCCACTATATCCTGTTTTGTCGGTCTTATCGATGACCTGCTTGATATACGCCCCACAAGGAAAATGCTCGGGCAGGCCATCGCTGCGTCAGCCCTTTTGTTCGCGGGTATCAGGCCTGACTTGAGCGAGATTGTTAAACCTTTTCACTTGCAGATGTCGAATACCATCGAAATTGCAATTGGTATTCCGATTGTTGTTTTCTTTGTTCTTGGGGCCACCAATTCGCTGAACCTGTTAGACGGGCTCGATGGTTTGTGCGGCGGAGTGACCGCTATAATCACCGTCGGGATGCTGGTTCTTGCATTCCGTCGTTCCACGTACGCCTTCAGCGAGCTGGGCGATATAATCAGGGTTATCGTTTGTCTTGCGCTTGCAGGCGGAGTTTGCGGGTTTCTGCCTTTCAATCGGCATCCCGCCAAGATATTTATGGGCGATGCCGGCTCGATGCTGCTCGGGTTTGTCGTCGCGGCGATTATGATGCTGTTTGCCCGTGTAGTCCCTCGCTGGTGGGTGGCGTCGATAGTCGTGTTCGGACTGCCGATATTGGACACGAGCACCGCCTTACTGAGACGGTTTATCAATAAAAGGCCCTTGTTTGTCTCGGACAGAGGTCATATTTATGACCAGATGATTGACCGCGGCATACCTTTAAATCGAACCGTTGGTATATGTTATGCGCTCGCTGCTCTTTATGCGGTCGCAGGGATTTTAATGAGCATGATTCGAACGAGATACGCCTTTATTGCGTGCCCGGTAATTTTCATCGTGTCGTTTCTTGTTGTCTGGCGGATGGGTTTTTTGAAAATGGAGGGCCTGCGAGGAGCGATACACAAAAAGAATAATACCGATAAAACGCGCTCGTAAACCGCATTTTATGCTCTTGTGTTTCGCGTTTATTGTTCGGCCTATGATTCCAAGGGCGTCAACCCCTCGCGAACGGCATATTTGGTAAGCTCCGCCACGCTGTTGATACCAAGTTTGTCCATAATACTTCGCCGATTCGACTCGATGGTCTTGGTGCTGACGTGGAGGGACAGGGCGATTTGCTTGGTGCTTTTGCCTTCTGCCAGAAGCTGCAGTACCTCCCGTTCACGGTCACTGAGTGCAGACCCGTCGGACTGGCACTGTTTCGAGAGCCGCTGGACATAGTCGTCTAACACGATGTCGGTAATCTTGGGGCTGAGGTAAATACCTCCTCCGAGGACGGTCTTTATCGCTTCAATCAGCTCATCAAAGAGGCAATCCTTCAGTATGTAGCCCGAAGCGCCCGCCCTGAGCATTTCGGCGACGAAACGCCGGCTGGAGTGTATTGATAGCGCAATAACCTTTACGCCGCTGATTTCCTCAACTATCTTGCGTGTGGCGTCGATACCGTTGAGATTAGGCATACTGATATCCATAATCACAAGGTTTGGCGCAAGCTTCCGTACGGCATCCAATGCCTCTCGTCCATCCTCAACACCTCCGACCACTTCGATATCCGGCTGTTTTTCCAGCAACGAGCTTAACCCCTGGCGAATAATCGCATGGTCATCAACCAATAAAACTTTCGTGGGCATGGTTATACCTCCTTAATACTTTGGTCTTCAAGCGGCGCTGTCATTATGGCTTTGCAGCCGGCGCCGGGTTTTGATTTGATTTCAAAACGTCCGCATAATTGCTCCAAATTCTCGCGGATACTGAATAGTCCAAAAGTAGGTTTTTTGGCTGTCGTCCTGAGTTGTGCGGGGTCAAAGCCGACTCCGTTGTCCTCGACGGTTACCTCTATCGAGTCATCGATTCTGCGAAGACTGACCACTATTCTGCCGGCCTTGGCGTGTTTAATACAATTAGTGAGCAGTTCTCTGGCGTTTCTGAAAAGCATCGCTTTTAAATCGTCATCAATCGGTTTGGGTAGTTCATCATCATGAAACTCAGTGGCTATGCCATGTTTTACCTGGACATTATCATTGAGCCATTCCGCGACGGCGGCCTCAAAGCCCAATTCGTAAAGAATGGGGTTGCTAAGCTCGAAGGTCAAAGTTCTTGTTTCCTGGATAACCTGTTCAACAAGGTGCGTTGCCTCCTCAATCGCCTGAGACGTTGTTTCCGGCAAAGGTGAATGCCGCAGCTTGTCGAGTTTGATTTTGGCTATGGCGAGCGTCTGGCTGATCTCGTCGTGAATATCCGTGGCTATGCGTCTGCGTTCCTGCTCCTCGACGGTTATCAGCCGTGAGGCGAGCCGTTTAAGCTGTTTTTGATAATCCAGCAGTTTGGTCTCGAACATTTTGATTGTCGTGATATCGTGATTAACGCCGACAATCCCGGTGATATTGCCGTGAGTATCCCGCAGCGGTACCTTGGTTGTAAGAAGATGACGAAGGTTTTCTTTGCTGTCCGGGTGTGTTCTTTCACGGTCAATTACCGGCTGGTTTGTGGCCATTATTTTTCGCTCTTCATCGAAATAGCTTTGGGCGGTTGCCTGCGGGAATAAATCGAAGTCTGTCTTGCCCATCAGGTCGTTTCTTCCTCTTTGGCGCCAGTATTCAGCCACGGCTTTATTATAGAGGAGGAAGCGGCTGTTCTTGTCTTTTATGTAAATATCGTCGGGTATATGGTCAATCAGTGTTCTAAGCAGATTGCGTTCCTCCTGCAGCCGTTCCTCCGCTTGCTTTCGCTCTGTTATATCAACAAGCGATGCTACGCTGCGTTTTGTGCCGGGAATAACATCAGTAAAGTGGGAGATATTTCGAATGTTTCCGGTTCTCGTAACAAACCTAAACTCATATTGCTTTGCTGCTTCTTCCTTATCTTTCCTTCTCAAATGATGCTGCTCAAGCATCCAGGGCAGATCCTCTTTTGCCACGAACTCAGTCCATTTTTTTTTGCCTTCTATTTCCTGTTTTGAAAATCCTGAGAGCCGTTCGAATTCCGTGTTGGCCAGAATAATTGTTGTATCTTCTTCTATGAGAACTGTTGCGGTACCCGTGTTTTCAAATGTAATGCGGTAACTCTCTTCGCTCTTCCGCAGATTATCTTCCGCCCGTTTGCGCTCAGTGATATCCTGGGCAAATCCTACTAGACCAACTAAGATACCATCTTTGTCAAAAATCGGGACCTTGTCCGTCTGGACCCATCTTAGGCCTTTTGTGGATTCATATTGTTCTTCTATGTTGAGCTTGGCCCGTCCTGATACAAAAACCTCCTGGTCGTCGTTTGTCATGCTTTGTGCAATCTTGGCGGAATAAAAGTCAAAAACTGTTTTTCCTAAAAATTTTTCTTCGGGTATGTTAAGCGATTTGGTAAATGCCTTATTGACGCGCACAAATCTTCCTTCTTTATCTTTACAAAAAACTATTATTGGCGAAGAATCGATAATGAGCTTAAGTTCCTGCCGTTCTTTTTTCAAAGCTTCTTCCAGACCTTTTTGCTCGGTGATGTCCACGCCATAAAAATTTACATAGTCGCTCTCGGTAATTGGCACTGCCCGAAGCGCAAAAACATGCCCGTCATACTTCACTTCTTTTCTTACTATACGCCCCGAGGCAAGGACCTCTTTTGCCAGCCGATGCCATTCCTCAGGCGCCGGTTTGCCAATGGCGCTGTCTCTGGCCTTCAAAAGCGGCTCGCTTGCTTTATTGGCGTAAAGAACTGTGCCGTCCTTGTGAATACGCAGGACTGGGTAAGGATTTTCGGAGGGAAACTTAGCCAAATCGTTATAGTGCTTGTCGAGGTTTTCGACCTGCGGGTGAAGAGGTTCTATTTTGGTCAGGTTGCTGTTGCTGCGAGATACCCGTTCTGTTCGCTTGTTGTTTTTTCCTGATCTGGGCATGGTATTATATCCGCCTATAATTTACGCAATAAGAAAAGCAACCCTATGGTTTGTCTGGTTTTGCGGCAAACAAATTCCACCTTGGTTACTCCCTCATTTGCCACACGCCGGACGAGCGTGCCGAAATTACACGCACTACCCGCCATAGTATTCTCCCTATACCTGACAGGATTTTACATCAGAGAAAGAGAATGTCCAGCTAAATCGCAGTAAATGTGGAAAAATTGTTACTCCTTGCGAATTACCTGTATTTCAATAGGAAATAAATTTCAGGCGAGCTTTTTATCAAGAATTTCAGAAGCCACTTTGGGGTTTGCCCGGCCTTTCGTTTTTTGCATCACCTGACCAAGCAGGAAGCCCTTCGCCTTGCCGCTTTTTTTGCCGCCTTCTTTGAAATCTGCGACCGCCTGTAGGTTGCTCTTGAGCACTTCATCAACGATGGCCTCAAGTTCACCCGCGTCGCTTTTCTGAATCAGGTTCAGTTGTTCGGCAAGTTCTCGCGGGGGTTTACCTGTTTTTACCATTTCCTCCAAAATGGTATTTGCGGCTGTTGCGCTGATTTCGCCCGTTTGCGCCATCTGGGCAAGCTGGGCAATATCGACGGCTTTCGGCCCAAGTTCTGTAATCGCGCATCCCCGGGCATTTGCCAATTTTAATCCTACCTGTGTCAGCAGATTACACACGCGTTTTGGTTCGCCGCCTGCTTTGGCGGCTTCTTCAAAGAAATCAGCGACAGGCCGGTCGTTGGTCAGGACGCCCGCATCGTAGTCGCTGAGGCCGTATTCTTTTACATATCGCGTCCGCTTCTTCGAAGGCAGCTCGCACAGCCGGGACTTGATTTCATTAAGCCATTGCTCGTTTACCCGCACCGGCACTAAATCCGGGTCGGGGAAATATCTGTAGTCGTGTGCCTCTTCTTTTTCTCTTTGCAGGACCGTAACTTCCTTTGCGTCGTCCCAGCCGCGGGTACTCTTGTTGCCCATCTCCATTGTTTCGCCGGTTTCGAGGAAGCGGTCGAGCTGTCTGCCTATTTCGTAGTCGATGCTGTTTTCCAGCGCCTTGAAGCTGTTGAGGTTTTTTACTTCGACGATTGGCGTTTTGAATTGCTGGCCCGCGCGACTGATTACGAGATTCACATTCGGCTCGAAACGCATATGCCCTTTTTGCATATCCGCTTCCGAAACGCCCAAGTATCTGACTATCCGCTGTAATTCCTCGGCAAGCGTACGTACTTCGGCAGCGCTGTTCATATCCGGCTCGGTAACAATCTCCAGAAGGGGGGTGCCTGCGCGGTTTAAATCCACCTGCGAGAAGTTTCCGGCCGTATGCAGATTTTTGCCGGCGTCCTCTTCCAGATGTGCCCGTCTTATCCTGATTTTCTTAAACGCCCCGTCTTTTGTCGGTATTTCGATATATCCGTTTAACGCCAGCGGCAAATCATACTGGCTTATCTGGTAATTCTTGGGTAAATCCGGGTAGTAATATCCTTTGCGGTCCCACTTGGTGAAAGATGGAATCTGACAATTCAGCGCAAGCCCCGCCAGCATTGAAAATTCCACCGCCTGCTTATTCATAACGGGCAATGACCCAGGCATACCGAGGCAGACGGGGCAAACCCTGCTGTTCGGTTCCGCGCCGAAAGCGAGTTCGCAGCCGCAGAACATCTTCGTCCGCGTGTAAAGCTGCACATGAATTTCCAAACCTACTAATACCTTGTAATCTACGTTAGCCATTTAAATTAACCACGAATTAACACGAATTTATATTTATCATTTATACCACCACATGTTCCACTGTTCCGTTTCCCTTCTATATTTCTCCCAATGTTCCCTTAATTTCCCTATAGTTTCTTTGGATGCTATGGGCTCGTCAAGGTATTCAAATAGGTCAAATTGGCCACATCGAGAAGTGCTTAAAAAATCGCCGAAACCGCAGAACAACAAATTATTTCCTAAATAACTTGCGGTCTCACATATAATTTTATGAGCATTTAAAACTTTGCCTAAGGCGCCCTCGATTTCGTCGGGAATTACCTTTCTGCTTTCAGGCGTAGCAGAGTGTGCAATAAATTTGTCTACGTAGTTGCACAATTCATCAATACTTGCCAATTTATCATCAAACTGTTCAAGAATATTATTAGGAATCAGGTCATCGGGATTTCTTTTGTCTTCAACTACTCCTACCATAGAATCTATCCGCCTATGAATATCTTTAGAAGATTCTATTTTTGGGTCTCCCAAGACAGGGCCTCGGCTGTTTCCTATTTTTGGTACTTTCTGCCAAAAATGTGTTTCTGCTTCTTTGTAATCATATGGTAAGTCAAGAACGGCAAAGATGTTTTTTCTGGTCAATAACGCACTGTTATTTTTCATATCTTCGATTAGATTGTACAAAGAATAAACCGTATATGGTTTATTTCGCTGCACTCTATTAAAGTCTTTATCTACAAGTTTTCTTATCGATAGCAGTTGGGTTTTGAAAAAAGACTGAGTTATAAAATCATGCACCATCCCATTCCGCTTGATGTTGCCTTTGTCATCTTTGTCGCCATATTTTCTTGATTCATTTATACACTGGAAAACAGCACAATCCCGAATCATATTATGGATTTGATTCCTAATAGAGTGCGTATCCTTTCCCACAAGCATATTTTCCCACTCTTCGAATTTCTCCTTCGAGTTTTTGATGGGTTGTGCCGTTTTGTATTTATTCATGTTCATTTGTGTTAATTCGTGGTCGATCCTGAACCCTGCTCATAGCACTAACCGCTCATATTCAAAATTCTTGCTTCCGAAATTGAGTATCATGCCGAGTTTGATACCTGTCGCCCGCAGATAGTGCAATATTTGCGCACGGTGAACGTCAACAATCTTCTCGACCATCTTAAGCTCCAAAATAATCTTCTCATCAACTAAAATATCCGCACGATACTCGCCAACTATTTCACCTTCGAAACAAACCTTTACAGGTGCTTGCTGTCTTGCTGCAATTCCTTCTCTTCTGAATAGCAACATCAGCGAGTTCTCATATACCTTCTCCAGAAATCCAGGTCCCAGCTTGCTGTGTACTTCCATCCCACAGCCAACAATTTTATACGACAGCTCTTTATGGATTATTTGATTCGTGTTCATTCGTGTTCATTCGTGTTAATTCGTGGTTTCATTTTGTGCCAGTCAGTTTGCTTTTCGTACATCCGCGCTATCCGCAATAAACTTTCTTCGCTGAAGGCCGGCGAGAGTATCTGCAGGCCAATGGGGAGTTGCTTGTCATCGAAGCCGCAGGGGATGCTTATACCCGGAATACCCGCTAAATTAGCCGCGATTGTGTAAATATCCGACAAGTACATTTTCAGCGGGTCATCGACTTTTTCGCCTATCTTGAAAGCGGTGGTAGGGGCGACGGGCATCATAATGCAGTCACAATTATCAAACGCACGCACAAAATCGCCGCGTATCAGGTTTCGCACCTTCAGCGCCTTCAAATAATATGCGTCGTAATAGCCGCTCGATAGCGCGTATGTGCCTAACATTATTCGGCGTTTGACTTCCTTGCCGAAACCCTCTGCGCGTGATTTTGTATAAACCTCGATGTAGTCATTCGGGTTTTGTGTTCTGTGCCCGTAATGCACGCCATCGTATCTCGCCAGGTTGCTCGATGCCTCCGCGGTGGCGACCATATAATAAGCCGCAATCGCGTAATCGAGATGGGGCATATCAATTTCTACTATGGCTGCTCCAAGTTTTTTGTAGGTTTGTATTGCCTCGTCGATTGCCTTTCGCACCTGCTCATCTGCCCCGGCGTTGAAACTCGATGCGATTCCAATTCTTAATCCCTTCACCGGCTCGTCTAATTTAGCAAGGTAATCGCATACTGGTGCGATTCTTTCATCGACGCTTGTGCTGTCCGCGGTGTCGTGACCGGCTATGACGTTCAGCATCAGGGCGCAATCCTCGACTGTCTGCGTGACAGGCCCAATCTGGTCTAAACTCGAACCATACGCGACAAGGCCGTAACGCGATACACGTCCGTATGTTGGTTTCAAACCAACAACGCCGCACAAGCTCGCGGGCTGTCGTATCGAACCGCCCGTATCCGAACCAAGTGCGGCGTAACATAATCCAGCGGCGACTGCCGCCGTTGACCCGCCGGAGCTGCCTCCAGGCACACGTTTCGTATCCCATGGGTTGACGGTTTGTTTCAGCCCCGAGTTTTCGGTGCTCGAACCCATCGCGAATTCGTCGAGGTTTGTTTTGCCTATTATTACCGCATCTGCCGCTAATAATTTTTCAACCACGGTTGCGTTATATGGTGCGTGGAAATTCGCTAATATCTTCGATGCGCACGTCGTTGTTCCAAACGTCGTGCACATATTATCCTTGACCGCGACCGGCACGCCGGCGAGTTGCCCCAGTTTTTCGCCGCCGGCGATACGCCTGTCAATCTCGGCTGCGCGGGCAATCGCCTGTTCTTCGAATGTGCTTATATACGCCCCGACAACCGGCTCTATCTTTGCTATACGCGCAAAGACCGTCTTAGTCGCCTCGACGCTGCTGGTCCGGCGGGCCGCAATTTTGTCCCGCAGTTGTTTTGCGCTTGTTAGTTCCATTTAGTGCTTATTATTTCCTGTCGCTTATCCTGTGTGATAAGAACCACTGGTAAAGTTCCGGATTATTGTAAGTTTCCGTCCACGAGTCGTGTTGGGCCTCAGGGTAAACTGTCAGCTTCGCGTTTCCGCCCACCTTTTTGACGGCATCGACCATTTCCTGCGACCTTATCAATGGCACCGTGGGGTCTTTTGCGCCGTGAAACGCCCAGACGGGGACTTTTTTAAGCCGGTTCGCTGCGTATCGCTCGCTGCCGCCGCATATCGGCGCTATGGCCGCGAATCGCTTCGGATACTTTTCCGCCAGCGTCCATGTCCCGAATCCGCCCATACTCAATCCAGTCAGGTAAACCCTGTCGGTATCTACGCGATACTTTGCCTCAATTTCATCAAGTAAAGCTATCAGGACTTCGGTCTGCTCGGGCCACCATAAATCATTGGGGCACTGGGGTGAAACGATAATAAAATCAAAACTCTTGCCTTCCGCAATCATTTTCGGCGGACCGTGCTTTTTGACGACCTCAATATTGCTTCCTCTTTCTCCTGCACCGTGCAAAAACATTATCAAAGGCCATTTATCTTTGCTTTTGTCGTAATCGGCGGGTAAATACAGGAGATAATTGCAATCTGCGACTTTTGTAACTTTTTTGTTCAGCATCTGTTTACTCTGTCCCCCGGCTTTTGCGGATGTAGCTGCCTCGCATCCCGAACAAATTAACAACACAGCACATATTATACTTGCTCCACATATTTTGCTTTTCATATCGCATCCTCATTTTCAATCATCAATGGTTACTCTTCTTCGAGAATTTTTGGCACCTTAAAAAACTGGCCGTCCTGTTGTGGCGCGTTGGCGAGTGTTTTTTCTGTTCCGAGGGATTCTTTTATGATGTCGTCGCGGAAGACATTGCTCACCGGCAGGCAGTGCGCCATCGGCTCAACGCCTTCGGTGTTCAGCTTATTCATTCTCTCAACGTAATCGATGATGGCGTTCAGTTGTCCGGCGAACTCCTCAATCTCGGCTTCGCTCAGCTCCAGCCGGGCCAGTTTGGCGACCTTTTTCACCTGTGATTTGTCTATTTTTTTATCCATACCGCCCAAACGAAATAAAAAAAGCGAGGCGCATCCCGCCTCGCTCAGAAAGATTCTCCAGCCAAACTGCTCCCGTCAACTGGTTGTCTTCTCGGCGGGTTTTTTGTAGTTGCGTTTCAGCCGTTTCTGAACAAGCCCCATTTTTAGCGCTTTGGTCGAAACCCTTATCCTCATCACCTTGCCGTCGACAATCGCGTGGACCTTCTGGATGTTCGGCTTGAACTTGCGTCTGGTGATACCGGTAATCTTACGACCAACGCCGCCTAAGTACTTGGCTTTGCCTCGCCTGGTCATCTGATTGCCAAACGACGTGCGTTTGCCGGTATAATAACATTCTCTTGACATCTAACATACTCCTTTGCGAAAAAAACACCGCTATTAACACCTGTACGCTCAAACTGACTTTGAAGGGGGAAATTATAGCAACTGCCGCCGGGTTCTGCAACGCTGATTTTCCCCAGTTTTCTGTTTTCTGCTCTCTGCCTTCTGTCCTCGTTGAGTTTCGTTTTTGTTGCAATATCCAATGGCTGTGTGTAAAATACACCGGCAGGGCCAAATTTGACCGTTATGCGGGGTGTAGCTCAGCTTGGCTAGAGCGCTTGGTTTGGGACCAAGAGGCCGCTGGTTCGAATCCAGTCACCCCGACTTTCTTCAATTTTTGGCCGTTCGGCGAGAATGTCGAACGGCTTTCTCTTTGTAATACAAAGACTTACGTCACTTACAGTACGGTTCAAACTCAAGGTTTCCAGCAGTTCGCGTTTTAGGGTATTATTCGAACCACCCCGTAAATCAGCGGCTTTCTGGCTCAATTCAAAAATGTGGATAGCGCATTCGCCTCTGGCCGGATCGAACTGTTGTGCCGTTTCAAGCGATTTCTTTATATCGGCAAGCTCTGTTTTTAAGGCTGTTGTTTTCCTCCCTGAGCTGGCGGGACCTCATCGGTTGTCTCATCACGTCGGGTCGAGAGAGTAAGGCCGTTCTTGCCCGCATCGAGGAAGTCCTTAGACCATTTGTAATAGGTTGCAGCTGAAATACCTTCCCTTCGGCACAATTCCGAGATGGGCACTTGCCCTCGCAAGCCTTCAAGTACGATTCGAATCTTCTCCTCCGAAACAGGCATCTTTACTGTCTCATTTGGGCTGATGACGTACACTTATAGAAGCTATACTTTGCCGTATTGAGGGGGCTCACCAATAAAAGCCGTGTGAAAAATTTTCTTGACTTATGGTCTTGATTTGGCGTATTATTAAGGATGATCCTACCAAATGAGTTGGGGATGTTATAAAGTTGTTTGGGGCAAGTAGTTAAATTATGACCGGAAAGGCTCGTTAATGTGGGCCAATCGCGAAAATTGCGATTGGCAGTCCGGCAAACATAATGGATTGGTAGCTGCGGACGTATGCAGGAGAGGGTGTTTGGCGTTTGCACTTTTAGCAGTTATTGTCTGCGCCAATGCCGCAAACGGTAAATACGGCGGCGGTAGCGGCGACAGCAATAATCCATTTCTTATTTTCACCCCTCAAGATTTGACGCAGATAGGCAACAGCCCCGACGACTGGGACAAACACTTCTTATTGATGTCTGACGTCAATATGAGCGATTCCAACACCTCCGGCGCATTTCCGATTATCGGCTATATGATATGGAGCCCTTATGCTTCAAAGCCCTTTAAGGGCGTCTTCGACGGCAACAAAAAAAGAATCATTAACCTGAGTGTTTCGCACGTTGGACATGATTTCACCGGACTATTCGGATATGTTCTTGGCAAAGGAGCGTTGATAAAGGACCTGACTCTGGTCAATCCGAACATTAACGGGTTAGGAGCAATGTATACCGGGGCAATCGCAGGCAAATTAAGAAGCGGAACCGTTACAGGATGCAGCGTCGAAGGAGGCGTAATACGGGGCACCAACAACGTCGGCGGTCTGGTTGGGTACAACTTAAGCGGGGTAATCACAGATTGCACTGTAGAAGCAACTATTTATGGCGATACCGCTATCGGCGGCATTACCAGTTACCACAGCGGCAACATCATGCAGAATTGCTCATTTTCCGGCTCGATGTCCGGCCAGTGCGATATGGGCGGACTGGCAGGCGATAATGACGGCCAGATTGTGAATTGCTACGTGAAGGGAAGTATTACCGGCAGCGGAGACAAGGTGGCCGGCCTGGTGGGAACTTCGCGCGGAGTGGTGAAATGCAGTTACGCGAAAGCAACCGTAACCGGGCACCAGCAGACCGGCGGACTCATCGGACGAAACTCAGGTGAGGCGATTGACTGCTATTCGCAGGGAACAGTTACGGGCAGTTATTGCGTCGGCGGACTGGTCGGGCTTATATATGATGGAGGAGCTATTTCGAGATGTTACGCGGTGTGCAATGTGAATACCAACGCCGACCAGATGGGCAATCTTGTCGGCCTGACGGACAGCGGAACGGTAATAGCGTCATTTTCAAAAGACAATGCCTCCGAAGCTGAATTAAGGACGGAAAATACATACACAAAGGCCGGATGGCAGTTTGTAGGCGAGGCCCCGGGCAGCACAATAAACCCATGGACTATTTGCGAAGGAATGAACTATCCCCGGCTAAGCTGGGAAAAGCTGTATAAGGGCGATTGGCTATGCCCCGATGGAGTGGATATTCTGGATATTGCCCTGCTTTGTGACCATTGGTTAACAAAACAAGCCAGCATGGATATATATCCCAACGGAGGCGATGGGATAGTTAATTTTCAGGATTGGGCTGTTTTTAGCAAAGCGTGGAAAACAAAACGAGGTATGACCGGCTGGAACACGAAATGCGATGTGTGGCCCGAAGGCGGCGACGGCGTTGTCGATGAAATGGACCTGTCTGTCTTCATAGACCGATGGCTCACTAACGGAGCAGGTCAATTCGATATCGCCCCCGCTTTCCGAGGCGACCAGATTATAAATTTCCTCGACTTCGCGGCCGCTGCGGAAAATTATCTCAAGCAGTAACTGTAAATCATATTTTATCCTCCCCCGTGTTTCGGATGTTTATTGTCATTGTCCACCTCCGGCCAAGCAGATATACTTATTATCATGAAAATGAAACCATTATTGGTTTTGATGATTGGGCCGGTTTTGTCGCTAACAATAGCGGCTAATGCGGCCGAACCGAACAGCATAGGTAATATATTCAAAGCAGGCGGTTTTGACTGGCTCTTTGGAAAATGGGCGGCAACAACAGACGCAAACGAAAAAGCGGAAGCGGAATTCAAACTCAAAACAGACGGCTATGTCATCTCAATTGAAGCAACGGTTGGCCGGTATGAATACACGGGCATTGCGTATTATGAACCTGAAACAAAAAGAATCGTTCATACAGAAACCGATAACACGGGACGAATTTTCAGGGGAAGATGGAAAATACAGGGAAATCAGCTCGTATTGAACCTCGACCAGACCGCCCCTGACGGCCAAACCGTTCATTTTATCAGATTCATCTCGAAGGTCGATGCAAATACGATGAAATCGGTTACATATACTGTCGTCGAAAGCAAACGCTCCGAAGAGCCAATCGGCACACTCATATTCAAACGAGAAAAATAAAACTTGGGTAATTCCCCAAGCTTAAAAGGTATTTAGCAACACCTACCGCGACCTCGGCATCGGCCAATTCCGACTCCTCACCCACTCAGAAGTCAACTACCCCCGAAAATCCACCGCCGACAAAAAAACGACTAAGGCAGCGTAACTTCATCGATTCCGCTGAAACTGGCAAAATCAACACGGAAATCCGCAGTGCCGGCACCGGGTGCGAAATTAGTATTCTTAATCGTCAGCGTAAAAGTGCATTTGCTGAAATTAAAAGTGGCGTAGGCGATTTCGCCGCCGGATAATGTAACTTTTGAACAGCTAAACTTGTCCCCTTTCGTGTTCGCTTTGAATTTGCCTATGGGAATCGTAAAGGTCTGTGAGCCGACGTTAACATCGAACGAATGCGTTGCCATATTCGCATCGTTAAGGTTTTCCACAGAGAACCCGCCGCTGACGGACAACTGGGTGATAACGCCTAATTTCTTTGTGAATTTTGACTTATCGACCCGCAGAGAGTTTTTGACGTCCATCAAAAAACTAATCGGTATCGGTTTCTTGCCGTTGACTATCTCCTCATTCACTTCGGCTGAGCCGGCGTAATCGCTGATGTTTATGTCAACAATTACCGGGCAGGAAAGCCCCGTGAGGTCAACATTTCTCGCTGAGAAGGAAAACGTCCTCTTCTTGGTATCGAAAGCGAAAGACATCTTCAACGGCTTATTAGTTACCGTGCAGTTGAACTTGCCCTTTTTGAATGTCTTATTATTAACCGGAAAATGAAAGACACAGGGGTCCATATCCTCAGAATTCTCATCGCGGATTGTAACCTCGACAAAATTGGCATCGCTTGAATTATTGGCGTCGTTAAAGTCAGCCGCATTGGCGTCCATCATGCCGGAAAAGGAAATCTTGTCGGTATTGACCTTACTCCCTGCCGTAATACTGCATTTTGTGACATTAATAACTCTGGCTGCTACCGGAGTCGGACTTGTATTGGATTGCCACGCAAGTTTGGGATAATTGGCGTCTTCGTTAATCGTCCAGATATTGTTAAAGTCCCACCCTGTGAAACTCGCCTGCTGCTTCATTTGAGTATCCGTTAACGGCACCCCAATACTATTGTTAGGCCCCGCGGTATTCAGGAAATAGCTGTTAGAGATAATACCAATGTAACCTAAATCAGTTCCAACCAATCCGCCGAGGTCGGCTTTAGTAATCCCAGCAGATACCTTGTCTGTCGAGTAGCAGTTTTCGACAGAACCCCAGAAGTTTCTTCCTACCAGACCGCCGACACCAAAGTAATTAGCTTCGCTTGTAAGGGTCCCCGTCGAGAAACAATTTGCGATACTGCCTAAATAGTTTTCTCCCATCAGACCACCGATGTATGAACCATTATTTCCGCCGGTAATATCGCTTGTCGAAAAACACCTGTTGATATAGCCATTGAAGTAGATGCCTCCCACAAGCCCGCCGATATAATTCGAATCATTACCGCCCGTGATGGTGCCTACCGAATACGAATCGATGATATTGCCCTCATTGACTTCCACCCCCACAAGCCCGCCGATATATGAGGAATTATTATCTCCTATAATATTGCCTTCCGAGAAGCAGTTGCTGATATGGCCCGCGGTTTCTCCGGCCAGCCCGCCTATACAAATTGAATTATTTCCGGCATTGATGTTGAAATTTTTCAGTCGCAGGTTTTTTATCTCGCTGCCGACGACGGTATCTCCGAACAGGCCGATGTGGTCAACCCCATCGCAGTCGATGGTCATATTGGCTATTTGTCTCCCCGCGCCGTCAAAAATACCGGTAAATTCCGTGCCGTTGAAAGAAACATCCGAACTATTCGAATCCGGCGCAATTACAGCGGCTGTGAAGGTATAGGCGGCAAGGTTAATATCCGCCGTAAGAATAAAATTTTTATCATAGTCGTTTGTATCCGCCGCCAGCGCCAGCAGGTCCCCCGCTGTGGCAATTCGGTATGGGTCACCGGAAGTACCTGTCCCGCCGGAGTATTTGGCATCGACAATTGATGTTAAACCCGCGGCAATCAGAATTGCCAAGACTAACTGTTTCATTAGTGTGCCCTCTAAAAAAAATAATCCTTTAAATACGTTGTCCAGAATTATCTGTTCTGGCGCCGGCAATAACAGTATTTGCCCCCAAAAAAGAACTTCCCCGCGCTGGTTGGCTCCAGCATCGAGGGAGATTATACTTTTGATATATCGTGAAAATCGCTGATATTACAGCGTTCTGCGACGCCTAAACCAGCCGACAAGCCCCACGCCTATGCCGCCAAGCAGAACTGCACCGGGAGCGGGAACAACTGGGTGAACGGATTCTACATTAGCAACAAAAGAGGTAGAGGTAACAGCCGTGATGCCTACAAAGTCGTCGCCTACAAGGCTGGCGTCCCAAGTCAATTGATACTCAGACTCTGGTCTAATAATACCGGCGGTCATATGGTCATTCCCGCCAGGATTTAAAGATGAGTCGCTATAAAATGTCGTCTCGTTTCCTGGTGCAGTCAGGTAAAATCCGAAATTGTTTCCGGCAAAAGTTGCGGTGCCCACCTGCACAAAATGAGTCGTGTCTCCCGACCTTAAAGATATACCACCTTGAACATCGCCAAGGATGGTTACTACGGCTTGGTCGTCTTTAACACTTGAACTGGTAAACACCTCGAGTTTGTTTGCAGGGTTACTCTTATCAAATATTCCAAAAGAGTAACCGTCTCCATTGTTCACGAAAATAACTTGTGCATCAGCCGAGTGTGTCGCATCCGTGTTGATGGCCCAATATGCATCCATCTCAGGCGTCCCCTCCGGTAACGTCGGAAGAGCCAAAACCGGCGATACCATCAAAGCCATTATGGCCACTAAAACCAACTTTTTCATAATTTTTACCCTTCCTTGAATTTTGTAAAATACTTAGGTTTCCTAACATTATTTAAATCGTTTAAACCTACAAGGTTTTTCGCGATTACATGCATAATTTTTATAACTGTCGGCGTCTTCGCAGCCAGCCGACAATACTGACGCCAATGCCGCCAAGCATAACTGCGCCAGGAGCCGGAACAGTGCTGGGAGTCGTAGTAAGCGTAAATTGAATGTTGTCCACTGTCCATTCGCAGTCCGGGTCGAACCCAAATGCGAATTTACCATCAGCCATGTAGCTTGCTAATGTTGTAGCGTCTATGTCGTAATAGAAATTCATATCATGGTTGTTCGTTGGGGTTTTCGTGCCTACCAGTACGTTCGGGGTGTTATTACTAGTAAAGTAGTCACCTACGCCTTGCGGCACCCCGTACCAATAATATGGGTCTGTATCCGAAGCAAGTGTCCAACCATCTTTCCCCAGAGTTACCTGATTATCCAATAGATGGGTGTAGAATTTGTCGAGGGAACCGTAATCTACATCCTGGAGATTGGTGAACGTCAAGGTGGCGCTCTGGATGGTTTCGCCTGCCGCAAGCGGGCCGCATGTGATGTTCCATGCATAGACACCCGTGTCAACCATGTCTTTGTTACTTATGCTCGCAGTGTAATTGGCGTTTGCGGCGCCAATCGCTGCGAGAACCATACCAACTAAAATTAGCTTTTTCATATTTCATCCTTTCCAAAATTTCAAAGTTTACTGTTAATTACATAATTCACACGCCAAAAGGTGTTCCACGAAGAACACACTCAGAATATTCTGGGGATGTCTCACAGACGTACACAGAAGATGGCCGGCCAAATAATGTCTTATCCGACCGCGCGGATTGAAATTCGTCGCACAAAAAGGCGAGAATAATACCACAGCCAATACAAATAACTACAAAGCCGATAACCACGTTTTTCTCCGCCTCCGTGCCGTCGTCTCCACATTTTAGACGGCACAGCTTAAAAAAAAACTTTTTAACTCTTTCCCTAGAAAATGATATAACCTGGGCTCCTTGCTATACACAGATGGAAACCTTCGCCTAAACCACCCAAGTTGCCCATATTGCCAAACCTGATTATGATTCTATTATAAAATACCCTGCTCTGTCAAGGGGGGAGAATATTTTTTTTAACTCTAATACGACCAATTGGGTTAGACCGCAATATTTGGCTCAAAAACGCGATATCTGCCTTTTATGGAGCACCTTTTTTAGTGATGTATAACTAAAAAAAGTGGTATATAGCTAAAAAAAACAGTTCAGGAATTGAATTTTTGGAGGGGAGGCGGCATTTTGGGAGGGGAGGCGGCAAGGAAATGCCTATGAGGTACTAAGATAATCACTAAGGGGGACAAAGAATGTGGTAAATAAGAATTGGGGCCACCTTAATGGCCGGCAATCTGATTTTGACCGCCGATTTTGGTCCTCAAGCCGGAATTGCTCGCGGCTTTGCTTTTAACAACAGTCATCGTTATGTTGGAAGCAAGATTTGCATATTCACTACCCTTTTCAAGAAACATCAGCAGCATATCAAGTTTTCGCTGCACGCGTATTCGCCGATAAATATTACGCAAGTGCGTTTTTATAGTTGCCGTTTTAATACCCAATCGGGTTGCGATTTCTTCATTACTCAGTCCGCCACAAGCAAACTTTGCAACAATCAACTCACGCGGGCTCATACGAAAGCTTTTGCGAATGAAAAGCCATTGAGTATCATCCAGGATACGAACCGGCAATCGAACGTTAGATGATGAGTCGTGATTGTTTTCTACATTATCTGGTTTCTTTGAGGATAGGGACATCTTAACTGCCTCCTTCCGACAGCTTTTGGAGAAGCTGTCTGGCCTCAGTCAATTCTGCAGTGGTCAACCCTCCTACTGCTTTATTCAGGTCCAGGGCCTTTTTTATATTCTCAGACGCCTGGCTCGTTCGTCCGAGTTTTTCCAGTGCGCAAGCCAGATGAAAGTAGGAACTTGTCAGTGATGATTTTCCGGCCGGGTAGAGAGTCACACAGCGATTAAAATCTTCGACGGCACTTTCAAACCGGCCGAGCCGATAATATGCCATCCCGCGAGTATCGAGCAGGTCAATATAATTTGGCTCTTTTGCAAGCCCTCTTTCAGCCAGCTCAAGGGCCTTTTGGTACTGATTCTGGTCCTCGCAAAGAATCCAGGCGAGATTATTAACAGCGACGACGTTATTTGGATCCAGCAAAAGGAAACGCTGATAAAGCTTGGCAGCTTCGGCGGAACGCCCCGTTGTCTGAAGCAGCGTCGCAAGCAAATATATCGCCCCGCGAGAATCCGGATTTTGCTGCAAGATTCGCCCGAGCAAATCTTCCGCTATTTTTTTCGATTCATCGCCCTGACCGCCAGCCAGGTCATTAGCTACAATCATAGGCACATTGAAATCACCCGGATGCGATTGACACCACATTTCAACTAATGTGCCGATCTGGCTCCACAATTTGTCGTCCTTTAACAGCCGCACTCGTGCCAGCAACGGAGCCGCGTCGTTCGGCAGTGACTGCTGCAGAGAGTCAAATATTTTCTGTGATTCATTGAAATCTCCGGCTTTATACTGCGCGACGCCAAGCTCAACCCTCAATCGTCGTTGAGCAACAGGATTATTTTGTATTTCAAGCTGCTTGTTAAGCAAAGTTATGGCTTCTCCGTGCTCACCTGCGTCGATGTAGGTTTCGGCAAGATAAATGGCGACGTCAGAGTCATTCTGGTCAAGCTCCAGGATGTCGCGAAGAGTGGGAATGGCAAGCAGCGCAGAATGTGCTTTTTCGAGTTTTGCCCTTAACAGCAACAAGGCCTTATCTTTGGGTCGATAGGCAAGCCCTTTAAGAGCTAAATCGATGGCCTCGGCGGATTGTCCCTGTTTTATCGCTACTTCAGCGAGAAGCTGCCATGCCTCACTGTTCGCTGGCTGCTGCTTTGATATAGTTTGGAGAATGCTTTTGGCATTTTCCAGCGCAGGCGAAGTATCCTGCGAAATCAGCAGGCGTGCCTTGTAGAGTTTAAGCTCAACATCCTCGGTAAGTGCTCCTAAGGCATTATCAAGAATTGCCTCTCCCTGACGACGTCTGGCGGGGTCTGCGCTGGCCAAGTAGAGGAGGGCCGCCCGTTTCTGAACCAGAGGGTTTGCCTGGTCTATCAGTAAGGAGCGCTGCATATCTATATACGCCATGTCATAATTGCCAATGGAGCGATAGAAGTCGCTTTTTGCCAGCCACACTTCGACATTATTCGGTTCGACGGCGGCAGCCTGTTCGAAATCGGTTTGTGCGTTGTCGTTCTGTCCGAGCAATGCAAAGGTCCTCGCCCGCAAGACTAGTGCCGAAGCATCACCCAATTTTCTGACCGTCTCATTACATATCTCCATCGCTTCAGCGTTTTTGCCTCGGCGAAGGTTTAATTCCACCTTTGCGGCGGCAACGGGAAAAGAGTTCGGCTCTTTAGCATCCAATATCCCCAATATGCCGGCAGCATCATCCAGACGTCCCTGCAGCAACCGCAGACGAGCCAGGGACAATCCCGCAGGCATATTGTTGGTGTCTGCAGCAAACAGGTCTTCGAGAACGGTACCCGCGGAATCAAACTCACCGCGCCTGACGAAACTTTGGAACTGCAGCCGTTTTAATTCTGGATTTTCGGGTTTGCTTTCAACCGCCCGCTGAAGTATCTGATCTGCACTGTCGTATTCCCTGACTTTGTACAAGGCGCCTGCAATGGCGACTATTATCCGGACGTCCCCTGGAGAACGGTTTAATGCATCCTGGTAGGTCGCTATTGCCAGACGCATATCGCCCGCTTTCTCATAAGCGGCTGCGAGCAGCACACGGCTTACCTGATTGTCGACGTCGGCGGCAAGATTCTCTTTCAGCAATAACACTATCTGAGGATAACTGGTCTTGAAATTATCCTGAGCAAACCACACCCTGGCCTGCTCATATCGCCACTGCCAGCCGTTTTGCCCCTCGATGGTCTTGATATTATCTACAATTTTTTGGGCTTTTGGCTCGTCATTCAAAATTGCAGGACAAGTAAGCAACGAGCGCAGCACAGGAATATCGTCAGGGAACTGGGCGCCGAGACGGGCGAGCAAATCACATTGCTTCGTCTTTTCGTTCCAGCCGGCATACAAACCAGCCAATAATAAACCAAGCTGCTTTTGGACGTAAGGTTGTCGGCTGTTTGTCATCGACCGAACAATCATATCCTCACATTGCTGTCTTGAGTTCTGTGCAGATAACAGACCTGCAAGAATTCGCACCAGGATGACCGAATCCGGAGATTTATCAACAGCACGCGAAAGGATGGTTACTGCTTCATTTGCCTGGTCTCGTGCAGTAAGTAAGTTCACCTCGACGAGAACGACCCTGTTATCGGAAGGATAGGCATTTTTAAGCTGGCCGAGGAGAATTTCAGCCTCGGAAAAATCTTTTCGGTATATGGCCAGCTGCAGCTCCAGCAATTTCACGTCTATCAGACCTTCTGTATCATTATCGAGCTTTTTCAGATACTCATCAAGGTCGCCAGCGGCGGCCGAGTTAATCTTCGTGTCACCATCAAACACCAGATGCATCCTCGCGCGGGCACAGGCGAGAGCCGCCCCAACATCCTGAGGAGCCAACTTAACAGCTGCACGTGCATATTCGAGCGACTCGTCCCATCTGCCGATATCGCCAAGTAATTTTGCCAAATCAACATTCGCTCTAACGTGATTGGGCTGTTCGGATACCAGCGTGCGCAATTGTTTGATCGCCGATTGTATATCACCAAGGTTTGAATATGCGTTTGCGAGCATAATTCTCGAATTTTCCGTTCCACCGCCCAGTCCCAGTGCGTTTTGCCATGCCTTAACAGCTTCGTAGTTCTGACCTTTTGCTTCAGCCAGAAGCCCTTCGAGAAACGCGGTTGTTGACGGAGCAATGTCTTTTTTGCGTAACTGCGAAATACAATCGGTCGCCTTATCGAACTTTCCCGTTCGGATATATAATTCAGCGGCAATGGGCATAAAATCCCAGGGCTGCGTGGAAAGCGCCTTGAGCCCCTTATCAGCCACCTCAAGCATCAAATCCTGGGAGCCGGACTTTATCGCCAACTGTGCCCAGATCCGCCACAGATTTTGGCCGGATGGATTCTGACCTGCTGCGATTTCAATATGATGACGTGCCTGCTGAATATCCCCTGTTGCGACAAGATTTTCGGCAATCTGCAGGCGGAGATTAGGGTCGCTTAAATCCATCTTGGCTGCTTCGGCGAAATCAGCCAACGCCTTGGCCTTTTCTCCACGACGAATGTAATAATCGCCGCGAATGATTAACGCCTGAGCAGAAGACGGATTATTTTTAACCGCCTCATCAAACCAGACCTGCGACGGAACGTTGAAATCCTCAGGTCTCTGCTCAATTAGTTTGCCGAGAACATCGTAAGATAGAACATCATCAGGATTATCTTTGATGTTATTTTCAAGCTCTTTTACTGCTTCGGTAAATTTACGCTGACCTGCCAGAGAAATAGCGAACAACCTTCGGAGTTTTGCGGAATGAATGAGCTGAACCGCCTTGTCGGCAATCTGCTCAGCTTCTCCATACATGCCAACGTTAAGATATATCTCCAATAATCTACTTACAGCTTCCATGTTCTCTGGGTTTAACCGAAGGATAGATCTGTAAGCGCTTATGGCCTGTTGGACATTCCCCGCTTTCATTGGTCTTTGGTTTAATTCGGAGTCGGCATACTTGAGCAGGATTGGGACATCATCTTGTACAACCGCCAAGTATTGCCCCAACTGTTCTGCTGCATCCTGCCATCTGCCTTCGCTATATGCCTTATTGCCGAGCGACAGTCCATGCGAAGCCCTTCTGCCTCGCTGCCAGTGTCGCAACCCGAAGGCAGTAGCAGAAAGCACTGCCAACCCCATTAGAAGGACAACAGCCAATTTCCAGTTAAAGTATCTTTTTGCCATCGGCACACCTTTCTCGCCAATACCGGTTCATCAGAATTGACGAACGAAATTAAGGAACATTTTTTTAGCCGTCTGCCAACATATCCACAGGTCAAGCCTCATCGAAAGATTCCTGACGTATTCTATATCGTAGTGTATCCATTCCTGGAAATCCTTCATCGGCTGACGCGTTCTGCAAACCTGCCAAAGTCCCGTCAGACCCGGCCTGACCGACAGTCGGGCGTCACGCCAGAACGGGCAAAGAACATTCTCCGATTCTGGCGAGGGTCTTGGGCCAACAACGCTCATATGACCAAGTAAAATGGATAAGAATTGAGGAATTTCATCAATGTATGTTTCTCGCAGGAAACGCCCGACTCTGCTCATACGGGGGTCATCAGAAATCACAAACTGAGGTCCGTCCGCTTCATTTAGAGCCCTTAATCTTTCCTGCATCGCATCGGCGCCGACAAGCATCGTCCTGAACTTGAGACAGGCGAAAGGTTTGCCGTGCAGGCCCTGGCGCATATCTTTGAAAAAGACCGGCCCCTTTGAGCTAAGTTTAACCGCTATGGCAATAAACGGTAAAATAGGAGCAAAAACAACAAGCACAATCGCCGCTATAATAATATCCGCGATTCTTTTTATATACGTGGCATAAGAAAATTTCGGCCAGGTTTTGTGGCAACTCCCGGAGGAACTATTATCCTTTGGCATAAAGCAGCCAATTGTATCTGGCTCAGTTTTTATGATTCCGCAAGTCGGTTTTGCTATTTGAGAGGAATTTACAATAACACGGCCCTGGACGCAGAGGCCCGGGGGAACCAAAACATCCGAACCGATAATACTTTCCCGTATTACCGCATTGTCGCCTATTTTAACGTCATCTCCAATTAATGTCGGTCCTGCTACAATCGCGTTCGTTCCTATACTGACGTTTCGACCAAAGGCAATTTCACCAAACAGCCGGGCATCAGGGGATATACTAATGCTATTGTTCTCAACTATTTGTTTGCTCAGCGAATAATTACAATGCCGTATTGCTCCTTTCCCAGTTTGGTTCAACAACAGGGAAAGTAAACCCGACTCGGTGTTCAAATCCAGCACAGTGCCGCCTACGCTTATACTTCCTATTGTAGCGGAGGCCGAACGGCATCCATTTAGAAACTCATTGAAAGTTGCGGGCAGGGTCCCATCTTTGAAAAGCCGGCTGATAATACTGGAGCGAATAAAAAGGTAGTGCGGCCAGTCGGAAGGAATCGGCGCCGCCTGAACAACGTCTGCATACAACAGACGAATACCGACAAGATTTTGATGCGAGTCGGTAAGGACTTTTTCACGGCCGGCCTTCAGGCAGGGCTCAACATTGATAACCACAACATCGGAATTAATTCGAGCTATCGTCTCATATAACAATTGCAGGTTGGTTTGAGTAAAAAATCTGCCATCCGAAATTACATACCATGATTTGCTGCTGGGTGAATGGCGATGCGGGGGTAAAGGTACTTTGCCATCGTAAAACAGGACACCCTGGTTTGAAGCACCACCGGCCCGTTTCCATTCTTCAGGTATCGCAAAGTTCAGATTATCCCTGTGCAAACCATAGTATTCGGATATTCTGCCGACAACGGCGTCCGTCACCAACCCGCCTGAGAACGCCAATCGCAGCAGGGAATCTGAACTGTTTTCACCTGAACTATTGGAGTTGTGAACGACTACCAAATGCATACATTATCCGTGTAAGAACTTTGTGGGATTGTTCTGCCGGTAACAAACCTTCGTATCTCAGGACGTCGGTTTGTCCGAGCCATCTTGTGGTTTATCAGACAACAACATCGGATTTATGCCGTTTCTCCTGCTGTTTCTTTCTGGTCTGCCGCCCTGTGCGTAATAGTGGTATCCATAACGATAATAAGTATGACCAAGGTGGACATTGCCCATAACCGTTCCAAGTATCCTGACGTTAATCTGAGCCAATCTGTCTTTTGTTTCCTTAAGGTCCGGGCCTGAAGTACGCCCGGCAAAGCTCGCGAGTATTACTGCGCCGGCGATTTTGGCCAATATAAGCGCGTCAGGAAAGGCTAGAACAGGAGGCGTATCGATAATCACATGGTCATATCTTTCCGAAAGATTATCTATAAGCGACACTGTACTTGGCAATACCAATAACTCATAAGGGTCAACCGTATTTTGTGAATCCGATGCAAGAACGTGCAGACCCGGCGAAACAATTGCAATGGCGGAGTCATCGGCAGGGCTGCCCATAAGCACGCCTAACAGACGTCTCATATCTCTTGGGACGTTCAGTAAACGTCCGATGTCCGGCTTTCTCAAATCACCATCTATCAGCAGCACCTTGCGACCTGACCTGCTCAAACTGGTGGCGAGATTAACGGAGAAAGTGGTTTTGCCGTCGCGCATTCCGGCGCTGGTAACGACCAGTTTTTTCGGCATTCCGCCGCTGTCGAGCAATCCGAGGTTGGCACGGATTGTCTGGTAATCCTCGGTTAACTGTCTCGGGAGCAGGGCTTTTTCAACGGTCTCCTGGTTTGTAGTTGTCCCAATTATTCTGACACCGAGAAGCCTGGTAATATCTTCCGGCGACCGCAAACTCGGATCCATCTTGTCCTTCAGCAAGGCCAGCCCTATTCCACAGGCAATCGCAGCGAAGACAACCGCTACTGAGTACTTGATACGTTTGTCACGAATATTCGCAATATCGGCGTTATAAGCGACACTTACTCTCGCTGGCCGCTTGCGCTCCATTTCAAGCTCCTGGATACGCTTTGTGACCACATCGTACATTTCTTTTTCCAGCCCAAGCTGGTATTGCATATCCTGAATCGACAATTGCTTTCGCCCGATTTGTATTGTCTGATCGTCCTCGGCAGCGAGTTTCTCTCGTAGCAGTTTTTCATAGGCAGCAGTTTCTTCAAGTTGCGCACTAGAATTTTGAAGCTCGTTCTTGCCAATATCGTTCGCTTCCTCCTGGCGTTTTTCCTCGAGGCGTTTCTTGAAAGATTCTACAAACTCCTCTTTTTGCTTCAACAGAGGATTTTCTGGTGTCATAAACTGTCTTGCAGCGATGAGGTCTTCCTCCAACCGAACAATACTGCGAACAAGTTCCTGAACTGTGGGGTCGGCATTAATGCGTTCGTTACGTTTGTTGAGCCGCTCTTCCGGCACACCTTGTCCTTTACCCTCCTCAAGCACCTGAATTCTGGCCTCAAGGTTAATCCGCTGCGCCTCAACTTTTGTCAATTCTGCCAGCAAACTTGCGACACGCTGCAGCATCATATTTTGTCGAGCATCCAATGTAACAGTTCCGTATTCCTCAGCCAACTTCCGAATCGCTTCTCGCTGGGTTTCTAATTTATCTGCCAATGTTCTTTTTTCAGCTTCCAACACGCTCAATTTCTGGTCCTCGTCCTGTGTGGACTTGATACCTTCCATCCCCATATAGGCGCGAATGAAGGCGTCCACTATTTGGCGTGCATCCTCCGGCCGATCAATAGCCATTGTTATCCTTATCAACTCTGTGTTCCCAGTATTCGTTACGGTAATAAGACCATCATTTATGGCTTCTTTCAACTTTGCCGCGCAATCCGAACGTATTGAAGAACCGCGGAATTCGTTTTGCAGCTTCTTGATTAAGGTCGAAGTTTTGGTATTGAAAAAAGGCAGATTCTTGGTAGCCAAATCATCAGCAGCCCTGTCTATTATCGGACCGCTGATTATCATTTCGGCCTGTGTGTTCATAAAACTCTGGTAATTCGATGTATCACCACTATCCGCTTTACCAGTCAAGACGTTCGACAGAATGGGCGCGACCTTTATTGCGCCAGTTACCTCATAAGCAGGTTTTATAATCAGCCATATTACAGACAAACCAGTGCAACAGATTACGGCAAATACAATCACAGCAGCTCGCCACCGGCGAAGCAGAACTGTGGTAAGCATATCGAATACATTCGGCCCAGCCAACTCCGGAACAGGTGGCATTCCCTGGATAACAGGTCCCAGCGCTCCACCTTCATATCGTGTCAATTCATCCATCATTCAGCACTCTCTTGCAAAACATTTCTTTTTATATCGGTTCTTTATCCACGCGTGATTATTACCGCATTTTTTTCGTTTGGCATCACCGTCAGATGGCCCAACAGCCAAAATTCCCCTATTACCGCCGCCAAGGCCAGCGGCATCATAGCGTAACCGCCGAAATCGTGGAACATTTTTTCCCAGTAATCACCCTTAAGGACAGTGAAAGCCATCGCCGTAACTGTCAACCGTATTGTATTGCATAGCAGTGCGATAGGCAAACTGGACGCCATGACGACCAGTTTCTCCCACCATTTCCGTCTTACCAGCATTACAACCAGGGCGCTGATTACAAAAAATGCCGTGACCATGCGCAGACCGTTACAGGCCTCGGCTACGGCCACACTTGTTTGGCCGATATGTATGATATTGCCTTCCTTAATAACATCGTAGCCCATTATTTCAAGGCAAAATGCCGCCGAGGATGTGGCCCATTGCTGCAAAGGCAAAGCCACTAATGCCTGAACGCGATTGGGCCATGGCAGCATCAGGCAAAGAAACAGCAACGTGGTAGCTGTTTTTTTGAAAAACACCCAACCAAACAAAAGTAATAAAATAGCTGCGATGCTTACAACAAGCGAAAACCGTTCTGCGGACACATATAGAAAGAACATGCCGAATAATCTCAATATGCAGGCAAATAATAGCGCAAGACCGCCCCACAATGATGGTCTTATCGGAATCGACTTGAACTGTTCCCGTCTTGACCAAAGAACATAACCAGCAAGGAAAGGGACAAGTATTCCGCTTGAATATTCGTCACTGCGCTGCAAGACACTCCAAAGGTCTACTATCCCCGGCCAATAGGACCATATAAATGCAGCGACTACGATGGTCCCGGCGAGCCATACGGCTTTTGGAACACTTATCGGCCCCGGTGAAGCCAAATAACCGCAAGGCCAGGCACGCAAGTCGCGAACCACCTTCTCGCTATATTTCAACACACGCCTTGTCCATCGCACTATAATCGATGGTTTTTCAAAGGGGATGTTTTTATTCTGAACAACCGTATCGCTGGCAATATTAGCTCCGTAATCAAGCAGACAATTCCGAACTTCACAATTTTCGTCTACGCCGGCGGTGTCCCAAAGCACGCTATTCATAACAACACTGTCGCGGCCGATGCCGCATTTCCGGCCTATGATGCTCGGCCCGAAAACAACCGCGCCTTTGGCTACCCGGGCGCCAGCCATAACTACCACGGGACCAAAAAATCTTACAGATGGGTCCACCTCAGTCCCATCCTCCATCCACAAACACGGCCCCTTACGATGAAGAGAAGGTATCTCGTCATTCAGCGGCGGTTCTTTTGCAAGATAATTTGTCACCGCGCGCAAGTACCCCTGCCCATCGCGGAAATTGCCCGCACAATGCGGCAATGCGGTATAACGCACACGTTTGCCGGCTCTAACCATTTCAGGTATTAAACTTTCTTTGATATCATGATATCCTTCCGCTGGAATATATTCCGGCACAGCCGGATTGCAGATATAAATATTGGCCACATCGCCTTTTTCATCATTATCGCTTGATGCCGGATTGAACACTACAGTCAAGTCTGCTGCCTGGTCACGATGGGCAGCTATTAACAAGCTGATATCAGGCAGACACACCATGTTAGCGGAAAATACGACGAGCAAATCATTCTTTTCGCCGTTGGCAGCATCGCGAATAGACCCAGCGGTGCCCATCGGCAACGGCTCATCAAGAAACTTGATATTCCCAGTACTTTGCGGCACATCAATCGATTTCTGTAACAGAACGCTGTCTCCGTTGCAACAGACCGTAATATCCCTTATACCCTGCTCTGCCAGACCAACAATAATACGTTCCAGCGAGGGTTTGCCCATCACCGGCCACAAAGCCGCAGGCAAACGAGATGCTATGGGGCAACGCCCAAAATCGTGTTTCCCTGCAAGAATTATGGCTTTAATATCGTTGCTGGCAAGCACACTATCTCCCAGAAATTAATGTCGCATACTATTAAGAAAACAACTAATTCTGTCAGCCACCGCGCCAGGATTGGCTTTTCTTTCCCTTGGAACAAAACTCTTCAATTGATGAATATGCTCTGGTAAATCCACGGTATCGTAGGCCACCAATATGTGTCCGAGTTTCTCAAACTCTTTGGCGGTAGCAACCTGATGGTCGTTGACATGCTCCTTGTAGTGTTTAAGACGAGGCATAACCAGTAGTGGCTTATTATGGCTCAGTGCCATTATTATAGTTCCCATTCCTGCGTGGCTAATTATGAAAGATGCTTCAGTAAAATATTTGTCGAAAAGGCCTTTTTCGAGCGATGGCACAGATTCAAAGTTGCGTGGTTTGTAGGAACTTTCTCCAATCTGCGCAAATATTTCGTCCGTAATCAGGTCATCACCGGCCGCAGCATCGATGGCTCGGACAAGCCTGTCGAATGGAAACAATGTCCCCACAGTTAGAAAAATCATATAATTGCGCCTACGTATTCGACTTTTGCGTACCGGGTTGCGACATCTTCCCATTGGGTAAGGCACAACTCGGCAAGGGGTCGTACCAGTCGTCCGCTAAGGGACAATTTTTCAACATTGGCGATGCTGTCAATCCACACGATTTTTGCTCCAAATAGTTTCGCTACGAGGCACATTAACAAACCTGGAGCTGCTCCGGTACTTATAACAACATCGGGGCGCTCTTGCCGGACGACATTGAAGCATCGAAAGAATACTCGAACTGCCATAAAAGGATTCTGTCTGTTGCATTCTCCAACGATATAGACGTTGCCATATTTCTGAAGTTGTTCTTTGACAATCTGCTTTGTTGTAACGCAAAACGTATCATACCCATTCCAACATTCAGCTAACTTGAGTAATTGGCTCAAGTGTCCGCCCGCGGACGCAACCAGGCAAATTCGTAATATTTTTCTTTCAGGCATTTGCTGTCAGATTCGTGTTAAACAATTTGTGGAATACTAATTTTGTTCTTGCAAAAGATGTCGCTCCAGATTGACAGGCCCAGAAGGGTCCAGATTTTCAGAGCATTGTCCTTGCGACCCGAACAGTGGTCGTCTAAAATCCTTTCTAATTGCTTTTGATTTAGCAGCTGCCTCATTATCCCTTGCTGGTTACATATTCGGTCATAGCACATATCTCTAAGCTTGCCCCTGAACCACTGCGCCAAAGGAACAGAAAAACCAACTTTGCGCCGATTTATGATATTCTCAGGCAAATACTTAAGTGCGACCTGTTTTATCAGCCATTTGCGCGTAAAGGCCTTAACCTTAACATTAACTGGCAAATTAAAGGCGAATTCAACCACTTCATGGTCAAGAAATGGGACACGACATTCCACTGACGCTCCCATGGTCATCCGGTCGCCTCTGTCCAAAAGATTGTCGGGCAACCATAGTTTGCAATCTGTGTACAACATGCCGTCAAGAATACTGCATCCATGTGTGCGTTTAACATACTGTTCAGTGGAGTTTTCGAAATTCTCCGTGGGGTTACTGTCTATGATTAAACTCATCCTCTCCGTTTTCGTAAAAGGCGAAAACCACTGAGCCCAGCGGTCAGCCGTGTTTTTCTCGGAAAGACTTCTCAGTGCGATCTCTAGACGCCTCAATCCTCCAGGCAACATTTGCCCTGCCCACTGTGTAATTTGCTTTGGCAACAGGCTTATCATAGGTGAGAAACGATCATATGCATACTTCGGATATCCAGCGAACAACTCATCACTGCCCTCACCGGACAGCAATACCTTTACCTCATCACTGGCCATCTTCGCCAACAAGTGCAAGGGGACATCGGCTGGCTCACTCAGGGGGCTGTCACGCATCCACGTCAGTTTTTCCAATTGCTCAGCGAAGCAATCTTCTTTAAGAACAAGCTCGTGGTGGTCAGTTTTGTATAGGTTGGCAACAATCTTCGCATAAGGGAGTTCTGAAGATTTGAAGTTTTCGAATCCGACAGAGTAAGTGTGGACCGGTGCATCGCTCAATTTACTCATCATTGCCACAATCAAACTCGAGTCAACACCGCCGCTCAAAAACGCGCCCAACGGAACATCGCTAATTAGATGGCTTTTAACAGTTCTAAGTAGAAGAGAATCGAGTTCTTCGCTTAAGTCTTTAGCTTTTAGGCCCTTGTACGAAGGCTTTGAACGCTCAGGAATCAAGGGAATATCCCAATAGCATTTTTCTGTAAAACAGTTTTGCGTGACAAGCAACATGTAGCCGGGCCTCAATTTTGTGATGCCTTCGAACAAAGTCCCGGGAGCCGGAACGGAACGATAGGTCAGATAGTGCCAAATCCCTTCCATGCTCGGTCGAGCATCCAAACCAGGATACTCGAAAAAGGCCTTGGGCTCAGATGCAAATATGAAGCTGCTGCCTTGTTTGCAATAGTATAAAGGTTTTATGCCTATTCTGTCTCGAACCAACAACAAGTGTTTTCTTGCGCTATCCCAAATTGCGAAGGCGAACATACCTTGCAGATAATGCACCATTTCTTCTTTGTAGTCCTCGTAGAGGTGCACAAGAACCTCGGTGTCACCGCTGGTTCTGAAACTGTGTCCTTTTGATATAAGATGTTTTCGCAGCTCGCAGAAGTTGTAGATTTCACCGTTAAAAGTCACCCAGATGGTATTATCTTCGTTAGGCAGGGGTTGTTTGCTTCCTTCGACATCAATAATTGAGAGTCTGACATGCCCGAGTAGCACGTTTCTGCCGCTGTAAGAACCGCGGCCGTCAGGTCCTCGATGTTCCATGACATCGAGCATCGGCTCAATCAGGTGCCTATCGATAATGGAACTGTTGAAATCGACTATTCCAGCAATACCGCACATATTAGTCAGCTACACAATTCGGCCAGTACAAGCTGGGCCTTTGAATCCCAGGACGATTCTTTTACCTTATCTCTCCTTTTTGCCGCCATCTCAGGACTGTCATGTCGCATGGCTTCCTTGATAGACATAACAAACTCTTCAGGAGTCCGCGCCACATAAATCAAATCACGATACTCCTCAATTTCACCAAATACGGGTGTGCTTATGATTGGCTTGCCCAGAGCAAGATACTCCTTCAGCTTGATAGGATTAGCGGCCGATGCCCAGTCAGATTGACGCCAGGGTATGATAGCCACATCAAAATGTTTTCCGTATTGGGGTATTTGTTCGTAGGGTTTTTGGCCCAACAGCCAGACGTTTTTCTTTTCTTTTAACCGCAGGAAGCCGGCATCGACCTTCCCTACGAAAACAAAAGATACCTCGGGGAGCAAATCGACAACCGCCTCGATATAACCGACGTCCATCTTGATGTCTTCGACCGTACCGATGTATCCTGCTATTGGTCCTGGTATTGCAGCGATATCCGGTAGTGTTTTACCGCCCTTGTCCGCAGAAGAGAATAAGTCGTAATCGACACCGTGGTCCAAGAAAAACGCCCTCTTGCACTGTGCTCGTTCTTGCTCGTAAAGACCGGTGCTCACATAGATTGTGAGATCTGCATCCCGTTTCAGCGTCTTATCGTCTTGGGATGTAATCTGAGAATTAACCAAAGGAGTGTCTTCAAATCGGTCAGTTCGTTGGTAGACCAACTTCGATTTCCTCAACTTCCGTGCAATGTTACATGCTACAGGGATTGCAACCCATACGAGAGGCGTATGCAACTTCAGTCGCCTTGCAGCAGAGGATATCTGTAACGCCAGAAGAGCCTCATTTAGCGGTCTTAACCATCTGATATGGTTCACCGGCAGACTAACGGGACTAAAGACCCAAAAGCCGTTTTCGATGTGCTTTAGCCCTCTGAAGATACTTTTGACCTTTCGCACCACTTTTGTAAACAGTTGTCCTTTCTTTCCTGCCTTGGGTTTTTGCATTATGATGGAATTTATAAAAAGGACGGTGCCTGTCGCTGCAAATCTACGCATCAATTGGAAATCAATATGGCCTCGATTATGATACCACCAGTCCTCGCCACCAAAACATACTATATCCGTACGTCGAAAGTCATCCCTGCTACTCGTCACGGCTGCGCGACTTGTGCTGACAGTCTTACTTGTCTGATACGAAGAATGGTGTGCATCCCGACCACCAATCGCTCCGACAAGTTTCTGCACGACAAACTCGATATGTTTATCATTCAACTGCGGATGAACAGGTAGCACTAAAAGATTATCTTTCAAGAAACAGGCGTCAGGATAGTCATTCCAGGGCAAAGACCTGTGGTATCCAGCCCACCATGCTATGGCCTCAATCGACGCTGCATTAAGTTGCCGACATACCTCAGCCCTATTGCCTACAATCACGGGAAAGTACAGGGGGCACACACCTTTAGGAAGATCGGTATAGAGGATTTCAATACCTTCGGAGCCTGATAGCAATTCCAGATATTTGCCATAGTTGGCCCGCCGCTTCTCGACAATTTCAGGTGCGTCGAATGTCTCCAGCATGCGGCGGCTTATTCTTGACATTCCTCTATTGCTGAGCTTCCCATCGTAGTAGAAATCCGACGGCATATCAGGAAAGGTAGTATTCATCTGTACGTTGTGCTCAATCTCCGTTGCTGGCTTCTGCACAAGGCCCCAAAGCATCGAATACAAGACGTTTGACCTTGACGACACATGCAATAGGTATCGCTTGGCCAGAGACAGCATGCCTCTTGAGATTTTCAGAACAGATGTATCTCGTCTCTTCCAACAATCTGGAGCAAGGTCCGGATTGTTTATTACCATTGCCCCGCCGTCCGGAACCGGCAACGTCTTACGGAGTGTAAACACGGCAATATCGCCGACCGAACCCAATGGAGTCGTACCATTGCAGCTAAATGTTGAGAGCGCACAATCTTCTACCAAAAAGAGACCTTTCTGCCTGCAAAGGTCCTTGATTTCGCTTAGCGGCTGGGGGAATCCAAAATAGTGTATCACATAGACGATCTTTGTCCTGTCGCGCACCTTGCTTCTTAAGTCGTCAAAATCAATCAGCCCATCTTTGCCAACCCGATAGAGTACTACTGAAGCACCGCAGCTAAGCAGGGTGTCGATCTCGATGCCGCAATTGTAAGAAGGAGCCAGGACTTCGTCGCCCTGGCGAATTCTCATAAGCTCACAGGCATACCTTATGCCTACCCGGGCCTTATGAACGTAGTATGTCTTGTCAGCGTCAAACCAGGCAGCTGCGCTATTTGTTACCTTGGAAATTCCAAGTATCTGTCGCAGATACGCTCGGGGCGGACCACAATAGATTATATTTTTGTGTGAACCCATAGATTACCGAAACAACGGCGCTCCTACACAACATTTTTCGACCATTGAACTATGGTTGCTGGCATCGGTCTTTATCACTTTTCGGCCTTGTTAGAACGAAACTGTTTATCAATCCTATACGGCAAACTCCTTAGGAATCTACAACCTCGCAAAAAGAACCTGTGACCTTCATAAATAGAGTAAGTCACTGTGTTGCAGACACAAATGTGTTCTGAAATAATCTTGACAGGTTTTGGATGAAAGTTACCTTTGAACTTATATATCTGGTAGACACGACTTGACTCCTCGGCGGCCTCGCTATAACCTTCAACATCGAACCAGTGACATCTCTTTTCTTTTGCCAATTTCATCGCTTGCCACCAAAGTGGGTATCCAATAGTCAGAGTTCCCGTTAGTCTCTTGCAGGTGTCTGCCTCAATGGCATAGCAGGGTATGTGGGTCGTGCATGGGTCTCTTATTATCCACAGCCCCCCTAAGAATTCTGTCTCCCAAAAAGCACCCAACAGAACCCCTTGCTCTTTGTGCCTGAGAACGTATTGAAAGAGCGCCCGGAATTCACTCAACGACATGGGGGTTAAACCGCGTATAGTTCGCATATTGCTCAAACATCGAAACGTCAATATTGCCTCATCCATATCTGTCACTGGGCGAATCTCAAGTGCTGATTTCTCCGCCTTGCGAATGTGGTACCTGCTTTGCTTCGAAAACGCAGCAAGAATTTCATCCTCACTCCGTGTCAAGTCCACGTAACCAGTAGATGAACGCGTCCCTTCGCGTCTATTGTATGGCAGGAACCCTAGTTCCGCCAAAACCGACTCAACCTCTTCGGCTTCCGGAAACTGCCAATAAGGTGAAATACGGACACTCCCAATCCCTAACTTCTTGAAGCGGGCGATAACGCACTGGATGAATTCTTTGAAGAGTTCAACGTTATCGAACACAGGACCACGTAAACAGTATGCCTCCAGAGAGAATCGGCCGCCCCAGAAAAGGGGCCGTATACTGAATATCCCAATGCAGACAATAGAACCATCGACCTCTCCTGAAACGAAGATCGGAGTCCTGCCCATCCCCCGTTCAATCTCGGCGAACACAGGGTGCTGTCTGGGATAGGTATGTTGATTGGTGCTCCAGAACTCAGTCCACTTCGACTTCTGCTCTTTGCTCAATTCGTATCGAAAGTTCATTTCCATGATTCTACTCCGCAAAAGCATTCGACCGGATCCAGATACGCCAAAGAGGTCTGCGTTTGAACGGAAGCATTGGGGCTATCCGGCAATACCATATCTTGAAGTAGCATATATCCAGGAGTTTGGACAATACTCTGAACATAAAAATCCGTGGGGCAGCCAAGATACCCTTGCGGCAGACATAGATAGCCCTCATAGAAAGAAGCTCTCCTCCGAGCCTCAGTTTATATTCATATTTCGCCTGCATACTATCTATATATGTGATTTTCTCATCGATAGCATTTTTTAACTGCTCAGAGAAGAGCACTTTACCTGTCGGTATCTTCGTCGAGTTAATTTCGGCTGGACGAGCAGGCAGCACGGATAAGTACGTGTCTCCGAACCGATAACTGTACTGATAACCAGAGCAGGCCTCGGACAATCGTACTTCCAGCAAACGTAGTCGTCCATGCTCGAGTTGGGCTCTTGCAACTTCACGATGAAACTCAACCGAAAGCGGCCAGTCCCCAAAGTGCCCTGCCTTACCTATGCTCTGCCAATGTGATTGGTGTGTTCGCACAAATCCATCAAACTTCTCTTTGAAATTGTTAATCGAGGCAAGCTCGGAGATTAGGGTCAACTCACCTCTCTCTATTCTGCGATAAGCGTTTCTGATTAACTGCCGCTCTTTCTTTCGAAGCCCTGCAAGGTACTCCTCCCATGTCTGCGCCATTCTATAATAGGTATGGACTCCTATGTCAACACCAAATACAGCGTGAGAACGTTCCACCGATTGCTTGAGCGTCTCAATTAAATCATTATAGCCTTTGTACAACCCCGCAAGGGGACCTATGCAGATGACATCGCACATACTCTTAGATAATAGTTCCGCAAAGCGGTTGCTCACTGAAGCCGTGCAGCTTCGCAATATGGGAAGACTAAAGTGCGAGATCGTAAAATCGGAGCCCACAATCTTCGCCGCACATACAGAGATGAGTCCCAGCCAGATTCTTTCAAAAAACAGAGGAATGATCCCTACCAATTTACCGTTGCTGCGGAAAATAAATACTCTCAGGTCTCGGTTGTTTCCATAGTATTTCCACCAAATCCGGCACCAATCGTATGTAAGGAATATCTCGCCGCCCACCGATTCCACGAATTTGTCCCACTCTGCCTGAATGGTCTGCAGATCTTCAAAGCTGTTCCAAACCTCAACCTGTATGGTCTGGTCGGTTTGCACGTATATCTTTGGCTCCTACTTTCAGGTTACTATCCGGTCAACGACTCCGGGTAAGGCTGTGTATCTTCCCAGGCACATACCACATAAGCCTCGCACACAGACTACTGTAGGCCTCAAAGGCGCCTATGTAACATATGTCTTTTGGTGCCATTCGGGATTTAAACAGATAGACGTTACGGTTTTCGTCTGGATCTATACCGCCGAGGTCACACCATTTCATTCCTGTTTTACAAGCCGAGACCGCTCCTTGATACCAAAGCACATACGAGGCGAAACACGCGAATGCTTTTTCATCACAGGCGACTACCAAAACCAGACATGTGTCTCCCAAATCGCTGGCTAAATAGGCTGCGACGGGTTCTCCCTCGTGGTACGCGGCAAGAACTTTCATTTTCTCATCGCATGAAAGAGTGTGTTGAGGTTTGGTGAACTGCTGCAGGTCAACCCCCGTGAACCCTTTGCGAAGTTTTGCATCATCATAAAGCTTTTCGAGGGTCTCAAAGAGACTCTCATCATGGCCTTGACGTATCTGGACACCAGCTTTCTGTCCATAGCGCAAATCTCGGCGAAAACTTTTATGCAATCTCTCTCGAATCCCCTCTTCAGAATCCCCGACCCACAAAGCGAACGTTCTATAGGGGAGCGCGTACTTGACGTGCCGGAAGCCGCACTTCACAAGCATTTCTGAGAAATCTCGGCTGATTTCATCATTGCGGACATTAGGTACGATACGCAGCACATTTACCCTTGTACCAACATAGGCTCTGCGGAAAGCGTCTAATGCCTGAATCGAACATCGCAATTTTCCATCCAGACCGCGAATCAACGGTCCCCATTGGACATAACCTATCCTCAGCCCAAGCGGCTTTATCCGTTTGATACGTACATGTGCCATCAGCATCGCTTGACCACTATCGTCCTTGATCAAAACTCGGCTAATCTCTTGGTCATCCATCTCTCCCCGTACCTGCTGATATGGCCAAGTCTGATATATGGAGTAATCAGCAAATCCTTTTGCTTGCTTCTCCCACTCTTTTCTCTCGATGTCATCGACACACACCTTGTAGGGCATAAACAAACACCTCATTAAAGCCTAATGGCAGCTGGTTGAATGTTGAATACTGACTGCAACGAATTTGAATACTGCCCAGCTCTTTGCAAGTCGGTCCGTGTAATGATTCGTCTGTCCACGTGTCAATTTCTTCAGTGAAAACAACATGGCGCAGATACACGACCGAAGACCAAATGAGATACATAGCATCAGCCGGGCTACCCAATAGTGCAGTTTTCCTCTATGTTTCCTCACGAATATGAGCAGACTCTTCTGTATCTGTACGGACATGGCCACGGAGGCCTGATCGGTACTATGACCACCGCCACCCAAATGAATGATTCTGGCTCCAGGCCAAAACCGGACTTTCCATCCGGACTCCGCAAATCTATAACACCAATCCGCCTCTTCTCCGAACACGAAGAAAATTTCGTCCATCATTCCTACTTCGTTAATAGCTTCTCGTCTGACCAACATAAACATCCCAGAAACAACATCCACATCAGTTTCTGTATCCCGTTTCCACCACAACATCCACTCGCGTCCCAGGAATCTGTTGTGTTTGAATGCCTTGGCCAACCAGAAAGTCGAAAGAAATATGTTAGTCAGGCTTGGAAACCGAAAACATGTCATCTGTACGACCTCAGGATTCTCCCAAACCTGGCAGCCAACTACAGCCACATCTGGATGTTTGCCCGCGTACATTACCACCTTTTCCACCGCATTGTCGCAGATTATCGTATCACTGTTGAGCAGCAGTATATACCTGCCTCTTGCGATTCTCATGCCCTGATTGTTGGCTGCCGCAAACCCCTTGTTTTCGGAATTAGCTATAAGTATTACTCGGGGGAATTCTTCTCTGGCCATGCCGGCAGAGCCATCAGCGGAGGCATTATCAACCGCGATTACTTCGTAACTTACGTCTCCCGCACGGTCATATATCGACTTTAGACAGTTGCGAAGGGAGTTTTTGGTGTTCCAGTTCACTACGATGATGGATACGTCTATTATGTTGTTTTCTTTGTGTGGTAGTACCATAATCTAACTCAATTTCCTAAGTTGTGTTGCTCACTCTTGCCACCCGCAAAAGACAAATAGTCTAAGTAAAACACAAACTCATCTTGTGAATTACTGCTTCTCGCAACAACTGGCGTCTGCTCGGCCAAGAGTCATCCTGAAGCTACGCCCAGTAGCCTGACAATCACACGGCCACAATCAATCGACTTCGTTCTTGTGTAACCAGCAAAGAGCTCTGCAATTTCTCAGCTACAAGTCCCACAAGAGAAAATGTCAAGTACAAAAGGACCTTGATTTGTCCAAAGTATGAGGCCCCAAAAAAAGAGATGCAATGCCCGAGCAGACAAACACAGAGCCCCCACGCAAACCATTGATGCTCTGCCGGCATCTTAGTGAGACTCCAGCCCCCAGTTACCCGGATGGCCATGACCAGCAGGAAGACAAATATCACTAATGTTACAAGTCCGCCTTGTACAGCCTCAAAGCAATATTGGTTGGTAATATCGAGCAAACCGGTGCCCCAATGTTCCGTATTGCGGGTACCTAACAACATCCATTCGCCAAAATGCTTTATGGTTTGGTCGATCAGATTAAATCTATGCCAACCGGTGGATCCTCCTATAATATTCACACGTGATATCAGATGCCAGACAGGAGCTTGCATTACCATGTGTAGAACAACTGTCAAGCCACAAGCGGCCCATGCTACTTGTCGACCGTGTCGGCGGTAAGGAAACAACAGCAGGAACAGTATAACAGCTATGAGAGTAAGTAGTGGAGTGCTCGACGCAGTCAAATAAGTCATGATGCTAGCCGCCGCGGCAGCACCCCAAAACAGATGCTTTGATTGCTTGCCCTTGGCAAAACTGACAAAGACGGGAACCAAGGTAGCCCAGAACAAACCCAACATGATTGAGTGTGGGAACGGTCCCTGGCACCTGTATGCACCTTCTTCTCGTATGACAGTATGGACCGTTCCTAAGTTACTGAATGGATTGCTACCTGTTACACGTTCCGAAACCACGAACGGCATCATAATCAACGCGCACATAGCTAAGATTTGGAAGACGTATTTAATATCGGTATACGATCGAATCGACTGTCTGAATAGCCAGTATGAGCCTAATATATCCAGAAGCACACCGCATTTGAAGACAATGGCTCTTGCATCTGCCCATTGTACAACGTATATGACTGCCCCGCAGACAGCCCATGCAAGCACCAACTTGTCGAATCGGCTCCATTTAATGACTACCTGCTCTCCTCTCAATAGAATTCGACATAGTCCAGCCAGAACGAGCATCCTGAAAACCGTGAAATTCAGAGTCAAAATGATTACTCGCTGGTCATCGGGGACAAAGCAGGTGGCAACAATGTACGGCAACAGAAAAAACCTGCGCGGGACTACAAAGACTGTAATCGTCAAAAGGAACGTTATGATGGCTGTTGGTGTGGTAATCATTTGAGAACAGCCTTTATCGTGCGATAATATTTCACTATCCCAAGTGGCGATAGGAAATAAGCTAACGGCTTATAATAATGTGGGTCATATGGTCGCATACATAAACACATCAATGCTGTTTTCAGCGCCTCCCAGCTCCGATTAGCACTACGCAGGTCAAGCACGCTCTGCATAAAGTGGGCAATGAGCCAACCATGAGATTCTGCATGTGTCAACTTTGCCGAGGGTGCCGGCAGCCGAGACAGATGATAAGAAGAGTCGAGTCCACGGCGCTTACAGGCGCGCCTTACGACCTCTCGAAGCATCTGCCTTTCTCGATATGGGTCCTGCATAGTAACCGAGTTTGCGTGGCTCCTATAAGAATACAAACACTCGCCCAGCACCATCATGGGGTAAAGTTCACCAACACGTAAGATGTAGTCCAAACCTGCGCCTACCTTCAATGTTGGCTCATAGTGTATGTCTCTGACTATAGACACCCTAAACATCCCCGTAGGATCAAGGGTAGGCATGTGCAAATGCACAATATCCTGATGGCATTGCTCAATGCTCTTGGCACCAGATAGTGGGGCAAAGGACCTGCCGTTCAGAATAATCTCGTGGCCGGTGAATACGGCCGCCAAATTGGGGTTGGCGAGCATGCACCGGACTTGATGCTCTATCCTCTGTGGGTGACTAATATCATCAGCATCCTGAGTGACATAGAACTCGCCCGACAACTGCTTAAGACCAAGATTTAACGCAACCGCTCTGCCCGCATTGTTCTGCCTTATGACGCGCAGGCGTGGATCACTAATATGGGCTATTGATTCCACACAGCTATCTGTACTACCATCATCTATGAGCAGTATTTCCAGATTCACATAGCTTTGAGTCAGTACACTCTGCACAGAAGGCCGCAAGTATTCACCAGCATTGTAAACCGGTATCAAAATAGAAACGAGCGGTTCACTCATTACACAAACCCCGCTTCAAACACCTTGGCCGCAGTTGCGTCAGGATCAAACAGAAACAAACACTCATAGCGGCTTCATTCCAAACATCTCAAGCACCGACATTTCAGGCGGTTCACACAAGTCTCTCTTGATGAACAGCTCATACCATATCTGGATGACCAATATGGTGTAGAGTGTGCGTTCATTTTTGCGGATGCTTTCAGGCGACTGACACATTTCTCGAAGCCATTGTGCGGGTAGGTACTCTATAGCAAATGTGTCCTTGGCCAGGAGCAGTTTCTCCAACAGTGGCAACAAGTCCTTGCCGAGCCAGTCGAGAGCTCCACACGGAAATCCCATTTTCTGCCTGTGTATCACTTCTCTCGGTAGTACGTCACGTCCTAATGTTTTAAGCAAGGCCTTATATTCACTGCCATTGCCAAGCTTGAAATTGCCTCTAACTCTGAACATTGTCTCACTCAACCGGTGATCAAGAAACGGCACTCGCCCTTCAATAGAGGCGCTCATCGTAGTTCGATCCAACATCGTAAGAAGCTGATCCGGCAGATACGTGCTAAAGTCAGTGAATAACTGCCGGTTGACAATATCACAGCGAGAGGTCTTCTCAAAACATGCCCGCATCTTGGCAAATGGGTCACGACTTGTTGGTATGTGATTTTGCAGGAGCTGGCGTTCGGCTGGGCCGAGATTCGACATAGCTTTACAGTGCCACAAAAATCGTGAATCTCGAAAGGTCTCCAAGTCCGACCATATACTGCCTCTCCCGAACAACGAACACAGCAAGTGTGCAGCTTGCGACGAGGTGAGCCCTCGTGGCAGGCCTATCCACAACCTCCGTTTCCAGTTCAGCCAGTAATGGTAGTAACCACCAAACAGTTCATCTCCACCTGTTCCAGACAACAGGACCTTAACGATTGAGGATGCTGCCTCGGCCACTTTCATGGCGGAGTAGGAGGCGGGGTCGGCCACAGGCTCATCACAGTACCAGACCATACGTGCAAGGTCGCTCATGAAATCCCCTAATGATGGAGACAAAACAACATGTTTGAGACCCAATCTTCCGGCAACCGCAGCGGCACAGTTCAGCTCTTCTGGATTCGTATCCTCAAATTTTACCGTGAAGACGGTTACATCTGAGCCGGCAGTCTTAGCCGCATACATAGAGACTATACTTGAGTCAATTCCCCCAGACAGACTCACTCCAACTGGTACGTCTGCCAGCATCTGCAACCGCACTGAATCACATAGCAGATCCTCGATAGCACTTAGGTCAGGAGGAGATGCTTCAGACTCCTCAGGGACAAGCATCTCATAATATTGCCGGACACGGGGTTCACACCGAGGCCCTACGGTTAGCACCTGACCAGGCAACAGCTTCTTAATGTCTTTTATCAATGAATCTGGCCCTGGACAGTAGAAAAGGTCTATCAGAGGTAGTATTGACGCCACATCCAGTTCTCGCCTGATCAACCCGCTTGCGAGCAATGCTTTTATCTCAGAGCCAAATACCACAGCCCCTGGCACACACGCATAATACATTGGTTTAATGCCGGTCCTATCTCGGTAGAGGTAAAGCAGCTCCTTGTTTATATCGCACAAACAAATCGTAAACATTCCATTGAGGTGATGGACAAAATCCTCTCCATACTCCTCATAGAGATGTGGTAATACCTCGGTATCACTGCGGCCTTTGAATCGATGTCCCTTTCTCTCTAAGTTTTGTTTCAACTGCCGAAAATTGTATATCTCCCCATTAAGAAAAACCTTGATGGAACCTGTCTCATTTGACGCGGGTTGGTCACCCGTTACCAAGTCGATGATGGAGAGTCTTCGAAAGCCGACCCTGGCAAACGATGTCTCAATTCGACCATCCGAATCCGGCCCTCGGTGACGGATCGTATGGGTCATTCTCTCGACAATACGTTTGCTTTCCGTTGGCTCAAAATCTCTCTTCCAAGCAATACCAGCAAAGCCACACATCTGTTTTACTCTTTGTCAATAAGGTTTTTTATTGATCCGCTAAAACCAAAATAGCTCATTGTTCAGATTTCTATTCAAGGGTCTTTCTTGCGGAAAAAAGCAATCCTGCAAACCGGCAGTCTTTCCACTCAGGGTTGTCCACTATTTTTTCTTGCACCGCCCTCCAAGGACCATCAACTCCCTCTCTGTCAACAACGTCATGGAAAACGATAAAACCGCCGTGTTTAACCAAAGAGGACCAGTCGTTAAAATCCTTTAGGACTGCATCATAATCGTGGTTGCCATCAATAAACAGCAAATCGATCTTCCTAGAAAAACTCTCCGCAAACTCATAGCTGTATCCCTGAAGGATTTCGATCATGCAAAGGACGCGGTTCCTTCGCATGTTGCCAACGAATCTCTCCAGCAACAACTCATCAAGACTAGACATACGACGACGATAGGCCAAGGCACTGGGTGGATCGCCATCCGCATTGAATGGATCGATACAGAATAACCGTGCCGAGTGCTTTCCTATTAGCCCTTTGGCCAAAACCAGACTGCTTTTACCAAGCCATGAACCAATCTCCACCACGACAGGACCATCTATAGGCAGGCTCTGGGCTAAGTCATAGATTTCAATGGCCTCATCAATTGAGAGCCAGCCATCGATATCTACATAGCCAAGAATCGGTGCATACTTCAACCCCTTTCTCAACACATTTACCTTGGTAAGCTGGCTTCGCAGCCAAGACCTCAACACGCATGGCATGGCGTTCCTCAGCCAATCACAAACACAGGCGAATGACTTAACAAGCCTCGAAAAACTGTTAGAGCCCATTTTACAGGCATCTCCTGATCTTGTGGATTACCCGCCTGAATCTCCGCTGCCAACCCACGTAATAGTGAGGATCCACCGGGTCATCCATTAGGCTGTCCAGTATCACTCGATGCAGCTTCATGTAGGCCTCCATGTCAGCAATATGGGTGTATTTGTACCCAAAACTGCCCTCGTAAGCCTGTTCGAAGTTGAGGCGGTGAAAGCGGCTATGTTTTGAAGAGGGGTAATCCATGTGTTCCTGCAACACTAACGGATAATACCATCCGTTGATATAGCCCGCCAAAGCCATCTTGTAGAAATACCCTGTTGTTGCTGTACCAGCCCCCTTCTTCCATGGCCCAAACTCCTGAAATGTTTTCCTTTTCATTATGAAGCCAGAACCGCAAGTTGCCGGATGCATGAATATCTTATGACCATTGAATTCGCGTATCTTCTTCGCCGCTCGCGTCTGGTCAAAATCTTCGGCCGGAAAATGCCAGCAGGCTACCGACCCGAGCATTTCTATATCTTTGTGTGCCTGGGCAAATATGCGTGTCCAGCCCGGCGTAACCAGGCAATCGTTGTCAATCTTGCCCACAAGTTCCGCTTTAGTTTTGCTCCACACATAGTTCATGGCCCCGGACTGCCCCACGTTCTCCTTGCTTAGAACGACCTCGACTACTCTAGGGTCTTTGACTGCGTCATTGAGGTACTCCTGTGTTTCATCCGTGGATGCGTTGTCCCAAATATATAAATCGAACTCCTCGGACGGATCACTTACTAAGCGTTCGACCGTCTTTCGCGTGTAGTCAATCCTGTTGTGCGTTACCAGAACAATGGCAACATTCATTATCGTCCGGCTCCTTAAGTATGGTCTGTTCCCTTATGGGATTGTGGCCAACGCCGTGCCTCGCAATGCCGGCTCCGGTATATCACCTATTACAAGTTCAAAAGGGAAGTTCGTTTTCTGCTGCAGCAGTCCTTCGTTAGAATGCCGATAGATTCCAAAAAGTCATACTGTTCCGGTTTTCGGAAAACTGACTCTTTTCCATCCCGCCTGCCAGAGTTCCAGAAAAGCAGGCAATTTAAACAGCCGGCACAGACAGATATACACGATGAACCCGGCAGTTATTTGAACGAGCAATAAAGACCAGAGGTTTGGCAGTGGCACGTGACCGACAATGTATACGGCCAAACCCATCACAATCGCCATAATCAGATAGGAGGACAAATCAGCCAGTTGCTCCTTAATCGGGTAACCTATCAATACGCCGTTATAATAACTGTTCAGATAATATGAGAAGATTGACACGGCAATCTGCCCATAGATCATCGCTTCAATGCCCCACCGGTAGGTGATAGCGATGCTAATGACAACCAGAGCTTTATTGATGATACCAAGGCGCAGGATAAGGTCTGACCGCCCCATGGCCTGCAGGACATTCACGTTCATGGCACATAAAGGGAACAACAGGCCGACCATACACAGTAATTGCAGGTAAGGAATACACGGTGCCCACTTTTCCGTCAACAGCACCAGCACCAACGGTCTGGCTACCAGTGCCAGTCCTATCATCATGGGGAAATTGACCAGGACCAGCGTCGTCAGGGCTTTTTTCACTCCCCGTTTGAGCCGGGCCGGCTCTTCCTGGAGTGTGGAGAACACAGGGAACGTTACCCGTCCGACCGTGCCTGAAAGCGAATAGGATGGAATCTCGTTTATTGTCTGGGCGCGGGTAAAAAACCCCAGATCCGCCGCTGAAAACAGCTTGCCGATGACTAATAGATAAATATTGTCAAAAACAGTATCAAGCAACCCGGATACCAGTAGTCGTGAACCATAACCAAACATCCCTCGCAGGGCCTTGAAACTGAAAATCAGCGCCGGCCGCCAGGTGTTAAAAAACCACAGGAAAATCGTCCTGAACAATGCGCTCGATATCTGCTGGATAGCCAAACTCCACACCCCGAAACCGGCGACGGCCATTGCTATCCCGACTATCCCTGATGGCACACTGGCAATGAGTGTTACCTTGGTCTGTGTTTTGAAATCGATGATTTTCCTTAATAGAGCGTTTTGAATCAGACCAAAGGAGTTAATTACGATGGTCAGCGATAACACCCGTGTCAGCGGCGTCAGTATGGGCTGGTTGTAGAAAGCAGCTATATAGGGAGCTATTAGGCACAACAGCCCTGCCGCCGCAATACCCACAATAATGTTAAAATAAAAAATCGAACATATGTCGATATGCGAGGCATCGCGCTTTTGAATCAACGCGGCCACGAAGCCGCTATCGATAAATGACTGCGCCACAATTATGAAGATAGTCAGCATCCCTATCAGGCCGAACTGTTCCGGCATTAACAACCGGGCCAGCACAATCCCGACGATAAACTGCACGCCCCGCATCCCGACAGACTCGAGAAAACTCCACGATAGAGCGAGAAGGGTTTTATATCTTAGAGAATCGACCATTATGTGGTGTTTCTATCTATAGCAAGTGGCAAAGGGTAATAAAGAGTGAGTAACAAAAAGGATTGGCGCTCCCGCGGATAACCTGCTCAGAATTACCATACGCTACAAAACCTACCGGAATGTCATTGGTCACAATGCGGCCAGTTCTATTCCGGGCACACTCCGTCCCCGTCGGTTACATCGGGAAAACAACCGTAACTTGATGCTGAATAATAAGTTATATCACAAGTTCTTGTCTGTTTCTTGTTCGTTTGTGGTTCTGTATCGATTTATTTCCCGATATTCGTTGCGGGTGTGGCATATTCAGTTGCTCTGACTTTGCCGTTCTCGCCAGGCAGAAAGTCGAGCACGAGGTCCACTACATCCTGAGCGGCCTTTCTGACCGAACTTTCCAGCACAGAGCTTATCTGCACCTGAGCCACGTATCGACTCGGGTCTCTGGTAATATTGAACTTGCGGCCCAACAGACCTTCGAAATCACTTTCGTTGATTGTAATTTGGCCATTGCGAACATAGAAGTTTAAGACAACAACCTCGTTAAGCGCAGGTGCCGGCTGGCGGAATCTATGCACGAGACATTCAATTTGTCGGCCCTTTTGCGAAGTAAACTGTGATGTTTCGGTGGTCTCTTGCAACCACCCGTTCGCCGGATAACACACACCAGGCCGATGCCCGAGCATCCCGCCAGGTTTGGTTGAGCAATATACTACGTAAACATCCACCCATATCTTATCGGCGGAATTAATGTATCTTCGACTGAAAAAATCGTCGGCAAAATTCCTCTCCATATACTCCTTCGTAGTAGCGGGAATGGGCATTTCACTGCCGACCCAATTGCCAAACTGTATGGGGAAGTCACTCAGAGGAACAGGAAGCGCAGTCGGCTTTTCCCCAATAAGCTTTAATTTGTGTCCCGAAACACGATAGGCGCCCCCCCCGGATATCAGCAGCAAAACGGCCAGAATCCAGGCAAACCATACCGGCGTTTTGCCCGCGGCACCGCGCATATGCCTGAAAACTTTCACAGGTTCCCTAAATTGCCTATCCTCAAATAAATACGCCAAACGGAGCAATCCCAAAGCAGCACTCTAAAAACCCACAAAACCCTTTATTGAACCCAAAAAACACGGATATTCATAAAAAATACGGACAAACCACCTCTTGAGGTCTCCAAGTAATTTGTTTTATTCTACTCAGTCCGCGTGTTCTTTTCAAAGCAAATTTTGGCAAAAAGTAAAAAATATTATACGGCAAGTTCCGATAATATGCTTGACTTTATCTATTCGATACATTAGGATGCTCTCTTGTGCTCAACAAAAAACTTATTTTTCGGCCAAGAGCCCCGAATTATCGCTAAATTCCCCCCGGCATTTGTAGTTGTATCGATTTATTGTTAGATTTTACATTGTTATGCTTATTTACTTTTACTTGAAACAGGTGCTTAATATGGTAACCACAGCAAAAATAATCCGTACTACCTTCGGACATAAGTCATATAGGGTACTTTTCGTATTCTGCTTGCTATTGGTAATTAATGCTGCCCTGCCAAGCAGGGGTTTTGCTGCTCAGGCTAATTCAATAACCCAGTTTGGTATTACCTGGACTTTCGACAAAAATTACACTGTCGGCCAGTTTGCTAACGGGGATTACTGGATTGTCGGGCCTGTAACTATCATCGGAATTGACCCCTGTTCCACAAATGTAGGCGGAGTGATTAAGAACGGCTCTATGATAAATCCGAGCACGGACAGACAAGGATTTGATAATAGAACTTTATCGAATTGGGATGCGAGCTTGAATGTGGCTTTGGATATTAAACCTTCAAATCCTTTGGTCATTGAACCGAATGCCTCTCTTATTTCAAGTATCAGCAGGACTACCCCTACTTCATATAACTATCTTCTGACGGCGGCAGTTCTTACTGTCTTAAGTTCGGCACCTCCTTCCGGCAGTTTCAGGCCGCCATATTTTGATACTACTAAAGATATAAGATTTAACGAATCCGACCTAAATTATTCCCTGCTTGCCAGTTTGACTCCTGTTCCTGATACAGAATCTTTGGCCACTGTTGAACGTTATTTTGAAAGACCCTGGCTGGACTGGCTGACACAAGATGAAGGTCGCCATATACATCCCACAGACAATATGCCTGACTATGGAGGGACTATTGGTAATCAGATAGGTATTGGTGCATTAACTCTGCACCTTAACTACACTAACGTTCAAAAAAGGACTCTTTTAACAAGATATGTGCAACTTGGAATTGATTATTATGCCATAGTATCTAATAGTAACTTTAGGACGGTTTGGGGTGGTCTTGGCGGAACAGGTGGATGCGGAAGAAAATGGCCGATGATGTTCGCCGGTATAATTCTTAATGATTCTGCTATGAAAAATATCGGCACTAAATCCGGCGATTACTATTATTCGTCATATACTGGTTTCATAGACCAGTATCACTGGCCTCATTATAACCCTCCCGCTGATGCTATTTTACTTGGCGAAGATTGTCAGACGTTCTATGTAGGTGATAATGACATATACACGAAACCGTATTGGATGGGGAATTGGGCAGCCAATTATACGGCTGGTAATGTCGCTGTCACCAAAAACAGTAACATTGTTCAAGGCACAAGCACAGGTTGGACAGCGGACTTGATAGGAAAATACTTCGGAACTCGTGTCGATGAAGTCAGGGCTTATTCGGGTAATCAGTGTGGTTATCTTATTGATAATGTGAATGTAACAACCCAACAAATCACATTACATACCCCGTATGAGGGAGAAACAGCAACCATCACTGGTGGCAATTATGGCAATTGGATGATTAGCGATTATATTACTTATGGACACGGACATGGTCTTACCTGGCCTATAGATTATAATGAATTTACGGAATCTGATAGGGGACATCCTTACTCGGCTTATGATTATGTCAGTGCTCCTTATGCAACAGGCCCCGAATGGAATAAGAATTATATGGGAGAGATGTGTACCAACTGGCCGGGTTTCGTTTTGGCTGCATTGATTATGCAATCGGGTTCTTCTGCAAAGACCTTATGGAATCATAATGCCTTGTTTGATTTTATGGACTACTATATGGCCGACAGGAAGGCACGAGGATATACTGGCAGCCCAAATTATAGGTGTTATTCGCCCTTTGTTGAGGAAATGTGGGACACGTACCGTGCCAATTATGGCAGTATATGGGCCGCCGCTCTTGGGTCCGATAACCGCCCGCCCAACGCTGATTCTGGACCGGACCAGACGTTAACCGCTTCAGCTAACGGCGCCGCATCCGTAACTCTTGACGGTTCGCACTCCAGCTCCCCGAACGGCAGCATTGTGAGTTATGTATGGACTGAAGGTGGCAGCCAGATTGCCGCAGTCGCCAATCCCACCGTAGCTCTGTCAATCGGTCGGCATACAATCACGCTGCGGGTCACAGACAACAGCGGACTTACCGATACTGATACGGTTGTCATTACAGTCGAGCCGCCGACCATCGATGCAATACCGCCATCGATAAAGTCGGTAACCGCTACGGAATATTCCGTCGAAATACAATTCAGCGAACCCCTCGACGGGGCGTCGGCGAGCAATGCCGGCAATTACGGATTGAGTGATAGCCTTAAAATAAATTCTGTGTGGCTTGAAACAGGATATAATAGAGTTTTATTATACACAGATAAGCAGACAGACGGCAAAACCTATACCCTGAACGTGGTCAACGTCAAGGATGTTGCCGGCAACGCAATGACACAGACAAGCGTTACATACACATACGATTCGGGACTTGTGGGCTGCTACTTATTCAGCGACGCCGGCGACAGTTACATCCTGGATAGTTCAGGACATAACAATACCGGTTACTATATAAATGGTGCTCATCGCACCGACCAGCAGGAAGCAATTCTTGGCGGCGGCGATGCTGTTCAAATCCCGACTGCCGACTGGAACGCTGCACAGGGCACTGTCGCGCTATGGATTAACGCAACGAGCGTGCTCGGCACACAGTATATTTTCGGGCACAGCGACGAAAACGAGGCAAACCTGATACAATTGTACACAGATAACGGGTACCTTTGCGTTGGTATGGGTGATAACCACCTGCTTAAAACCAGTATACAGCTTCTGTCCCCTCAAACATGGTATCACATCACCCTTAGCTGGGACGGCACAAATTACAGCGTATATGTGAATGGTTCATTAAGCGCAACCGGAACCTATACCGGTCTGACACTTTTGAGCAGCCTGGCGGACATTGGAAACACCGGCGGTACCACATCACGCACCGAAGGATTTCAAGGACTTATTGATGAGGTGCGTATATACAACCGGGTTCTGACGGCAGCAGAAATCTCCAATTTGGCACTTATGTTCCTCCCAATCGGCGACAAAACTGTGGCTGAAGGCGATGAACTAAGCTTCACCATAAGAACGCGACCTGATGTAACAATGACATTGGCTGAGAGTAATTTGCCGAGTTTGCCGTCTTTGGTGTCAAATACTTTCAGTTGGACCCCCGGCTATACAGATGCCGGAACGTATGAAGTCGAGTTCGCAGCGCCACACGGCACATCTATGGATTTCGAAAAGGTAACCATTAAAGTCACAGACACGAACCTGCCCGAAATTAATTCTCCGCCAATCGGATACTGGAAATTCGATGAAACAAGCGGCGACATTGCTTCTGACTCCTCAGCATACGGAGACACCGGATACCTTGAAAACGGCCTGACATGGGGAACGGGCAAAATCAACGGTGCAATTGTCTTCAGTGTTCCAAACGACGCAGTTGAGATTGAGACGACAAATTTCAATCTGCAACAAGGGACCATCGCGATGTGGGTATATGTCCAGAGACAAACTTTGTCCAGACATTATTTCTTTGGTCATGTTACAGGTACGACCAACAGGATACAGTTATATGACAAATACGGATACTTATGCCTGGGTCTTGGCGACTCGCACGAGACGAGTGTTAATATTCAGCGGCTTCAAAATGAAAGATGGTACCACATCGTACTGACATGGAACAAACCGACCTATAACGTGTATGTCAATGGCGTGCTCAAAGCCAGCGGCACATACTCGGGCCTGACGGCATTTGCCGACCACGCTGATATTGGCAACAATGGTTTTGGCAGAGACATGGGGCTTAACGGTAAAATTGACGATGTGCAGATTTATAATCGCGTTCTAAATACTGATGAGATAATTCGATTGGACGTCGGATACTAAACGATAGAAACCAGAACGCCAGGCGTCTTAAAAGCGTTGTTTTGCTGTGGATGTTCTGGCAAAATATAAAGGAGGGGGTTCTTAATATGAGATACCTTATTTCAATAATAGTTGCCTTTGCTTTTTGTGTTCCAGTCAGGGCTGAAATACTGATATTCAAGACATCTATAGGCGGTCAGCAGTTCGATGTCGCAAACAACGTCGTCGAAGTGAAAAAAGAAAGCGGCTATCTTGTAATCAATGCCGACCTGTCAGATCCGAACAGTGTGACTGTTTCGGAAACCCAGTTTCTGCATTACGAAACCAAAACCGGCAGAAAAATTCAATATACGACATTACCCAGCGATGCAGAGCTTATCCTGGCAAATTACGGCAAGGGCAAAAAGATGATTTTGCGTTTCTTCGACGATACCACAGGAACATATATGGTGCTTAGTGGTAACGCTTCCCTGAAAGATATAGGCGGACTCTCGCGATTTATCGCCATAGGTCTTAGCGGAAATGACGTCTGGCAGCAACAGGACTATATGACC
>JBEKZW010000020.1:0-40443 GCA_049509475.1 Sedimentisphaerales bacterium
GTGTTTCGCAACTGCGATTACGAAAACCACAGACAGCAAAATCTTGCTTTGAGGCGTTATGTACGGTATAGAAACAAGAAAGCTCAAAAGTCATAGTACCTTTTTGGAAACGGCACTAGCAAGAAAAAAAACGGGAATTTTAAGGGATTTGCCATTATGGCCGGAAACTGTTAAATCACTTGAAAAGATTCCGAGGACAGGCAAGCTCGTTTTCTATACATCAAGAGGTAACCCGTACATACAGACGCTTGTTAACCCTGATGGTAATGGCAACAGCAAGTATATGACCATTAATACAATAACCACAAAATTTTCAAGGCTTATTAAAAAGTCAGGTCTTGATGTTCCTAAAGGAACGGGTTTTTATAGCCTACGAAGAACTGCTGCAACGATAGCAGCAAGATCAGGCGATCCGTTTGCTGTTCAAAGACTCCTTGGCCATGCAGATTTGCAAATGGCAACAAGGTATGTGCAGGATGTTTCTGCGCAGACGGACCGTGTGATTGAAAACAGTCGAAAATACGTAATATAAACAACCACGCTAAAGCGGCATTTTCTGGGACAGCGTAAATCCTGTATAATCACTGATGCATTGAACGGAGATTAGATGTAAATTTCAGCTATCATCCTATTCGCCATTGACGCATCGAAAAACATGGTCAATCCGGGTGCACTTTCTCAAGTGGATTGAAGGGAACAGGAAACTCGTTAACCAGACCGATGAATCTGAAACGAAGGTACTAGGAATTTGCACCTATGGCAAACAACTGGCTTGTAGGTTGTTTTGAGCTGAAATCTAATCTCGCCTGAATAAACAAATATATAACGATTCTTGAACTCGCCTCTATTACTGCTCGATCTCAATTTTCTTAAACAAATCCTCCAGCAGAGTCTTCTGCCACAGTAGTAAAGATTTTTTAAGCAAAATCAGTGCCAAATCTGTATAATATATTATTGTGCCATTAAGGGGTGATGTTAAATAAGAGCCAACGAGCTCATCAATTCAACATACCTTGCTAACATTTACCCTTACGGAGACAGAAAATGCTATCAAGAAAAATAGGGGTAACGATTGTTTTAATTTTACTGGCATCGGTTGGATGGGCAGCAACTAATACACAAACTTTACATGATGCACCTAAAAAAGATTTTAAGAGTATTACCAAGGCAAAACGAGCAAGCTTTGAGGTGCTTACAAAAAATGAAACCTATTACAGACAAAAAGATTTTATGGCTGGCCCGTTGTCTGATGATATAAACGCAGTAGCCAAAAGGTTGGCAAAACAATTACAATTGTCTAAAAAGCAGACGTATGTCCCAAACGAGATTATCGTTAAGTTCGGCGAGGCCGCCGCGAAGAAAATCGATTATCAACTGTCAAATCGGATTTCGACCAAAGATCTAAAAGTGTCTGCCTCCATTGACAAGCTTAAAGAAGTCCATGGTGTTAATGATATAGAACCTGTCTTTAAGGATTTCAAGGCGAATCAAATGAAACTTGCACAGATACAAACAAAAAGTGTAAGTCAGCTTACGAAAGAGGAAAGGCAAATCCTCCGAAGGATAAGCAGGATCCCTCATGGGGCTAAGATACCGGCTCTTGACCGCATTTACAGGTTGAAGGTCAATCTTAAGCAGGGACAATCCATAGAAGATGCAGTTAAATCTTTCAGCAAAGACCCGAACGTAGAATATGCTCAGCTGAATCACATAAACTCCTTTTGCAACACACCAAACGACCCATATTTTTCGGTACAGTGGGCTTTGAATAATACTGGGCAAAAATACCCAGTGCCAGGCAACAAGAGTGCAGCAGGCAAAAATAATGCGGATATCGATGCCCCGGAGGCATGGGACATTTACCAAGGAAATTCTGATGTAGTTGTTGCGGTTATAGACAGCGGTGCGGACTATAAACATGAAGACCTTCAGGGAAATATGTGGACTGACGTAAACGGCAATCACGGGTATAACTATGTAAATAATAATAATGACCCGATGGATGATTGTGGTCACGGAACTCATTGTGCAGGTATCATTGCCGCGATGGGCAATAACGGTCTGGATATATCTGGCGTCTGCTGGACAGCGAAGATTATGGCGTTAAAATTCCTCGATTCCGCCGGTAATGGAGATGATGCAGGTGCTATAGCGGCCATTGAATACGCAGCCGACAACGGAGCGGATGTGTTGAGTAATTCTTGGGGACCTTCGGGAAGAAATCCTTCTAATCCCGCCTTAGAAGATGTAGTAAATTACGCTTACTTTCTTGGATGCGTGGTTGTTTTTGCAGCAGGTAATTCAAGCGATGATGTAGCCTATTATTCACCGGCAAATGATGCGAATGTTATTTCCGTCGTTGCAACCGACTCGGGTGACAGGATAGCTTCTTTTTCCAATTACGGCAACTTGGCAGCAATTGCTGCTCCTGGTGTTGATATTCTGTCCCTGCATGCGGCTGGTACAGATTTGTACAAAGATGGATTACATTACTATCCAAACGGTGATCCGAATGCAAAAATGTATATATCGTCCGGCACGTCAATGGCCTGTCCCCAAGTCGCAGGAGCCTGTGCTCTGCTGCTTTCCTATAACCCAGCTTTATCAAATGAAGAAGTCAGACGTATCCTTGTTAATAATGCAGATATTATATTTGACCCCAATGACCACATATGCTCTTCGAATGGACGTCTGAATATCGGTGCGGCTCTTGCACAAACTCCTCAGAGTGCTAAAGGGCATTTCTTTATTGATAATACCTATACTTGCTCGGATACAATCCATATAAGATTGGAAGATTATGACATTAGAGGCAACACTAATGTAGTTGTAAATATTTCAACATCGAGCGGAGATTCGGAAATAGTTACACTTAATAATGCTTTGCGAGGAAATAAATCGATAGGGGTATTTACAGGAGATATTTCCACAGTTTCAGGTGAAACGATCGTAAATGATGGAATATTAGAGGTTCATCACGGTGATATTATAACATTTGTTTACGAAGATGCCGATAATGGCACAGGTAGCCCTTCCACTGTCACCGGCACGGCGATTGTCGACTGCGAGGGGCCGGTCGTTTCTAATTTTGCAGTGGATGCGTCACTTACACAGTCGATCATAACCTTTGAGACCAATGAGCCTGCACAAGTGACTGTCAAATGTGGATTGGCCTGTAGCAGTCCTAATGAGATTGAGGTGTCGGACTCAAGTTTTGCAACGAACCACAGAATAAAACTGAAGCATTTATCGCCATCAACGAACTACTTCATAAGTGTGGAGTGCAATGACATTCTTGGCAACCACAGCGTGAACGATAACAACGGTCAGTGTTATACTTTCACAACGATAGTTGGTAAAACAAATATCAACGTTCCTGGTGATTTCAACACTATCCAGGATGCTATAGATCATTCTTGGGATGGTGGGACAATTTGGCTTGCCGACGGTACATATAGCGGTGCAGGCAACTATAACCTCAATTTTAACGACATTAGCGTCACAGTTAAAAGTGCAAGTGGTCCTGCGAACTGCATAATTGACTGCCAAAACAAAGGCCGCGGATTTATTTTTCAAACCGGCGAAGATGTCAATGCAGTAATCGAAGGGCTGACGATAGCTCATGGTGCTGCTCTTACAAATTTGAGTAATTGGTGGGAAGGCGGCGGGGCCATTTACTGCCTGAATGGCGGCAGCACTATTATTCGAAATTGCAGAATTATTCAAAATGCTGCCATGGGCGCTTATGGAGGTGCTCTCTTCTGTGATGGCGGCAGCACTATGATAAAAGATTGTATCATCAGCGAGAACTCAGCCGTAAGCGGAGGTGCCTTGACTTGTTCACCCGTGACTGGTGACACAAACGTGGTCTTGACTAATTGTGTTATAAACAAAAACACCGCTGAGGGTGCTGGCAGTGGGGGCGGTATCTACAGTGCTGCGACATTGGCGCTAAATGGGTGTCAAATCACTGACAATTCAGCTATATCCTGGTTCGAGAAATCAGGCGGCGGTGGTGTTTGTGCCTTGGGTATCGTTAATATCAACGACTGTATTATTAGTGGAAATTCAGCACAATACGGCGGTGGTATTGCTATTGGTGGTGTTGATACAACAAGTGTTGTTTCAAATTCATCGATAAGTACTAATATTGCTGAAAGCGGTGGAGGAGTATATCTTGTTAATGCAGCAAATCTTGCGATGAAAAACTGCGTCGTGAAGAATAGCTCGGCTGAATCCTCAGCAGGTATTTATGTCAATAATCAGGCATCTCTTTTTCTGACTAATTGCACTGTCACCAACAATCACGCAACGGAAGAAGGAGCGGGTATCACAGCCTATTATGGCTCATACGCCAACATATCCAACAGCATCATTTGGGGTAACAGTACCGATGATGGTTTGGGTGAACAAATATCTCTGCCTTGGTTTTACATCAGAACGCCTCTCTCCACCGCGGAAGTGGTTTATAGCGATGTTGAAGGTGGCCAAGCCGGCGTTTATGACCCGTGTTCGGGGCTTGCCTGGGATCAGGGTAATCTCAATATCAATCCCGGCTTTGCTTTAGAAGATGATTATCACCTTATGAACGGTTCACCTTGCATCGATGCTGGAACCAATGACCCATGCGGTGGGTTGCCCGCGTCTGACTATGACGGTAATCCGCGTCCGCTAAATAATGTTGCCGATATTGGCGCGTTCGAATTTAATAGTGTGTCACCTTCTATTGCCATCTCGCCCGATTTACTTCAATTTTCCTGTGATCAGAACGGCCTGCCGCCGGTCGCACAAACCATTTCGATTCGCAACTGCGGTTCAGGCACACTCATCTGGCAAATATCCAAGGATTGCAATTGGCTGACTGTCGATGCAAACTCGGGCAGTTCTGCGGGAGGAGTGAATAGCGTTAATGTATCCATTAATAACGCAGGGCTTTCAACCGGTTCGTACGAGTGTAAAATTATAATCTCCGCTGAAAAAGCAGCAAATAATCCTCGAACAATCCGAGTCAAGCTTCGTGTCCGCGGAATTATCCACATTCCGAGCCAATGTGGCACGATTCAAGAGGGCATCAACGCAGCCCAGAATGGCGATGTAGTAGAAGTCGCTGATGGTATCTATACAGGCCCAGGTAACCGGGACATGAAATTCAGAGGTAAGGCCATCAGAGTAAAAAGCACAAATGGTCCAGCAAATTGCGTTATTGATTGCCAGGGGAATTCACAGGATCCACATCGCGGTTTCAACTTCTTATACAACGAAGGGCCTGATTCTATAGTTGAAGGTCTTACAATCAGGAATGGGTACACAACATGGAACGACTATCCCGAAGAAGATTTTCTTATAACCCCCAGCGGAGGTGCAATTGATTGTTTTGGCAGCCATCCTGTCATAATCAACTGCATCATAAGCAACAATCAAACGGATTGGTATGGCGGAGGAATTTCCTTTAATTGGAGTTTTACTGATACTTTTCCCGAGCATACAGCAATTGTTGAGAACTGTGTAATAGTCGATAACTCTACCGTGGTTCCTGTTGATACCGGCGGAGCCGGGATTTTCGTCGGTGACGATGTGTTTATCAGAAATTGTGATATTGCAAAAAACATTACTGCGACAAGAGGCGGCGGAGTATTTTTCAGTGCAACCGGCTATCAGACAGATTTGCAGTTCGTTAATAATATTGTATGGGCCAATACTGCCGTTGAACAGGCAGACCAGATAGCTGTTGGCGAAGATTGTAATTCATTATCTTCAGTGAATATTTCTTCCTGTGATGTGCAATCGGGCCTTAACGGTATCTACATTGGATCCCCAGGCCATTTAACCTGGGGACAAGGCAATATCGGCGCTGACCCATGCTTTATTGATTTTGATACAAATGATTTTCATTTACGATCTTCATCGCCTGCCATTGATTCAGGAACACCCGTCGCCTATATTAGTCCTTATGATATTGAAGGAAACAACAGAGTAATCGATGGTGATTATGATGGACTGGATGAACCTGATATGGGGGCCTATGAGTATGTACCTCCGCCCTGTCCATATCCTGTTATCGCAATTTCAAATTACAATATTACCTTCATAGCTTATCAAGGGGGAATAAATCCTGATCCTCAAATGCTTCTTATACATAATGGCGGCGCCGGGTCTATCAAATGGGAAATGACTGGCGGTTGTCCATGGCTGTCGGTAACACCAACAACAGGTGATTCATTATCAGGAACTACTGCAGTTACACTTAGGGTTGACATATCCGGATTGAGTCGAGGCACATATACATGCCATTTAAATATCATCGATGCAAATGCTGTAAACAGCCCGAGGACATTTAATGTAACTCTAAAAGTCTTTATAAAAGGTCAGTTATATGTTCCTTCCGAATACAATAAAATTCAGGATGCAATTAATTCGTCTTCAAATGGTGATACAATCATTGTAAGTCCAGGTTTGTATCATGAAAATATCAAAATGCTTGGGAAAAATATAATTCTCAGGTCATCGGACCCGAATGATTCAAATACTATCTCATCGACCGTAATCGATGGTGATGCTCTAGGCACAGTTGTTACCCTTAAGGGCACGGAAAATAATTGCCAAATCCAGGGTCTTACTATACAAGGAGGACACGATCCTGTTAAGGGAGGCGGCATCGAGGCAAGTGGCTCAAAAGCTTCGATAATCTCCTGTATACTCAGTGATAACTATTCCGAAAGCAGCGGCGGTGCCATAAATAATTCTAATGGCCTTATTGACCGATGCATAATCAATGGGAATACTGCTGAAATTAACGGTGGTGGTGCGGCTAATTGTACAGGCGTTATTCGCAATTCACTTATCGTCAATAATCGCAGCGCCTCAGGGGGCGGTGTAAGCAGCTCAGATGCAAATATCATCAATTGCACCATATCAGCAAACACCGCTGAAAAAGGCGGCGGCTTGGCTAATTGCGGCGGCTATGTTGTAAATTGTATTATCTGGAATAATACCAGCGACCAGTTATTCAAAGCAGTATTTCCTTCTTTTAGCTGCATCGAGGGCGGCAGTGCCGGAACAGGAAATATTGATTATTATCCTGAATTCATAGATCCGTCCAAAGGTAATTATCAATTGCAGCCCTGGTCAGTCTGTGTTGATTCTGGAACAAACCAAGGATTTAATTTAGGTGCTGTCGATCTGACAGGCAATCCTCGCATAATTGATGGCGATAGAGACGGTGTCGCTACGGTGGATATGGGCTGTTATGAGTCACTGCAAATAGACGCCCCTGCATTTAAGCTTTCTGCCTGGCAAATCGAGTTTTCTGACAGTTATGTATTAAGCATTCGCAATATCGGTAAGAAGAAAATGCAATGGAGCGCTTTTGTTGACTGCAATTGGCTGACTATTAGTCCCGATCATGGAACGTTAGGCAGCAAAACTGTCGATTTGGAGCTGAAACCGAATAAGGAAATACTTAGCTGGGGTACATATAAATGCACGCTCACAATTTCTTCTGCCGACGCATTGAACAGCCCGAGGATAGTCCCGATTATCTGTCATGTAACTGCAAAAGCAATTCATATAAGTCCAGGAAATTCCACTATTCAAGATGCTGTTAATAATATAGCTGAAAACGGCATAATTGTTTTAGCTGATGGAACATATACAGGTCAGGGCATTTCCGATATTGAGTGGGGGACAAAGTCCTTTACGCTTCGCAGTGAAAACGGTCCTAATAACTGTGTCATTAATGTTAACGCAACCGAATTCAACCAAAAACGGGCATTTATTTTCAAGGATAACAATAGTTCCGGCTCGATCCTTGAGGGCGTCACTATTAAAAATGCCTACAGCAGCGAAGGCGGATCAGCGATTTATTGTGAAAACAGCAATCCTACAATCAAAAACTGCATCTTTACGGCAAACACCGTCGACAATAACAATGGTGCGGCTATCCTGAACTATTTAGCCGGTTCCACAATTATTGATTGCATATTTAAGAATAACTCAGCAAATAACGGAGGCGCGATATCAAATGAAGAAAGCAATGTAAAAATCGTTAACTGTACACTTAATGACAATATCGCTAATGTTGGCGGAGCCGTTTATAATGAATCCAGTGTATGTGAATTGACCGATTGTATATTTTCAGATAACTCCGCAGTAAACGGCGGAGCGATTTATAACTATTCCAGTGATATCAACATCGGCAGCTGTGGATTTTCTTATAATAATGCCAGAGCACAGATATTTAACAATGGCGGCGGGGCAATTTACAACTATTCAAGCAGTCCAACTATAGAGGACTGCAATTTTACAGGCAATTACGCAAATTGGGATGGTGGCGCAATACTTAATATGCTTTCGAGCAGCCCGATCGTTACAAACTGTGTCTTTTACGGCAATCAGGCTCTTGGCAATGACGGCGGAGCCTTGTTCAATCTTATTGAAAGTAACTCTATAATTACGCGATGCAGTTTTATTAATAATAGAGCCAAAAGCTGGGGTGGGGCGATGAGAAACCATGACAGCAGCCCGATTATTTCCAACTGCCTTATTGCAGACAGCTGGGCGGGTGACAACGGCGGAGCCATATTCAACTACGACGGAAGCAGTCCCCAACTTACGAACTGCACTTTTGCTGGCAATTCTGCAAACGGCAACGATGGTGAATCACTTTATAATCTATATCAGTGTTCCCCGACAGCTTATAGCTGTATCTTTTGGGACGGCTTTGGGGGCACAGAAATAGAATGTAATCAGGCCGAAATTTTTGTTTTTTACAGTGACATAAAAGGCTGTTATAACGGCCAAACAAATATCTGTGCCGATCCACTGTTTGTTGACCCATGTAATCCTGATCTGAATACTCGAAACTATCGTTTACAGGCAGATTCTCCATGTATTAATACCGGCGATCCGAATCATATTGCAGAATCCAACGAAACGGATTTGGATGGTCAGCCTCGAATAATCGGATCGCGGATTGATATGGGGGCTTATGAATTCGGAAATTCAGTGCCGGTAGCCAATGCGGGTGATAACCGGATTGTAAATGCGTACATTGATAACAATGCAGAAGTAAATCTGGACGGCAGCGGTTCCTACAGCCCGCAGGGTATGCCGTTGACTTATCTGTGGAGCTGGGTAATCAACGGAAATACTTACGAAGCAAACGGAGTCAATCCCAAAATTGAATTGCCTGTCGGTCAATACACAATTGTGCTAGTAGTCAACGACGGCCAGGAGAATTCGGAGCCGAACCGTGTTGTAATAACTGTCGTCAGGCCGATAAAAGGAATGCTGAAGATAACGCCTCAGATAATTCAAAGGCAACGTGAACAGCGACGTATAATGGCTATTCTTTGGCTGCCTGCCGGTATTACCAAAGACCAGATGGACCAAAAAAACAAGTTACTCCTCTATCCCGGAGAGGTTGAATCACTTAGAGAGTTTATCCCGTCATACTATGCCAATGGCGCCAGAAGTGTGTGTATATTTGCTTTTTTTGACCTGGATGAAATTGTGAAGGCGGTTGACAAAAATGGCCCCGTGCGGATCTCCGTTGTAGGACAATTCAAAACAGACCAATATTTTTATGGAAGCGATATTATAAAAGTCATAGGCAAAACAAAAGGGTTATAAAATTTCGGTGTTGAGCAATTTGGGTAGATATTCAAACCAACTTTTTCTTTCTAAGTAGGAATGAAAAATGTCTAATTATTTATGCTAAATGCTAACATCTTATTTTATAAGAAGTTATGAAAATTAAACTCAATTACTCTTTTTGCGTTCCTACTTAGAAATCATAATTCACAAGCTATGGCGGGCTAGGCTGCATCTATAGCGGTGGCAAGGTCACCTTCTTTGCTTTATTATAATCAAATGGCTTAAAACCGATTTTAAGGGCGGGGGAGCCGGGCTTCAGTCGAAAGTCAAAATTATCGGCATCGACAAAAAGCGGGTTCGCAACAATTGAATTTACATCATATCCTTTATCGTGCCACTGTTGCAGGCTCATACCGATAAAGTCAACATCTTTGACATCAGCGTTCCAGTAACAATTATTATCCATATTAATTTTAACCTTATCCCATGGTCCTGCTAACAGCGTTCCGGTCTTCCAATAAACGATATTATTACGAAAAGTAAAAGACAGATGCTCTTCTATACGGGTCGCCTGAAGCTGATGTTGTTCGTTGAAAGCAAAGATATTGTTGCGAATGATATTTTCTTTGCCATAGTGCTGATGGAAGCCGCCAGACCTTGTGTTATAAACCAGATTGTTTTCTATAACAATGCCGGTGCTGCCCTCATCGGTATAAATTCCCCACCCGCCATAGCCATATTTGTAGCAATAAATATCGTTAAATATATTATTGCTAACAACTGTGTCTTCGGAAGGCCCCAGCGTATAAATCCCGCCCATATCGCTCAGCACACCCCAGCCGATATGATGCACGTGATTAAAACTGATGTTATTGCGCTTCGCTAAACTCTCTGCATATCCCCATCGCCACCCGACAGAAATCCCAGTATAGAAAAAGTCGCCGATATCATTATGGGTTACAGCGTTATCCCCGCTGTGTCCAATCCACACACCCACGGCATCGGTATAAATCCGCCCGCCTGAGTGAATGATATTATTTTCAACAGTTATATTACTGGTACGCGACGGCTCATCGGAGCGAATCACTCCCTCACCGATTCGCACACCACCCGCCCCAAGGTCATAAAGATAGCAGCGCTCAACCCGACAATCCCGGCAGCCTTGCCTAAACCATATACCGTATGTTCCTGTATGACTTATTTCGCAATCCTCTATCGTAATATTGTGCGCCCCATCGGCCATAATGGCCGACTCTATCGGAAATGCCGCCTGATATGGCGGGTATCCGGTTCGCGGCAGCACCAAGTTATTGTGGCTAAATGCCAGGCCTTTTAACCGAATGTGCTCTACAAACCTTTTCTCTTCCGGCTTACCGTCAAATATTACGAACTTCTCAACAATCGGCGCCACAACTTCTGATTTGGACATATCTTCATCCGGCAGCGGCTTATAATACAGCATCCCATCACGAGCGAGCTACCATTCACCAGACGAATCCAGAGCAGCCTTGAAATTCTCTAAATGAAACCGTGTATTTGGATCCCAACTGGAATAGTCTTTCAATTTCTCCCCCACAGTGATTATTGTGTTGGCCGCCGGATCAATACCATTTATAAACCGCTTCGTTATGTTCCACTTATGATATGCCACCAATGTAACATCACCGAGTTCTTCGCTGCTCACCTTCTTCAAAACATCAATCGCATCCGTTCGCACCAGCGTGGTCCTGCGATACACATCTTTTCCTTGCTCAATTGGCACTTCGTTTGTCGCCCCCATATAGAAATAGAACCTGTTTGGCTCACGGGCCCGAATAACCCTCCTGCCATTCACGTACAACTGTTCAAAATACCACTTACCTTTAGCGACCTCCGGTATTTGAGTCTGCCAGATATCATTAACACTGCGATTGAAACCCGAAATTACGCGTCTGCCTGTAAATATCGGCCTTGAACCAGCTCCCGCCTCATAGCTGATAGGGCACTCCTTTGTCCCGCTATCAGCGGCGGTTAACACAAATGGTTCTTCCATCGCGTATGTCCCTTCTGAGATAATCACCCGCAGAGGTTCTGTGAGCGGTTTGTGGGATTTTAGCCGCCGAATCGCATCCCGGGCACCAGTCAACGAAGCCAAAGGCCCATCGGCGTTCTCTTTATTGGGCTGGGACAATCGCCCCGACCATTTATCATTGCCATCAACCGAAACATACAGCGTAGCCGAATCAGCATGCTCAGTTACAAATACCAAAAATATCAAACACAAGAAAAACTTCTTTAATTCGAGATTTTCCATTTAAATCTCCTCAGCTACGCCGCTGAGCCTCATTTCCAATATAATATCAAATCTGTCTCGAAATCCAAGCTGTCATATTAACCTTTTCCTTTTGACCTCGCAGCTGTGGTAAGTGAGAAAAATCCGTACAACCTCACTACAACTCAAAGGTTAAATAGCTTGTAAAATCGCAAAAGTTGTATATCTATAAGATTAGTAATATCAAGGGCTTAAAAAATTCCCAGAAAACGCAAACATTTTATATATCCGATGAACTTTGGCAGAGCTACCGCTGAGTGGTGAGAAAAACCGCGGCCAGAACATGCGGCCGCGGGGAAAAACGGGAGAAGTCACCTTCCCCCACCCACAGTCAGCTCCGAAGCAAGGAGATTCAACTGGATATTGCAATCAATAGGCAATTGTCTCAGATACCGTGTGAATTGAGCCAACATCAAACTGGCTGCGATACTTTCTGTTTGAATATCATGTCGCTAGCGGCTTTGGCTCGTTCATATGCTTCTGCGATTACAGCCACCTTTTTTGCTTTTTTTGTTGGTTTGCCCTTATATTTCCACCGTCGGATCTGGCTGGCGAGTCGTGTCATCTTTGCATAGAGCTTTACATGATAAAACTCACCTCCCGGTCGCCAAGACCGAGATTCATTCCTGCTGTCAAAAACCAGCTTGTAACAGTGCCTGCAGCCAAAATGCGTTGCTTTTGGTGGAAGATATAGTTTCGCCACCCTTCGTCCACAAACAGCGCCGTCAACTGTGTGGGGGCAGATAAACCAGTGCCTTTTGCCCCCGTAATTACACGGTGTTATTGCCAGTTTTACATCATAATTGTAATAGGTCTTTTTACCTGAATTGGGGTCTATATAACTGTATAAAAACTTTGCATACTTTTCAGTTTCTGAAAAAGTTAGAACTGCTATCTCAATACTGTCTTTTTCCTCATCCCATGCATTTTTCCATAAGATTTTTTCTTTCTGATAAGGCAATCCATTGAAAAAACCGTTATTTTTGAGATACGACGTGCTTATGCTTAAGCATTCGTTTATGGTATGTTTTTTGTCACAATCATCTATGTCCATTTTTTACCCTTTCTTTGCGCCGGAATCATTAAGGATTCTTAAAATATGTTGCAAAACAAACTCATTTTGCCTCTTGATATCCTCGGTATCCTCATCGACTTCCTCATTCTCTAAAGGAAGAGGTATGTCATCCCCTGAACGTATTCCTTGCAGCTCTTCCAGTTCTTTAATCGCTTTATACAAATGTCTCTCGATAGCCCCCTCGTACCTCAACAGTAGCCATAATTCCTCTTTTGATGGAAAACCACACAATATATTTATGATGTGCCTTTTGCGTTTATACCTTAACCCATGTGTCTGTCTTTCTAAAATGGCGATCTTTTCTTCAACGTTTTTCTCATCCTCATCGCAGGATTCAAGAAAGTCCCGAATCTCTTCTTCAACCTCCACCAAGTTTTGTCTGATTTCATCTATCAGCTCATGGATGTCTTCCTTACACAGTTGTAGAAAATCGGCCTTGCCCTTTTGAAGGTTTTCAATGTCATCTTTCATATGTGCTGTTTTATTATCAATTCCCTCATTGATTTGCCCTGGCTCAGGGTTGCAGCATTCTGTTTTGTTGGAAAAGTCCTCAATAGAATTATCCGACGTTTTTCCTATAAGCTGTACCTCGTACCTGTACGCCCTTCGCAATTGCCAATAAAAAACAGCTATATTCTTTGTCAGAACCAATTCCATATGGCCTACCGGTTTAAGTTTCGCCATAAGGTCATGTAAAAGGGCCTTGAATTCCTCGGGGTTTTCTGCATATTCGCCAACGTGGACGACTGCTTCTTTTGCAAGTAATCCGTGTTTGAGGGCGTTGTATCTAACTATCTCCTCGCCTTCCTGGGTTTTCACTCCACCCTTTAGGGCGTTTATCCTGTTTGCCTGTAACTGCTTTTCAGATATGGTCATTTGGTATCTTCTTGAATATTGGTTTGAATTAAGGCGTTGATTGCCAACTTGATATGCTCTGGCAGGTTCGGCCAGCGTTCGACTACATTTGCCAAGTCATGGTCTTGATTTTGGACTGTTTTTGGAGGTTCTTTGTAAGCTGGTTTGTAAGCGACCCTTTGGGCTTTTGATAAGTATTTGTTTTGATTGAGGTTATGATTTGGGGCCAGTGGACTCATAATCCATTGGTCGAAGGTTCGATCCCTTCCGGGCCCAGTCAATTCCCGTATTTCGTCGTTCGTATCTCGTATTTCGCCGACATTGATAAAAATGGTTGCAAATGAGGGCGGGAAGAATATACTCACATAAGGTATATTTTGGGGAACGGCTATGTCGGAAAGGAATCCTAAGGTAGTCGTTGTCGGCAGCGCATACGTTGACCTCGCGATAAAGTGTACGGAGGTGCCGACAGCGGGCCAGACGACGGCGGGAACAGCGCTATCACTTACGGCGACGGGGCCGGGAGTCAATCAGGCCATCGAGGCAGCACTGTGCGGCTGCGAGGTACATTTAGTCAGCAAAATCAGCAATTGCCCGCTGGGCGCGACGATAAAAGCAGTCCTGGAACAGTACGACGTAAACACTAAATACGTATTCACCGCGCAGGCGAAAAACACAGGTCTCATCCTGACGCTGGTGGATACCAAAGGCGAAAACGCCTGTGTTCAATACGACGGGGCAAACAGCGCGCTTGTGCCGGCGGATATCGAGCTGGCAGAGCGGGCGATAGCCGAGGCGGACGTGTGCCTGATTCACGCACGGCTGCCCAAAGAAGCGATTATCAAAGCAATCGCAATCGCCAAACTTCACGGCAAAAAAGTGATTCTCGACCCGGCGGGAGTGCTGGGAGCATCGTGTGCGGGAGCTGAGACATCGCTACCCGCGGAGTATTTCTCGGCGGATGTGATGATACCGAACCTTTACGAGGCGGCGCTTATAAGCGAACGTTCCAGCGCCAATATACGCACGGCGAAAATGGTCGGCTCGGACCTTGTCGCCAGAGGAGTCGGGGCGGCGGTTATAACAATGGGCAGACGCGGGTGTATGGTCGTCGACAGGGACAACGCCGACCACATACCGGCTTATCCAATCGAGCTGGTGGACCATACGGGCACGGGAGACGCATTCGCCGGTGCGCTGGCGGCGGCGATGGCGGTAGGCGACGATTTGCGCAAGGCCGTCAGATTCGCGTCAGCGGCGGGGGCGCTCGCCTGCACCAAATTCGGGTCGGTGGACGCGATGCCCGTCAAATCCGAGATAATCGAGCTGATGCAAAAGCAGGAACCGGAGTAATCCGGCGGCCGGGATTGATACTATATAAGTATATGCGTATATACTTATGAAGTGCTCTGGCAGCCACGCCAAATACATCTGTTGACAATTCAGGAAAGTCATTAGTATCATATTTACTGATACGAAATGGCTACGGGAGGCACAGGCAATGAAATGGACGATTGAGTATCTTGAAAAAGATAGAGTCGTTGCCGCGAAGCTAAACGGCATTATGGACTGGGAGGAGCACCGGAAATTCGCCGAGGAAATATATCCGCTGGCGCGCAAGAAGGGGTGCAGAAGGATACTTATCGACTTTCGGGAAATGATTCCCGATTTTACCGTATTGCAAATCGACGACCTGCCCAAAATGCTCACGGACCTCGGCGTCGGACCGGACCTCAGGATAGCTGCGATACACGACCTGTCTTCACCCAAGGCCAACGAGTTTGCGTTCTTCAGGAACGTCGCCACTCTTATGTCGCTCCAGGTCGAACAGTTTGACAACTGGGAAGAGGCAATAAAATGGCTCAAGACAGGTTTGCACGCCAGGTCGAAAGAATAATCTGGCAACAACCGCGCCTGCGAGAACGCCGCAGATTCCAAAGATTCTATCAGTATTTGCGCCAGTCCTCGGCAAAGACGGTAATGGTTCGGCTATGCCCACCATAAATTGAAAAGCAGGAAGGAAAACGAACAGGGACACTAATTGTCTTAGTTTCATCACATCACCCCGTATCAAAAAAACATACCATATTTTATGACCTTTAGCATCGTTTCCGCCTAAAACACATAACTATATTATTTACAAGGAGTTACAACCTAGTATTGGGGGCAAATCGCAAGAATTTGATGATTGCTAATCGATGATTTATGGTTTAGAATCCGCTTCTATTGAGAACAGAATAACGATTTCAAGTCCGCCGTCGGAATAACCGACGGCGAGATCTCGCCATCCCTTAGGGATGGCGGAGACGGCACAATGGCGCAGAAAATTCGCATTCTGGTGGTTGATGACGACGAAGTGGATTGCCTGTCGGCTAAAAGGGCTTTGGCCAACTCGCCGCTGCCGGTCAAATTCGAAATCGAGACCGCCGGCACAATGGCCGAGGGAATCGATAAGCTCGCGCACGGACGGTTCGATGCGGCGCTGTTCGATTTGGGGCTGCCCGACAGCAACGGGCTCGAGACAGTCAAAAGAGCGGTCTCGGCGGCGGGAGAGATTCCGGTAGTTGTCCTGACGGGAGTGGCGGATGACCGAACGGGCATTTCGGCGATAGACATCGGGGCGACGGATTATCTTGTTAAAGGCCGGGCGATCGAAAGTTTGTTAGGCAGGACGATGCTCTATGCGATGGAACGCAAAAAGGTGGCAATGGCGTTAAAGGAAGCGATTGCTGCCAAAGCGGACCTTGTGAATATTGTCTCGCACGACCTGCGAATACCGCTTACGGCAATCAAAGAGGGGATTGATATTGTCGGAAGCGGCGAGGCCGGTGCGGTCAACGAAGAGCAGAAAGAGTTCCTCGACCTCGCCAAAAGAAACGTCGAACGGCTGACCCGGCTGATTACTAACTTCCTCGACTTCGAGAAAATAGATGCAGACAAACAGCAATATAATATCCAGGCCAATAACATAAATGAGCTGGCAATGGACGTTTATAAAACAATGGGGCCGGTCGCCAGACAAAAAGGGCTGGACCTCCGCGTTGAGCTTGAGGAAGGACTGCCGAAAATAGAATTCGATTACGACTGCATTTCCCGCGTCGTAACCAATCTCGTCAGCAACGCCCTGAAGTTCACCGCCTCGGGAAGCATCGTTATCCGCACCAGAAAAGACGAAAACGGCATAAAGGTCGCAATCTCGGACACCGGCTGCGGAATAAGCAAAGACGACCTGAGGGACCTGTTCAAAAAATACGGACAAATAAAGTCAACGAAGGTAAAAGACATCGAAGGAACCGGACTGGGATTAGCCATCTCAAAGCTGATTATCGAGCACCACAAAGGAAAGATTTGGGCCGAATCAGAACAAGGCAAAGGAACGACGTTTTACTTCTATTTACCAAGCTGATTCCTGCTCGCGGCGAAATCGAAGAGCGTCGGCTCCTCGGGCGCAGGCGAGGCATCGGCCTTAGGGGCTTCTGAATCCGGCGGGGTTTCTTTTTCACCGAGGATTTTATTTATAGTATCAAGAAGGACCTGCGAATCGTAGGGCTTTTGCAGATAGGCATCGACACCTTCAGTCAAAACACTTTGCTTAATCAGCTCGTTGGTCATCCCGGTCAGGACAACAATATGCGTCTTTTGGGTGCTGTCCGAAATTCGCAGTTTCCGCAAAACACTAAGACCATCGCCGGCGGGCAACTGTAAATCCAGCACGATTAAATCGGGAGCAATCTTGTGCGCCATTTGCACCGCCTGATAGCCATCGGATGCGCAGTGCACTGTGAAGCCCCGGCTGGTCAGCCGTTTGGCGACGACTTTCTGCACATCCAGCTCATCTTCCACTACTAAAATTGTTGCCATAAAAAACCCCTTTTACGGTCGTTTATTCCGGCCTTCCGGCGCAGAACAACACTCATGGCTATATCGGACTAAAACAGGCGATACTTAAGCAATCTCCCTTAACTTTACCCGCGAATCTGCTATCACTCAGCAGCCCAGGAAATCGGTAACTTATTTCGTCGAATCCGTCTTCGACGGGACATGAACAAGAGGCGTGCTCTTTCGCGTCCTTATCCGCAGCGCACTGAGGAACCTTCGACGTATTAACCCTTCAAAGCGAGTATATTTATGCGTCAGGCGTTTGGCCGAGGGTAATGTTATCTGTCCGCCCGCCATATGCTCGTGTCCGCCTCCTGTGCCGAGCTTGTCAACCACCTTACGCGCGACATCGCCCGCATCAAGCGAGCTATCCTGCGTGCGAAAAGAAATAAGAATCCGGTTATCGCAAAAACCATAACACATTACCCAGTCAACTTCCTCGTGCCGCAGGAGCAGGTCCGCAACCTCGCCAATCATATCGGGGTTGTCGATATCGCCGATATCGCAAATAAGACAATGTGAATATTGTTTGGTATTTGCAAGGGCGGTCGAGAGCATTTGATAATAATCGCAAGGCACTCGTCCCCGCTGAATCTGGCCGAGCATCCGCTTGTTGGCTAAAGGATACAGCGACTCAATCGCGTCGATATCCACCCGCGTGGCCTCCCTGCCGAGGTCCTGCGTATCCGAGCGGATGCCGTAAAGAAGCGCGGTCGCAATCGGCATGTCAGGTGTTATTTTGGCTTCGTTAAGATATTCCCAGAGAATCGTAGAGGTCGCGCCGTAGTTCTCGCGAATATCCGTGAAGGCAGCACCGCGGCTTGCGGCTATCGCGGGATGATGGTCAATGATGATATCGGGCTGAACGCCTGCTGGCAGCGGATTATTCCCGGCGGTCGGCTGCGTATCGATTAAAGCGATAAGGTCGGATTTATAATTGCTGATTTTGTCGAAAGGATAAAACGCAAAGCCGAGATAATGCACCAGCTCGCGGTTTTCCGCACGTCCTATCGTGCCGCCATAAGCGAACCGGCAGTTGACACCGGCGATTTTATTGGCAAGCTCACGAAGGGCACATGCCGCGGCTATTGCGTCGGGGTCAGGATTATTCTGCATCACTATCAAAAGCGACTCGCCCCTGGCCCACAGCGATTTGAGTTTCCTCAGCTTACTTTGTGTCTGACTTAGCCTGCTCATCGGCTGCCCATTCTACTGCCACCTCCCGACAGCCGCAATAATCAAACCCCTTAACTTTCCCCGCGAATGCGGAATCATTATGCCAGCGGCGCTGCTGTCTTTGTGCAGGTGTGTTTATCATGCAGAGCCACAACCGTGCTGATTTTCTCATCGGCGCAGCCCTTTCCAAACACTTCGACAAGCTCGCAGACACCATACGCCCGGCACTTTGCCTCATATTCGCGCTGCCATTTGCGATACTTGATTTCCGCATCCGCATCCTTCCACGGATAGCGGTTCGGCGGTTTTCTGGAACCCACCCGCCAGGGCTTGGCCGTCAGGCGAGCACGAAAACAGCCCTGCTTTTCCGTCAGTCGCCGATACAGCGAATCGCTGCCTAATCCTTCCAACAGCCGACGCACTTCATCGGACGTCGGCTTATACAGCGTATCCGTAAACAGCAGGCGAAATCCCGCCGTCGTCCGGTACAGCCGAAACGCACGTTTTGGATTGCTCGCCGCCCAGCTCTTCACCTTCTCCATAGTTGCTGTCCGAAGCGCAGCACGGCGCTCATCTCGCATCCGTTTCGAAAACATCATCTTCAGGGCATCCAAAAATCCAGATGACTGCACCTTGGGGAAATCAACATCCACGAAACAAACTGAAGCACTATTGAGCACCAGCGCCCCATAGCGGTTGCGCGTAATTACAGCCGTCTGGTCGCCGTCGCTTCCGATTGTCTCCACAATTTCTTCACGCAGCGGCTGGTCAAGATAATCATACTCCGCACGCCGCTGGCCCCCATTGACCCACCAGTCAAACGCCCGCTTTGCCCGCTCGGATGCCAGCTCCTTTGCGTCGGCAGCACTCTCGCAAGACCAGCCCCACACGCTAAACGCCACATGTCTGCCGTCCCGGTCCTCGCCGCCGTAATTCGCCTGCTCCCAAAATTTCGGTATCAGCATAATCTACTCCTTCCATTCTTCCCCGCTAATTAACAACCAATTCCTCATTCTTCAAGCCGATGAACGGATATAGAATATCCCCGCAAATCGTTTTTGTAAATAAACCATTTCCGCAAATTCCTTAGTATGCGGCTAAGGAAATCCCTTACCGGCCGCGGGGTTTCTCCTGAACAGCAGCTTGTAATCCTCAACCAAATCTGGGCTTTTCCTAATAGCAATTTACACGATGATTTCCGATAATGGAGTTTAAGAAAGCAGCAAAGAGGGATATTCACACGCAGCAGCGTTGGTAAAACCCACAGAATTATCCTGAATCTTTAAACTGTTTTTTAGTGTCTCGCCGAGGAAAGAAGTTTTTGGAACGAGTTACGTATTAATAACGCAGAAACGAAAAGAAAAATACAGACAGCAGCAAGCCGATAAACGCTTGTTCGCAAGGACACACCAGATGGAATGGGAAATTGATTATATTGAAGACCACGGAATCGTGAAGGTTAAAACGTCAGGCCAAATGGGATGGAACGACAAAATAAAACTCAGCGAAGAGATGCTCGCGGCCGGACGACAAAAGAACACCAACGCGTTTTTTGTGGACCAGAAAGACGCGGCGTTCGGATTATCTGTCCTGGAAGTTGACCGCCTGCCGGACACTTTCAGGAACATCGGGTTCAGCGAAAAAGACAAAATGGCCATCCTTGTTAATCCCGAGTCACAGAACAGCAACCTGTTAACGTTTCTGCAAAATGTCTTTGCCCTTAATTCGCTTCAAATCAGGGTCTTTACCGACCCGGACGAAGCTACAGTATGGCTTAAGAAAAAAGCCTAAAAGCTCGCAAAAACTGTTTCGAGCTTTAGACTCCTCCGACGAAAGCAACGGGAGTTCCCAACTGACCTCCCATCATTTGTGACGACATCCTGTTAGATTTCTCCAATTGATGTATCGGGAACTCCCAACAGTTTTTGCATCATCCGAAACAATCAGCCGTTTGATCCCTCCGCATAACAGCTGCGTCAATCAAACCCCTTAACGTTCCCCGCGAATGCGGTATCATTATGGCATCGAGGAGACAAGAACGGGAGAAACAGCGTTTGCTTTGCGCCTATAAGCTACGTCACTTTGACCGACACCTGGTTGATATTCCACACGTGTTGGCAGTAATCACGAATTGAGCGGTCCGAAGAGAATTTGCCCATTCGCGCTACGTTGAGAATAGAAGTGCGTGTCCATGCCCGCTGGTCACACCATAAGTTGCTGACCCTGTCCTGGCTGTCTATATAGGCCTGATAGTCGGCCAGCAGCAAAAACGGGTCGTTCCAGAGCAGGTCGTTGACCAGCGGACCAAAAAGATTGGCATCGCCGCTTGCCAATGTACCCGAGGAGAGAAAGTCCAGCACTTCTCGCAGGCGGGGGTTTTGCTCATAGTAGTCATGAGGACGATAGCCGCTTGTTTTTAGCTGCTGTATCTGCTCGGCGGTAAGGCCGAAGAGGAAGAAATTCTCTTCGCCGACTTCTTCTCGAATCTCCACGTTTGCGCCATCGAGCGTACCGATGGTCAGTGCGCCGTTGAGCGAGAATTTCATATTGCCGGTGCCTGACGCCTCTTTGCCTGCCGTTGATATCTGCTCGGACAAATCGGCTGCCGGATAGATACGCTGCGCGTTCTTTACATTAAAATCGGGGAAAAATACAACCTTTAGCCGGCCTCGCACGTCGGGGTCATGATTGATAAGCTCGGCGACGGCGTTGACAAGCTTGATAATGAGCTTGGCCATAGCATAACCAGGCGCGGCCTTGCCGCCGAAAATAAACGTGCGGGCGGACATATCGGCCTGCGGATTTTTCTTAAGAGACAGATACCGTGTAAGAATATGGAGCACGTTAAGATGCTGCCGTTTGTACTCATGGATGCGTTTTGTCTGAATATCGAAGAGCGTGTCAGGTTCGATTTTGACGCCGGTACGCTGCTCTACAATCGCGGCAAGACGGCGTTTGGCGGTGAGTTTTACTTCACGCCAGAGCTTATGGAATTCGGTATCATCGGCAAAAGATTCGAGCTTGCGGAGCTGGTCGAGGTCACGCAGCCAGCCGTCGCCGATTCGGCTGCTGATAAGCGCCGTCAGCTCAGGATTACTGACCGCGACGAATCGACGCGGCGTAACGCCATTGGTGACATTGCAGAACCTCTCGGGCCACATCTCGCCAAAATCTTTCATCACCAGTTTTCTTAATATCTCAGAATGCATCCTCGCTACGCCGTTGATGCGGTGGCTGCCCACTACGGCAAGATGGGCCATACGCACATACCGTTCGCCGCTTTCGTCGATAAGGGACATCCGGGAAAGACGCGCGTCGTCGCCGGGAAACTTTGCCCGCACTTCATTGAGAAAACGGCGGTTGATTTCATAAATTATCTCGAGGTGCCGCGGGAGCAGCTGGCCGAACAGACCCAGCGACCATTTTTCCAAGGCCTCAGGCATAAGGGTATGATTCGTATAAGCAAAGGTATTGCTTGTAACGTGCCAGGCGGTGTTCCAGTCCAGGTTATGTTCGTCGATGAGCAGCCGCATCAGTTCCGCAACGGCAACCGACGGGTGCGTATCGTTAAGCTGGACGGCAAATTTTTCGTGAAATTGTTCGATCCGGCGTCCCAGCAGCAGATGCACACGAATCATATCCTGCAGAGAACAGGAGGCAAAAAAGAACTGCTGCTTCAGGCGAAGTTCTTTGCCCTGGGCGGCCAGGTCATTGGGGTACAGCACCTTAGTAATATTTTCAGAAGACATTTTCTGTTCGACAGCGTGATAGTAATCGCCGTGATTGAACGCGGAAAAATCGAACGACTCGACGGCCTCGGCCTTCCAGAGGCGCAATCGATTGCACGTGCCCACGCGATAGCCGAGAATGGGCGTATCATATGCCACCCCCTTGACGACTGTCTCGGGTTCCCATCGCACACGGTAATTCCCGTGATTGTCCGTGAAGGTCTCGGTATGTCCGCCAAACTTTACGTCGAAAGCCAGCTCGGGACGGGGAATCTCCCACGGGTTGCCAAGCCGCAGCCACTTGTCGGTAACCTCGACCTGCCAGCCGTCGCGGATGACCTGGTCGAAGATGCCGAACTCGTAACGAATGCCATACCCGATGGCGGGCACTTCAAGCGACGCAAGCGAATCCATATAACACGACGCGAGGCGCCCGAGGCCGCCATTACCAAGACCCGGCTCATCTTCCTGTTCAAGCACATCCTCAAGGTCAATAGCAAGCTGGGCCATCGCCTCACGAACCTGCTCGATCATACCGAGATTAAGCAGATTGTTCGCAAGATGCGGGCCGGGCAGAAACTCGGCGGACATATAGGCAACCATGCGCGCATCCTTCTCGGCATAAGTTTCGAGCGTCTGTATACCCTGCTTGAGCACACGGTCACGAATGGTCAGCGCCAGCGCAGTGTAAACGTCGTTGGGTGTAGCCGCCATCGGCACGCGTCCCATACCGTAAAACAGGTTATCAAGAAATGACTGTTTAATGTCTTCCTGCCTGCGACCGGTACGAATATCGGTTGGGCTAAGGTCGGGAAGTTTGGGAGAGGATTCCTTCTTCACAGTCGCCGGCATATTTTGATTCCTTTAAGCCCGCAATAAACAATCTGACTCAAAATCAATCTTTGGCTAATTATTCAACAATCTAACGTATTGTCAAGTTTCAACTCAGGGCAGGCGCATTTAATCGCCGCCCAAATCAATCTTTTGACATGGCAGGAGAAAACCGCAAAAAGCTTGTGCTAAAGTCGGAAAAGAGTATAATGAGGTCGCCTTTAAGATTGTTTGCGAATGATTACACAGCAAATAAAATTGAGGAAGCCAAATGGCAAAAGTACGGCAAAACTGCGATGAACGGCGCAAACGCAATAAGGCCAAGGCAAAGCAGCCTGCGGCATCGACAGAATGGGGGGAAGTTTTTCAGGCCATCGGACAACCCTCGTTTATCCTCAAACCCGACTTCAGTATAATCGCCTGCAATAAAGCCTTCGCGGGCTTAATGGGCAAGCCGGCAGAATATTTCATTGGAAAAAAATGTTCTGAGGTGCTTCATGGCAAGAAAAATGCGCCCGAGGACTGCCCGATGGAGAAATTGCGCAAATCCGGCGGGTTCGAGACGGCCGAGATGGAAGCGGAAACACTGGGCAGAACGTTTTTGGTATCCTGCACGCCCGTATTAAACAAGGCGGGGACTCTGCAAAGAATCATCCATATAGCCAACGATATTACCGCGCACAAACAGATGGAGCGTAAAATCAGGGAAAGCGAGGAAAGTTTCCGGATTCTTCTCGAAAACCTCCCTGACGGTGTTTTCGCTCACGACCTCGATGGCCGGATTGTCCAGGTCAACAAAAGGGCGTGCACGATGACCGGCTATACAAGGCAGGAGCTTACCTCCATGACGGTCGGCGATATCGACGAAGAAAGTATTACACGAAAAGACAGAGAAACTATCTGGAACCGGCTCAAAAAAGGCGACTCATTCCTTCTGGTTAACGCGACCCACCGGCGAAAAGACGGTTCCCGATATCCGGCGGAGATTCGCATAAATTCTGTTACCCTGAATAACCGGCCAGTTATGCTCGCGCTTGTACAGGATGTGACCGAGCGCAAACAAGACGAAGAGAAGCTGCGAATATACCAGGAACAGCTCAAATCACTATCTGCTGAATTGTCTTACGCCGAGGAGCGGGAAAGAAGACGAATCGCAATCGGAATTCACGACAATATCGGCCAGAAACTCGCGATGGCGAAGTTGAACCTGCAGTTCACCAAAGATTCGCCGCTGGACCGCAGAGCGCTGTCGGCAATTGACAATGCGTGCAAAATGATGGATGAGATAATAGAGGACGCCCATTCTCTTATATTCGACCTGAGCAATCCCATTCTGTATGAAGTCGGTCTTGAGGACGCCATACATTCCTTTATGAAAAATGCAATTCAGGATAAGGGCGGCCCGAACTGCAAATTCGTATCCGCCGGCGGCAAAATAAATCTGGATGACGACACAAAGGTCGTTCTGTTTAAAGCTGTCCGGGAACTCCTTGTAAATACATTTAAATACGCAGGGGCTAAAAACATCAAAGTAGGTTTTTTGCAGCACGGCAATGAAGTTGAGATTACAGTGGAAGATGACGGCGCAGGATTCGACACAAGCAAGCTCGGTCTTCCCTCAGAGAAAAAGGGCAGATTCGGGCTTTTCAATATCAGAGAGAGAATAGAATATATGGGCGGGTGTTTGAAGATTGAATCCCGCCCGGGAAAAGGAACTCGCGTCGTTATGACGGCCCCGATGAAGAAATCCGAGTGAGGACGAGAAGAGGTAAAGCTGTATGAAGGTACTGATAGCAGATGACCATGGTATCGTGCGGCAGGGCCTGAAAGCCCTAATCAAAAAGCGAGCCGACATCGAAGTGGTCGGCGAAGCCGAAGACGGCAACGCGGCGGTTGAGATGACGTCCAGGCTCGCCCCGGATGTCGTTATTATGGATGTGACAATGCCCAACCTCAACGGTGTTGACGCCACTCGCACCATTACGCGAAAATACCCCAACATTAAAGTCATTGCCCTGTCGATGCACGCCGACAAAACAATCGTCCGCGAGATGTTCAAGGCCGGCGCTTACGGCTATATTCTTAAGTCCTACCTGTTCGACGAACTGGACAAGTCGCTTGAAGCCCTCAAAAAAGGCACGCGTTACATCAGCCCTCATGTTGCCGTTTTAATACGAGAGGACTACGCCGCTTCAAAAACCAGAGACGCCGCGGGCAACAGGAGGTCTCTAAGCGAAAGGGAACGGCAAATCATCCAGCTTGTCGCGGAAGGCAGAAGCATCAAGGATATATCCAATCAACTGAATCTAAGCCCAAAGACCGTCGATGCGCACCGGCGCAACCTTATGGCAAAACTCGGTGTCAAAAGCGTGGCTGATTTGGTTAAATACGCCATACGCGAAGGTTTGACCTCACTCGATTTCTAAAGAAGCTATTTTCCAGGACATTTTACCCGCGAATCTGGTATCATTATGGCATTGAGGAGACAAGAATGTTCAGGGACTTAGAATATGCAATTGCAGGTTGAGAAATTCAGGGCCGGGGACATCGGCAGGATTTGCTCATGGATAAAATCCGAGAAGGCTTTGGTACAGTGGTCGGGACCGGTTTTCGAGTGGCCTATGACCCAAAAGCAGTTTCGTGAGCACCTTCGAGCCGTCAAAATCAAGCCGGCTACGCTGTACTCGTTTGGTTTATATCGCGAAAACAAGCTAATCGGTTACTGTGAACTATCCGGGCTCAATCGTAAATTTCAATCCGCTCACCTGTCTCGCGTTATTATATCGCCAAAGCACCGCAAGAAAGGTCTTGCGCAGATAATGATAGGCAGTGTTTTGAAGTTCGGATCTGGTGAGCTTGGGCTGAATCGTATCGGGCTCGGCGTCTTCGATTTCAATAAACCGGCGATTAAATGCTATAAAAACATAGGCTTTAAGCTGGAAGGTACATTGAGAGAATCGGCTAAAGTCGGCGTTTCCTTCTGGAACTGTCACATGATGAGCATTTTACGCAAAGAATGGCAGAACAAAATCAAATAGCAAAAATACAAATGAAAAATACAAAAGCCGAATCACACAGCAGCATTTTTGCGTTTTGCTTTGTCTTTTTGATATTTACTTTTTGCTTTTTGATTTGAAATTTTATCGAAGGCCGAGGAGTACGCTTAGAAGTGCGAAACAAAACCGACGTCGCAAATATCAAAATTTTAGTCGATATCAAACTCGCCAACTAATTCGCCAGCTTATCCGGCTCATAACAAAACGACTCGTTCGTCCTCATACCATCCCTGCTTATTTTATGTTCATTGTCTTTTGTTCGTTGCTATGAACTATGAACAACGAACTACGAACTCTTAACCTCCGTCACTATTTGCTTCGTGAGCGGCGACTGATTCTTCTGCGCATCCTTGAACGCATCAGCAGCATCAGGATTTGTCTTTTTGAAAATCTCATTTGCCAGCACAATCTCTTTCAAAGCATTCGACTTCGCCTTTGCCTGCTGCAAAAAGTTCATAACCCTTATCGCCCCTGCCCCGCCAAACAGTCCCGCTATCGCTATCCCCAATTCCAGTGTCGAATCCGCGATATCCCAGGCATCGGGTCTTTGACCTGATTCCTTAATCGCCGTCGCCGCTAATTCCTTATTCGATTCACTCAACACATCTTCCGCCGTATTAGCTTTCGGCAGTTCCTCGGGTAGTCCACAATACGCCACAAACGCCTCGCTCTGCGTCTCCGACAACTTCGTTAATTCCTGCAACTTTTCCGATGCCTGCTCGATCTGTGCCGTTTGCGAGATAATCGCCGCCGTCCGGTTATGTACCCACGCGTTTTGCTTCTGCGCCTCACTCGGCCCAAACCTGATTCCTTCGCAACCTGTGCAAAACAACATTCCTACTGTCACTACAACTGCTAACCTCTTCATAATTTTCCTCCTAAAATTGAATTTGACTTTCATTCCCTGCCTCATTATTCTCACCTTTGCCCATTCTTATTAAATTGTTAAAATAATTAAGAAGTCAGTTTCCAAGGGCGTTCAAAAATGAACGACGACAAAAAACATACTCAACGCCTCAGGTTTTCGGATATTGCGATTTATACCGTTTTCTTTTTCGTGGTCTTCTTCATCGCCTGGGTTCTGTTAATAAATGTAGCGTTTAGGTGCTCCTCCCTTGGCGATTTGTTATTCCGCCCAATGACTCCTTTCGTATTGCTCGCCTTTGACATTTTGTGGCTCATCGTAGTGAAATTCTGGTTGAAACGGGACTTTCACACAAAGCTTGTTTGCACCCTTTTGGTACTTACTCTCTCGGCTTCTGTCTTTGCCTGTTGGCTCTACTGGTTCCTTCTACGCGACTTTCATTATTGATACCCATAAAACACTGGCCTTCCTCAAATATTGAATTTGACTTTCATACCCTGCCTCATTATCCTCACCTCACAAATAACCTTTTATTGGAAGAGTTTTATATGGCCAAACGTAACTATGGTGTCTTGCCCTTTTTTCTTTCGTTGGTATCTATGGTCATTTCAACGTGCCCCTTCACTCTGTTGCAATTCGCACGTTCAGGAAGAATCTCAATCGAATGCTTCCGGCAAATATGGGGTAGCCCCGTCCATTTGTCTTTATGGGGGTGGATACCATGTTTAGTTCTTGCTTTAGTTTCCCTTTATATGGTAAGCGGCTCACAAGACCTGCTTCGAAAAATCATCGTTTGGATATTTTCGTTATTGGCAATGATAGAAGTCATGTTATGGGCATCAACAGCATTCGATACAATCATTCACGGGCCTTTATAGAAATATCTCAACCCAAACTTCACTCCTGCGATTCCTTCTCAAGCTGTTTCAATCTGAACTCGTGCGAGATTACCTTCTCCTGAAGGGTTTCAACCTTATCAGCCGAGCGTTTCTGACTTTCCAATAAGCTCGTTACGTCCCGCTGAAGCGAATCCAATTGTCTTTGCAGGTTCACCCAGCTTCCCACAATCAGCGACGCCAGAAACGCCAACTGCACTAGCACTGACAGGTTGACTGTCCTGTTCAATGTCCATTTCCCGTTGCTTCTCGCCATTTTTCCTTCGCCTTTTTACTATTTGCTTTTTACTATTCTCTTATCAATCGTCCACACCCGCCGTAACGAATACCATCCGCGATTCCATCGCCATCTTTGTCTATCGCGACCCTGCATCGTTCCATTCCTTCGCCGAACAACCGCTCATATTCCTGCGACTTGGATTTAAAATTCTCCACGTTCTCACCGTCGGCCAGCGTCCTGTAAGCCGCCGCTATCGTCCCCATCGCGCACAATTGCCGAATCTGCTCCGATTCGAGAATCTCGTCGGCGTTAACATCACCTATTACTTCTCCCGGCTTAATCCACAGATACTCCATCAGCAGCAAGCTCACATCCGCGATTTGCGGCTTGAATGTGCTTATCCGGTATGTAACATCGCTGCCCGCAGGCGGAGCTATAGGGTCACTTTGTGAATCCGCACGCAAAACCGAAACACACAATTGTGTCGCCGAATCCACCGACACAATCTCGTAAACGCCATCGAGTTTGCCGTCCGCCGACTTAAGATAAACACAATCGCCCGCCTCGACTTGCGCCGATACAAAATTCGCCCCGCTCGCTTGAAACGTCGTCCCCGCAAGCACACCTGCCATCCCCGCCGCGATTACCTGGTTAGCCAAATGATTCTCGCCGAACAACGCCGGCTCATACTTCAAAATGTCCCTGTCGCTGCACAACCTGACCATATCCATCTCCTTAAAACCGGACACGGACAGCGTACGGCGCCTATATTTTCGTGGCCGCCTATACGCTGCCCGCTATCCACTAACCGCTAACTTATGTTAAGCCCCCGAATAATCCCGTGGGCCGCCTCGTTCTTCAGTTCAACCGTGTACTCGCCTATCAGTTCGCCGCACTCATAATCGCCGGCGCTGGCCAATGGCTTGAAGTAAAAACTGCGCCCCGCCAGAGGCAACACCGCTATCCGCGACGAATCCAAAAGCAGAACCGTATCCTGCGGCAGCCACCGTGTCGTCACTATCCGGCAAACGCCGAAATCGCTCTCGTACACGTTAACCAGGTCGGTAAACTTCGTGTCCCCTGCCGCATAACTCCTGCTCGCCGACACAAAACTATTAATCTTGCGCTTTTGAAAACCGCCCACAACTATCAGGTCGATATTCCCGCTGCTGCTCGCCCATATTTTCCGCAGCACATAGTTAATCTTCGCCTCATCGAGGTCCGTCCCCGCCGGGAAACCGATATCGCCTGTTCGGAATACATTGCTCTGTAAATGCTGCACAACTCCCTTCATTGTCCGCCTCACCGTGTCGCCGCCCTGCGGACTGCTCGTCGGCTGCCCCCCGTTGATTACAGTGTTCTCAAGGTCACGAATCAGCTCGCGCAGCCGCTCCTGCTTCTGATAGTCCATCTCATCCGCCAGACCAAGGTGACTTGCCGCGACGTCCGTTCCCGAGACCTCAACCGCAGCCGTGAAAATCTGTGTGTAGTTACCTTTTCTGCTGCGATTGCTGAATCTTGTCCCCGGCTTATTGTCTCCCTCCAGTGCTGCGTTACCCAGGATATTAATTACCTGATTGTCCGCCAGGCTTTCCGCCATCGTCCCCGCGTACCCGCGAATTACCGTCAGCGTGTTGGTGCTGACGCCGCTCACCAGCATCAGTTCCGAGCTGCCCTCAACCTGTATCTGGTCGCCTGCCCTGAACCTGCTCCCGTTATCCACCACAAACTGCGTGTCCACATCCGGGTCAGCAAACGTGCTGTCGTTTATCGCGTCTTTGTTCGGCAACAGCTCATCCTCAAGCCACTCATGATGCGTGCTCGTCGCCTCCCTCAACGGGTCGCCTAATGCGTCCAGCAGAGGCGTTTCATAAGGCGATACTATCCCGACTAAATCCGCCACGTCTTCCGCCAATTCCGGCAAACTCGCACCAGCCGAATACGTTGCTTTTCCTGTAAATGCCATTTTTTGTCCTCCTTCTTAATTGTTCATTGTTATGTGTTCATTGTTTGTTGCAATGAACTACGAACAACGAACTATAAACATTTCATTTCAACAACAGTTAAACAACACTCCTGCGTCTTCGCATATACTCCTGCAAATCACCCCTGCTGCCGGTTCCCGCAGCCCTCTTGGCCGCACGCTCGAGCACTCCGGCTCCGCTTCTCTGCTCTTTCGCCGGCGATGTCTTCACAGTCGCGCTTCCAGATGTCTTCTCACCAAACAAATATTGCTTCTCTTTCTTCAACTGCTCTATAACACCGCCCAAATCCGCCTGGTCCTTTCCTGCTAATCGCGCCTTGGCTATCAGCATCGCCGCCTCCAAATCACGTGTCCCCTCCGAAGCCAGCCGTTTCATTAATTCCTGCTCCCTATGCGTCGCCTTCAGCTCATCAGCCAGCCTCGTCGCCTCAGCTTTCGCGTCAGCCAGTTCTCCCGCAAGCTCTTCAACCCGTTTCTCTGCTCCCTGTGCCCGCTTGCGATATCGTATTGACTCGCCCACAGGAACAAGTTTCACCTCATCAACCTCGTCTTGTCCCGCTTCTGCCCCCGGCAGTACCCCTTCGTCAACTTGACTCATACTTTTTCCTTTCTTTTTCTGCCTTCTAACTTCTCACTTCTGCCTTTTTAAAAACTACACAACCGTTTCGTAACCCAATTCTTTCAGCACCCTCTCGACGGGCACACCAAGCTCCTTCTTCGCCTTGGCTTCGTTAAGCTTCTCCATTTCATTCTCAGGCAGCGGGTCGGAGAAAATTATCTCGACGTCCCTGTCCCGCTCGCTTGTCTTGTAAATGTTCGCCTTGTCCAGAATCTGCAGAACCATTCCCGCGATTTTCTTTAGCCCTTCGCCGTATGTGAATCTCTTTCGCTCCGTCTTCGACAGCGTCCCCATCATCGTCAGCCGCAGCGCAACCGCGCTCGTCAGGTTCCCCAGTTTGGTGCGAATCACACCTGCCACCAGAGGCGTCATGCCGCTGATTTTGTCCATCGCCTCGCGCATCTCCTCTATGTGCGCACTCTCGCTGGGATGGTCCTCATCGCCGCCAAACTCTTCTATCGCCGCGTCCGGGTTGTCCGTATGCCACATCACCCCCCGCGACACCGGCTTGTCCGCGAAACCCTCTATCCCCTTGCCCAGATACATCTTGAACGACTGCATCGTTATCCTGCTCGCCCTGTCAGAGAGCCGCGTGTTCAGTTCGTCCTGTATCGGCATCAGCGGCTCAACGTCGCTTTGTCCCTCGTAGTAAAACGGCTGCGCAAGATTCTGAATGTGAACCACAGGCAAAAATCCCCAGGGCAATTTCCCTTCCGCCACAAGCTCCTCGTCCTCATACCTCTGCCACGCCTCCGCCGATGTAATCTCCGTCACACTCGCCACTTTTCGCTTGTCTCCCTCTCGCCCAAGCAGCCGCTGCAATATCCCGCCGCTTCCCGTCAGTTGATTTTTCGCCTGTTGAAAATGCTGAACATAATAAACTATCTTGCGATAATCGTTCTCATCAAGAACAGGCAGTGCCCGAGACGCCTCTATCAGCTCCAATCCGATTGCGTGTGCCAATTCAAGCACAACCTCGTAATTGAGGTCCAAAGGAGTGTCCGAAATGCGCTCGTAGATTTCCCGGCCAGGCCTGACCATACAATCGACGAAGCCATAGACCGCCCCGAGCACCGCCATATCCTGCAAAAACCCGATTCCGCCGTTGGCCGAAAAAACCGCCTTTATTATCCCTTCGATTTCTGCTCGTTTCATGCCGTCCGGCGCTCGGGACACCACGCTTATTGGTTTCCCAAACAAAAAATCCACCGCGGCGTTTATTCGCCACGCTATATCATTCTCAATCACCACCTCTTTGCGGCGTATGTCCCCGACGGGCTTCCCACCATATACCCCCGCCTCCGCGCATCGAGTCAACCCCGTTATCCGAGCCGGCAGTCCATACTCCTGTGCCTGAACGTAGCTCTTGCCGTTCTCATTGGCCTTGCGTTCGACCGAATGGCTGTCCCCACGATGCAAATCCATTATCGGGTTTGCGTAATACTCCCACATCTTCCCGAAGTGTGTCTGTATCTGGGGCCAACGCTGTTCTACTAACCACTCCAGATACTCCGTGTCGAGTCCGTCACCAAATATCTTCACGTCAAATCCCATTTCATTTCTCCTTTTTCCTCAACTCAAAACTAAAAACCCAACACTCAAAACTCTCTTTCTTCTCACCTGTTCACCTGCTCAACTATCTAATCTCCCGCGAAGCGTACTCGCTTCGCGCGTCCCTCTGTAATTGGCGCAAACTTGCGCGCTTTTGACGAAAAATCCGATTTTCGAGAAGGGCCGAAATGCACTTAAACCCTTGTGAGAAAAGGAATAGAAAAAATTTTAAGAATTTTGGGATTTGCCCAAAAACACTTGCGCGAAAATGGATAACAACTGTTTTTGTCCAGAATTTAAAACGTTGTCTCGACAGGTGTTACGTCAAAAATGACCCGTAAAATGTCACCGTGTCATCCGTAACTGATTATGAATAAAGATGTTAACGCTGTTTTACGCTATACGCCGCCCGCTGCCCGCCGTTTTCTGCCTGTCCTGAGCCTGTCGAATGGGCTCAAAAAAATGACCGAAAAACCACGCAAAAACCGACCAAGCTCAATGTCACATATATTTATAAGTTCTTACGCTGTAGGGTTTTATGGCATTTTATAATTTCCCCATATTTCTTGTTTTTGCTACAGATTTCACTGATTACACTGTTTTATTTTAGACACGGATTACGCAGATTCCGCTGTTTTTTGCTGTACGCTATACGCTACCCGCTGAACGCTGTCTTCTTTTTCCCATTTTTTTCTTGACAAACCTTCCATTCCCCTTATAGTATCAATCAATACCGAATGGCTGGGGGGCCAAATCGGCTAAAGAAGAATGGAGAAGGGTATGAGAAAGAACACACATCTATCAGGAGCAATCCGCTTATATAAACATCCGTGCGCAAAAAATGTGCTAAAAACATTATGATTTTTTGAAAAGGAGTGATGAGAATGAACATGAAAACGAAATTCCTATCAGCGGTCGAAGATAGGACAACCCGAAAGGAAAGGAGGCAGAAATGAAGAACAGGGCACTTATTATATCGGCAGCTGTCGCTCTGTGCGTCATAGGTTTCAGTACGCGGTCTGCTAACGCCCAACTTGTCGGCACAATGCCCGGAGCACCAGATAATAACCAAACCACCCAGTTCACTACTGTAATCTCGGATGATACTCAGAGTCAGATTGACGAATTATTCGTGCAGCCTTTGCCGTACAAGGTCGAATATGGGTATCTCGTGCTCCTGGAGTCAGGGAATCCGGATGTAGAACAGGCAGCGTGGAACAACAACGGTACCCTTCATCCGGAATTGTGGAGCGACCTCGTGAAGTTTATGAACATATCTGAGAATGGGGTTGCAAAGACGTATTCTTTTGACGGGGCGGCTTCATATGACGCGTACCTCCCCGAAACTGAGGCCCCGGTGGTGTTCATCTCCGAGGCCCCGGGGACGAACGAGGGCGGGGGCGCGGGGCAGTACACCGACTATATCGCCTCGAGGATTGAGTATGTTGATGGCAATTTCTTCTATTACACCAACACGTACCACATCGAAAGTGTCATTCCCGAACCCGCGACGTTATTCCTTCTCACCCTCGGTAGCTTGTTTCTGCGAAAGAAAAAATAAAAACCTGGTTTAAAAAACAAGGCCGTGAATACAGCGTATAACGCGATTCACGGCCTTGTTTCATTTTGATATGTATTTTTGCGTTTTGCTTTTTGATTTTTGCATTGAAAACATGCCCGCTGTACGCTGTCCTCAGTCCTCCGTCATCTGTCCTCTCCTGTGGGTAACTATATCGGTCTTACAAGTTGGTATCGCCGACAGAAAATTCCTGCCATACGATTTGCTCAATATGCGGGAATCCAGAATGACAACAATGCCCGTATCCGTCTTTGTCCGAATCAGTCGGCCAAAGCCCTGCTTGAACTTGATTATCGCCAAAGGTAACTGATATTCCGCAAACGGATTGCCGCCCTCTTCTTTGATTTTATCCAACCGCCCCGCCAAAAGCGGCGTATCCGGCGCCGCGAAGGGCAGCCGCACGATTATCACGTTCGACAACGCCTCGCCCGCAACGTCCACCCCCTGCCAGAAACTATCCGTCCCGAACAATACAAACCGCCCGTCCGTCTTGAATCGCCTCAACAGCGACGTCCTGTCCTGCCCCACACCCTGCTGAAGCAATTCTATGTCATTGTCCTTAAACCACTCCGCCAGTTGCTCAGCGAAATCGCCTAACATCTTATAACTCGTAAAAAGCACGAACGCCCGCCCCTGCGTTTTCAAAATATATTTCTTTATCGACTCGCACGCCGAGGCGACAAACTTCTCGTCATTCGGCTCAGGCAGGTCACTTTCGATATAAATCGTAACCTGCTTTTGATAATCAAAAGGCGAACCCAGCTTCACCGCATCGTAATCCGCTAAACCGACCCTGCCCGCGAAAAACTCAAACCCATTTCTTTCCTTCTGTCTTCTGCCTTCTGCCTTCTGCCTTGCATCCTCACCACTGCTAAGTGTTGCACTGGTCATTATCACCGAGTCAAACTTGTCGAATAAGCTCCTTTTCACGTCTGCCCCCACGTTCAACGGCGCACTTTTCAAATAAACCGCATCGCGCTTGCCCTCGTCAACCTCAACCCAATAAACATAATCCTGTTTGGTCTGTGACAAAAACGCCTCCAAATCCGCGAGCAATCCCGCGCACTTATCAACGTATCGCGTCAATTCAAACCGCTCATCCTCGTCTTTCGCCTGCTTTGCCAGACCGGACAACCCCGCCCGAAGTTCCTTAAACTGCGCAGACAAATTGTCCTCGACAAAATTCTTATAGCACCTGCCGTTCGCCTGTTCTCTGTGCCGCTCATTCCACCACCGAACGCCTTTGAAAAACTCCTTCGCCGCCTCTGACGCCTTGACAACCAAATCAGTAAGCTTCCCCGATTCCGTATAAACTAAAAGCCCTTTATGTGTTCGCGGATTATAAAGCCCGTCTAACAGAAACCTCACTGACCCGCTGCTTATCTCAATGCCGAAATGTTCCTCCGCCACCCGCTCAATGTTGTGTGCCTCATCGATAATCACCCACTTATAATCAGGCAGTATCGAAAACTCTTCCTCCCGCAGAGCAAGGTCGCTAAATAGCAGCGCGTGATTTGTCACAATAACATTCGCGTTCTCAACCTCTCTCCTTGCCCGCTGGCAAAAGCAACTCGTAAAATGCCCGCATTTCCTGCCTTTGCAGTTGCCGTGTTCCGCCTTCACCATGTCCCAGACCCGACTGTCCGGTATAAAAGGCAAATCGCTTAGTGACCCGTCCGTCGTCCTCGTCGCCCAGTTATGTATCTTCGCGAGGGCATCACCGAACTGGTCGAACAAGCCCATCTGCCTCCGCAACGCAAATTCTAACCGACGCTTGCAAAGATAATTCGACTTGCCCTTCGCCAGCACCGCCTTGAAACTCCACGGCAGGCACCGGTTCAAACAGGGAATATCCTTATTGATTAACTGCTCCTGCAAAGCGATTGTGAATGTGCTTATAACTACTCGATTTGCCCCGAGAATTGCTTTTTCTATCGCAGGGGCAAGATACGCCAAACTCTTGCCGACCCCCGTTCCTGCCTCCGCGACTAAATGTCTCTTGGTTGATATCGCCTTTTGCACCGCCTTGGCCATATCAATCTGCTGCTGACGCCGCTCATATCCGTCAAATGATTTCCCAACCGCCCCTCCAGGCGCAAAAATTCCTTCCATATCCAAAGAATTGGTTATATTGTCAATCATTGGCCAAATCATAACTGACATGTTATCTGAAGTGAAGTGCCTGGCCTCTGAATATCACAAAGTATTTGCTAAAGTTTTGATAACCGCTCGTCTATGACCTTCTTCATCGCCGCAACCGCCAGCGATTTCGGCATCTTCTTAGCCGCCGCCTCAATCGCCTGCCGCGAAAACTCCATCCGGTCCATCTGATAATAAATATAACTGAGCAGAAATTCCAGCTCCCCGGAATCGCTCTTGTCCATCCATTCCCTCGCTTCGAGTATCCTGTTCTCAACCGTGTCCTTGTCGCCTATCATTCCCACAAGGTCAACCTTGACCTTCGCATATTCCGGAAAAATCTCCAGCGCCCTGGCCAAAAATAACGCACTGCTCAGATACTCGCCGGACCCAAACAAGGCCATGCTCTTGCCCGCATAACCCAGCGGGTCATCCGGCTTATAAATCGAAGCAAGAGTGTAAGCATCAGCGGCACGGTAAAACCTCCCTTGCTTCATAAAGCCCTCCGCCGCTCGCATATGATGATTGAACTTGTCATCGCTGTAAGATGCAAAACTCTTGTACGCTGTCGCAAAATCCGTGGGCGACGCGATTGCCTTCGAAGCTGTCGGTTCATTCACCTCCGCCTGTTTTGTCGCAGGTGCACCCTCGGGCTGGGGCAATTCAATGGTCTTGCCTAACCGCCCCTTCATCTGCTCATACACATCAGTCACCTGCGCCGGCTTCAGCGTATTGTCAATCTGTCCCGCCAATCCTTCCTTGTTCGCCTCCCGCTTACCCTGCCCGTCGCCGGCCTTTTGCGCATTCATACCCAGCAGCATTTCCAAACTCGACTTGTTTCCCGTCGCCGACTCAGGTTTTACAGTCCCCTTGGTTGTTTCTGTTTCACCTTTTCGCTGAATATTAACTCCCATATCACGCCAGAACTGTTCCTGTGACTGCGAACCCGGCTCGCCTCCAGGAGGATTTTTCCTGATGTCCGCCTCCACAAGTTTCTCCAAATCCTGCTGGCTCATCGACAATGGCCGCCTGCCGATTTGAGGATTATACACGCTCTGGTAATATCCTGTCTGAGCGCTCGGTAAATTTGTGCCTGCAAATGAATTATTCCCCAAACCGCCGGTCGTAACCACACCACTCACGCCAGGCTGCGTCGTCGTCACTGTCGGCGAATAATAAGGCGTCAGCCCCCCGCCGCTCTTCCCGAAATTTTGCGAACCGGCAGTGTTCCTCAGAAATGAGTCCAGCCCCCCCGATGTACTTGAAAGTGAGCTTGCCGGCACATAAAAACTCGTCGGGCTGTTGTATGGCACAACGCCCCTGAATTGCATCCCGTTGGCCAAGTTGCCCGTAATCACCAGATTCCTGCTCGTATTGATTGGATTTGGGCTCGGTGTCAGCCCCGACTTATAAGCCGTGGGAGGAACCGTCCCAGACCCAACCGGATTGCCAACCGACGGGTTTTCCAGACACAATCCAACTCCGCAGAAAACCGCCACAATTAACGCCGACACGCAAATTATATTTTGTCTTCTCATACCATTAACTACAGCAAATAACCCGGCCTGTTCGCTTTTAGATTCCCGCTAAACGCCCTGGTATTTCGGCTTCTCAGCCCACCCCAGCTTGGTCGCCAGCGTGTCCCACTCGCACCTGAGCGGATTATTCACAACCAGAAAATCACGTTTCTCCCGCTTTATCTCCACCACATCATCGATATCCAGTTCCAGCGATACCTGTCCATCTATCGAGACCGTCGTTCCTTCATTCAAACGTTCCCCGCGAATCTCAACTACGCTGTCCGCTCTTATAACAATCGGCCTGAAACTCAAACTATGCGGGCATATCGGCGTAATCACAATCCCTTCCATCTTCTGCGACAACACAGGCCCGCCCGCGGACAAACTATACGCCGTCGAACCCGTTGGCGTCGAAACCACCAGACCGTCGCTCACGCACTCTCCTAAATGCTGCCCATCCACAAACATCTGCAGGTCTATCATCCGAAATGGCGGCCCCGAAGTAATGAACACATCATTGACCGCCGTCGAACAAAAATGCGCCTTGCCTTTCTTAAGCACCCGGCAACGCAGCATCATTCGCTTCTCTATCCTCGCCTTGCCTCTCACCAGCTGCGGGAAAAATTCCTTCAGCTCATCGATGCTGAACTCTGCCAGATACCCAAGCTTGCCGAGATTCACCCCTATAACCGGAATTCCGATTCTATCGGAGCTTCTGCTTAACTGCCTGGCTGCCGCTATAATGCTTCCATCTCCCCCGAAGACCACCGCGTAATCCGCCTCACGAAAACTTTCCGGCGCGCACTCATCTATCCCGCAATTGACCACTATTTTGGCTTTACGCTTTATAAAATCCGCAAATTCCGCTATCGCCTCCGCAACATACCCTTTCCTGCGGTCCCCGAAAATCGCCAACCTCAACACTCTCTTGCGACCTGCCCTTGCCATTATTTTAGTATTCTCACTTCTAACTTTATCCGCGCCCGGCGGCCTACCGATTCAGCATTTGGCACACCGTCTCCGCTATTTTATCGGCATTTATCCCCCCCTCCCTAAGCTGATTGTTCCGCGAATCGTGCCTGACAAACCGCTTCGGCACCCCCAGCACCCGCACCGCCCCCCCATCTCTCCGCGGCACAAATCCGCCGCTGTGCTGACCCGCCGCCGCCTCCATTATCGCAGAACCAAATCCGCACGCCACCCCGTGGTCCTCAACCGTAATCACAGGCTTACCTGCCCCAATCAGCTCAACTATCCTGCTGTCTATCGGCGCCGCAAACCTCGCGTTTATCACATCAACCTCTATGCCTTCCTGAGCCAGCGCCCCCGCGGCAGCTATCGCCTCTACAAGAATACTCCCGTAACTGATTATCACAGCAACCGCCCTGTCGCTTCTTCTGGCGACCACGCTTTTACCCAGCACAAATGGTTCGCTGCTCGATTCAGTAATCTGCTGGCTGGCGATTATTTCCTTCGGATATCTCACGCACACCGCCCTGTCCGCACTCAACGCGAACTCCAAAGCGCCACCCATCTCAACCGCGTCTGCAGGCGACACCAACGCAATATTCGGCATCATACGCAAATATCCGATATCCATAAGACCGTGATGCGTCGGCCCGTCCGCGCCAACCACTCCCGCCCTGTCGATGCAAAATACCACAGGCAGGTTCTGTAGCGATACCTCCTGAAATATTTGGTCAAAACTCCTTTGCAAAAAAGTCGAATATATGCAAACCACGGGCCGCATTCCGGTCTTTGCCAGGCCCGCCGCTATCTCCACCGCCGCGCTCTCGGCTATGCCCACGTCGTAGAATCGGTCAGGGAATCGCTCTCGGAACTTCTTTAGCCCCGTCCCCTCACACATAGCGCTGCTTATCGCAATAACCTTCTTGTCCTTTTCAGCCAATCTCACCAGTTCGTCGCCGAAAGCATCAGTGAAGCTTCGCCCCTGCTTCTCCGTTGCCGGCTCCACCACGTCGCCGTTCATTTTGAACGGCCCTGTCGAATGATACTTGCTCGGCTGGCTGTCCGCGGGCGTAAAACCCATCCCTTTTTTGGTATGACAATGCAGAATCACAGGATGCTCAACCTGCTTCAATGCCCTGAACAATTGAACAAGCGTCCCTATATCATGTCCGTCCACCGGTCCGAAATACGGCACATTCAAACTTTCGAACAACTGGCTCGCCGGGAGCACCATACGAATATTCTTTTTGATTCTCTCTATTGCTTCTTCCACCGTCTTTCCGATAACCGGCGTATGCTCCAGTATGTCTTTCGTCGTCCTGCGTAAATCCTCGTATGTCTGGCTCAGTCGAATCTTCGAAAAATACTTCGCCACCGCGCCCTGCGTCGCGTCTATCGCCAGCGAATTATCATTCAGTACAATCAGCATCTGTCGCTTGACTAAACCCAGATTGTTCAGCGACTCGAAGCTCGCCCCGTTGACGATGCTGCCGTCGCCGACAAAAGCCACTATTTTATCCTGCTTACCCTGTTTCGTTTCGCCAAGAGCAAGCCCGATGGCCGTGCCTATCGATGTGCCTGCGTGGCCCACCGCAA
>JBEKZW010000021.1:0-40077 GCA_049509475.1 Sedimentisphaerales bacterium
TTCATCAGCCGATCCGAGGCCGTCATCGCACTATATTCGAACGTCGCCATTCTTAAATCTCCCGTCTTAATATCGACCTGTCAAATGTCCCCGGCAGAACCGCATACCTTATCCAGTTCGTCCCGCGTGGTCAGACCGTCGGCGACCAATCGTTTGCCATCTTCAAGCATACCGGCGTGACCTTTATTACTCAGAATTTTCTCAATCTCGTCGGTGTCGGTCCTGGCAAGAATCGCCTTTCGCAGCGAGCTGTCAAGCCGGACCAGTTCCGCTATCAACATCCTGCCTTTGAACCCCGTTCCAAAACATTCATCGCACCCGACTGATTCGTAATCACCGGCGGCTGTTTGTTTTTTGCATTTGCCGCATAACCTGCGGACAAGCCGTTGATTGAGGACAGCCGAAACACTCGACGTTACCTGATATGGCTCGATACCCATTTCAAGGAGTCGCAGAATCGCCGACGCAGCCGAACCGCTGTGCATCGTGCTCATCAGCAAATGCCCCGTAAGACCCGCCTCAATCACTATCTTCGCTGTCTCTGCATCGCGAATTTCGCCTATCATCAGGACCTGCGGGTCTTGGCGAAGAAGCGAACGCAGGGCCGTCGGAAATGTCATCGGACCGAAAGGGGTGATTTGAACCTGAGTAACGCCGTCGAGTCGAATCTCAACAGGGTCTTCCAGCGTAACGATACTTTTACCCGGCAAGTGTTTTTGAATGTGCCTCAGAACGGCGGCCAGGGTAGTGCTTTTGCCGCTGCCTGCCGGCCCTGTCACCAGCAGAACGCCCTGATTAGCGCAGGCGGTCTGTTTCAACGCCGCATATATCGCCGGCGAGAACCCCAGTTGTTCGAGGTCTGTCAATTGCGCGTTCTTGTAAAAGATTCTCACTACAGCTCTTTGGCCGTATATTGTCGGGAATACAGAGAGCCGCCGGTCAATAACATTCTCACAGCCGTTGTTGATTTCCATTCGTCCTTCCTGCGGCAAATCATTGCGATACGTCAGAAGCCCGCCCAGAACCTTCAATCGGGCAATTACGTTGTCCGAGATGGATTTTGGCAGTGATTCAACCACACTCAGCAGCCCGTCAAGACGAAATTTTACCACCAACTCCGAACTGGTCGGCTCAAAATGAATATCGCTGGCTCCGACATCCACGGCCCCGGCGAGCAATTCATCCACAAGGGTAACAACATCGCCCGGCTGTGCCTTTTGCTTGCAACTTTTGTTCCTATAAAGAGTTAAAGCCATTTCCTCACACCCTTAACAAACATAGCTACCGTTTTTCCTGTCCCCCCCTGTAAATTCAGACGTGTCGGCAGAGCAAATGTTATTCAGAAAAAAATCATATTTTTAATCATTCAGCACTGAATTAGTGTTAACATAATGTCAGGCAGCGCGTCCTAATAATCGGAGAAATTATGACTGGCAGGGCTGTCAGCATCGAGTTGTTGTGGGATATTCCAATCCCGAAGGCGTTGGAACAGACGCAGGGGTGGGTTCTCTGCGCAATGCAGTGGCACGGCCGGGAACTGGTCAATATGCTCTGGCGGATACTCGGCAATGAGCAGGACGTTTGCGATGCGTATCAGGATACGTTCCTGAAACTCGCGCACCACGAACACGGATGCAAGCCGGAAAATGTAAAGGCGTATGTCTTTCGCTCGGCAAGCAACATAGCCATCTCAATCCTGCGACATAAACTTGTCGAAAAAAATAATCTCCCGCCGAAAATAACCGCCCAGCGCAATACCAACTCCCCCGCCGCTGAGCTTGATACGCGGTATATGACTGAGGCGTTAAGAGCTGGTATCGCAGAACTGCCGGAACATTTACGTGACGTCGTAACCCTGCACGACCTGGGAGACCTGCCGTATGAGCAGGTCGGAAAAATATTGGGAATTACGGCTGCGACCGCAAGAGTTTACAGATGCAAAGCGGTCCAGCTTTTAGCCGTCTGGATGAGAAAGGAAACAAGGTAATAATATGTGGGCCGCGAAGGCAAAAACCTGTTGCAGACAACTTAGAGGCCGGGTACTTCGGCTGCTGGCCGACAGTTTCAGCCCTGACCGGCACTGGATACAAAACCACATAGTTAGCTGCCCGCGCTGCCAGCGACGATTGTCGCGCCTCGGCAATGTCGAACTCGCAATGACCCTGTTAAAATCCCAGCCGCACAATCTTGATTTGCTGATGCGGGCTAATACCCAGGCAATCGGCGTGCTCAAACACTGCTTGAGAACAACAGCCGAAGCTGAGCGTCTCCGAAACATCCGCCCAGACCTGAGCATTATCGAAAGGTGCTCCAGGTACAAACACTCATCCGCCAACGTCGCCGCGTGCATAGTCATCGCCATCCTGATGAAAAGCGGCACATTCTCCTCAGCAAAGATGTTCGAAACCAAAAGTCAGAAGGCAATGGAACACTACTACGCCAGCAACGCAGGAGAAGACATAGCCCGCGACATCTTTACGACAAACGCGTAGTCGCTTACCTTGCGCACAGCAGGCAGACCTAACCTTTTTTGCAAGCGAGTATAATTTCGTCGGCGATAACTTTTAGACCAGCTTCGACTTTTTCAACGTCTTGGGCATAGCTTATTCGAATGCACTGCTGTTTGTGCTCCCAGTCATATTCGAGACCCGGGAAAAAGTAATGGCCTGGAACTATAAGAACACCGCGTTTTTTCAGCCGCTGATATAATTCAGCATCGGTAATTTTCAATTCGGGCAGCCAGAGCCACAAAAAGAACGCCCCTTCTGGCTTGTGAATATGAAAATCAATCCCGTCGAGCAGTCCGCAAATTTTGGTAACCGCCCATTTTGCCTTGTCCTGATAATAGGGCCTTATCACTTCTTTACTTAGCCGAACCAGTTCGCCCGTCCGCACAAGCTCGGTCCCAATTACAGCACCTAAACTGGCAGTGCTCAAACTCATCACCGCGTTCATCTCCGAGACCAGTTCGATAATTTCTTCGCGAGCGATGACAATACCTGTCCGTGTAGCAGGAAGCCCGAACTTCGACAAGCTCATACATACAATCGTGTTTTCATTCCAGAGAGGCCTCGCCTCGGTGAAAATTATATTCGGGAAAGGCGAGCCGTATGCATTGTCGATTATCAGCGGGATACCCCCGGCCCGTGCAAGCGAATCGAGTTTGGCAACTTCCGCGTCGGTCAGGACATTTGCTGTTGGGTTGGTAGGCCTTGAAATACAAATCGCGCCAATATCCTCATCTACGTTAAGCCGGTCAAAATCAACGTGATATTTGAAGGTGCGTTCATCGATGTGCTCGATATCTGGTTTATTCGCGATAAACAATCCATCAGTAAAACCTACGTCGCAGTAACCGGTGTATTCTGGAGCAAGAGGCAGCAGGATTTTCTTTTTCGAGCCGTCTTCGAACTCGCCCGCGAAGATATTGAAGAGTATGAAAAACGCCGACTGACTGCCGGCCGTAAGAGCAATATTGCCCGGCTTGATATTCCACCCGCACTCAACTCGCAGTAATCCGCAGATTGCATCGATAAACTCTTTATTGCCCTGCGGCGGGTCATAATCGCCGACCGCCCGCTCAAAAGCCCCCTTCTTTGCAAGCAGTTCTTTTACACACCGGCGAAAAACATTATCCACCTCAGGTATATGTGACGGATTACCTCCTCCGAGCATCAGGACATCAACGCCTGCCTTTAGCCCATCGCCCATATCAACCATCAACTGGCTGATTCCAGACCTGCGTTTTATCTTTTGACCAAACCGTGAAACTTTCATTGTGCCTTTATTGGGTGTTCTTTTCTGCGATGTCCCCGGCAACCGGCAGCTTGAACTTCTCGCCCTGGTAGGCCTTAATCATAAGCAGAATCCAGAGAATAAATCCCACTAAAAACAGAAGACCGTCAACCAAAGAAAAAAGAGGGATTAGAAAACCCAATCTAATCACAGCAAGCACCCCCATAAACATCCCCATCGCAAGGCTTAATACAAACAACGCGCCGAAAACAATCATTGACTGCAGGGCGTGAAAACGGACAAATTTATTTTCCTTCTCGATAAGAAAAAATATAAGCCCTGTAAGCCAACCCAAAACATAGCACAACAATCCCGCGACGTTGGCCTGCATACCGGTCGAGGTCTTGCCTAAATCTTTCCCTTCCATAAATCATCCTTTCTCAATTCTTTTTTTCAAGCGTTTATTTAGCCATCACCTTAAAGGACTTCACTAACTTGTCCCTGAGCTTAAGCTGGTCATTTAATATCTCAATCGACAAAGCATAACTGCCATCTTCGGCCTTTTTAACCAAATCCCACTTGAAGGAATTGGCGCCCTTTTTCATTTTCTCTATTGTTTGTGTAAATGTCTGTTTGTCCAGTCCTTTCTTCAATTCCATATTAACGGTGAACGGCCCGGCGAAATCATCCGAAGCATTCACATCAGCCCTCAAGGTAATGCCTGAGATGCCGGCTGTTTAATTAACTTTAATTTTTGCGAATTTGCGTTTGCCCACCTGGATGGTCATCCCATTTGCGGGAGTGATTTGAGCATTAGGGTCAGTGACTTTTTGGCCATCGATAGTCACAGCCGATTGCGCGCACATACGCTTTGCGTCGCCGCCTGATTCGACAAGTTTGCAGTTAACAAGCAATTGCTTTACTGATATCTGTTCAGCAGTAAGTTTGAATTCCGGCATTTCATCAGGCAATTGCTTTTGCGCAAAAACCTTCTCAAACTGTTCCGCTGCTGAATCGGCGGCTGCCGTATCATAAAACTGCGAGATAATCGTCTTTGCGAGCAGAACCTTCGCCTCTTTGGGATGCGTTTTCTGCGAATTGGTTAATTCTGCTATTCTTTCCGTCGGCAGGTCGGTAAGCAGCGTAAAGTAATTTGCCATCATATCATCGGAGATGCTCATCACCTTGCCGAACATATCGTTGGGCTGGTCTGTAACGCCTATGTAGTTGCCCTTTGATTTGCTCATTTTCTCTTTGCCATCTAAACCGACAAGAATAGGGACAGTGATAACAACTTGTTGCGGCTGGTTATACGCCTTTTGAATATCTCGGCCAACAAGATTGTTGAACGTCTGGTCTGTGCCTCCTAATTCGACGTCGCTTTTAACTGCGACGGAATCATAACCCTGCATCAGAGGATAAATAAATTCGTGCGCGTAAACATCGATGCCCTTTTCGAGACGAAGCTTGAAGCTGTCCCGTTGAAGCATCTGGGCGATGGTCTTTTTAGCGGCAATCTGAATAAGCTCCATTAAGGTAAGTTTTTCGAGCCATTCGGAGTTGTGCCGGACTTCGAGTTTGTTTGAGGAAGTATCGAGGATTTTGCCCGCCTGGTCGAAATATGTCTTTGCGTTTTTATCGATTTGTTCAGGCGACAGCATCGGGCGGGTAGTATTCTGTCCCGTGGGGTCGCCGATACGGGCGGTGTAGTCGCCGATAATTAAAACGGCTTTGTGGCCGAGGTCCTGGAACTGGCGCATCTTGCGAAGCACAACGGTATGGCCAAGGTGAATATCCGGGCTTGTGGGGTCAAGGCCGAGCTTTATACGGAGCTGACGTTTGTCTTTGGCGGCATTAGTAAGCTTTTCGGCCAGTTCGGCCTCGGTGAAGACCTCAACCGTGCCGCGTTTGAGTAATTTCAACTGTTCCAGAATCTGCATCGCAAAATCCTCATAAAATCAATAAAACGGGGCGATTATACGCCCGCCGGAGAGGATTTGCAACGCTTATACCTGTTATGACTTGCTGCCGCCGGAGACACCGCCTGATACGATGAACCGCATCGCCTCGTAACTGTCAATTTTTACTGGTTTGACTTGTGCTGACGGGAATATCAGGAGTGCACCGGAGAAATTGTATGATTGCGGCAAATACACGGCCGTATGTCCCGGCAGACCAAGAAACCCAAGCGACTCCCTCGTAACAAAGCCCATCACCTTTGCGCCGCCGGGCATAAGCTCAACCACCACCGGCTTATCGAATTTCTTCTTGTCGCCGGCAAAAGCCCCGACGAGGTCCCTGACCGATGAATAAATCATTTTAACTAAGGGCGTCTTTGTAAATGCGCTTTCGACAAGGGCAAATAATTTCTTGCCCAGCAAGCTCGACGCCACAAAGCCGACGACAAATATAACCACGATTGTCACGATAATACCAAGGCCGGGAATCGATATATCAAAAATGCTTCTTAAACCCGTATCCAGCTTGGTAAAAACCCATAAAAAAGCAAAAATCGTCAGTGCCGCGGGAACAAATATCAGCAAACCCTTCAGAAAATACTTCGTAAGACGATTCATTTATTATCTCCTAATGACATGGCGTAAACGGCATATAGTTTTTTGAATAATCTATACTACAGATTCTGTTGAGGTTGGTCTTGAAAGCAAAATTATGTGTCCTTTGCGCGCGTATATTCTGGTGATTGTCAAACTAATAACAATAAAGATTAGAGACTCAAATGCGAGCATTAACTGCGTACCAGCCATCATATAACAATCGGTCACATAGGTCGAATATTTCCGTATCTCTTCAGGTGACAGTGTGATTGGCTCTTGCTGGCCTTCAAATGAAATCGTAACTGTATGATGAGGGATAGCCATTGTTAAATATTTGTGTCCAAGATGATAATACATAAGAGTAAAAATAGCGCAAATCAGTCCAAAAAATATTAACGATGGAATGGCAAGACGTCGTGTCTTGATATAATTTACCATTAAGTTCCATTGTTCTTCAGTCAACTCTTCACGTTTTCTTCCGATAGAAGCTATGTATTTATCGGTGGCTTTTAGAACTTTGGGAGACGTCTTTATTTTCCACATTTTTTACTCCCCCGCAATATAGATTTCTCTTTCCAAATAATTTTGAACATAATCCTTAACAGATTCCTCGAGAGAAGTGATTTGCTTGTCGTAGCCGATGTCGTGGAGCTTGGTGATATCGGCCTCGGTGAAATACTGGTACTGATTGCGGACAGAATCGGGCATATCGATGTATTCGATGTTTGTTTTTTTGCCCATCGCATCAAATACCGCCTTTGCCAAATCGTTCCAAGTGCGAGCAACACCTGCGCCAAGATTGTATATGCCGAATGTATCAGGGTTATCATAGAAGAAAAGCGTCATATCTACCGCGTCTTTGACGTAGAGGAAATCACGTTTCTGTTCGCCGTCTTTGTAATCGGGATTTAAGGATTTGAAGAGACACACCTTGCCCGTAGCATTTATCCGCTCGAAGGCCTTGAGGACAAAGCTTCGCATATCAGCCTTGTGATATTCGTTGGGGCCAAAGACGTTAAAGTATTTCAGGCCGACGATTTTTCCAAGCAGGCCGTTGCGCTTCGCCCACAGGTCAAACAACTGCTTCGAATAACCATAAGGATTGAGTGGCCTGAGTGTTTCGAGTTTACTCTCATCGTCAACAAAGCCATTTTCGCCATCACCATAAGTGGCCGCGCTTGAAGCGTAAATGAACCGAATTCCCTCTTCGGTCGTCCACTGGGCCAGTTGTTTGGTGTATTCGAAATTGTTTTCCATAAGAAAGGACGCATCCGTCTCGGTGGTCGATGAGCAGGCGCCAAGGTGAAAAACAGCATCTACAGAATAGTTCAGGACGTCTTGCGACACCATTTCAAGGAATTCCTCTTTGTCTAAGTAATCGACAAATCGCAGGTTGACGAGATTCTTCCATCGCTGGTCGCTTCCCAGCCGGTCAACAACGAGGATATCATCGATGCCGCGTTTATTCAAAGCAGCGATTAACGCTGAGCCGATAAAGCCCGCCCCGCCGGTTACGATTATCATTCACAGTCCCTTTCCAGTAGAATAATCGCCTAAAGTTTAAAGCGGGGATTGCCGTGTGTCAATCATGGAGAATTGTGCGCATAAAAAAACCGCTCAACAAGAGCGGTCGGAGAAAAGCCGAAAAGATTTTACACTTTTTAACACAACACGATATACGTCGCTATCGCAAGAATTAGTATCCTTCTTTTATTAACCGTAAAAGGATACCATACGTTGTAATAAAACCTTCTCATCACACCCAACTATCGCCGAAGCCAAAACTCTACACCACTACCTCTCTATTGTTGAATTGTACCCAAAGGGACAACCCAAACCAAAGGAAAAAATGGACGACAAATCGTAAGTGCTTTATTAGCAAATAGTTAAAATTTGCGAGGCGGCAATATTTTTTCGGATGCCGGTGGGTACAAAACAGCCATAAAAAAGCGTTTTCCGCAATCAGGCAAGCGTACGGACCGCCTGACTCATAAACCGGGCGATAGGTAATCGTTGAGGGCAGCGTGACTCAGCAGCAGTGTAATCGGCTGTGAGCATTTTGCTGCGTATATCATGCGGAATATCAGCGAAGAGCTGACGGGCGGTATGAGTATCGCCAAAGCTGTTGTAATACATCAGGTATCGCATAACGTCGCTGACGGGAACGCCGGCAGCAACTGAACCGCAGATATTTGCGCAGCCGGCGCAATAGCCGGAGCAGGTTTCGGCAGCGTAGTTTTTAAGGACTTCCTTGTCAAGCTGCGTCAGCTCCTTTTTATCCAATGCGGCAGCGACATTTTGCTTAAGATGCTCCATGTTTTCTCTGCCGACACAGGCGGCTGTAATGCGTTTGTCATCGAGAACAAATCTTAATTTGGCCTGTCCCTCGGTGAATCCTTTTACCGAGAAATGCTCCATCAGTTTTTTGTCGCTATCGCTTTCGACTTTCTGCGCCTGCGTTTTCATTGCGATTATGCCTACACCGGCGTCGAAACAAGCCTGCACGGCGTCGGTGAGCTTCTTGTCCTGCATAACCCTGAAATTGTAAATCGGCATCGCCGCGTCAACCCAGCCGAGCTTTGACGCCCCCATGAGACAATCGGCCATATTGGCGTGAGTGCTGAATCCGAAGTATTTGATGACCTTTCGTTCCTTGGCCTTCTCCACCCATTTCTTCATTTCATCGTTTAACTGCGCGGGACTACTCAAGCCGTGAATCCCGAAGAATAAATCGATATAATCAGTTTTCATTCGCCCCATACTTGCCTGAAGATGTTTTTCGACGTCTTCGATGTTTTTGGCAAAAGAGGCCTTTGTAATGATGAACAGCTTTTGCCGGCTGCCCGGATTTTTCTCGATGAATTTTCCGATGCCAAGCTCGCTGTTGCCGTTCTCATAAAAACTCGATGTGTCCCATGTGGTAACGCCCCACTCGACGGCCTTGCGCAGAATAATCTGGTTATCTACGGCGTTAAACGAGACGCCTAACGCAAGACAGGGAATTTCGACGCCGGTCTTGCCGAGTTTTCGTTTTGGCAATTCAAGCGGTTGATTTGATTGTTCTTTTGGCCCGTTGGGGTCATTAGGTTCCGCTAAAACTTTCGAACCGATAACCGCACCGATACCGGCGGCGCCGACAACTTCCAAGAACCAGCGTCTGCTGACGCCTTTGTTTACTTCACTCATTCAATTCTCCTCGCGTAAAAAGTAAATCAGACAAGTTTTTCGACGGCCTCATTAACAAGCCGGGCAATTGGCATATGCTGCGGGCAACACTGCTCCGCGAGCCGATAATCCGCCGTCAATAACCTCGCCCTTGTGTCAGCAGGTATGGCAGCGAAAGTTTGTTTGGCCAGTTGTTTGTCACCGTAGCTATTGTGATACATAAGCGACCGCATAACATCGTTGACGTGTGATACGCCGCCCAAAGCGGAATCGCAGATATGGGCGCAGCCGGCACAATAACCGCCGCACGTTGCGCTTGCGTATTCAGCAAGGGCATCTTTGTCGTCCTGAGCAAGTTTTGTCTTGTCGAGCACCGCGGCGACATTTTCCGTTATTTGCGCGACGCTGTTCATCCCGACGGTTACCGCAGCTATTCTCTCGTCTTCCATAACGGACTTTATCTTCGCCTGTCCCTCGGTAAAGCCCTTCGCCGAGAAATGCTCAATCAGCTTCCTGTCCTCGTCGGTCTGGACCGATACACTTTTCTGTGTCTTCATCGCCGTAAGTGCAATTCCCGCTTTATAGCAGGCATCAATCGCCTTTTGCATCATGGGGTCTTTGGTCAGGCGGAAGTTATATGTCGTCAAAATGGCATCGACCCAGCCGAGCTTTGACGCCTCTAACAGATTTTTTGCCATATTGCTGTGCGTGCTGAAGCCGAAGTATTTTATCAATCCCTTTTTCTTTGCGTTTTCCGCCCAGGGCTTGAGGTCTTCTGTAAGCTGCGACATATTATCGAGAACATGAACGCCGTAGAAAACATCCACGTAATCGGTATTCATTCTTTTGAGCGAATCCCGGAGTCGGCCTTCAACTTGCTCTGCTCCTACAGCGTGAGAGGCCTTGGTGGCGATAAACAGTTTCTTTCGCATTTCGGGTCTGGAAGATAGAAACTTGCCGATGCATATTTCGCTGTTGCCGTTGGTGTAGCCATAAGCGGTATCCCAGTAGGTTACGCCCCATTTCAGAGAGCTTGTAAGAATGACCTGGTTATCGATGAGCTGTATAGCTCCGAGGGACAATGCCGATACATCAGGCCCTGACTTGCCGAATTTTCGCGTTGGAACCTGCGGCGTTTCGCCCTGCTGTTTTTCGCCTGCGGCGTTTGGCTCGTTAGTGTCCGCCTTTGCCTTTGAGGTTAAAACCGAACCTAAGCCCACCGCCCCGATTGTCTTCAAAAAATTCCTTCTGTTAAATCCGCTGCTCATCGACAACTCTCCATAAGAAACTCATTTTTAGTTCAGGTTATAAATACAGGTTCAACTATTATTTACCCCTATTCTGTTCACCTTGTTCTGCTATTATAACAATAATCTGCGGTCTGTGCTTCTGGTTTCACCTTCAGCGGTAATTCTTATCGCCCTTCTGCCGCTTACGGGGCATTCATGCTCGCAAACGCCGCAACCAATACACTTTTCGATATCCACACAGGGCTTCTGCAATCGCACCTGTATTTCGATTTTACCCGCCGCAGTAGCAGGTATTTTGCCTTCGGCAATTCCTATTGAGGCAGCGGTATTTGCGGTGATTTTACGCCGGCTGCCATCCTCGAAAAGAACGTAATAATCGCCAGTACTGAACTTATCCGCAGGAATATTCCCCTCAATCTCAATAGTATTTCCTGTGACCTGCCTGACTGATACCGCGCCATTCCTGACAGTGGAATAAATATCCTTAGTGAAAATCGCCTTCGGGCTGACCGGGCAAACCTCCTGGCAGACGATACAGGGTTTATCCATTGACCACGGCAAACACCTCCCCTGGTCAACAAATGCCGTTCCGAGTTTGACTGGGCCGACGGCGGCAAATTCACCGAGTCCTCGTTTTTCATCGAGCGTAATCGGCCTGATTGCGGAGGTCGGGCAGACCTGTCCGCAGGCAACGCAATTCAACTGACAGCCGCTTGAGCCGATGCGATTATTAAGTACCGGCGTCCAGAGTCCTTCGATTCCGCCTTCAATGCCCGCGGGCTGAATGACATTTGTCGGGCATACACGCATACACTGGCCGCATTTTAGGCACCGTTTCAAAAACTCCGGCTCCGCCAAAGCGCCGGGCGGACGAACAACGCCGGTGTACCAGTTTGACGTAACTTTGCCGCCCAGACGAACCACAGGAGCAGCCAAAACGCCGCTGACAAACGACAACACAACTCCTCTTCTGGAAACATCGACCTGCGTTTCGCCCGCAAGAGAGGGAACAGTTTGATATGCGATGAGGTCGTGCTTGCAGTCATCACGGCAGTTGAAGCAAAGGACACATTCTGCGATTTTAATGTTGCCGCTCGGCTCGCAGCCGCCCTCGCAGGCCTTTTCGCATAATTTGCAGTTGATACATTCACTTTTGGTCTTGCCGATGCGCCAAATAGAAAACCTGCTTATGATTCCCAAAAATGCCCCGGTAGGACAAATGAACCGGCAGTAAAATCTCGGTATGAAAAGATTCAGCAGAACAGCGGCGGCAAATACGGCAAATATCAGCCAGCCATATTCGTAGTAACGGGCGTTGACGGAGGTTAAATATGTCCCCCTGTCAAAAATCGGCAGCAGCACAAGCTGAAATGAACGGGTTACTAAAGGAATAGGGTCAAGCAATCCCGTTTGCAGCGAACCTGCCAGCGATGGGAAGGCGGCCATACCGATGAAGAAAACTAAAACCAGATATTTTATACACTGCGCCTTGCGGTAAATATTGAGCCGGATTTTCTCGGCGACTTTTTTGCCGCGATTGCCTAAGTAGCCGACGAACTGATGTATCGCGCCGAAGGGACATATCCAGCCGCAGAAAAACCGCCCGAAGATTATCGTCAGGATAACAATTCCAATCGCACAGTGTAAAGGCCCGTAAAATTTACGGGTTGAGATTAACGTGCCAAGCGCAACAAGCGGGTCAACCTGCAAAATCCAGTTAATGGGCCAGTTTCTGATTTGCCAGAACTTTTCCCCGACCGTGGTGACAATACAAAACCACAGGAATAAAATAAAAAAGAACAACTGATTTATTCGTCGAACCGTCGCGATTTTCATATTATTTTCAGGTCACCTCGGCCCTTAATGGTTTTAGCGATTCGTAATCGGCTGTCCCTGCGCCTGCCTTTTCGGCGATGGACAGATACGGCAAATCCGATGGCTTAAGATTCAATAGTGTGCTCCCGAAGGCATCCGCGGCAACCATATCACAACTCACAATCATCGTATTGGTTTTCTTTAGGTCCGAAACCGACCCGCCCGTAGGCCCGTTGGTCATCATAGTAGCCGTGCCGTCGAGAATGACCAGAGTGGGCTTTACGAGCATCGCAAGCTCTGCGATTATATTATTGATATCCTGATGGAAAACATCGCGTCTTCCGCCGAGGAGACCATACCAGTTTTTCATAGTCATTGAGGCCGCGCTTCTGCTGTGGTTTTTCAGCGGTGCTATGCCGATGAGCTTGTTAGCTTTGGCAAACGGGGCACAGTACACAGGCCAGTCCTTAATCAGCGAACCGCCCGCGAGCGTAAGCGGGCTGAAATACGAATCCTTCGGCATAACAACTTCCGCGCCGCCAATCGAAGCGGCTTTACCAATGCCGCTTATCGTAAAACAGCTTGCGGGGTCATTGATTGAATTATCGGTAACGATAACTTTTTTAGCTTTTGCGGCGTAACACAATTTTACAATAGCGGTGATAACATCGGGATGAGTCGTCGCGCCGAGAATCGCGGGCGTCGCGAAGCCGGCGTTGGGTTTGATTACGACAACATCGCCCGGCTTTATAAACCTCTCGATACCGCCCAAAAGTTCAATTGCATTGCTCGCCGTCTTTGCCCTGTCTGCGCCCTGAACAATGCTTATAACCTGTCCATCTTTACGAGGCACAGAAAAATCAGGCAACCCCTTTGCGGAAGTCCCCAAAAAACCGGCTTCCTCATTTTTCGCGCCGGGACCTTTGGGGTCATAAAGCCAGCGGGCGACGCCAACGGCAGCGGCAATTGAAGCCGCAGCTTTCGCGCTGCGGATAAGCAGTTGTCTTCGAGCAGAATTAACCTGGTTTGGTTCAGTCATTGATTTCCTTCAATCGGCCAATTAAAACTTCCGCCGCTTTTTCCGCCGCCTGCTTGTCATTCGCCTCGTGAACGCCCCCAACAAATACGCCCGTCGGGAAGACAATCTCGAAGGCCCCGTAAAAATCCACAACCGATGCGCCGGCCGACTTGAGAATTTCGCCGTCAACCGCGATTGCCTTTGCGCCGTTGGTCATGAGAAAATCATAATAATTCTTCGCGACCGTTTTCGCCTCATCAGCGTTTTTGCGTTTGCTTAAAAATATCGAAACCGCTTTATCACCAATCTTATACGTTGCAGAGTAGGTATCGGTCAGGCCATCGAAGCCGAAGGCGTTATCAATCTGCAATTTCCAGCTTCCCGCCACCGTGCCCTGCACCGGGAAATATCCTAATTCGACTATCTTGTCTTTGTCCGTCGGCTTAAATTTGGCAGACATATCTTTGGCCATACCCTTCATCCCGTCCACCAACTCGTTCGATTCGGCTGAGCCAATCATTTCGATATAATTTCTGCCCAGCGACAGACAAATCTCGTTGCCCGCCACGTAACCAAACGCCAACGCACCCAGGTCGTTCAAGTCAGTAACATCCGTCCTTTTTTGCCTGCTGTAAACCGAAAAGGCGTTTTTAGCGTTGTTCATATCGTAAGTGTAAAGCTCGAACGAAAGCTCGGAATTGCTTTTGGCGGCGAACCGCTGCGTATCGAGCTTTACGAAGCCGGCCTCCTGATACATCGGGGCCTTGCCGTCGATTTTCTCGTAAAGGTTATCATTATTATACGTTTCGGCCTTGCCGACGGGCGTAAAATCCCCCTGCGATTCCTGCTGCGACGTTATGCCGAACCGGGTCATATTGTAATCTTGCGAAATGATATAGATGCCGACCGCTGTGGCAATCATAATGAGCAAAATCAGCACGCCAACGGCGGACTCAAATATTCTTGCTTGCCCCCCCGCTTTGCTTCGCCTTGCGAAGCAGTGGGGTGCACGCCCGGAGAGCAGAATCATAATTTGTTCCTACAGCCAAAACCTGTCTTGACACTTTGACACCACCCGATTATATGCTACTTGATTATATCCGTCAAATTATACTGCAAGTTAAGGTGCTATAAGACGATAATTAGGTTTAGGGAAACAAGGTGAAATGTTCAACATAGTATGCACACTTGCGGCCTCTGAGCCGAGGGGCGATGGGGCAACGGTTTGGGGCGGATTTTTGGTGGCGATTGTCGTCATAGGCGCAATCATCCACGTTATCTCCAAACGCAAAGGCCCCGGCATCGCTATGTGCCAGATAGTCATCATCGACGGCGACAGGAGCGGCAATTTCGTCCGGATTGAAAATGCCATAGCCGAAGCAAAAAGCAAAGGCGCCGAGCTAATATGTTTTCCCGAGGCAGCGATGCTCGGATGGCTCAATGCCGATGCGCATATCAGGGCCTGCACAATTCCTGGGCCGGATTCGGAGCAGCTTTCTCAACTCGCGAAAAAATACGGGACGTACCTTTGTATCGGCCTTGAGGAATTTGAAACGGGAAGATTGTTCAACAGCGCCCTTCTCATCGATGACCGGGGGCAGATTCTGCTCAAATACCGCCAGGTAAACATACCGCAAAAACTGATGTCTCCTCCCTATGCGGCGGGAAACGAATCCGATATCACCACAGTAAACACCAAATTCGGAAAAATTGGTTTGCTTATATGCGCGGATACACATCGCGAAGACCTTCTCGACCGGATGGCGGCGCTGAAGCCTAATCTGCTCTTAGTGCCTTACGGCTACGCGGAAGAAGAGCAACAGTGGCCTGCGCACAGCAAGGAGTTTCACAAGGTGGTTACGGAAGCCGCGAAACGAACAGGCGCGGCGGTTTTGGGGACCAATTCTGTCGGCAGAATAAGCAGAGGCCCATGGTCAGGCAGGATTTTCGGCGGCCACAGTATCGCCGTTGACAAAACGGGCAATATAGTAGATACTGCCAAAGACCGCGACAGAGACGTAAAAATCGTGCCGATAACAGCAACAAAATAAGCACACTGTCGATTCGCAGGCGTATTATATGTAATCTTAGTGATTGATAATTGCTGGCGGGCAAGTTATCCTATTGCGAAAATTTAAGGGAAAAACAAATGATTGAATGTGCACAAAATGTAATGGCAATCCAGATGCCGCAGGGCTTGGACTGGGTTTGGATTCTTTTAATCGTCCTGGTAATCTTCGGGGGAAAGAAATTACCTGACCTGGCCAAAAATCTCGGCAAAGGTTTGAGCGAGTTCAAGAAAGGTCTTAACGACGTCCAGAACGATGTCCAGAATACAAAGGACGATATCGTCAACGAGATAAAAAAAGCTCCGACTAACGACGATTCCAAGAAGACCGTTTGATTCGGCCGAAAGTCCGTTCGTTCATTTCAGGGCCTTCGATGAACAGCAAAGCCGATAAATCGACTATTCCGGACACTACGATGTCCCTCGGGGACCATCTCGAAGAGTTGCGGTTCCGGATTATTTACGCGCTGGTAGGATTCGGCATAGCTGTCACAATCTGCATGTTCTTAGGCGATTATCTGATAGCATTTATTCAAATACCCTATGTCAAAGCAATGGGAGAAAGCGCCCGCCTGCAGAGCATAGACCCAACCGAAGGTTTTATGAGTTACATGGAAATAGCTATGATTGCGGCGTTGGTTATTTCCTCGCCCTGGGTTTTCTACCAGTTGTGGAAATTCGTATCGGTAGGTCTTTACCCCAACGAAAAAAGGTACGTTTATATAGCAGTTCCTTTGTGCTCTTCTCTTTTTGCCGCCGGGGCCTTGCTTTTCATTTTCGTAATAGCGCCTGCTACGCTGCAATTCTTTGTTTATTTCAACGAAAAATTTCTGAAGGTAAGTTCCAATTTCACGTTTACCAACTACATATCCTTTATGGCGAATATGATGCTGATTTTCGGTCTGTCGTTCCAGACGCCCATAGCCATATTCGTTCTTATCAGGACCGGCATAATGTCAGCCGAGTTCTTCAAGAAATCCAGAAAATACGTGTTTCTCGCGGTCGTCGTAATCGCCTCCTGCGTCATACCAGGCGGCGACCCGATTTCTCTGTTCGCTATGGTTATACCGATGTATCTTCTTTTCGAGCTGGGACTGATTTTGAGCTGGCTCTCTGAGAAACACGCCAAGGCACGCAATCAGCAGGACACATAACGCGATAAGATGCTGACGCTGATAAATACAAATACTATGCAGCCGGCGATTGCCCCGGTGGGACTGGATTACATCGCCGGTGCAGCCAAAAAGGCTGGCATCGAAGTTGACCTGGTCGATTTGTGTTTGGCCGATAACAAAGACGTGACGCTGCGGGATTATTTCAGTAAACACAATCCCGAACTCATCGGCCTGTCTTTTCGCAATGTCGATGACTGCTTTTGGCCAAGCTGTCAGTGGTTTGTTCCGCGACTGGCAGAACAGATAACGGCAATTCGCAAACTCACCGATGCGCCGATTGTCCTCGGCGGCGTGGGCTTCTCGATTTTCGCCCGGCAGATTGTCGAATACACAAAAGCCGACTTCGGCATCCGCGGAGACGGCGAGCAGGCGATAATCGAGCTGTATGGGCAATTGCAGGGACGATGGCAATTCGACAAGGTCGCAGGACTGACCTGGTGGGAAGATGAGCAGGTCCGCACCAACAAGCCAATATGGCCTGAGCCGCTGTCGCTGTCCACAAGCCGGGACACAGTCGATAATGTTACCTACTTCAACCGCGGCGGACAGTTAGGCATCGAGACCAAACGCGGCTGCGGCCACAATTGTATCTACTGTGCCGACCGGATAAGTAAAGGAACTTTCGTGCGTGTGCGTAAGCCCGCGGAAGTCGCCGACGAGGCGGAGACGCTGCTGGCCAAAGGAATCGACGTGCTGCATATCTGTGATTCTGAATTCAACGTTTCCCGCAACCACGCATACGCGGTCTGCGAGGAATTCGTGCGGCGAGGTTTAGGCAATCGGCTGAGATGGTACTCCTATATGGCGGTCATACCATTCGACGCGGAGTTAGCGGCAATTATGCGAAAGGCCGGCTGCGTCGGTATCGATTTTACCGGCGATTCCGGCTGCGAAGTGATGCTCAGGGCCTATCGCCAGAAGCACACCAGGCAGGACCTCGCCAACGCCGTTCGATGGTGCAAAGATAACGGAATTACCGTGATGATTGACTTGATTTTCGGCGGCCCCGGCGAGACACCGGCGTCAGCCAGAGAATCAATCGACTTCATCAAACAAATCAATCCCGACTGCGCAGGAGCACCGCTGGGCGTGCGAATCTATCCCGGAACCGATATGGCAATTACGGCTGCTGCCGAAGGTCCGATGGAAACAAATCCAAATATCAAACGCAAATATGCCGGCCCCGTGAATCTGTTCCAGCCGACGTTTTACATATCGCACCTGATGGGCCAAAACCCGGCGAGATTGATAAAAGACTTTATCGCGGGCGACAAGAGGTTCTTCGAGCCGATTGACGAATCCGACGCGGCACTTACTGACCACAATTACAATGACAATACCGAACTCGTTGACGCCATCAAAACCGGCTCACGAGGCGCGTATTGGCATATCCTCCACAAGCTCCGCACCTGACACCATCTCTAAATCGTAAATCGTTCGTAATGTATTTTCCTTTTATCAACGCCAAGCGATTCGAGAGCATTCATCACGCTTCGCATCATCATTGACGGCCCGCACAGATACACATCCGCCTGTTTCAGCACACTGCCCGCCTCCTGCTTAATAATCTCGGCGCTGATATGGCCGGTCAGTCCTTTCCACTCCTTTTGGGCTTTTGAAAGAATATGCACAACCTTGAAGTTGGCAGGCAGATTGTCGAATTGTGTGCGGAAAATGATGTCCTGTTCGGTTTTGTTGGTATAGATAAGCACCGCGTTTCTTTTGTCGCCGATATCGCAAAGGGCCGTAATCATGCTGTGAATCGGCGTTATGCCCACACCGCCCGCGATAAACAAAAAGCTCGACGGCTTATCAAATGCCCAGCTGAACCTGCCGAAAGGCGCCTGCAGAAATGCGGCGTCCGAAACCTGCGTCTGGTCTATCAGATTTGTATAGTTGCCGGATTTTTTGATGGTGGCCGTAATGTGTCCCTGTGAGGTCGGCGAGCTGCTGATGGTGAAAGGATGCTCTTCGCTCATCCTGCCTCGATGTTGCAGCTCAAGAAACATAAATTGCCCGGGCTTGTAATCGAAAACCGCTGCGCCGGGACTGCCTGCCGGCTCGAATCGGAGGGTAAATGTATCGTGCGTCTCCTTCGTGACGGATTTGACGATATATTTTTTCCTGCCGAACGGGATAACGACGAAATTCTGCCAAAGGAATTTTGCGCACGCAACGACCACCAGCGCCCACCACCAGGCCTTAATCCATCCGATTTCAAATGGGTCCCCTAAAAGTATAGAATGCGCAAAAGCAAGAACGACCGCCGCAATCATCAATTTGTGAATCAGCCGCCAGGCGTTGTAATCCAGCCGGAATCTGGAATAATATAAAGCGAGCAGTACGCCCGCGACTAGAAACAATAACGCCCCCTTGCCCATGGTTACCTGCCATGGCGTATCAAGAGAAAAAAGCTTAAAGCTTTTTTTCCCTGCCGCCAGCAGCAGCGGATGTGACAGCAAAAAGACTGCCGCGACCACACCCATTTTCCGGTGAAATATCACTACCTTATCGAGGCCGAAGGCGCGGTCCAGCGTTTTCAGACGTGAGCCGAGCATCACCTGGACGGCAATAATCGAAAAACCGACAAGCCCGGTGATAAGCCCGATTTTCGTCAGCAAAGGGTCATCGGTATTACGAACGGTTGCCCATCCAATCGCCAGCGCCAGCAATATAACGAGAGCGTAAACACCGCGCAGAATTAAAGCCGCGGTTGGCGACTCAAAGCAATAGGGACGAAGCCACCTGTTATTTTGTTCCTTGTCAATATCCATAATATATCTCGCACAATGGAAGTTTAACTGCTTTGCGGGAATTGGCAAGAAAAAACTTACATTTCGGCTACCAGAGTTTCACCGTAATCGGGTCGCTTTCGCGGGGTTCGAGGCAAATAGCGCCCTTGGCGCAGGCAGCCCTGCATATTCCGCAGCCGTAGCATTTGAGTTTATCTATGACGGCTTTTTTGTTCGATGCACTGTAGGAAATCGCGCCGAACTGACAGAGCTTCATACACTGCCGGCAGCCGACGCATTTGTCGGGGTCTGTTTCGGCGATAAACTCGGCGCGGAACATCGCGGGGACATCATGAGTAACCGTGCATCGCATCGCAAGACAGTCGGCGCGGTCGCAGTTGCATATCCCGCCGATAAACGGCGTCTGAAATGTCCATACGGTATGACAAAGCCCTTCTTTTTCGTGCTCTCGGAAACTTGCGATTGCCTGCTCTTTGGTAAGGGTTTCCACGCCGGCGGAATCTGGGCCGTTCAGAAAACTCGTGTCAACATTGCGCATAAGCTCGCCGAACTTGCCGCCGTTGGGACCCATACTTATACCGTAGCAGTAGCGCTTCTCCTTGCCCACGGTAAAATGCCTGCAATAGCACGCAACTCGCGCAATCGAATTCACAAAGCCGAAGATTTTTTCAACTTCTTCGATAGGCACAACCTGCCCGTAATGCCGCTTCTTCATCCTCCGCGGAACAAGTCGCCTGACGAGCGCCTGTATGAATTTGGGTGCAGTAGAAAGCTTATCCATTTTCTCGATGCTTTTGGCGACTGATTCGCCATCGGCGGCGAAATTCTCAATCATTTTTCGTCTGCGGATGTCGTTGAGCAAATCCTCCGAATAATTATTCGCCTGAAGATACCACTTTTGGCCTTCGCCGTGCTTTAAACAAAATTCACACATTTCATCAGCCCTTTGAAACAGTCAATAATAACATGTTATTCGAGAACGACCTGGTCTTCGTAAGCGGGGATGCTGACCTGCCAGCCGGTTTGGGCCTTTAAAAACTCGCCGAATGCCTTTGCGCTTTCCGGTTCGCCGTGGACAAGGAAGATTTGCCTGGGAGGCGATTTTAATTTTTTAAGCCAGTTGAGCATCTCGTTTTTGTCGGCGTGAGCCGAAAAGCCGTTTATCTGCACGACCTTGGCCTTGACTTTGTATTTCTGGCCGAGAATTCTGACCTCTTTTGCGCCGTCAACGATTAACCTGCCCAATGTCCCCACCGCCTGATACCCTACGAACATTATGGAGCTTTCTTTCCGTGAGATATTATTGACTAAATGATGTTTGATTCTGCCTCCCGTGCACATACCCGCCCCGGCGATAATCATTACGGTGCCCGTTATATGATTGATTGCCTTGGATTCCTCGCTTGTCGTCGTAACCTTCAATTCGGGCAGGTCAAAGGGCGAATGATGCTCCCGGAGCATTTCCTGCGTCTCTTCGTCGAACAATTCCTGATGGTTTCTGAAAATCTCGGTAATCTTGGCCGCCATCGGGCTGTCTAAGAAAATTATCAAGTGTGGTATGGCATCATCAAGCAGCAGCTCCTTTATGTAAAACAGGATTTCCTGCGAACGTTCCAGCGCGAAGCTGGGGACGACAATATTGCCTCCTCGGTCTTTGGTCGCGTTGATGACATCCGCGATTTGCTTTTTCACGTCGCAGGTCTGGCAGTGAACCCTGTCGCCGTAAGTCGATTCGATGATAAGGTAATCCGCCTTTTCGGGAAGGCTGGGGTCGGGCAGAATCGGCCTGCCCGCTCTGCCCAAATCGCCGGTAAACAGCACCGTCCTTTTATCGCCGTTCTTGTTCACATCAACTCGTATCATCGCCGAGCCAAGAACGTGCCCGGCATCGCAAAGAGTTACCGCTACGCCATCAGCAATATTTATCTGCTGGCGGTATTTGACCGGCTCAAAATGCGGGAAGCAGGCCTCCACATCCTGCGTTGTGTAAAGAGGAGCTTCAGGATAAGGTCCCGTTTTGCCTTCTTTCTGGTGTCTTTTGCGTTTGTGCTCGGCGTCTTCTTCCTGAATCCGTGCGGAATCCAGAAGTATTATCCTCGCCAGTTCCGCTGTCGCCTGTGTGCAGTAAATCCTACCCGCAAAGCCGTCTCGCACAAGCTTGGGCAGCAAGCCGCAGTGGTCTAAATGAGCGTGAGTGAGGAATACAGCGTTTATGCTTGCAGGAGGCACAACAAACGGCGCCCAGTTTCTCGATTGAAACTGCCTTTCCTGATAAAGCCCGCAGTCAACGAGCAGCTTTGTTCCGTCAACCTCAAGAAGATGCCGAGAACCTGTTACGTTCTGTGCGGCACCGAGAAATCTTAATTTTATTTTTGGTGAGCTTGTCGAATCCATTTCCATTCGCCGGCTTCCTTAATATACGAGCCGCAAACTATAACCGCATTACAGCTTCCTTACAAGACCGATGACTACGCCCTGGATTTGACAATTCTTTGAATAAATCGGCTCGTATGCGTCGTTTGCCGGCTGCAAACGCACGAGATTATTTTCCCTGTAGAACCTTTTTAATGTCGCGTCTTCGTTATCGACTATCGCAACAACCAATTGGCCATTCGAGGCCGTGGCTGTTCGTTTGCAGATAACATAATCCCCCTCGCGTATGTTCTCGCCAATCATACTGTCGCCTTTGACCTCAAGGGCGAATATATCGCCTGTGTTGCCAAAGCAGGATTCGATGGAAAGGTAATCTTTGTTCTCAACCGCCTCAACGGGTAACCCTGCGGCAATTCTGCCCACAAGGGGAATGCCTCCGGCTGGTTCTTCGCCGCTGTCCGGTTGCTGACAGGGGATTTGTTTAAGCCGTCTTCGCGCCTTTGAAGTCAAGTTCAAAGAGCGTGCCCTGGCCTTGGTCGAAGGACATTGCTGACCCGACACAAGCCCTTTTCTTCGCAACTGTTCGATGTGCCCGAATGCGGTTGTTCGGCTTATGCTTAGCTGCTGTGCTAATTCTCCAATCGTCGGCAAATAGCCCCGGCTCCTCCGATACCCCGCGATTGTGCTTAGCAACTGAACCTGCCTCGGCGTAAGCCCCTCGCCTGACGCCGGCTCCTCGTTGGTCTGACTCATACGACTTGTTCTCCTGCTCTATATCAATGCCGTTTGGCATCCCTTCCGGGAACGGACCGGTTACCTCGACAGAGCGTCCGCCGCGAAGCACGTCCGTCATACCCGCAATAACATCCAGCAAACGGCCAATCGCGTTTTTCGGCTGCGTCGCCTGCTCCATCCAATCGCCCGGCCAAACCGATTCATAATCCCCGCCAGGCCCGAACCTGCACACCGGCCCTATTCTTTCTATCATAATCACGCTCCGTTCTTCACCACTAAGGCCCAAAGACACTAAGTTTAATTTTCAGTTAATCAACTCAAAACTAAAGACTTAAAACTCTCTTCGTGTCTTAGTGTCTTCGTGGTAAGAATTTTATCGGTAAGCCCCCTCGAAAAACCCTAACAAAAACCGAACAAAATTGCCCTCCACAAGCATATTTTTTGAAATCGCAGATACCCCATTTCCACCACGGATAATATGGGACAAAAGAAGAAAATATTTTTCATCTTCGCTTAAAAATTTCGCTCAAAGACAACTATGCTCAGTTTTTGGGGGGAAGGTCATTTTCACCAAAGTTGCTATCAACAAAATCCTTTATGAAAGGTATCTTGTAGAAATCAATTAATGGCATAGCCCAGTTGCCAGATTCATACAATAGGTATTTATGAAAACACTTATCTTGTTGTGTCATAGAGATTGAGTAAAGAATGCCTCCAACTATCATATAATAAACAGTTTCATGTGGGTGGGTAGAAATGATGGGAAAGAACATCCAACCTTCTTCTATCTTGCCGTTGATTAGTGGGATAATTGCGGCAATTTGGTATTCGCAACTTTCCCCTGGCTTCTCTTCAAGAATGCGCTTGCGAATAACATCTTCATTATTGGCTAACGATACATCAGCAAACTGAGGCAAAGAGGAGATACTCATTCGCCACAGTAACGATAAGAGGTACAGCTTTACCTTTTTGTAATCAAGATTTCTTATAATGGCAATATTTTTACCCTGTATTATTTTTATTCCGTGTCTACCTAAGTGAACAGCCTCTTTGAAATACTTCTCGTAACGGCCAATTTTCTGCTCACATTTATCGCAGAGCAGATATTCTTTGGGACCATCTTGGACTATATTTTCTGTCCCGCCGCCAATCTCATAAAACCTGTTGTTTATTGTTTTATCACGCAATAAATTAAAAATGGATTTTGTGACAATATGTGATTCCTTTAGCAAAGAGGAAGTATGACAAAGACGGCATGTACTTTTACTTTTCATTCCGAACATCTATTATATAACAAATTCCTATTTATTCTTGTTTCCAAATTCTACCCTTCTTTACCTGTGTTTCAAGACCATAAAGGCAAGATTCACCCGCCGGGGGTTTCAACTTATCTAACCCTGCCCCGTTGGGGCCATCTTTCACACAAACAACCATAACCCATGAAAATCAGGCCTCAAAACGGTCATTTCCTCCTGCCGGAAAAGAATTCCGGTCAACTTTAATACCCTTGACAAGCGTATAACATATAAATACATTATTCCGTCTGCGTTGCGACTCGTTGGCACGCTTAAAATGAAAAGAAACCTTATTATATCAGTCGAAAAGGAGATTCAGAAATGGCAACAAAGGTAGCAATAAACGGTTTTGGCCGAATCGGCAGAGCCGTAACAAGAATCCTCATGACCCGCAAAAGCAATCTTGAGCTGGTAGCCATCAACGACCTGTCGGACGCCAAGTCATTGGCGCACCTGTTCAAGTACGACACCGTAGAAGGCAAATGGCAGGGAACAGTCGAGGCCAAAGGCTCAGACATCATAATCAACGGTAAGACGATAAAAATCCTCGCTGTAAAAAACCCGGCTGAGCTGCCTTGGAAGGATATGGGCGTCGAAATCGTAGTCGAATCGACGGGCATATTCACCAAGGCATCCTCAGAAAAGGGCGGCTACGCCGACCACATCAAGGCAGGCGCAAAGAAAGTTGTGCTGACCGTCCCGGCAAAGGACGATATCGAGGCGACAATCGTTATGGGCGTCAACGACAGCAAGCTCACCAAAAACATTAAGTGCGTCTCCAACGCAAGCTGCACGACCAATTGTCTTGCCCCAATCGCCAAGGTCCTCAATGATACATTCGGCATTGAGAACGGCGTAATGACCACTATTCACGCTTATACCAATGACCAGAGAGTCGTTGACCAGATTCACAAGGACCTGCGCAGGGCAAGGACGGCAGCCGCCAATATTATTCCCACAAGCACAGGCGCAGCAAAGGCAATCGGCAAGGTTATCCCTGAGCTCGACGGCAAACTCGACGGCTTCGCGGTCCGCGTCCCAATCCCGGTCGGCAGCCTGGTTGACCTCGTCGTCAACGTGAAGAAAGATGTTACAGTCGCCGACGTAAACGCAGCGATGAAAAAAGCAGCGGAAGGCGCAATGAAAGGATTCCTCGTTTATTGCGATGAGCCAATCGTAAGCAGTGACATCGTCAACAACCCCGCTTCGAGCATCTTCGATTCACTGCTTACACTGGTAAAGGGCAAGACCGTTAAAGCGATTAGCTGGTATGACAACGAGTGGGGCTATTCGAACCGCACCGTTGATATTATGGAAAAAATGGCAAAGTAGTGAAGTTGACAATGGGGACCCGTCCTTATCAGGGCGGGTCCTTTTTTAATATCCTGTGAAGCGTCAATAGAATCAGGATTTTTTGCTTTTATAAAGGATAACGGATTATGTTTGGAAAACAGCTTGAACAGACGCTTGTTCTTATAAAGCCGGACGCTCTTAAAAATTCAATCACAGGATTCATCTTTTCGCAGTTGTCGGAATTTCATACCGGTGCGCGATTTGCCGCTGCCAAGGTTGTAAACGTATCGAGGTTCCTCGCGGAAGAGCACTACGCCGAACACTATGGCAAGCCGTTTTATGAGTCGCTGCTCGACTACATCACCGGCGCGATTCATTACAGCGACAAGGACAAATGGAAACGCAGGGTAATCGCGATTGTCTATCAGGGTCCCGGAACGCTGGATAACATAAGGGCATTAGCAGGCCCGACAAATCCGCACCAGGCAAGAGAAGAAAGACCCGGCTGTATCAGGGCGCTTGGGACGGTAGTGGAAATCAAGGACGCTGCCGGCAATGTTATCGGCAACCGAATGGATAATTTAATCCATACTTCAGCTTCACATCCAGAAGCGGAACGTGAAATCAAGCTGTGGTTTTTGCCCAATGATATCCCGCCGATGATGCGGGCTTATCCTACCGAAACATGCCACACTCATTATTATTACAAAGACGGCAGGCTTTATGACACATACGAACGCGACAGCGTGTTTTTGCTGGCCCCCGGCGACGTGGTCTGGAAAACCGACCTTGAAATTCTCCAGAGTCACGCACGGAACGAACCTGCGAAAGGCAGATTAAATACCGTTGTGGCAAAATATCTTATAAACAGAATTTAAAGTATAAATCGATTTGCGATTTGAGAAAAAGGCACAGGAGACAGTTATGGCCAAGAAAACGATAGGGGACATAAACGTTAAAGGCAAAAAGGTATTTATGCGGGTGGATTTCAATGTGCCCCTCGATGAAAACTGCAATATCACCAGCGACAAGAGAATCGTCGCGGCGCTTCCTTCAATAAAGAAAGTTCTCGCAGACGGCGGTTCGCTGATTCTGGCCAGCCACCTGGGCAGACCCGATGGCAAACCGGACCCCAAGGCGTCGATGAAACCCGTCGCCAAGAAGCTGTCGGAACTCTTAGGCAAAGAAGTTATTTTCGCCAATGACTGTGTCGGCCCGGACCCGCAGGCCAAAGCAAAGGCATTAAAGCCCGGCCAAGTCCTGCTGCTTGAAAACGTCCGCTTCCACAAGGAAGAGGAAATCAAAGACAAAAAGACAAAAGATGACCCGGCCATGCGCAAGGCAAAGGACGACTTCGCAAAGCAAATGGCGGACCTCGCAGATGTATATGTCAACGACGCGTTCGGCACGGCTCACCGCGATAACGCATCGATGTACACAGTGCCCGCGATGATGAAGGGCAAGCCGCGAGTTATCGGATACCTCGTCGAAAAAGAATTGAAATTCTTAGGCGATACCGTCGCCAACCCGGTCAGGCCATTCGTCGCAATTTTAGGCGGAGCGAAAGTCTCCGACAAAATAGGCGTCATCGAAAATCTTATGACAAAGGTCAACAGGATTCTCATCGGCGGCGCAATGGCTTACACATTCTACAAGGCCAACGGTAAAAACGTCGGAAACTCACTGTGCGAAGACGAATTCCTCGGTAAGGCCAAAGAATTGCAGGAAAAAGCAAAGAGCGCCAAATGTGAATTGCTGCTGCCGATAGATGATGTCGCAGCAAAAGAATTCAAGGCCGGCGCGGAAAATAAGGTCGTTACTGGCGGTATCGAGGCGGGCTGGCAGGGTATGGATATAGGCCCGGCGACACGCAAACTGTTCGCGGAAAAACTGGCAGACGCCAAGACAATCGTATGGAACGGCCCGATGGGCGTTTTCGAGATGCCCCCCTTCGACGAAGGCACAAAGGCGGTCGCCCAGGCGGTCGCTAACGCCACAGGCAAGGGTGCAAAAAGCGTCATTGGAGGAGGCGACAGCGCAAGCGCATTGAAAAAATTAGGCCTTGATAAAAAGGTCACGCATATATCAACGGGCGGCGGCGCATCGCTTGAATTTCTCGAAGGCAAAAAATTCGTCTGCCTCGAAATCTTAGATGAAAAATAATAGTCATCTCAAAAAATTAGAGATATGATTAAACGAAGATTGCCTAAAGCCGGAACAGTTGAGGTTAATCCCTCGATATTAAGCGCGGATTTTGCGCGTCTGGCTGACGAGCTTGCCGTCGTGGAAAAGGCCGGCGTTAAAATGGTTCATCTCGACGTGATGGACGGTCATTTCGTCCCTAATATCACTATAGGCCCACCGGTAGTCGAAAAGCTCCGCGAACACAGCAATCTTTTCTTTGATGCCCACCTGATGATTACCGACCCGCGAAAATACGCCCCCGCTTTCGTCAAGGCAGGCGTAAATAACATAACTTTTCACATAGAAGTCGAAAAAAAGCCGGTGGAACTTATAAAAATGCTTCACGGTATGGGCGTAACAGCGGGTATTTGTCTTAATCCGGAAACGCCGGTTAAGACAATCGAAAAGACAGCCCCGTTTGCCGATATGATTCTTGTTATGACGGTTCATCCCGGCTTTGGCGGGCAGAAATTTATCGCGTCAGCGGCGAAGAAAATCCGCGATGTTCGCAATATCGTCGGCCCGAAAATCAGGGTAGAAGTTGACGGCGGCATCGATGTGGAAACCACGCCCATCGTGGTCGGCTATGGCGCAGACACACTTGTGGCGGGCAACGCAATCTTCGGTCAAAAAAATCGAATAGCCGCGATTAATGCTCTTCGACGGGCCTGTAAATAATTACCTCTGGAAACTTGCTTGTTTTTTTGGTAGAATTATTGAATCCTGTGGACGGTATTTGAATGTCGATTATGGCAAAAGAAGCGAAATCGAAATGGAACGGCTTTTCGCTCAAAAAGCGAAAGGAGATGCCCGACGGGCTTTGGACGCGATGTCCGGCCTGCGAGCAAATGCTTTACAAAAGCGCTGTTGAGAAAAACCTCAACGTCTGCCCGGAATGCGATTACCACTTCCGTATCGACGCACTAACCCGCATCGGCTACTTAGTCGATGAGGGCTCCTTCGAAGAAACGCACGACCACCTTACCAGCAACGACCCGCTTGATTTTAACTTCAGGGGGACAACCTATCGCCAGCGGCTAAAAGCTGACGAAAATAAAAGCGGCTCAAAAGAAGCTATGCGAATCGGTAAGGCGTTTATTAAGGGAAGAGGCGTGGTACTCGCTGTTATGGAGCCGAATTTTCTGATGGGCTCGATGGGCTACGTCGTCGGCGAAAAACTCTGCTTAGCCGTCGAAAAAGCAATCGAAGAAAAACTCCCGCTTGTCGCTATATGCTCATCGGGCGGGGCGAGAATGCACGAGGGCGTCGTGTCACTTGGGCAAATGGCGAAAACCAGCGCAGCGGTGGCTAAATTCGACAAGGAAGGCGGATTTTTTATCTCGGTCCTGACCGACCCCACTACGGGCGGAGTTACCGCCAGTTTCGCGATGCTGGGCGACTGTCTCATTGCCGAGCCAAAGGCGTTAATCGGCTTTGCCGGCCCGCGAACAATCGCCGAGACAATCAAAGTCGAACTGCCCGATGGTTTCCAGACCGCCGAGTTTATGCTCGAACACGGCTTCGTCGATATGATTGTCCACCGCAAAGACCTCCGCAGTGAAATCGCCCGCCTCATTGACTACTGCCAGAAATAAACCACAGCTTACGCAGAAAATTAAATATAACTACACCGTATTCTGCCCCGCGACAGACAAAACCAATGCAAAAACCTTTGACGCCCCAGCTTCTTTGAGTGTCTTAGCGCATTCATTCAAAGTAGCTCCTGTGGTTTTAATATCATCGACAAGGCAAATTCTGCGCCCCGCGAAAGGGTGTCGATAACGGATAGCAAATGCACCGGCAACATTTTTAGCCCTGGCAGTTACTGTCATCATCGTCGGCTGCTCTTTGGTGTTACGGATACGGACAAGGTCGGTATTGACCTTAGCAGTGGGATGCTTTAATCCTATTGCCACAAGATACGAATGGTTATAACCACGACGCAAGCGTTTTCTCCAGTGCAAAGGTACCGGCAAAAAAAAGTCAATATCCTGAAAAAACGTGCTTGTCTCCAACGCGGCATCCGCCAGCCAGACCATTATCGAATCAAGTTCGGTTTTGTCATTCTTGAATGCCTTCACCATATCCTGCAACGACTCCGCATATCTGCCAGCCCGTGCAATCCCGTCAAAATGAATCTCCTCACCGCGGCAACTTAGGCAAACACCTTCACGAGCAACATAAGGACTTACGTCCCTGCCGCAACGCCTGCAGTAATCAGCAGAACATACGGAAATCAGCCCCTCCCAGCAATCATCACACAGGGCGCTTGCGGTTTCAACGCTGTGCCGGCCGCAATTGACGCACTTGGCAGGCCAAAGCAATTGCCCCAAGCCGCTAACGGTATCGCTAACGGCTCTGGCAAGCCAATTCGATGTCCGGTTGGGTGTGATTGTCATTCTTATTCAGGGATTGCAGCGCTGACAGGGCTTTTTGCCCGCGGCGATTGCCTCGTCTCTCGTGGCGTAACTCACAAGATTATTCGGAGAGATTCTTTTGGCGGACGGACAACTCGCCTTGTGAAACACCTCGCTGTTCTTCGATGAGACAAATTTTGCTTCAGCAGTTTCCTGTTTGGCCGGCTTTGTATCTTTCTCAGCGGTTGTCTTGCGCAACTGCGGCTTTGGTTGATTCACATCGGGATGTTTCTCGACAGAAACCATCGGCAGACAGGCGGCGATAAACGCCTGAACCTGCTCTCTAACTATTGCGGGAACTTCATCGACAATTTTTTCCGCCGCCATAATTCGTATGCCGGAATCTATTTTCCAGACATCAGCAGCAACAGAAAGCCGCTCACTGCCATTGACCAAAGTAACACTTCGAGCAAGGGACGTCCGCACTAAAACCGCACACTGCTCAATGGATTCAATTTTGAGAACTGTTAACTTGATGTTCAATTCGGATGCATCGGCAGATGAATGACCGATTTTGAAACCGGCATCGTAAAGCCGGCTTATCACCTCCGTTTTGATGTTTGCTCGTTTCAAACCATCGGCATTAGGCTCGGAATCGGCAGACGTGATAACCACCGACAGTTCTTCTATACCAGCCAAAGCCGGATTGGGTTTGATATCGCCTGATAATCCCTGTTGAGCAAAAGCAGGACTTGAAAGAATGACAAAAAGAACAGTAAACGGGAGAATGGGTGTGATTCTCATAATGCTCTCCAAAATTCAATTCAGTCAAGTATTATACAATCAACGCAAAGGCATCGGCAACGGGCATACCTTCCTTAATGCCGAGGGCCTTTGCTTTTTCGTTTACCTTTGTAACTTTGCGGTCAGGAAATCTGTCTAAGGTGCCAATCGGGTTGGCTGGCGAACTTTCGACCAGGGCCGCGGCAACGCCGTACCTCTGGCAGGCATCGACGTCTATCGCGGGACAGGCGAGGAAACCCTTCGAGCCGGTAACAATCAGGATATTAAAGCCGGGCCATTTCGTCTGAACGCCCTCAACAAGGCCTTTCGGTGTCTGAAACGTTTTCCTGTTTATTTCCATAATTATCCCTCACAAGCCCATCAATCAAATATCACTAACTCTTTCTTCCTTTTTTTTTCTTTGCCGGTTTTCCTGCCGGTTTTCTCTCGGCTTTCTTGCCGATTTTCTTCTTGGTTTGTTTCTGACCGGGTATGGCTCGGCCCCTTTGTTGCTTCCGTGGCCGGAGCGGCGCCTTCGCTGAGACAGGTCCGGCTGCCCCGACAGGTCGGGGCTCCGCCGTGACGAGTGCCGGCGGTTCTGCTTTTTCGTGCTTAACCGGCGGCTCGACGGTGCTCACTACAGGCGGTTCAATTCCGCTCACTACGGACGCTTCGACATTGCTTACCACAGGCGGGCCGAGCACGCCCTCAATCTCTTTTAATTTCTCCTGGAGTATTTCAGGCGTCTTCGCCTCAACCGTCAGCCGCAACAGCGGCTCGGTATTACTCGGCCGGCAGTTGAACCACCAGTCCTTGAATCCGACGGTAACGCCGTCGAGCCAGTCAACCTGCCCGTCGCGGTATCTTTTCGCCAGCTCGTCCATCTTGGCTTTTTTGTCCTCGACCTGAAAGTTAATCTCGCCGCTGGGTGAATATCTGCGAAGCGGATTGGCCAGCTCGCTGACCGGTTTATCGCTTTTACTGATTATATTAAGCATATGAACGAACGTAATCATCCCGGAGTCGGCGCAGAAATTATCGCGGTAGTAGAAATGCCCCGATAATTCTCCGCCGAAAATAGCGTGTGAATCCCGCAGCGCCTTTTTCATAAACGCATGCCCTACACGTTCCCGCCGGGGCGTCCCGCCGTATTTGATAATTTCCTCAGCAACCGCCCTGCTTGAGCGAAGGTCATAAACTATCGTTGACTTCGGCTCTTTTTTCAGGAAATACGCCGCCATAAGTGCGGTCATAAGGTCACAGCTAATCGTTCGCCCCGTTTCGTCAACCATCATAAGCCGGTCGGCGTCACCGTCGAAACAAACGCCCAGGTCGCACTTATCCTGAACAACCGTTGCCTTCAACTCCGCGAGGTTTTCCTCAAGCAGCGGGTTCGGGTCATGCTTGAACGTGCCGTCGTGTTTGAAATTCAACTCGATAATTGTCAGGCCCAGCCCGGAGAACAGGGCAGGAACCATTTTCCCCGCCATACCATTCGAGGCGTCAATGGCTATTTTGAGTTTCCGCAGCTTGGGCATCAGGAATTTCAAGACGTGTTTTTTGTATTCTTCCGTCAGGTTAACCTTCTGAACGGTTCCCGTGGGCTTGCCCTTGGTATGCAGCAGCGATGTCGCGATATGCTGAATGTCTTTGAGGCCGGTATCTTCGCCGACTGGTTTTGCGCCGGGCCCAGATACCTTGAAGCCGTTATACCTTGCTGGATTGTGCGACGCTGTAACCTGAATACCGCCGCAGGTGCCAAGACGATTTACCGCGAAGTAAACCAAAGGTGTATCATTCATACCAATATCGATAACATCGATACCCGCTGAGGTGATGCCCTCAATCAGCGCCTTGGCAAGCGGCTCGCTGTGAGTTCGCATATCTCTGCCTACGCAGATTGCCCTGGAGTTGGTCTGCCCCCTGTCGAAACCGTGAAGAAGCGCGGGCAGAAAACGCGCCGTCGCAAAACCAATCTTCCACGCGTCCTCCTCGTTGAGCTGCTCACCGTAAACGCCCCTGATGTCGTACGCCTTGAAAATCGCAGGATCCATCAAATAATCCTTTCGTCGCTAATTGCTTATAATAAATCCGATTAACAAACGAGATACTATAAGAGGCAACCCGGCCTTGTGTCAATGGCAGATGAATTAAGGAAGGTTAAAATATCCATAAACAAAAACAAATTGTTGACCGTTGCCACAATCATTAGAATTATACATTCTTCCTGAATTCCGGCGGGATAAAAAGAACCTCAAATCTCCTGGGTTGCTTGTTTTGGGAGAGGACTTGCGCCTGGCAAGATTTGGTTATGCTCATTTTCATTCCAGGTTTGAAATGAAGATAAACTCTTTCGTCCTTTTCAGCAATATTTATAAGTACATCATCGTCACACTGAATTACAGAGCCGATTACCTCATCCGGGTATAGGACAGCAATTGGAAGAGCCAACGTGACTTCGTCAAGCGATTTTAAGACAACTCCTTTGAGTAAAGGAAATACAGAATCCGGAGGTTGCACACATATCGTTGGCCTGCTACGTTTGCTAAAAAAATATTTAAGGAAAGATTTAAACATATCAGACCAGCTTTAAAAGTTTCAGGTTTAACTTCGGATGAAATCATACGAATGGCATATGAGAAGTCAAGGGGGTAGTAAATTCAAAGTCCATACTTGAAAGGTACAAGTGAACGCACATTTTTATTTTTATAGCAAAAAATCAGGAAGCGACAGAACAAACTTTTTAATTTCGTCGCGGACACGGCGGTAAATTTTGAGAACTTCCTGCTCGTTGGCGGCCTGTTTTGCCAGCCGGGGCGGGTCATCAAAACCAACGTGGATAGTTTTGGTTTTACCCGGAAAGATGGGACACTTTTCATAAGCATCATCACATACCGTTACAACATAATCGAACCCAATGTCTTTAAGCTCGCTGAAATGCTTTGATTTATGACCTGATATATCAACTCCCGCTTCTGCCATAACTTTGACCGCAAGAGGATTCAGACCGTGAGTCTCAATGCCGGCAGAATATGGCTCAATCACGTCACCTTTCAAATACCTCGCCCAGCCCTCGGCCATCTGGCTTCTGCAGGAATTACCCGTGCAAAGAAACAGGATTTTCAATTTCCTTCCGGCTTCCTTCATACATTTCCCTTAATTGTCCTGCAGTTTCGCTCTGGCAAAATCTATAACTTTCTGCACGTTTTCTTTGCCGGGCAGCGATTTGCCTTTTTCCAGGCCCGAATCCGTAACTCTGATATGCTTAAATGACGAAAAACCCAAATGCTCGAGACATTTGCGGCCACAGTCCATACCACAGCCGTCAACAACAACTATTGCGTCCGCTTTTTGGGCCTTGCTAATATACCATTCGATACGTGCAGCCACCGCGGCAAGGCAAATCAATTGCCCCATACCCTGTTTGGCCATACCCCTGGCAGCCAGGTCTGCTATAGCGCCGACATCGGCAGCTCCGGAACAGGCAAATATCAATTTCTGTGTGGTAACGTTCGTGTTTTGGGCAGACATATTTATACCCTTTCAAAAAGAAACAAACCGGTTTCGCATTTTTAAGCATACCTTTACAAGCATAAGCATTACGGGGACTTCGACGAGCGGGCCGATGACGGCCGCGAAGGCCTGGCCCGAGTTAATGCCGAAAACCGTTACAGCTACCGCAATGGCCAGCTCGAAATTGTTGCTTGCGGCCGTTAAAGATAAAGTTGTCGATTGACCATAGCCGGCCCCTGCTTTTGCGCTGATGAAAAAGGTGATAAAAAACATCGCAACAAAATAAATCAGCAAAGGCAACGCGATACGAAGAACATCAAACGGAAGCGTCACTATGAACTGCCCTTTCATACTGAACATTACCACGATTGTGAAAAGCAACGCAATTAATGTAATAGGGCTGATTTTGGGAATGAACTTGTTTTGATACCAATCTTTGTTTTTAATCTTTATTAAAGAAAACCTTGTAACGATGCCAGCTATGAAAGGTATCCCAAGGTAAATGAAAACACTTTTGGCAATCTGGGAAATGGACACGTTAACGACATTTCCACTCAATCCGAAAACAGGCGGCAGGACAGTAACGAATACGTAAGCATAAACAGAGAAGAACAAAACCTGGAAAATAGAATTAAACGCCACAAGACCCGCTGCGTATTCCGTATCGCCTTTGGCAAGGTCGTTCCAGACGATGACCATTGCGATACACCTGGCAAGCCCGATGATAATCAGGCCGACCATATATTCCGGATAGCCCCTCAAAAACACTATTGCCAGGACAAACATCAGGACAGGGCCGATTACCCAGTTTTGAACCAGCGACAGCCCCAGTATTTTATAATTGCGAAAGACCCCGCCCAGCTCTTCATATTTCACCTTCGCCAAAGGCGGATACATCATCAAAATCAGCCCTATTGCGATGGGGACATTGGTCGTGCCGTATTGAAATGTGTTCCAGAAATCTACAATCGCGGGATAAAAATAACCCGATGCGACGCCGATACCCATCGCCAGAAAAATCCACAAGGTCAGAAACCTGTCTAAAAATGAAAGTTGTTTCGCTATTCCATGAGTCATTTTTAACTCCTTCAAAAAACGTTAAATGCTCATTCCTTCGAACATCCTGACAGCAACTTATCCATCTGGCCTGCCGCACCTTTCCTGACCATTCTGCCGACTTCAGCAGCTTGCTTTATTAGTTCAGCGTCTATATTCAGCTCACGTGCTTTGTCGGTATGAAACAACATGCAGGTTTGACAATTGCAGGCGACAGAAGCTCCAATAGCGACCAGCTCTTTAATTTTGGCATCAAACATTTTACTTATCCTTTCAAGGCCCTTTAAAAAGTTATCAGAAAATAGAAACCCGCGATAATGAGAACCGCTCCTGCTATCCAGCGAATCGCGGCATCGGCGCCTCTGGCGGCGAAGCTGACCTTGCTCAATGAAATTCCCAACAACACCGCTCCCAGCGGCAAACTGAAACCGACGGCAAACATCGTCAGCATAAGTATCGCCCAGAATACCTTGCCTTGCAGAATCGCCGCTCCGATGACGATGAAAATGCCAGGATTGCACGGTAAGGAACTGGCGGCGACAATCCCACCCAGGATAAGACCAGCCAACACCACCCCGGATTTTCCCATTCTGCTTTTGACACCCTCGAACTTGCCAAAGGACACCTTGAAGGGCAGAAGGTTAAGAGCTGCCAAACCAAGAAAGACCGCTACTATGCCGGCAAAGATTTTCCAGTATCGGCCCAGAGCGCTTTGGGCAACCTGGCCAACGAACCCGGCAATTCCACCGATAATCATCAGGGAAACAATCGTTCCCAAAGTGAAAAGCAGCGCGGTCTTGACGGCCGTCTTTCGATTGTCGCTCGCCGCAGCGCCGGAATAGCCGACCAAAACCCCCAGAGCCGGAAGCGTGCAGCAGGCACTTGTTGCGGCGCTGACAGTTCCGAGAATCAGGGCAAATACAAGCCCTATTGGCTCTGAAGCGACTCGCTGCAATGTGTTTGTAATATACTCGAGCATTACAATATCCTTATTTACTTCCTAGGGCCTGGGGCTGGGGTTGAAGGGCTACAAGATGAACCACCACCAGAACAGCAACCGCCTGCGCGAGAGGATGCGACGTATGCCTGCAACAGTTTCGTTTCCGTTATTTCTCCCGATACAGTTCCCATGCCGCGACCTTTGCTCATTACCAGCATACCCGGCAGGGGTAATTGAGCAGTTATACTGGCGTATTCTTTAGACGGCGAAAACTGTAAAGTGTATAAGCCGATGTTTACACCACTGGATTTCAATTTTTGTTCGGCGGACGCGATGGCATCTAAAACTTCCTTTTTAACGATTTCATTATCGTTGGCGAGAACAAAAATAAATACGGCGTCCCGATTGATAGCTACTTTGTTCAGTGAAGCAAGCGAATCCAGAAGCTCACCTACATTTTTCTTGTCCTCGGCCAATTTGACTGCCGGTTCTCGTTCGGTTGCCTGATTTATAATGGGCGCAGCAAATGCGATTTTCGTATTATCCTGTGTCGTCTGCTTGGCACTGTTTGCCTTATAAACAAAAATTCCGCATATCGCCAACAGAACAATCAGACAAATTACGGTCTTTGCTTTTTTGTTTCCCGAAGGTTTACCGCAATCACACCCCGGCCCACAACTTTTCGACTTTACATCTTCCATAAATACCTCCAGCGTTTTATTTTATTATCTAAGCAATGGTTCTATTTCGCCGTATAAATCAGGTAAAGTCCTCCGAAAATAACGATGACCCCGCATACCCATCTTAAAATAATCGCGCCACGCGAACGCTCGTTCCAATTCATATACCGCTGAATAACCTCCGTGAATGTCCCCGCGAATACAATCACCGAACAATGGCCGAGGCCGTACACAAGCAACAGCGCCACTCCATATAACAAATTCGTCTGTGCCACTTTGAATGTCACTCCAAGCATAGGAGCCATATAAGCAAAAGTGCAGGGGCCGAGAGCAATACCAAATACAAGGCCGAGAATAAATGCGGCCAGCATTCCTTTACGTTTTATACCTACCTGCCCCGGCCCTGAAACAGGCATCGGTATTACATCGAGCAGATGCAGGCCAACGAGGAAGAAAACAATAGCGACAAAGTAATTGCCGTATTTTCCCACATCACCCATCATTCGCCCTGCTGCCGCTGTAATTGCCCCGATAGCTCCTATGGTAATTAGGATGCCAACCGCGAACAGTGTGGAAATCCAAAACGCCCGTTTTGTCGAAATCCGCCCCTGTTCATCAATGAAGCCGACGATTAAGGGGATGCTTGCCAAGTGACATGGGCTAAGCAGTATGCTCAATATGCCCCAGACGAAAGATGCCGCGATTGCTATCGCAGCCGTGCCCTCGACCGCATGCGTCAAACTTGTAAAAATACGCTCAATCATTTTGTCCCGCCCAGGTCAACTCCGAATTCTTTCCACTTGGCGAGGATGTCTTCCTTAGAAAAAAACCCTTCATGACGAAACAGTTCCTTGCCTGACGCGTCATAAAAAATTTGAGTCGGAATTATATTTATTTTATATTTTGGGGCCTCATCGGGATTTTTCCAGACATCGATAAAATCCACCTGTAGTTTGCCGGCATACGTGGTTTTAAGCTCTTCGAGGATGGGAGCCATCATTTTGCACGGGATGCATTTATCGGCCCCCAAATCCACAAGCCGGGGCAAATTTCCTTGTATCGTCACGGATAGCTTATTAACGTCCTCCACCACGATAGCGCCTGTACCCTTTTGCGTTTTCTTTACCATTGCCACGCCCGCGATGGCCGCTATCAGAACAATGACGATTATCAGCTTTGCAATTTTGCTCATAATTTCAACATCTCCTTAATCTCCTGTATGTTCAGCAGTTTGCCCGCCGTTTTGACCTGCCCATCTATCACCAGTGCAGGCGTCGTCATAACTCCGAACTTCATAATCTCTTTTATGTCCGTCACCTTATCCAGTGTATATTCCAAACCAAGTTCTTTCGCCGCTGTCTCGGCATTCTGCATCATTGCCTTGCACTTTGGACAGCCGGAGCCAAGAATCTGTATTTTTTTCATTTTTCAAATCCCTACAGCAAGATATTAAAAAGATAACCTATAATAACAATCCCAACGGCGACTATGCCGAAAAACGTAAAAACGAGTTTGGGCTTCAATATATTCCGCAGGATAATCGCCTCGGGCAGCGACAATCCTATCACCGCCATCATAAACGCGAGAACCGTCCCCAGCGCAGCCCCCTTCTCTAACAGCGCCTTTACAACCGGTATTATCCCCGCGGCATTCGAATACATCGGCACTCCAAGCAGCACCGCGGCAGGCACAGACCACCATGCCCCTTTACCCATAAATGACGCGAGAAAATCCTGCGGCACATACCCATGAATGCCCGCCCCAACCGCTATCCCCAGGATTACATAAATCCAAACCTTTGAAACAATGTCCCTGACCGCGTCTAAGCCATAGCGAATCCTGCCCTCCCAGTTCAACGCATCCTCCTGGACGCCCTCGCCCATCTGGGCCTCGAAAACCCAGGGCTCTATGTGCTTTTCCATATGTAACCTGCCGAGAATCCAGCCGGCAACTATGGCGATTAACAAACCAACCCCCATATAAAGCCCCGCGACCTTCCATCCGAACATCCCAAAAAGCATCACTAACGCAATTTCGTTTATCATCGGGGCAGAAATCAAAAACGAAAACGTCACGCCAAGCGGCACACCCGCTGTTACAAAACCCACGAACAAAGGCACCGCCGAGCACGAACAAAAAGGCGTAACTACACCCAGAAGTGCAGCCAAAATATTCCCCACGGTTTCACTTTTGCCGCTGAGAATCTTTCTCGTCTTTTCAAGCGTGAAAAACGAGCGAACAATCCCTATCCCGAAAACAATCAGCAACAGCAGCATTAAAACCTTCGGCGTCTCAAAGATAAAAAACTCGACCGCCGAGCTTAAATGACCGCCTTGCTGCATCTTCAGCAGTGAATATGTAAACCATCCTCCGAAAGCCGCCAGATTCCAATAAATCAGTACCCACAGCAGCAACGCAGCCGTCAGAAGCAGCATCCATTTCAGAATCCTCATTGCCTGTGCCTCAAAGAACGTTCAATATCTCTTTGTCATCCTTAGCCCGTTGTTTAAGCACGCCCGACATACAAGAGAAGAAATCGAGGATACAGGGGCATTTCAACTCGTATATAACTTGCAGCCCTTTCTTGTGATATTCGAGGATTCCTGCGGCGACCATAAGAGACAAATGACGCGAGACATTGGAACGCTCTGAGCCGATATGTTCGGCGATATCGCAGACGCACTGCGGCCCGTCCTTGAGAAAATCGATGATTGCCAAACGCAGCGGATGCCCGATTGCCTGCGCAACCTGGGCCTGTTTTTGAAACAACAGCCGTTTTTTCGAATCAGGCATATTCATTTCCCATCAATGTTACTATGTGATTATATACTCATATAGTATCAGATGTGTTTGCCAGGTCAACAGCGATTTTTCAGTATTTTTTACGAAGTCGGGCGGGTGGAATTTTCATAAGGCCGCGGTATTTGGCGATTGTTCTTCGGGCAAGGCCCGTGATGCCCGCTTCAGTAAGTTTGGCTTTAATCTGGTCGTCGCTGAGGGGTTTGGCTTTGTCTTCGGCGTCGATTATTTCCTGCAATTTGCCCCTGATTGCCTCCCAGCTTTTCTCGTTACCCTGCGTATCCTCGATGCCGCCTGAGAAAAACTTCCTCAAAGGCAAAATGCCCCATTCGCACTGCACGTATTTGCCCGCGACCGCGCGGGAAACGGTGGCGATATGCACGCCCACGTCTTCGGCAACCTTCGCCATCGGCAGTGGCTTCAAATACAACTGCCCTTTGTCGAAAAATTCCCTCTGCCGATTGACAATCGAACGGGTCACCTTGAGCAGCGTGTTTTTGCGCTGCTGTATTGCGTCGATTATCCACTGGGCCGA
>JBEKZW010000022.1:0-39105 GCA_049509475.1 Sedimentisphaerales bacterium
GTCGAGGAGGCCACTGAAACCGCCGGCGATAAAAGCAGGGAGATAATCACCACGGCGATTCAAAGGTACGTTGCCGAGCAAACCTGCGAGGTAACGGTTTCGACGGTCGAGATTCCCAATGACGATATGAAGGGCCGGGTCATAGGCAGAGAAGGACGCAACATAAGGGCGTTTGAAAAGGCGACGGGCGTGGACGTGATTGTGGATGATACGCCCGGTATGATTGTGGTCAGCGGTTTTGACCCTGTCAGGCGCGAGGTCGCCCGTTTGTCGATGGAACGGCTGATTCAGGACGGGCGAATTCACCCGTCGCGAATCGAAGAGCTTGTTGCGCAGGTGAAAAAGGAAATCAACGCCAAAGTTCTGCAGTTAGGCAAGGACGCGGCGGTGGAAACAAACATTCGAGGCCTGAATAACCGGGTGCTCAGCACTATTGGCGCGTTGAATTACCGTACAAGTTATGGCCAGAGCGTGCTTCGGCACAGCGTCGAGGTCGCGTTCCTGGCGCAGGTTATGGCAGATGAGCTTGGCCTGGACGGTTCAATCGCCCGCAGGGCCGGGCTGCTGCACGATATAGGCAAGGCGCTCGACCACGAGATTGAAGGCGGTCACCCGCTTATAGGCGCCAATTTCCTGCGGAGGTTTAATGAATCACAGGTGATATTGAATGCCGTAGAGGGCCATCACGGCGATGTACCGCCCGACAATCCATATACTCCTTTGATTTCCGCCGCAGACGCCATCAGCGCTTCGCGGCCCGGCGCCCGAAGAGAAACGCTCGAAAGGTACATCAAGCGGCTTGAGAAACTCGAAGAGATTGCCAATAGCTTCCCAGGCGTCGAGAACTCGTACGCGATTCAGGCAGGCCGGGAGATTCGTGTAATCGTCAACGCCGAAAAAGTCCCTGATGAGTCGGCAGCGAAAGTCGCGCGCGACATAGCCAAAAAGGTAGAAGCGGAAATGACTTACCCGGGTGAAATACAGGTAACGCTGCTGCGGGAACTCCGCTGCATCGAATACGCAAGATAACAGCGTACAGATTTATGAAACTTAACATTTTATGTATAGGTGACATAGTCGGCAGGCCGGGCAGGCGCGTTCTGGCGGACAAGCTCAAACAGCTTGTTACCGAGCGAGAGATTGACTGCGTGATAGCCAACGCAGAGAACGCCGCTGGCGGCTCCGGCCTTACGCCTCAGATATACGACAAGCTTTTGCGCTATGGCGTAAACTTAATTACACTTGGCGACCATACCTACCGCAAAAAAGAGATAATCGCAACCCTTGAGACGCAGGAGAATATCGCCCGGCCCGTCAACTGGTCGGAGCAGGCGGCGGGCAGGAGCGTGGCGATATACAAGACGGGCAAAGGCCCCGTTGTCGCGGCGATACCGCTGATTGGTCGGCTGTTTATGAAACCGGCCGACTGCCCCTATAGCGCAATCGATAAACTCCTGCCTAAAGTGCAGCAGCAGGCGGATATTATCTTTATCGATTTTCACGCGGAGGCCACAAGTGAAAAGGTTGCGATGGGTTATCATCTGGACGGGCGTGTGAGCTGCGTATTTGGGACTCACACCCATGTTCCGACAGCCGACGAAAAAATAATGTCGAAGGGCACTGCTTATATCACCGACATCGGCATGACCGGAGCGCACGATTCGGTGATTGGAAGAGTTACCGAGAGCGTGCTCAAATCGTTCAGGACGCGGATGCCTGTGCCGTTTGAGGTCGCCACCGAAGACGTAAAAATAAACGGCATATTGGTTACGGTGGACAGCTCCACAAAAAAGGCCGAGCGCATTGAGCGAATCAGGATCAACGCCGATATAGCGGAGGCGGAGAAATACGACAGTGATGACGGCAAACCGGAATACTACGCCAATTTCGAGTAACGCGGTTATTTGTTTTTATTGACTGCGTCCGGTGTATCATAGTCGATAACTTTTCTTGCCAGCCGCAGGACTTTTGAGCTGATTTTCAGTCCTTCATGTTCGCAGGCGTCGAGATTTATATCGAAAACCGGCTTCTCGGTCCCGGGGATGAAGGTGATGATTCCGCCGAACCCGAGAAAGTCCTCTGTTTCGCCGACCGTCAGCACGCCGTAGCCCTTTACCGCGTCGATGATTGCTTTGTAATTCTCGTGTTCCGAATCGCAGATAAACAGCACGTGGCACTTTCTCAACTGTTCGATATAGTTGGCGAATTCCAATTTGCCGGCGTTGTCCTGCGGGAATGATTTGCGAAACATGCCGAAGTTTTTGATATTTAGCTGTTTATTCTTGACGGTTTTGTTTTTGATTGGGTCGAAGGTGTTGCCGAATGGATGTTCGCCGAGCAGGCCTATTGTAATCGTATTTGGCTCTGCGAGTTTGTCGGCGGGCCATTCGGTAAACATAACGAAGTTGTACAAAAATGCCGCTTTTATCTGTTGTTCTCTGTTTTGTACCTGCTCATCACCGATGCAGACGACAACCGCAAACATTAATAAGAGCAACATCAAACTGTAAACTATAATTTTCATTATTTGTCAGAACCTGTAAGTTAACTTAATTCTGAAACTTGTGCCGTCCTGCTCGATAATGTCCTGTCTGTGCTCGGCGCCGCCGGGATAGCCATAGTGAACATCGAAAAGGTTATACACGCTCGCTGAAAGCTCAAGCCCCTTGACGATATTTTCATAGGTTAATGTGAGATTCGTAATCCAGAAATCGTTGGCATAATTATCTGTAAGCGTTTTTGCCCTGCTTGTATAAAGCACTTCAAGGCCTGCGAACAGATTGTTTTGTATAACCGGATAGATAACATTAAACTTGGCAAGGTGTTTTGGAGAATCGACTAATATCGCATCGGTTTCACCATCTCTTGCCTCTACAAAAGTATAGCTGGCCCTGCCCTTTGCGCCGTTTTCCCACCTGCCGGTTAAAGCTCCCGTGATACCGTTGGCCTTGACCTCCTTGAGATTTCTGAATACGAGCAGGTTGTCTGATGGGTCCAGATACTGGTCAAGGACATCCTTCATTTCGTAGTGAAACGCGCTGACAGTTGCGCCGAGGTTTTTATTCAGTTTTTGTTCGAGCACGGCCTCGTATGTCTGGATTGTTTCGGGATTCAGCGAGTCGGCCGCCTTCATAGTGCTATCACCGTCGTTGTAGTATAGTTCGTAAACATTTGGCGCCCGAAATGCCTGGCCATAGAGCAGCTTTAGAGTCGTTGCGTCGGAGTGCTGGTAAATAAGCGCCAGCCGCGGGTTGGTTGTTCCGCCGAATGTCTCATATTCGTCGTGGCGAACACCGCCTACAAATGTCCATTTGTCGAATATTTTCCATTCGTCCTGAATATAGACGCCCCAGTCATTGCTGTGCCTGTGGTCGTCCAGATAGACGGCTGAATCCCAGTTTTTCTGGTCCTGCGTGGTGTTGTATCTGTCTTCGATGCCCCAGGTAAGCTTGTGATTTTCAATGGGTTTTGCGATAAACTGCAGTTCACTTTCCCACCAGCGTCCTCTGGCGTTGTCCTTGTTTACATAAAGCCCGCTGTCATCATATACAAAGGCACCGTCGTAATTGTAATGATGATAACTAACTCGTCCTCTTAAGGCAAAATCATCCGTGAAATCATGTTTGTATTCAAGACCTACAATCGCCATATCGTCATTGGTTCTTGTACGTGAGTCGCCAAAAACTGTGCCATACGGCGCGGTCGGGACTCCTTTTTCTCTCGGCAGGTAGGTTGCGAGGAAAGTGAAGTCGCCGGCAGTTGCCGTGCAGAACAGGTTATAAAATTTATCATCGTCGTTTGAAACGTTGCCGTTGTGGGTTGCGGGGGTATCGAATTCTTTGAAATGCAATGTTGGGCCGTCGCTTTTGTATGAGGTTGCCGAGACAAGCAGGTTATGGCTTTCGTCGAAATTCTTGCCGTAGCTGATGCGTTCTTTCATTGTGTCGAAGCTCGCAACTTCGCCCGAAACTTCCACACCGTTGAGGGTTTTTGCGTCCTTGGTTATGACGTTAACGACTGCCAGAAAAGCGTTGCTGCCGTAAAGAGAAGAACCGGGACCGCGTATGACCTCAACTTTTTCGATGAGGTCAATGTCAACAGGAAATGTCGTGCCGGTTGATACACTGTCGTATATGTTGTCATTTACGCGGTGACCATTAATCAATATCAGGATTCGCGTATCGTAGTCACCTGGCCTGCGAAAACCGCGAACGCCGATGTAGCTATAATTGCGGTCGTAAGTAATAAAAAACTCGGGGACGCTTTCGAGAACATCCGCCAGTGTTTTGTAGCCGTATTTGCGAATCTCATCGGCCGTGATTATTGTAACGAAAGCGGGGGCCTCGCTGGTTTTTTGCTCGTACCTGGATGCGCCGTAAACGGTGTAGGGTTGCTCTGCCAAATCCTCAATGGGCATCGCGAAAAGGTCCTGCGGCGCGTTTGCCTCGCTCTGTTCCGCAAAACACAGGGTTCCCAAAGGCAGTAGAATAGCCACGATAAAGATGGCTATTTTGCCGGCGGATTTTATCGTGTGCATAATAAGTTCCTCTAAAAAACGTAACTACAGCGGTCTTTCAACCCTGTTTTTCGATAATCCCCATTGCTGTAACTATAGTTAGTTATCGGCGTTATAGCAGAGTGGGTTTTATCTGAAACAAATCGGGACCACTAATAATCGAAATATACGCTATGGTTGGCTTTGTGGGACTAATACGCGTGTTTATGAAAAGAATTATGGGACGCAGCGGACCGTTCAGGATGTGGGTGAATCGGCATCTCTCTTGGCTAAAATAGCCAATGCCGAGCCGGCCACCAATACCACGCCGAAGACCAGTTGAGGGACGCTCAGCTTTTCACTGAAAACGAAGTATGAAATGACCACGACAATAAACGGTTGGGCAAGCTGCACAAGTGACGGCGTGGTTGCGCCGAGCCGGCGAAGCGATATGTAATAAAACACGTGACCGAGTGCGATGCCGGTAACGCCGGAGATAACAACTGCGGCCCAGCCGCCAAACGGCATCTCAAGGCACTTTTGCGGCTGCCCCATAAACATCATTAGTATGAACAACGGGACAATCGTGTAAAGGCTGACGACTGAAAAACCGATTCGCGAGTCGATGCCGCGGAACGCTACCTTCACCAGGACCGCGTAAATCCCCCATAAAAGCCCGTAAAGAAGTGTTACGGAGATGCCTATAATCGTATAAGACAAAGTAAACGCCGGGTTAGAGAATATGACTCCCATCAGGCCGCAAATTGACAAAATGATACTGAGCCAGAACAGCCGGCTGCTGAGATGCTGTCTTTCGTCGGCGAAAAATATGACCGAAAGTATTATGACCCACAGAAACGCTGTCGTGGATAACAGCGACGCAAATCCAGGGTCGATATGGTAAAACGCCGCGGTCCAGAGATTTTGCATAAAGATATTTGGTATGAAGGGCAATAACGCGCGTTTCCAGACGGCCTTCGGCAGCTGCCCTTTTTTTACGGCGATAAGCAGGACCGGCAGCCAGAACAGGCACGCCGCAGCGTAACGGAGCAGATTTTGCGTCCATAAGTCGAGGTAGCCGGTCAGGTACTTGATGAATAGCGGCGCGCTCGCCCAGCATATAAGCGTCCCTATGCAGCACAGGGCGGCCAGTGAGGTCAGCAGACGTGGAGTCGATTTGTTCATCGCGGCGTTAACTCAAAAATGGATTGTCGGTTTTTTCGCGTCCGATTGTTGTTTCTGGACCGTGCCCCGGATAAACAACGGTGTCGTCGGGCAGCACGAGCAGCTTCTGTTTTATGCCTTTTATCAGTTGTTGCATATCGCCGTTGGGGAAATCAGTCCTGCCGACAGAGCCGGCAAACAAGGCATCGCCGACAAAGATGACATTTTCTTTTTCGCAGTAGAGGCAGATTCCACCGGGCGTGTGGCCCGGCGTGTGAATGACACGCAGCTTGATTTGGATTTTGTCGATTATGTCACCTTCTTCCACGAAATGGTCGGCTTTTCTGACGGTTAAAGATGTGCCGGCCAGAATCGACAAATTACCCGCTGCGTCGGTGAGCATTTCGGCATCGAGCTTATGTATATAAACCTGAATCGAGGGGAATTCTTTTCGCAGCGGTTCAACTCCTGCGATGTGGTCAGCGTGGCCGTGGGTAAGAATCAGGGCGGCGGGCGTCAGCTTGTTTAGTTCGATAAAGTCAAGCAGGGGGTCGGAGTCGAGACCTGTGTCAATGATGAGGCAGTCGCGGGCCTTGTTGCTATCTCGCAGGACGTAGCAGTTTGTCTCGAAATCTCCGAGTATCAGCCGGTCTATTTTCACTCATCTTATCCTTAAAAGAATCGACAGAATAACAGCGTTGGTTGCGGGAGTCAATCGCGATGCGGAAGTATTGATGATTGATAATTGATGGTTGATTATTCGCCAATGACAGTTACAATCATCAATTGTCAATTATCAATAATCGATTATCAATCTTGATTGAGAGGCGTTAAGTGAAAGAGTTTTCCCGCGTATTCAAGTATATATGGCCTCAGTGGCCGCGGATTATCGTTGTTGTAACCAGCGCTATTATTGTTTCTTTGCTGTTATCGGTAAGTTTTGTGACCATTATCCCCCTGCTTAAGGTTATGACGGGTCAGGAGGGCTTGCGCGGCTGGGCAGACAGGAAGGTCTGCCAGATGCGATACGGCGTGGATTTTCACGTGCCGGAAAGCGTAGATTTCACCGGCGATAAAAGCTCCGATTATGCAAACTCGCTGCTTATTATTTCGATTAAGAAAAAAAGCTCTGCTAAGGATGCCGGACTTCTGGTGGGGGACCGCATTGTCGCAGTGGGTGAGGAGCCGAACTCGGGCGAAGTGAGTTTTGCCGATTTGCTCGAAGAAGTCGCGACGGCCAGGAAAGAGGGCGTTACTCTCCATATCAAAAGGGTCAGCGAAGACAGATTTCTGCATCTGATGGATACCCGTAAAACCGGATTAAAACTCATGGCGGTTGACCTGGCCCAGCGCTCTCTCGATTTTGTCCCCAGAGGGCAGGCGGAGGCCGCCAAAACAAAGGCAATTATTTTTATAATGATTTTTATAACCATTCTTACTGTTATTCGTTGTGTGGCGAGATATTATCAGCAGTACCTGGCGGAAACAGTAGTTCAGGTCGGATTAAATCGTTTGCGTGAAGATGCCTTTATGCACGTAATAAATATGCCTGTTGCCTTTTTCGCCAAAGAAAGGCCGAGCGATTCGGTGAGCCGGCTTATTCGCGATACCGGCGCTATGGGCAATGGCATCAAAATTATGCTGGGAAAGGCCTTGCAGGAACCGTTGAACACGCTGTTTTTGCTTGGAGCATCGGCGTGGATTGACTGGAAGTTGACGCTTGTTTTTTTGTGCGGTGCCCCACCCACGCTCTGGATGGTTGCGGTGCTGGGCAAAAAAATGAAGAAGGCCTCGAAGAAATCCTTGGTGGCCTGGTCGCAGATGCTCGCCAAATTACAGGAAACAATGATTGGGCTTAAGGTTGTCAAGGTTTACAATCAGCAGAAATACGAGCAGGAAACGTTCAAGGTTATCAATGCAAGATTGCTTAAACAATTATTGAAGATATCGCGGACAGATGCGGCGACCGCTCCAACTCTTGAAGTTCTCGGAATGCTTGCCGGCTCAGTTGCAATAGTAATCGGGGCAAGCTGGGTTACAAGCCAAAAAATGGACGGTACAGAATTTATGGTGCTTTTGGGGTTGCTGGGAGGTGCTGCGGCATCGGCAAGAAGAGCCAGCGATGTCTGGAATAAGATACAGGAGGCAAACGCCGCGTCAGAAAGAGTTTTCGGGATAATGGATGGGCCGCTCGAACCACAGCGAGCGGATGCGGTTGAATTACCTACACTCAAAACAAAGCTGGAGTTCAAGGACATCATTTTCACGTATCCCGATGCGGAGGTACCCGCGTTGAACGGAATCAACCTTTGCGTCCAGGCGGGGCACAGGGTGGCAATCGTAGGACCTAACGGCTCAGGGAAAACCACTCTGGCGAACCTGATACCCAGATTTTACGACCCGGACAGCGGACAGATTTTGGTTGATGGCAAAGACATCCGTGAGGCAACCCTGCAAAGTTTACGAGGCCAGATTGCGATGGTCACGCAAAATGTCGTAACTTTCAATGATACGATAGCGGCCAACATCGGCTACGGCAAACCCGGCGCGGCGCAAGAAGAAATTATCCAGGCCGCCAAACGTGCCTTTGCGCACGAATTTATCGAACCGCTTCCCAATGGTTACGATACAGTTATCGGCGAGCAGGGTTCAGGCCTGTCCGGCGGGCAGTTACAGAGGATTGTTATCGCCAGGGCGATTCTGAAAAACCCGGCGATTCTGATTTTCGATGAGGCGACCAGCCAGGTTGACGCCGACAGCGAAGCGAAGATTCACAAGGCCATCGAGGAAATTATGCACGACAGGACAAGCATTGTAATCGCGCATCGGTTCAGCACGATAGTCGCCGCGGATGTGATAGTTGTTATGAATAACGGCCGTATTATCGCGCAGGGCCAGCACGAAGAGCTGATGCGGACCTGCCGGCTTTATCAGAGCTTGTATGAAACGCAATTAGGCGGAGCATAAACTCGTCCTGCTGTCCAATGGATTTACGGGACTGCTGAAAAAGTTGGTATATTGCCGATTAAAATGTATGCGGCCATCATATGGGAAAAGCGGTTTGTTGATGCTGTTTTAGTGGGGCTAAAAAATGATAGACCTCGACCGGCAAAAAAAGGCGCACGGACTTTTCAAGCGGTACGCGGGCAATCCCATATTAACGACGCACGACTGGTCATATGCCGTCAACGCTGTTTTTAATCCCGCCTCAGTCAGAATAGATAACGAAACGCTTTTACTGATTAGGTGCGAGGATATGCGTGGCTTTTCACACCTGACCGTTGCCCGCAGCAGCGACGGCCTGACCAAATGGAAGGTTGACCCGTCGCCGACATTCGAGGCGGACCACGATTCGCGGGAGGAAAGATGGGGGGTCGAGGACCCGCGTATCATCTGGCTGGAGGAGCAAAAGCAGTATGCAATAACCTATACCTCTTTCAGTGAAGGCGGTCCCGTCGTTTCGCTTGCTATTACAAAAAATTTCAAGACCTTCGCCCGCCTTGGGGCATTGCTGCCGCCGGAAGACAAGGACGCCTGCCTTTTTCCCAGAAGATTCAAAGGCCGGTTTGCATTGATTCACCGCCCGATTGTCCGCGGCGAGGCGCATATGTGGATTAGCTTTTCTCCGGACCTCAAACACTGGGGCGACCACCGCGTCCTGATTATGACTCGCTCGGCTTACTGGGATTGTCATCGCGTCGGGCTTGGCTGCCAGCCGATTGAGACCGAACAGGGCTGGCTGATTTTCTACCACGGCGTGCGTATGACCGCCGCGGGGGCTGTTTACCGCGTTGGCCTTGCGCTGCTCGACCTGCACGAACCATGGAAGGTACTTCGCAGGAGCGATGAATGGATTCTTGGCCCGCAGGCGATTTATGAGCGGGTTGGCGACGTGGGCGACGTGGTGTTCCCAACCGGGGCGGTTGTTGATAAAAAGACAAAGGAGCTTCACCTTTATTACGGCGCCGCCGACTGTTCGGTTGCCGTCGCAAGCGCTAATCTCGACGATATTATGGATTACGTGATGACCTGTCCCGAAGGCGAAGGCTGATAAACGGTCTCACTCTTAATCTCAAAAACTGGAATTTGTTTCAAATACCCCCTTTGAGCAAGAGTTGCCGTATAATCTTACAAATGGTAGAATTGCCCCGAAGCGTTGGGCCGAAGTTTGGAATAATAATGATTAGATTTCGAGTAAAGGGGACGAAATGAACTGGTGGAGATTCATAACTGTTCAGGTTGTTCTGCTTTCGGCGACGGCTTGTTTTGCCGCTGAACCGAATTTGCAGACCGAGAAGGATAAAGCCGCGATTTTACGGGAGACCGCGCAGGACTGGATACAGGTTGGTATTTCGCAATCTAAAAAGGGTCTTTATAGGCAGGCCGAGAAATCGTTTCTCGCTGCCCAGGAGTACCAGGAGTACCTGACCGCTGAAGAACAAAAGCAGCTCGAAAAATACGTCGCGGAGGCACGCCAGGCCGTGGTAGAAAGACAACCCGTGTTCGAACATATAAAAATGGCCAGAGAGCTTCTCCGCCAGGGCCAGCCGGTCAAGGCGAGGGCGCATTATGAGAAGGTGCGCAAAAGCCCTTATCTGACCGAGCAGGAACGAAAGCAAATCGACCAGGAAATTAAAAACGTCGATGACAGTATGGACAAGCAGATGAGGAAAATGGCCGAGCTTTACAATCGCAGTGTGCAGCTTTACCGTGCGGGCGAGATAGAAAAGGCAAGGGAAGGTTTTGTTGAAGTTGCCAAATATGGCATGCTTGTTGTTCCAAAGGGCCAGACAGCCGAGGATTATCTGATTCAAATAGACAGCATTCTTACCGCGCCGTTTAAAGCGATGCCGGACACGAATCTGCCGCTGCCGTCGGTTGCGCCGCAGTCGGCAAAGGAAGAACCGAAAACAAAAAACGCCGGCCAGCCAGCGCTGCCTGAGGACGAGGTGGTTCTTTTGAAACCCGGTCCGGATAAACCGTCTGTCAAAAAGAAAGCGAATGAGGAACCGGAGGTGAAGCAAACAACCGCGGTAGTTGCGGCGGCTGAACCACCGGCGAAGACAGAGACATCCTCTACCGACGCACAAAAGGTTACACCCGAAACCAAGGTCGAAACGGCACCGGAAGAAGATGCAAGGGTAAAGATTGTTCGCGCCTATACCAAGGCGGTTGTCGAGGACGCCGCAGCCAAGGTGGAATATCATATAAGCCGGGGTGAGTTAGACAAAGCGGTTTCGGTAGTTCGTACGGCGACTCTGACCATTAAAGAAAACCGTTCCTTGATTGGAGATGAACTGTTTACTCAGTACAGCATTCGCCTCAAGCAACTTGCCGACAAGATTGGTAAGGTTCGCAAGGTATCGTGAAATTTGACGGCGGCTGGTTGCCGTTTTTGCCGAAGGGTATAACTCAAAAAATCGGCCGATTGACCGTCATGCTAACCAAGATAGTTTGTTTACCTGCCAACAAGTAAAACCCCCCATTTAAACCCATTACCCATTGACAAAAACTTTCTATTTACGCTATATTTCCCAAATTGGCATTTCAATAATAGTGCTTGATTTTAATATTGTAGTGTGAGATAATATAGGACTCTAAGCGGTTATACGGCATTGAAGCCGCATGGTAAATGTCAGGGAAAATTTTTTGCTTGCAAAAAGGGGCGTTTTCGGATAAACTCACTATCAGAGGTATAACCTTTCCTGATAGCGGCGGGGTGTACAGTGATTTTATGAAGTATAAGTATATATTCCTGTGAACGAACAGTTTTTTGGAGGAGGTTCAACTTTGAACACGTTAATACTACCGATAAGGCGACTCGCAAAGACCCTCTTATTAGTCCTGCTAACATCGATTCTGATGGTGACAACGGCGTTGGCGGAAGATGCACCGAAAGCGGGCAAGAGTGATAAAGACAAAGTGGTCCGTCAGATAGTTGACAACTGGATCCAGATAGGGACTGAACAGTACAAACGAGGATTCTATGCAGCGGCGGAGAAATCCTTCATGCGAGCAAAGGATTACGAGGAATCCCTGACTGCCGAAGAGAGAACCAAGCTCAGCGAGAGCTTGCAGATGGCGCATAAGGCGGCGGTTGAGCAGGAATCCGCGTCGGTCGCGAAGCAGAATGCTGGCGAACCTGCTGTGCAGCCGAAAGAACAAGTTGCGGTCGATGTTAATAAAGTTGCAGCACCTGCGCCGTCGGTGACTGCCGATACGGCGTCGGGGGTTGCGGTGACAGCGCCGGCAGACCAGCCGGAACAGGAGCAGGGGTACATAGGCGTTATTAACCGGCGGACAAGTATAATTCGCAGCAGAGTCAAGGCTGTTGTTAATGATTCCGCGGCCAAAGCCGAGGGCTTTATCGGTCAGGGCCAGTTCGACAAAGCTAGGGAAGCCGTAGAGGTTGCCGAGAGAGTCGTTTACGAAAATCAGCAGCAGCTTGGTGATTATCTGTTTAATCAATACTCCGGGCAGTTGAAGCAACTGTCGGAAAAGATAGCAGACGGGCAGAAGAAGCAGGCACAGCAAAAAGAGGACGAAAAAAGGATAAAGGCCGAGCAGGCGCAGCAGGAACATAAAGAGCAGATGTCGGCCGACCGCGAAAAGCGAATCAAAGACCTGTTCCAAAATACGCTGAGCTTCCAGAAACAACAGAGATATGAAGATGCTCTTGGTCAGCTTGAACTGCTTCTCGCCATAGACCCGCAAAACAATCAGGCACTTATACTCAAACAAACGCTTGAGGATATGATAAGTTTCCGCAAGCAGCTCGAAGTTGAAAGGGAAAAAGGCAAGGAAAAAGTCAACACAATGATAAAGACGGATGAATCGGCGATACCTTTTGCCGAAGAGATGACTCACCCCAAAAACTGGCGTGATATTATCAACAAGCCGACGCGTCAGCCTCCTCCGGAAGAGGTAGTCGGCGAGGAGTCCACCAATGTCAATGCTGCTGTCGAAAAACAGCTTGACGAAATCGTTAACCTTCCTGGTCTTTCGCCCGAGATGCAACTGCGTGAAGCTATAAATTTGATAAAAAATTCCGTTTCGCCGCCCCTTGAAATATTAGTGAACTGGGGCGATTTGTACAACAATGCCAACATTGACCAGACAACTCCGATAAATATGGACCCGCTGGCAAATGTTACGCTGCGCACAGCATTGGACCTTTTGCTGCAGTCCGTCTCAGCCGGCGTTTCCCGGCTGGGTTATGATGTCAAGGACGGCGTTGTCAGGGTCGCAACTCAGCAGACCTTACCGAGCAGAATGAAAGTCAAAGTTTACGATGTCACAATACTCGTAGGTCGCCCGGCCGATTACTACGTTAGTGCTGGTGTCGGGCAAGGCGGCGTCGGCGGCGGCGCTGGACAAGGCGGCGGACAAGGCGGTGGTGGTGGTGGTGGTGGCGGCGGCGCCGGGCAACAACAAGGCGGCTACTATCAAGAAGTTTTCGAGGAAACCGAGAGTGACCTCGATAGGGCTACCCTCCGTCAAGAGGCTGCTCAACGGATGACTGATCTCGTTACTCTCATTCAAAATACGGTTGCCCCCACGAGCTGGTACGATGCCGGCGGCGAGGCAACTATAACTCCTTACGAAACTAAAAAGCTTGTTGTTTCTCAGACGCCTGAGAATCATCTTGAAATAATCAAATTGCTTTTGGAGATGCGTAAAGCACTCGGACATCAGGTTTCAATTGAGGCCAGGTTCCTGGTAGTCGGCGAAAACTTCCTTGAGGACATCGGCCTCGATGTCTCGGGCAATCTATATCTCGGCTCACATTTCGGCATCTCCCAGTGGACTACGGATCCCTCCTTTCAGATGACCGTGCCCAATCCGACGGGTATAACCGGCAGTTTCGATGTCAGCGTCGCCGGCAACCCCACTCAGTGGCCGCCTGGTGCTACTACTAAGGACTTCCCCTCAGGCGCTCTGCTGGGCTCCTTTGGCGGTAAATTCGGAGGTATTCTTGACAATCTGCAAGCTAACTTCCTTATCAGGGCGACTCAGGCGCACCGCGATTCCGAGACGCTGGTCGCTCCGAAAGTTACGGTGCTCAGCGGAGAGTCCGCCACACTACAGGTAAGGCGAACTATTCGCTATCCCGCGCCGCCGAACATCGCCTACAACGCTTACATTGGAGGCGTTGGAGGCGTTGGTGGCGGTATTGGCGGCGGCGGCACCAGCTCTCTCCAGAACAGCGAGTTCGATATACCCACAGGTCCTACTCTTAACATTACTCCGACTATCACCCCTGACAGGAAGCACGTGTTGCTTAATATAGTCGCTGAACTGTGGGAATTCCTGGGCGTCGATACATATCACGTTACAGCGCTCGTCCCGACCACGAATGCCGCCAATAACATACAAACTTTTTCCCAAGTTCCATACGATGTGACAGAGCCTCAGACGCAACGCTCCAGGGTCAAAACAAGGGTCAGCGTGCCTGATGGCGGTACGTTGCTGATCGGCGGGATGAAGGATACAGCTAAAACAGAAACAGAAGTCGGCGTGCCTGTCCTGAGCAAAATACCGATTATCGGAAGATTATTTACTAATCGCAGCAAGATTGCGGACCAGAAAGTCCTGCTGATTTTGGTCAAACCAACAATCATCCTGCAGGAAGAGGCCGACGCGGAGGCCATCGCGGCTATGGAGAGCCAGCATTAGGGGTTCCATCAAAAAAACTGTCCAAATACACAGAAAAAGTGTAACGGATTCTCGCGTATATGGACTTTAATAATGGCTGTACCTGATGGGCAGCCATTGCGGCTATGGAGAGCCAGTAGTAAAGGTTTAATCCCAGAGTAAAACAAGAGATATGGATTGTGCGAGGATGGCTATGAAAAGCAAAATCGTTTTTTGCGTGTCGCTGCTTATGTTGGTTCAGGCAGTGGCTTCTGCGCAAACTATTGCAGTTCCTTCGAGGACTTATCAGACAATACAGGCAGGCATTGACGTCGCCTCTAATGGTGATATTGTCGAGGTTGCTCCGAATCCTAACCCGTATTACCCCGTGGCATATACAGGTCAGGGCAATATCAACCTCGATTTTCATAACAAGGCCATTACGGTCAGAAGCCAGATTAACCCCAATAATCCGAATTGGGATGTTATCAATTCAACGATAATCGACTGCTGTGGTATGCCTACCGGTTCTACCGCCGCCGATGGCGGCTTAGCAAACCGGGCTTTTTGGTTTCACAGCGGCGAGGGAGCCGGCAGCCAGGTAATCGGCTTTACCATTAAGAACGGTTATGCACGAGGTCCAAAAGGTAAAGACGCCAATGCTGTTTTTATTGGCAATCAATGGCTGGATTATCCCGATCCTCGTAGCGGGGGGACGACGGTCCCTTGGCAGACGAGCCCATCGATTACAATTGCGATTACTAGTAATCCCGTGATTGACCCCTGCACTTTACCGCCGGCCGCACTTGACGGCTGCGATGTGAGCGGCAACGGGTATGGCGGCGCGATATTATGTAATAACAGTTCTCCAACGATATCCTATTGCGTGATTGAAAACTGCACTGCTACGGGCGCTCTCGGCGGCAAAGGCGCGAATGGCTTGTCGGGCCAATGGAGTTATTATACCTGGGCGGACTTCAACTGGGCAGATGGTAATACTTATCATATGTTATTACCTACCGCCACCTTGAAAAATACTACTAATGGCCAGGGCGCCGGGAATGGCGGTAATGGTTCGGGCAATGGGTATGGCGGCGCAATCGCTATGCGTGGCACCTGCAGCCCCAAGATTAATAGCTGTCGGTTTATAAACAATTCAGCCCAGGGAGGCCAGGGCGGCGCCGGCGGAAGGGGCGGCAACGCCGGATATCCGCCGTCTTATAACTCGGGCCTCGAAGGCGGCGGCGGCAACGCAGGCGACAGCGACGGCGACGGCATCGGCGGAGCAATTTATGCCGAGACCAGTTGTCAGCCCGATTTTAACGAATGTCTATTCGAGGACAATGTTGCCAAAACGGGTCCGCGAGGTCAGGCCGGCGGACGCGGTCTTGGAAACGCAAATATCATAACTACCAACGGTGTTGGCACTCGAGTGTCAAGCGGCCAATCGAGCATTGCGTTCACCAGCCCAAATCCTGCTATCGCCGGCGGCGCAGCATATTTTGCGAACAATTCTGGCCCAACTTTTACTGACTGCAATTTTATCAACAACAAGGCCTATGTGGCGTTCTTTTACGACCCGAATACGGAACCAGGTTATGAATATGGCACCGGTTATTGGTATGTCCGCGGCATTCCTTCATACAGCGAAGGCACCGCCGAAGACATCATGGGCTATACCGTCGGCGGAGCCGTATATTTCGGCAATGGGTGCGTGGGCACAATTAACACATGCGACTTCATAGAAAATGGCGGCGACGCATTATATTTCGGACAGGGCTGTAATTTTAGCATCAATAACGGTTCTGCTGTGGGTAGAGGCCAGCCCGGACGCAAAAACCTGTTTCAGGGTAATAACGCGCCAGATGATATAATCGAGGGGTATTATACCGTGTCGTCCTCGGGCAGCGGCGGCGCGATTTATGTGAACCCGAGCTGTTCTATGAACATCAGTAACTCTATTTTTAACGAAAACACAGCAAAAACAAATGGCGGCGCTATTGAAAGTCAAAGCGACTTAACTATTTCGGATTGCGCGTTTTCAGGCAATATCGCCCGTGGAAGCGGAGATTCCACGGGTTTCGGCGGTGCAGTGGACGTTTATTCGGGAAGCAATCTGGCAATAAACGCTACCAATTGCAGCTTCATAAGCAATAAAAGCATCTGGGGAGGCGCACTGTCCACGGAAATATTTCATGGCAGTTTTAATAATTGCATTTTCACCGATAATACAGCCCAGATAGGTGGCGCGCTCGACCTTTCAATGGGCCAGAGCACGGTTACGATTGCCGATTGCAGTTTTGGCAGTAACATTGCGACCAGCGGGGACGGCGGCGGCATTTATTGTTTTTACACCAGCGCGGCTATTCAGAACTGCGAATTTTTCGACAATTCCGCTGAAGGAACATTAGCTTACGGCGGCGGTATTGATATTTACGGAGCCCCAAGCCCGGTTAATTCGCATATAATCAAGAATTGTCTGTTTGTTGGCAACTCTTCGAGCTACGACGGCGGGGCGATTACCTGCGAGTCGTATGTTAATCCTCAGATACTGGACTGCACGTTTAGCCAAAATACGGCAGCACAGTTCGGCGGGGCTGTTTTTGTGGATTGGGGCTCAAATCCGACGATTAAGGACTGCATAATTCAAAAAAGCAATAATCACGCGATACACGAAGAAGATGCCGGCGGTAATGCGACTGCGACATACTGTCTGTTCTTCGATAACCCTGACGGCCATTATTATGATTCAGGGACACAACTTGTATATTACGACGCAGATATAAGCAGCATTCCGGGCGGTTCCAACAATTTAGTAGGCGACCCGCTGTTTGTAACAGGCAACCTGGGCGATTATTACCTCAGTCAGACGACAGCAGGCCAGTTAAGCAACAGCCCCGCTGTAAACAGCGGAAGCACTACGGCTTTGGCCCTTGGTCTCAATACCAAAACCACCGCCACTAATGATGCGGTTGACACCGGCACGGTTGACATAGGTTACCATTTCCGTAGGGCCGTTGATATGCCCCAATTCCATCTAACAACCAATGTAGTTGGCGGAATCGGGACTATTTCGGTTTTGCCGGCGCCTTTGCCGGACGGGAACTACTATGCGGGAACAGTTGTGACAGTTACGGCTCAGCCGCAGGCCAACTGGGTTATCAAACAATGGACCGGAACAGATAATGACTCCGAAGTTACCGCGACACAAAAAGTTGTTATGAATTCGAACAGGGCGGTTACTGTTGAGTTCAAACAGCCGACATTCCTCTATGTTGGTCCCTATAGCTCATACGCCGATATAACTGCCGCTATGGCTGCCGCCAACGATGGCGACATCATTGTTGTGTCTTCGGGCCTTTATCCCAGTTCTCAGATTCAGTTCGCAAAATCCGTGGAAGTCAGATCACAGAATCCTGATAATCCTGCCTGGGTAGCGAACACAATCATCGACTTTAGCGGCCACGGTAGTGCTTGCGGCATATTCTTCCCGCAGAGGGCAAACTCGGGGTGCGTTTTGAATGGTTTTACAATCAGGAACTCGAATTGGACATCAGTTCCAGGAGACGATGGCACGAATCTTGGTGAGAACGGCGGAGATGCTCTCGGCGGCGAGGGCGGAGCTATATGGATTGGGCCTGGTGCTGGCCCTGTTATTAAAAATTGCGTCATAAGAGATAACTCCATTCAAGCCGGCAATGGCGCCAACGGTGCTAATGCCGATCTGTATCATAACGCCGGTCGCGGCGGCTGGGGCGGCTGGGCCAGAGGCGGCGCAGTTTATTGCAGCGTAAACAGTCATCCTCAATTCATAAACTGCCAGATATTAAACAACCGGGTAGTCGGCGGCTCCGGCGGAAACGGCGGTAACGAAGCAGCCGTCGGTGGCAATGCCAACTACGGTGGTAACTGGAGCAGGGCGGAATGGTGGGACTATGACCCGCGTGATATTAGTCAAGATTGGGTCCAGGGTGATTTATACCAGCGATGGACCGAGTTGGCCCCTGATATCCCTCTTAATACGATTGGTAAGGTACATCGCGGAAGTACTAATTACCAATATCTTGATGATTACGGAACTTATCATTATGGCTATATCGGCGATTACCGATGGTACAGCGGCTACGGTGGCGGCGTGTACGTTAATACGGGCAGCAACGTAACGTTTACCAATTGCATAATCAGCAATAACCTCGCCGAGGGCGGGTTTAGCGGTCTGGGTGGAACCGACTCCACCATAGAACCATATAAAGTAGGGCCCCTCACCAGGTATGAGATACCGGCCTTTGGCGGCGGTGTATATGTAGCTGCCACGTCGAATGTTGTATTCAATGGATGTGTAATAAGCAACAATGCGGCGTCTAACCCGACTTATTATGCCGCGTCCAATCGCATTGATTCGTATCTTGGTCACGGCGGTGGCGTTTGCGCGGAAGACACGGCGAAAGTTACGTTTGTCGATTGCAATTTCACCAGTAACAACGCTTCTGTCGGCGGCGGATTGTTTGGCTCAAATGCCTCACTGGTGCTAAGCGACTGCGAATTTATGTCAAACCGTGCCTACCAGGGCGGCGGTATGTTCGGTCAAAATGGTTCGATATCGATAAACAAAAGTATATTCAACAGTAATACGGCTCCTGATGACGCTAATGACCCCAACGTCCTCGGTGAAGGCGGCGGTTTGCATTTCTTGTCGGCTCAGACCAATATCGCTGATACTAACATTACCGGCAACAGTGCTGAGGCAATGGGCGGCGGTATCATTATCAAGGGCGGCGGAGGTTCCGCATTGCTGCGTAACTGCCTTTTAACCAATAATAGCGCAGGTATGTTTGGCGGCGCGGTCGCGGCGACAATCTTTGCTCAGTTGGAAGTTGCCAATTGCACGATTGTAAATAATATTGCTAATCTGGGCGGCGGACTGTTAAGCTCCGAAGGCGGCTATATCAACGTCATTAACAGCATAATCTGGGACAACAGGGCCGGCCTTGGCGCCAATGGCAGTCAAATCGCCGTAAGTGGCACTGAGCCGCCCGCGGCCATGCAGGTGCGTTACAGCGACGTCCAGGACTCAAACGACCCGTGCGCGTGGAGCAATAATATCAATGCCCTGGACTTTGTTATCTGTTTCGACACAACCGGCAGTATGGGTGGTGATATTAGTGCGGTTAGAACCGCTGCCAGCCAAATTGTTAACGCGATTGCCGCGCAGTATCCTGATTACCGGCTCGGTCTCGTTGATTTCCGTGATTACCCCGACGGGAACCATGGCGCCCTGGGTGACTGGGCCTACAGAGATAGGGTGAAATTCACCACCGATGCTAATATGCTTATCAGTGGCCTTCAGCCGATGGTTGCCGGTGGCGGAGGGGATGGCCCCGAAGCGATATATACGGCCTTGATGCATTCTATCGATGCGAATGCACTTGTGGCAAGATTAACAGCCGATGGTTATACGAACTATATCGATTCCAATTCTTCCGGGCTGGGTGATTGGCGCCAAGGCAACAAGGTTATGAGGGTGATTCTGCTTTTGACTGACGCGTCGCCGCACGATCCGGAGCCATATACGAATTATGTGCTCAACGATATAGTCACGGCTGCGAACGGCAGAAATCCGATTCATATAATTCCCGTGGTAATTCGCGGCGACACGACTGCAGAAGACGCTTTGAGGCTTGTGGCTAACGGAACCGGCGGCACACTCATCCCGGCCACGGATTCCAACGCGGTGCCGGGCGCTGTTCTTGATGCAATCGCTCTATTATCGCAGATACCAGCCCCGATTTTCATCGCGCCGGGCGGCACAATCAACTGGGACCCGACCACGTTTACCTGGGAGCCCAATAGTCATAATATCAATGCCGACCCCCTGTTTATTGGCGGTTTCTTCCTCAGCCAGATTGACGCGGGCCAGCTTATCAACAGCCCCTGCTGGAATACGGGCAGCGCGGGTGTCAATAGTCCGGATATTAATCTTGGAGGTTATACCACCAGAACCGACGGCGTTAATGACGTAAATATTGTGGATATGGGGTATCACTATCCAGCGTCGTTTGTCCCGCCGCAGTATCATCTGACGATTCTCCCCGTTGATGGTTTGACATCAGCCGATGTCACGCCGGGCAACGGAGATTATGTCTGGTTCACCAAAGTTTCGCTCCACGTAAGTGCTGCTCCTCCTGCAGGCTATCAGATTGTCTGGACGGGTACCGACGACGACGCTATTAGCGACGGCAATAACTCTGTGCGTATGACCAGCGACAAAACGGTTACAGTTGGCTTTGGAAAGAATACATGTAACCTGACGGTTACTTGGAATGACGGCGGCACAGTTACGCCTGCCGACGGCACGTATCCTCGCGGGACAAATGTTGTTCTTACTGCAACACCCGATGCCGGCTATCGAGTCGAGAGCTGGGAAGGCACGGACAACGATGGTTTGTTTACCCGAACCAACACCGTGACTATGAACGGAGACAGAACGGTAAGAGTCAAGTTCAGTTTACCGCAGACAGTGACCGTTCCGGGCAGTTTCACTACGATTCAGGAGGCGGTTACTGCGGCCCGTTCCGGTGATATAGTTGTCGTTTCAAGCGGTGTTTATCACGGCAACACAATTGTACTCAACAAAGAAATCACGCTGGCAAGCACCAACCCGGATGACCCCTGCGTGGTCGCGGCGACAATTATTGACTCGACGGGATTTGCCAGCCCGGCGATGATATTTTATACCGGCGCTACTGTAAACACGGTAGTCAATGGCTTTACGATTACAAGCGGAACTTACCAGGTTATAAATTCTCAAAATGCCACAACGGCGGGCCAAAACGGGCCTGACGGTCGTGGTATCCAGGGCGGTGCCGTATATGTCTTTGGGGGCACAAGTCCGACGATAAAGAACTGTGTTATAAGAGATACGTTTATCAGAGGCGGCAACGCCGGAAACGGCGGTAACGCAGATGCCACTACTCCGGCCGGTCGCGGCGGCTGGGGCGGCTGGGCAAGAGGCGGCGGCGTATATGTCGCGCCTTTCGCTAACCCGACCTTAATCAACACTACAATTACCAACTGCACGGTCACAGGCGGCAATGCAGGCAACGGTGGTAATTCTTCGGGCGCAATTTATGGCGCGCCGGATTATCAGGATGCCAATTTCGGCGGCTTGTGGAGCAACGATTTCGGATTCCCGTGGTGGGAGTTGACCGACTCCAACGGCCAGCCATATCTCGGCGACTATACAACCTACAGCGGACACGGCGGAGGCGTATTCTGCGACTCGAACTCCAGCGCAACCTTTATCGACTGCAATATAACAAATAATATCGCCAGGGGTGGTTTGAGCGGTGTTGGCGGCACAAGGCCGCAGGGTATTGTCATTCCTGACCCGGTTACCGCTTACAGGATTCCCAGTTATGGCGGTGGTATTTATTGTGCCAACGATTCAAATGTTAACCTCGTTGGCTGCACTATCGGGGGTAACATTGCGCCAAAACCTGACACAACCTATCACATTGACCCATACTTAGGTCATGGCGGCGGCATTGCCTTTGAAGATACCGCGAGTATTCGGCTTCAAAACGGCACGATAAGTGACAATAACTCGGCGGTAGGCGGCGGTATGTTCTGGGCAGGCGGTCAGCCGGAGGTGATTGATTGTAATATAATCAATAATAATGCTTATGTCGGCGGCGGCATATATGCAACAGAAAGCTCCGGACAAATCAGGGGCTGCACGATGCGCAATAACTTTGCTGGCGTATCGCCCAATGATGTAGATGTAATCGCGGGCGAGGGAGGCGGCATGTTCGGCTCGTCGATAGACATAGTGATTGCCGATTGCTTCCTGACTAATAACACTTCTTCGACGTCGGGCGGCGGAATACATATTTACGGTCTTGGCGATGCTAATACGATAATCAGAAATTGTCTGCTGACTGGTAACCAGGCGGGTCGTGACGGCGGTGGTATTTCCGCAAACTGGGGAGCGGTTGTCTTGGTCGAGAACTGCACGCTCTATGATAACCAGGCTACCGGCCTGTTCGGTATTCCCGGCGACACGGGATTCGGCGGCGGGTTGTCGGGCGCCTACGACAATACTCATATCGATATTATGAACAGTATTATCTGGAACAACATTTCGCCTGAGGGCTCGCAGGTCGCTGTTGATGCTTCGTCGTCGGTGAGGGTGAGGTTTAGCGATGTCGGTAAGTCCGTAGTAGTGGAAGGCGAATTGATTGAACCTAATAGTCTGCCTGTTATCCGTTCCGGCTTCGACAGTAATACACTGGCTGCGAATGACGACGATTCAGCAGGTCCGATTAATATTGGCTTTATGCTCAATTTCTTCGGCAATCAGTACTCCCAGTTGTTCGTGAATAACAACGGGAATGTTACTTTCGATGCCAACATGACGAGGTTTACGCCGTTTGGTCTGACGAGTAATATCGGTACATCCATCATTGCGCCATTCTTCGCGGACGTTGATACTCGCGTCGGAAATCTGACAGCTTACGGTCCGAACACGATAGACGGACATGCCGCCTTTGGAGCCACATGGAACAATGTCGGTTATTTCAGTGAGCATATAGACAAGCTGGATTCCTTCCAGGTAGTGCTTATCGACCGCGCTGACCGCGCACCTGGCGACTTTGATATCGAGTTTAACTACGAGCAAATCTTATGGGAGGCAGGCGACGCCAGCGGCGGCACGAACGGTTTCGGCGGGTCCTCGGCACACGCTGGTTTTTCAAATGGCACGGGTGTTACGGGTACATTCTATGAATTTGAAGGTTCGGGCGTGCCGGGAGCTTTGCTTGATAGTAATCCAATTACAGGACTCATTCACAACAGCCGCAGGAGCGTGGTTCTGGGGCGTTACATATTTGAAGTACACGGCGGATTGCCTACACTTCTGAGTGGAGAGCCGTTCTATGCGGAAAGTAACTCTATCGACGGGTTTGTATGGAGTTCGGACAGCAACAGTTGGGAGCCGAACAGCGGCAGTCACAATATTAATACGGACCCGTGTTTTGCTTTTAATGGCGCGTATTACCTCAGCCAGATTGACGCAGGCCAACTCATCAACAGCCCCTGTTGGAATGCCGGCAGCGCCGATGTCAATAGTCCCGATATCAACCTTGCTGGCTACACTACCAGGACCGATAGCGTCCCTGATGTGTGCACGGTGGATATGGGTTATCATTACCCGCTGTTTGCGGCTCAACAATACTCGCTTGCCATAGAGGTCAATGGCGTGGGAGGCCATCTCCTTGCCTTGGGCAAAGGCGATGACGCATTTACAATCGTAGACCCCAACAGCCGGCGGGTCAATGCAAACACCGTGGTTTCGCTGCAGGCGATTCCCGATGCGGGCTATAGTATATTACGTTGGACCGGGACCAGCAACGATGCTATTAATGATGTCAACAACTCCGTGGTTATGAATGGGAACAAAACCGTTACTGTCGCCTTTATAAAGAGTACCTGCGACCTGACGGTAGAGGTTGTCGGTAATCACGGCGGCACAGTTACGCCTACCAGCGGCACTTATCCTCGCGGCACAGCGGTCACGCTTACCGCGACACCGGATGCCGGTTATAGAATTGCGAGCTGGGAGGGCACGGACAACGATGGTTTGTTTACCCGAACCAACACCGTGACTATGAATGTAGACAAAACTGTCAGGGTCACGTTCAGTTTGCCTCAGACAAGGACTGTTCCGGGCGATTTCACTACGATTCAGGAGGCGGTTGAGGTGGCCCGGTCGGGTGATATCGTAAGCGTTTCCAGTGGTGTATATCGCGGCAGCACAATTGTACTCAACAAAGAAATCACGCTGACAAGCACCAATCCGGATGACCCCTGCGTAGTCGCGGCGACAATTATCGACTCTACCGGATATCAAGGCGGTCTGGCGCTGCTATTCTCTGCCGGCGCGACAGCAAATACAGTTGTGGATGGTTTTACAATTACAAGCGGCACATACAAGAAGTTAGACGCCCAGAACGCCGCACAGGCAGGCCAAAACGGGCCTGATGGCGGCGGCATAGCAGGCGGCGCCGTATATGTTGATACTGGCGCAAGCCCGACGCTTAGGAACTGTGTAATCAGAGATACGAACATAACTGCGGGTAATGCTGGCAGCGGCGGTAATGCTGATGCCACTATCCCCGGCGGTCGAGGCGGCTGGGGCGGTTGGGCAAGAGGCGGCGGCATCTATGTCGCACCTTTCGCCAACCCGACGTTGGTCAGCTGCACTATAACAAACTGCTCCGTTACCGGCGGCAACGGCGGCAACGGCGGCAATTCAACAGGCACTTTTGGTCAAGGCTACCAGGATGCAAATTATGGCGGCTTATGGAGTAACGAGTTCAGCTTCCCATGGCAGCGAATGGTAGGAGCTGATGGTGAACCATGTTATATCGGCGACTACAGATTCTACAGCGGCTACGGCGGCGGCGTCTTCTGCGACGCAAATTCCGAGGCCAATTTCATCGGCTGCGATGTAACAAATAATACCGCCAGGGGCGGCATAAGCGGCGTCGGCGGCACAAGGCCGGGAGGCGCCTTTATTCCTGACCCCGTTACCGCTTATAGAATACCCAGCTATGGCGGCGGCGTGTATTGCGGTGCGAACTCCGATATTAATTTTGTCGGCTGTACTATCAGTGGTAATGTCGCGCCAAGACCCGATGCTACATATCACACAGACCCGTATTTAGGCCACGGCGGCGGCATTGCCTTCGAAGATACCGCGAGTATTCGGTTCCAAAACTGCACGATAAGCGACAACAACTCGGCGGTGGGCGGCGGCATGTTCTGGGCGGGAGGCGAGCCCGAAGTCCTGAATTGCGACATAATGCGTAACACTGCATATCTTGGAGGCGGTATTTATGCAATGGAAAGCGCAGGCCAAATCAGTGGTTGCACGTTGCTCAATAACTTTGCTGGCGTATCGCCTGGCGACGTTGATTTAATCGCGGGCCAGGGAGGCGGTATATTCGGCTCGTCGATAGACACAACGATTGTCGACTGCCTCCTGACTAATAACACTTCTTCGACATCGGGTGCCGGCATACATATTTACGGGCCTGGCGATGCTAATACGATAATCAGGAATTGTCTGCTGACTGGTAACCAGGCGGGCCGTGACGGCGGCGGTATTTCTACCAACTGGGGAGCGGTTGTCTCTGTCGAGAACTGCACACTCTACAACAACCTGGCCACCGGCACATTCGGCGATGTGGGCAATACGGGATTCGGCGGCGGCTTGTACTGTTCTTACGAAGCCCAAACCAATGTTAAAAACAGCATTTTCTGGGACAACAACAGCATATCCGGTAAGGAGATTGCTGAAGGAATCGGCTTCGTCGAATCTGGATTAACTGACAAGTATTATTGCGGCACCATCAGCGTGTCATACAGTGATATCCAGGACGGTAATGCAGGTGTTCTTGTGAGTAATGGATGCCCGCTTATCTGGGGACTTGGCAACAAAAATATTGACCCGTGTTTTGTCAACGCGGTCAGCAGTGACTTCCACCTTGAGCAGATTAGCGCCGGACAAATGCTCAATAGCCCGTGTATCGATGCAGGCGATGGCCTTGCCGTATCACTCGGAATGTTCAAGTATAGTACCTCCACGCTTGGCACGTCCGACACGGGAATTGTCGACCTTGGTTATCATTACCCCATATCGGAATATTGCAGGAAATGGGACCTGTACGTGGATAACCTTATCGACTTCAGGGACTTCGCAGTTTTTGCGTCCGCGTGGGTTAATGGTTTGGGAGATGCGGGATACGGAAGAGATGACCTGAAAGAGTTTACATACTGCTGGCTGGAACAGTTGGCGGCGGATATGAATGCTCCTACACCGAATCCTATGACATGGGCACTCCTGCCTCACGCGATAACCGGTAACTCGGTTGAAATGAGAGCCAGTACTGCTGTCGATGTGAGCGGGCAGGTTTATTACCAGTTTGAAGAGGTCAACGGTCCCACAAGCACCTGGCAGACCAATACGTATTACGTGTTTACGGGCCTCAACCCCACGGGTGAGTATTGTTTCATGGTAAGGGCACGTGACAAATACAATAACGCTACCGACTGGTCCGAGCCGGTATGTGTAAACCATATTGGCGACGTCAACGCGCCGACGCCTGCTCCGACGTTTGTTCCCGTAGCGGCCCAGAACATCACTCGCCAAGATGCGAACACTGCCAGCGGGCAGTTTGAGTGGGACCCGGTTAACTTCCAATGGGATTGGTGGCACAGGGTCATAGTTGATGTGACCGGTGTAACTGATGATATTACCCAGACAAGTGAGCTTGAAGTTCGCTTTATCTGCAGCAGTTCAGGTTACAGCAGCGATAACGTGATTCCGGCGACGTACCTCCCGATCCGTATAGGCCACCCTGTTGCTATTGGAGGGAGGATTCCTGACGGTAGTGGTGCTGCCTCCGGCAGTTACCGGCTGACGTGGAACGGGACCAACCGAATTGTCTATGAGGTGTATGTTGATGCAGTCGGCGGTTCGTACGGCAGGCAGTTGAGCTGGCATGTGTGTGTATATGATGAGTCCAACAACGCAGCGTGCACGCCGACAAATACGATTCCGCAATAACAGCGGGCAGCGTTGAAATGATGAAAATAAAAGGCCCCGCGGTGGAAACCGGGGCCTTTTTTATTGTATTTATTTTGCGTAGTGCAGGTCTTTTATGTGCTGGTAGCCGTAGTGCGCCAGCAAATGGTCAAGCAGCACGATAGCCGTGTAATTTTCCGCGACGGGCCAGATTCTTGCGGCGATTGTCGGGTCCCGTCTTGTTATCGCCGCTAATTGTTTGGTTTCGAGGGTGTATTTGTCGATGGTATGCTGCGGCTTTGCGATTGTGGGCGTAGGTTTGACAGCAAGGCGAACTACTATCGGCTGCCCGGTTGCCAGGCCTCCGGTGATGCCTCCGGCGTTGTTGGAATCGAAGACTACTTTGCCGTTTTTAGCCTGCATCTGGTCGTTGTTCTGGCAGCCCGTCATATTCTTAACTGCCATACCTGCTCCGACCTCGACGGCCTTGACTGCGCCGATGCCGAGCATCCTGCCGAGTTCGGCATCGAGCTTGTAGAACACCGGTTCGCCCAATCCCGTGGGTACACCCAATGCGACTACCTCCACCAGGCCGCCCGCTGAGTCGCCGCCGGCGGAGATTTTGTTGCAGGCGTCAGTCATCGCCTGCGCAGCGTCAATATCGGGACAATTTACTATGTGATGGACGCCGTATTTGTCTTTGACTTCCTTGGCCGATATTTTCGGAGCTTTATCGCGTATGGCGTCGATTTCATTTTCGATTTGCGCGAAGACCGCCGCTTTTTCGAGAAACCGCATATTCATATTGACCCGGCCTTTAACGTAGATTTCCTGGTAGAACGGGTCGAGGTCGCACCGCATCTTTTTGTAGTTCTCGGTGCTTGCGAATGCCTTATTGTGGTCGATATCAGGGCATCGCACGCCCGCGACTTCTTTTACATACGCGAAGACGCTGATGCCGCATTTTTTGAGAACCTTTTTTGCGACGCAGCCAGCGGCGACGATGGTTGAGGTGTATCGTCCGCTGAAGATTCCCGCGCCGATTGAATCATCGTCCGGGCCGTACTTGACGAAAGATGCCCAAGAGGCGTGGCCGGGACGAGGCGTGCGATTGGTGTCCTGATACTGCTTGACGTGGATGAAGTGCCTGTCGAGGTTCGGTATCAGAATTGTCAGGGGCGTGCCATTGGTGTGGTTTTTGTTGCCCGCGTTTTCAATTGTGTCTTCGGCGTTAAGGCCTGAGTAGATGATGGGCAGGTCCGGCTCTTTGCGCGGGCTGGATAATTCATCCGCTCCGGGTTTTCGCAGGAGCAAATCGCCGTAGATTTCCTGCTCTGTCAACGGCATTGCAGGCGGATGGCCCTGCACGACGGCAGTGAGGCCTTCCTGATATGACCCGCCCGCGACCGTTACTTGGAACATTCTTCCGATATGACAGCCAATCATATTTGTTTCTCCTGCTACGTTAATTTTATATTTGCGCCCAGGTTCTGCATCAGTTTAGCATATTGGGGGAAAGTTACACTCATTGCTTCGGCGGTGCCGATGGTGCAACTGCCCTGCATTGCCATCGCGGCAATCGACAACGCCATTACAATCCGGTGGTCGCCTCTGCCGTCGAGAACGGCGGGTTTTGGCTTGCTATGATTTATAATCAGGCCATCGGGCAGCTCCTCGGTATCGACGCCGATTTTTTTCAGTTCTTGGGCCATACATTTGATACGGTCTGTCTCTTTTGCCCTCGCCTGGGGGACGTTTACTAAGCGTGTCTGGCCTTCGGCGAATGCGCCGACGACCGCCATGGCGGGCAATGCGTCCGGCGTGGCGTTCATATCTATCTCGATGCCTTTGAGCTGCGATTGCCTGACCGTTATCGAATCTTTGCCGATTGTTATATCAGCGCCCATTGCCCTGAGGTAATCGACAACGGCTTTATCGGGCTGGCTGTCGGTAAAGTCGAGACCTTTGAGCGTTACTCCGTCACCAATAAGTGCTGCTGCGCACAGGAAGAATGTTGCGCTTGAGAAATCCGCCGGGACGGCTGAGTCGAATGATTTATATTGCTGGCCTCCCCTGATTTTGAAATGCCGCAGATTATCGTTCTCGTATTTAATGGATTGCTTATCGAGCCAGTCAAGCGTCATCTGGACGTATCCCGGCTCATTGAGCAGCGTTACGTTTATATCGGTATCTTTTTGGGTTAATGGCGTGCACATAAGCAGCGATGTGAGATACTGGCTGCTGAAGGCGGTGATTGATGTTTTGCCGCCGATTAATTTGCCTGTTACGGTTGCGGGGGCCTTGCCGTTATTTTTTGTGCTGACGCATTTTGCGCCAAGCTCATTCAGTGAATCAATCAATGGCCCGATGGGTCGCGTTTGAATTTGCTCATCGCCGGTGAAGTGCGTTGTTTGTCCGACTGGTGCGAGGGCTGCGGAACCCATAGCAATGCGGAGTGTTGTCCCTGAGTTGCCGACGTCTATGATTTCTTTGGGGGCGAGGACTTGCCCCGCGATGCCTGCCACTTTCCAGCAATCGTTGTTTGAGGTGTCTATTTTTGCGCCGAGTGCACGGTAACAGGATACCGATGAAAGGGTGTCTCCTGAAACGAGCGGCCTCTTGATTGAGCTTTCACCTTTGGCTAATGAGGCGATTGCGACGGCGCGAATCGTGTGCGACTTCGAGCCGGGAATAACCACTGTGCCCTTCAACCGGGATTTTCCTGCGATTAACTGCATAAGGAAGATATTTTAACCTGATGATTAGGATTTGTCCTGCAAATTTAGGGGCAAAATAAAACCCGCCGGTTAGCTTACGCCAGCCGGCGGGTAATAGTTACATTCTTACTGTTTTAATTCCAGACGGTGACGCCGGGGGCTGCTTTGCCATCCGGTGTGACGACGCGGAGCATAAACTGGTATTCGCCCGTGTCCTGGTCAACCTTGATTAACAACAGATTTTTGCCTTTGTTGAGTTTTACCTTGTGAGTTTCCTGGTCCATCTCCATCGCACGATAAACGTGCTGCTCGGAGATGAGCTGGTGGTTAATCCAGAGCTTGTAGCCATCGTCTGAGCCAACCCTGACTTCGACATCCTTATCTTCGTCCGAATCGAGCCAGCAGGCGCTGTAGGTCAGGATTTGTTCCTGATTGGCTTCTATTTTGAGGTGAGCGACGTCGCCGAAGATGATATCCGTGCCGGTAGTACTGTAAGGCAGGAATTTCACGACTGAGTCGCCTTTTATGCCGCCTCCTTTAATTTCCATTCCGTTAGTCGGCGTGAAGGCCGCTTCGCCGCCGTAGTCTTTCAGGTAGTCAGTATTGAATCCCGCGTTGTCGGGTCTTGAGCCCGGATTCGGGAATGGGCCGCAGATAAGCCAGTTGACGACGAACCCCTGTTCCTCTGCCCAGTTCTTTGCGAGCTTGAAGGGGCCAAGTGTCGGGCCTGCTGCCGCGGGGGCGGCTGCCGGTTTTGGCGCCGGTGCAGGTGCTGGAGTTGGTTTCTCGGCTGCCTTCGGGGCTGCCGGCTTCTCCGCGACCTTTACCGGGGCTGGTGCTGGAGCTGCTTTTACCTCTTTTGCCTTGGGGCTGGCTGCCTCTTCCTGGCATCCGGCTATTAAAGCACACAGGGCCGCAAGGCACATGACCAACATCATCGTGCGAAATTGACTCTTGTTCATAATCCAACTCCTTTCCAAAAAGTTCGTCCGTAAGATAACTTTAATCAAATACTACACCGGCGTCTTATCCTGATATGCCGTGCCCGTAAACTAACAATCAAAGGCGAATCGTGCAAGAGATTTTTTCTTTTCATTCAGGCGGTTCGGCTTGGCTCACCGCGGGTGGTTCGACTGCGTTCACCGCAGGCGGTTTGTAGCTGATTTTGGGCTCGAAGAACGGCGGCGGCGTCGTTTAAGACGAGTTGTTCGACTAAACCGGCTGGGACAACGGGCAGACCCATATTAAAGACCTTTTCCTCCACCATCGAGGCGACGGTTCTGGCGATTTGCCTGTTCAGATGGTGCTTAGTGACGAGGTATTCGACAATCCGTGATTTATTCCATCTGCTTTTGACCTGCTCCGAATGGTCTGTGTAAGGGTTATCGGCTTGCGATAGTTCGTCCGGTCGACCCCGGACAACCTCAATACGGCAGCGTTTTAACTTTCGCTCGAAGTGATATTCGCTAAGTGCGGCCGCCGCCTCATCGAAACCGGTGCCGGCAAGGACTGCTTCTATTACCGAAAGAATCTCGCTTGTGCTGACGGCCCGGTTTTGGGCGTTGCGGTAAAGAAAGAACGTTACCGCTTCGGCAAGCTCCTGAGCGGTGGCTATATCAGGCTGCCCCGCTGTGCCGAGGGCGTTTGCGATGGAGCCAAGCACCTTGGTATGAAGATACGGCTCCTTTGCGCCGTCGGTTTTGAGGACCGTCAATTTTGGCATCCTTGCCGTCATAGTTACTTCTCTGCACAATTCCTAATGTGGCCCACGGGCTTCTTGGCCGTGCCGCTTACTGGAAAAGCTTCGGCTGTCCTGCCACGTCGGGCTGCGATATTGCCTGAGTTATTTCGTCAATCAGGTCGCCGGCGTCCTTGAAATCGCGGTAGACGCTGGCGAAACGGATATAAGCCACTTTATCAACGTCACGAAGATGTTTTATAACGCTCTCGCCGATGAAGGAGCTGGTTACTTCCTTGTCGAAATTTTTGAACACGTCTTCTTCTACCTTGTCGGCAATCTGGCGAATCTGCTCGGCGGAGACGGACCTTTTATAGCAGGCCTTCTGGAGGCCGACGATGACTTTTTCTCTGTCGTAGGGAACGCGAGAGCTGTCTTTTTTGATGACGTACATCCTGAAGCTCTCGCTGGTTTTTTCGTATGTGGTGAAACGCTTGTTGCAGGACAGGCACTGACGTCTGCGCCGGATGATTCGTCCGCCGTCGCTGGAACGGGAGTCGATTACCTTATCCTGCTCTTCCTTGCAGAAGGGACATCTCACGGTTTATCCCCGCCTCTTTTTCAAATTAATATCTGGATGCCCGACAATAACCTTTCCATGGTTACATACGCGCCTTCAGGCGCTATTCGCATTTTAAAAGCCACGCGGCGAGAATGTCAAAGAAAATCCGCGAAGAATCGCATTAACTTTCGGCGGGCCCCGTTAGAAAAAATCGTGATACAGAGTTTGCCAATAAATCGCGGATTTCTAACGGGGCGTGCCTGTTTTTCTTTTTGACAAGCCCGGGCAATCGATTAGCATAAGTGCTGTATTATAAAACCTGATTTAAGGAGCAGTCAAATGGCGTCCAGCAGCGGTCAAATATCACGTCGGGAGTTTTTGGCTACAACCTCACAATTCGCCGCCGGGGCTATTGCGGCAAGTATGCTTGCATCTTGCGCAAGACCGACAGCGGCGCCTTTGGCGAGCAGCCGGGTTATAGGAGCCAACGACCGCATAAATCTTGCGATAATCGGGGTCAGGGGCCGGGGTATGGCCCAGGCGAAAGGTTTTGCGCAGATACCGAATGTCAGGATAAAAACGTTATGCGATATCGACGCGAACCTTTTCGCCGAGCGGGTCAGAAAAATCGAGGATATTCAGAAATTTGCGCCGGCAACAGAAAAAGACCTTCGTCGCGTATTCGAGGACAAGGACATAGACGCTGTGACGGTGGCCACGCCGAATCACTGGCATGCGCTTGCGACGATTTGGGCGTGCCAGGCGGGCAAACATGTTTTTGTTGAGAAACCCTGCTCGTACAATATCCGGGAGGGGCGGCGAATGGTCGAGGCCGCGAGCAAATATGGCCGGCTCGTCCAGTGCGGCTGCCAGAACCGCTCCCTTAATAATGTCCAGCGAGCAATCAAGTTTCTGCACGACGGCGGCATCGGCGAGGTTTATATGGCCCGCGGATTGTGCTACAAAGCGAGAGACCCGATTGGCAAGGTTCCCGACGGCATCGGGACGGGGCCGAAGTATAAGTACTTCGTCTGGAATAATCCGGGAGTAAATTTCGACGCGGATTATATGGGCAGGGTTGATTATGATATGTGGCTGGGGCCTGCGCCGCAAAGGCCATTCAACTATAACCGCTTTCATTATAACTGGCACTGGAACTGGGATTACGGCAACGGTGACATTGGCAATCAGGGGCCTCACCAGTTCGATATCGCCCGCTGGGGACTGAATAAAAATGAACACCCGGTGAAGATTTCCTCGATGGGCGGATACTTCGGGCCTGAATCTGACCAGCAGACGCCGAATACGCAGTCGGCAACTTTCGAATACGCAGACGGCAAGATTATGCAGTTCGACGTTCGAGGGATTTACACCAACGACGAGGCGGCTATGTTCGAGGTGATTAAGAAAACCGAAGCCGCCTCGGATCCGAACGCCGCGCCTAAAATCGTGGAGGAGCTTACGAAGCGACAGGATGGCGTCGGCGTGGGAAACCTTTTCTACGGCACGAAGGGCTGGATGTATCTCAATGACACGGTCTGGAAGACGTATTTCGGCAGAAAGAATGAGCCGGGGCCGTGCTCCGAGGCCTCGGAGGAATCCGCCAATCCGAACGACCCGGCGGGTTCGGGTTCACAGGACCATTTCGAGAATTTCATAGCCGCCCTTCGCAGCGGCAAAAAAGAAGACCTCAACTGCGATATCGAACAAGGCGCTATGTCATCTGCGCTGCCTCACCTGGCGAATATCTCGTATCGCCTTGGCAGAACGCTTGTTTTCGACGGTAAAAATGAAAAATTCGTCTCTGACTGGCAAGCAGACAAGATGCTTTCTCGAAACTATCGAAAACCCTATGCTGTCCCGGAGAGGGTTTGACGGGGTTTGGCGTTGGACTGGCTTTTATTTACGGCTATTTCTATTTTCGACAAGAGAGCGGAAAAGTTTGACAGTTTGAGTCCGGCAATCTACAATCCTTGTCTTAGCAGCGGAAGAACTCTGTGCGGAATTTTTACATATCAACTGGATGTTGGTAAATGGCAGGCACGATAAGGGAAAATACGGGAAAACCTGGATCCGGAAGACAGAAGACAGAAGACGGAAAACAGAAGAATAAGTACGAACGTCTGTCTCCGGTTGCTGGTCCTCCGTCATTTGATAGTTTGACCAGCAGGATGATGCCAGAGTCGCTTGCGGCGGAGGCGGCGGTTCTCGGCTCGATGATTATTGACCCGATCTGCATAGGCCATGTGGTAGAGATGCTCAGCAGGGATTCTTTTTACCGGGTTGAGCACCAGCTGATTTATGATGCTATCATATCGCTTTATGAGAAAAATAAAGGAGGTGTCCTGGATGCTTTCTTGGTTCGCAATGAACTTGAAAAACAAAATCAACTGGAAAATGTTGGTGGTCACGAATACATTCGTAAAATTCTTGACTCGGTTCCTACTACTGCAAATATCGAATATTACTGCGACATAGTAAAAGATAAACAATTGCATCGCGAAATGATCCAAGTTGCAAATGAAATACTTGGGATGGGGTATGCGCCCGAAGGAGAAGCCAGAGAGAAGATTGATGAAGCAGAACAAAGGATATTCGCTCTAGTAAATAAAAAGACAAGTGGCTTGGCTGTCCCGGCTAAAGACCTCATGACGCAAGTATATGAAGATATAGAACGAAGAAAAGAAAATATTGTTACTGGTCTTGCAACTGGTTTTATAGCACTCGACCAGTTGACCTGCGGGTTACAAAACGGCGACATGATTATAATCGCGGGCAGACCGAGTATGGGTAAAACTGCCCTTGCGCTTAACATCGCCGAAAATATTGGTGTTGTTGAAAAATTACCTGTTGCCATTTTTTCGCTTGAGATGAGCAAGAAGCAACTGGCGGAGCGACTCCTTTCTAGTAATAGCCAAGTCGATGCTCAACTTATGCGAAAAGGTATGCTGAAAACTGAGGATTATACAAAATTAGTGGAGGGATGTAGTATATTGTCGGCTGCTCCTATATTTATTGACGATACTTCATTGCTTTCCCCTCTTGAACTTCGTGCAAAGGCGAGGCGATTAAAAAGCCAGCACGATATAAGGTGTATCTTCGTTGATTATCTGCAGTTGATGCATCTTGACACTTATCGGATTGAGTCCCGTCAGCAGGAAATCACGACCATATCTCGATATCTTAAAGCGCTGGCTCATGAATTGAATGTACCTGTTGTTGCACTTAGTCAATTGAACCGAGCCCCTGAAGGCCGGGAAGATCATCGTCCAAGAATGAGTGATTTGCGTGAAAGCGGCAGTATCGAGCAGGACGCCGATGTTGTTATGATGCTGCACCGCGAGGATTATTACAAACACCAAGAAAACAAAGAAGTTAGTGAAAATGCAGGCACCACGATAGTCAGCAATAAGGATGAAGAGTACAAAGAAAATACTGCGGAACTTATAATTGCCAAACAGCGTAATGGACCGACTGATACTGTCAAAATGGTGTTTCGAAAGAATATAATGCGATTTGAGAGCGCCTCATTTGTTGGTGTACCATCGACTAACATAGAGCAAACCGGTTCGGGTGTAAGGGATGTGCCGTTCTGATTGAAAGGCGAAAGTGAAAGCAAGCTGGTGTAATGTTTTTGTGTTTGCGGCCTGTCTGTCGGTTTTCACACAGCCGGCGTTTTCCGTTGACGTGAACGATTCCAATTCGACACAGCCGGTGAGTATGGTTGACGCCAATGATTCCAATTCAGCACAACCAGCGAATTCGGCTGATGTGAATGAGCCCAATGCGATACAACCTGCGCGTTCGATTGCCGTGAATGACTCCAATCGGGTTATTTCGGCGATTAGGGTCGAAGGCAACGTCAGCGTAAAGGTCCCCGAGGTCCTCACAAAAGTCCGCACAAGGCAGGGCGACGTATTCAATCCGGGCGTCGCAGCCGAGGATGTGAAGCGAATAGCCGAAATCAAAGGCGTCGAATATTGCTATTACAACACAAAAACGGTTGACGGGGGTATCGAGCTGACCTTCGTCGTCGTCGAAAAAAATCTCATAAGGTCAATTGATTTCGTCGGCAATAAGGCGTTCAAGAATAAAAAGCTGCAGGAAAAGCTCGGCTTTAAGGTAGGCGACTATCTTGACCCGGTCCTTGCCCATACCTACGCGACCACTATCGTTGAGTTCTACCGTCAGAACGGCTTCCCGTACACCGAGGTAACGCTTGATAACACTAAATTATCCGCTGGCAAGCTGGTTTATATTGTAAAAGAAGGTCCGCGGGTAAAAATAGACGCGGTCAAATTTGTCGGCAATAAATTCCTTAAATCGGGCGAGTTGAAAAAGGCCATCAAGGCCCGCACACGCAGCTGGTTATTGTTCAAGAAGTACTACAACGAAGAGGAGCTTAACGAGGACGTTTCGAAGCTCCAGAAGGCATATCAGAGAAAGGGTTTCCTTAACGCGAGAATCGAGGTCAGGCGGGAATTCAACGCCGACAAGAGCAAAATCCGCATCAGCTTTGTCATTGAGGAAGGCATTGCTTATTCGGTTGAAAACACGATTTTTACCGGCAGTGAGCAGTACGACAGCAAGAAGCTGTATGAACAGCTCACACTGCAGAACGGCCAGACCTATAACGAGCAAAAGGCCGAAACCGATACCAAGCAGATTATCAAACTCTACAAAGAGACCGGCTTTATTGACGCGCGGGTCGAGCGCGGCATCAAGTTTGTTTCAGACAAAACGGTGGATGTAGAATATACGGTCAAAGAAGGCGGCCGTTTTCGCATAGGCCAGATTACAATCACCGGCAACGAGCAGACCAAGGACAAGGTTGTCCGGCGTGTGCTCGACGAGTATGACTTCCAGCCGGGCAAATGGTATAACGGCGATATCGCCCGCGGGGACGGTAAAGGCGAGCTTGAAAAAACTCTCCAGCAGACTCTGATTACCGAACGTGAAGGTGCGACGATTACGCCGTCCGGCTCAACCCCCGGCCAAAAAGATGCCCAGGTCAGTATCATTGAGGGCAAAACGGGTATGGTTATGGTGGGCGCCGGCATCTCCACCGACAGCGGCCTTATGGGCCAGCTAACCTATGAGCAGAGAAATCTGGACATTGGCGACAAGCCCAAAAGTTTAGCCGATTTTGTCACAGGCAAGGCCTTAAAAGGGGGCGGGCAAACCCTGCGCATCTCCCTGCAGCCGGGCACTAAGGTGAGCTCGTATTCCGTCAGTTTTACAGAGCCGTACCTCAACGACAAACCCGTCAGTTTGGATTTGGGCGGCTCGAGCTGGGAAAGATGGCGGGAATCATACGATGAAGGCAGAACGAAAGGATTTGTGGGTCTGGGTAGGCGTTTTAAGGACAAGTGGCAGGAGAATATTGGGTTACGCGTCGAAAACGTGGATATCAGCCATATTGACTATAGAGCGCCGCAGGAAATAAAGGACGTTGAAGGTAAAAATTTTCTAACGGGTGTCCGGGTTGGTGCCGGCAGAGACCTTACCGACAACAGGTTTATGCCCACAAAGGGTGAGAATTTCGACTTTTCTTATGAACAGGTTACCGGCGACTTTACTTTTGGGATTCTCAGCGGCACTTATAGAAGATATTTCACTCTTTACGAGGATTTAGCCGAGCGAAAAACCATTTTGGCTGCCAAACTTTTAGGGGCGACCACTCTGGGCGATGCGCCGCCTTTTGAGAAGTTCTACGCCGGCGGCAGCGGCACCTATGGTATCCGCGGTTTCGAGTACCGCGGCGTCAGCACGCGGGGGCGTCAGACTGGTGATATTCCTTTCTGGACTACTCCGGAGAAAAAAGACCCCATCGGCAGCGACTGGATATTCATTGCAAACGCTGAAGCTTCAGTTCCGCTCGTAGGTGATAGCATATCGTTATTGTACTTCGTTGACAGCGGCCAAATTGATACCGGCAGTTACCGTGTTGGCGCGGGCTTCGGTATTCAGATAATGATACCGCAATGGTTCGGGCCTGTTCCTATGCGGTTTGAGCTTGCGGCGCCCCTTATGAAGAGCGAAGGTGATAAGACGCAGGCCTTCAGTTTCTCCGCAGGGGCCTTGTTCTGATGTTCAATTTATTGGGGGAGGGGGGTTTGCGGAATACTTTGTTTTTTCGTAGAATATCTGCTGCGTTAATTGGTGATTTATCGGTATCGCCTGGAATGTTCGAACGGCGCAATAATAAAATGAGAAAGGGAAAATTATGAAGATTAAGTCAATCATTGTTATGGTTCTTGTAATAGTAATGTCAGGTTTCGTTATGAATGCCGGGGCCGCTGATAATAAGTGTCCCAAAATAGGCGTCGTCAGTGTCCGCAAGATATTCCAGGATTGCAAGCGCAACGTGAAGTACAGGCAGGAAATGTCGGCCGAGCGAGATAAGCTCGAAGCGGAGCTTGAGAGTTTGTCTAAAGATATAGACGCCAGCAAGAGCAAGCTGAAAATGCTGAAACCGGGCAGCGCGGATTATTTATCGGGTATGAAGGACGTGTTCGATAAACAGGGGAGTTTGCAGGCCAAGCAGGAGTACTTCAAGCGCCAGATGGATATGCAAGAGCAGGCCGTTATTGAGCAGCTTTTCAAAGACGTTCTTAAGGCCACCGCGACAGTTGCCAAAGAAAAAGGATTTGACCTGATATTCGAAAAAAGCGAGCCGGACCTGCCGGCTTCCAGCTCAAATGAGCTTACGCTGACAATAAGCACATACAAGGTCTTGTATAACGCTGGTTGCGAGGATATTACTGATGCGGTTATGGCGAAGGTTGATGCGAATTCGACATAAGAATCACCGCCATAAGAAGACATTATGGAACTAACGGTCAAAGAGCTGGCTAATCGACTTGGGGCCGAGTTAATCGGCGACGGAACAGGAGTTATTCGTTCGGTTGGGCCTGTCGGTTCCGCCGACCAGGCCACGCTGACTTTTCTGGCGGACGAAAAACATCTCGCTGAGCTTAAAAAATCCTGTTGCGGCGCCGCGATAGTCAATAAGGCGATCGAAGGGTTTTCGCAACCCCAGTTGGTTGTGAAGAATGTCAACGCAGTTTTGATTGATGCGTTGAAGATTTTTGCGCCGAAGCTTCGGCCTGCCGTGCCGGGCGTTGACTCGACCGCCAAGGTTGCCGCTGGCGTTAAAATGGGCAAAAACGTGTCGATTGGCGCCTGTGTCGTTATAGAAGACGGCGTTGAAATAGGCGATGATACAATTATCGCCGCTGGATGCAAAATCGGCCAGAACACGAAAAT
>JBEKZW010000023.1:0-38279 GCA_049509475.1 Sedimentisphaerales bacterium
TCGCCATCGAGCTCCTACCACGTCGAGGATGTTGACGCGGCGGGCGGCATCAGCGCAATACTCAAAGAGATAAGCAAGGTTCCGAAATTGCTCAATCTCGACACGCTTACCGTTACGGGTAAAAAACTCGGTGAAAATATCGCGGACGCCAAAATCACCAACACCGTGGTTATTCATCCGCTCGAAAACGCCTATTCAAAAACAGGCGGATTAGCCATTCTCAAGGGCAACCTCGCACCGAAAGGCTCTGTAATTAAGACAGCGGGCGTCGCGGCGAACATGCTCACCCACAAAGGCCCTGCCGTCATCTTCGAGAGCCAGGAAGAGGCAGGCGAAGGAATCCTCGCGGGCAAGGTCAAGGCGGGCGACGTCGTCGTCATCCGCTACGAAGGCCCCAAAGGCGGCCCGGGTATGCAGGAAATGCTCAGTCCGACAAGCTATATTGTCGGCGCAGGATTAGGCGAATCAGTCGCGCTCATCACCGACGGCAGATTCAGCGGCGGCACACGCGGCGCCTGTATCGGACACGTAAGCCCAGAGGCGGCGGTCGGCGGGCCAATCGGTCTATTGAAAAAAGGCGACATAATAGAAATCGACATACCACACAACAAAATGAATGTGAAGCTGTCGGCAAAGGAACTCGCCGCACGCAAGAAAAAATGGAAGCCGAGAAAGCCGAATATCACTACCGGCTGCCTTGCCAAATACGCCTCTATGGCCACAAGCGCAGATACCGGCGCAGTCCTGAAGTGGTAAGCCGGGATATTTAAGATGTGTAAAATACCCACAGGATTAACATCCAAGCCAAGATTGGGCGAGAAAGTCCCATAAAAACTTTTGTGCTTGATATTTTTGCGGGAAATTGTTAGAAGAATGGAGCGGAGGAGTGGAAGTAAAATTTCACTCCCGGCTGCGGTTCCCAGCATCTATTTTGTAAACTGGGTATCATTGGCTTGCAGGCGATTTTGTCGCCAAAACAGATGCTGGCGGAACTTTGACATGCTCAATCGAGTCGTAATCAGAACGGAAACTGATAGAGGAGTTTTTCGGGCAGACAATGGACGTTGACAGGACAAGGGATAACGTGGTTCCAAAGCCACAGGATGGTCAGGAGAAGTTTGTCCCGACCTGCTCGATATGCGGAGAAAAGCACTGGCCGCATCATCCCCTTGCACCCTGCTTCAACGCCAAAAAGGTAAAAGAGAGGGCAAAAGCAGAAGCAGCGGCAAAGGCACTCGCTGAAAAACAGGCTAGAATTGACGCCAAACTTCAGGCAAAAGAGCAGGCCCAGGCAGAAAAGCTCGCAAAAATAGAAGCCAGGGAGCAGGAAAAAGCTGATAAGCAGGCATATTACGACGCGTTAAAAAAAGCGGAGGAAATCGCCAACCAGGAGACACAGGCCAGGACCGAGGCGCAGAGAATCGCCCAGGCGGAAACCAGGGCAAGAATCGTCGCCGAGGAAAAGGCACGGACTGAAACCGAAGCGAGAATAAAAGCTGAGGAAACCGCTAACCAGGAGGTGCAAGCCAGGGCCGAGGCGCAGAGAATCGCTCAGGCTGAGGCAAGGGCAAGGGTCGTCGCAGAAGAAAAGGCGAGGACTGAAACCGAGGCGAGAGTCAGAGTTGAGCAGCAGACGAGAACCAAGCTCGAAGAAAAGACCCGCGATTTTCAGGAATCTCAGCGACAGCTCGAAGGAAGATTGCAGGCAGAATTATCGGCCAAAGCTCAACTGAAAAAACAAATCGACGAATACCACCTGCTGATTAGCGAGCTGCGGGAAAAACTCGATGCGCAAACAAAGGCACGCATAGCGGTCGAGCAGCAAATTCAAATTGAAACACAGGCGAGAACAGAGGCTGAATCGGATTTGCAGGAAAAGGCGCAAACCTTCGGCAAAGCGATAGAGGATATCCAGGTAAAACTGAAAGCCCAGACGCACGCACTGGAAGAAACCGAAGGCAAACTCAAACAACATATCGATAATTTAGTGAAGACCGAGACCCGGCTGCAAGAGGAACAACAAGCGCGACACAAGGCGGAGGAAAAATCGCAAAGTGAAGCGCAGGCGAGAGCTATTGCCGAGGAGCAGGCCAAGCAACAGGGTGAGCAGAGAATCAAGGCCGAGACGCGAGCCGAGCAGGCCGAACACCAGATAGAAATAGAAAAGCAGGCGAAAGCAAAAACCCAGCAGCAGGCAAAAGAAGAACTGGAACAAAAAGCGACCGCGTACGGGCAGGCGATAGCGTCCGCCGAAGAAAAAATGCGTCAATACGCGGAATCGCTCGCCGAAGCAAAGCAGCAGGCACAGGCACAAACCGCAACTGCCAGTGAGGTCAGGCAAAAACTCGGTGAACAGGCAGCAGCGATTGCCGAATTAAAGAGAGTCATCGAGACACAATCGCAAACAATAAAAGAATTACGCGAAAAATCAGACACTCATAACACCCTGCTGACCGCCACGAGGGAACGCACGCAGGCAGAAACTGAGAAAAGAGCAAAGGCCGAAGCGACGGCGGAAGCCCAGGCAAAAGCCAGAAGCGAGGCACAAGAGCAAATTCAGATTGAAAAACAACTGCGTCAGCAGGCCGAAGAAAAAATGCGGGCCCAGCTTGAAGAAAAAGCAAAAGTTTTCGGCCAGTCAATTGCGCAACTCGAAGAGCGGTTCAATACCGCCACGGAAGCAAAACAACACGCCGAAAAGCAATTACGCCTTGAAACGCAATCGCATCTCGAAGCTGAAACAAGAGCTAAAAATATCGCGGCCGCACTGGAGCAACTGCGGTCGCAGCTCAACTCACAAATCAGCAAACAAGCGGACATCGAAAAGCGTCTTCAAATTGAAATCCAAAAGCGAACTACCGCAGATGAGAAGACGCATCTGCTAAGCGAAGATATTATCAAAGAAAAAACGACTGCGCAATCCGAAACACAGGCGAGAATCGAGGCGGAAAAGAAGACAGAGGCCTCGCTGCAGGCCGCCATGCAAACCGAAAGACAGGCAAGGGCGGAAATTGAGGAAAAGGCAAAAGCGTTCGGCCAGTCAATTGCACGATTCGAAGAACGGTTCAATACCGCCACAGAAGCAAAACAACGCGCCGAAGAGCAGTTACGCCTTGAGGTGCAATTGCGTCTCGAAGCCGAAACAAAGGCGAAAAATATTGCGGCCGCGCTGGAGCAACTACAGTCGCAGCTCGACTCGCAAACCAGCAAACAGGCGGATATCGAACAGCGTCTTCAAACGGAAATTCAGAAGCGAACCGCCGCAGATGAGAAGGCGCACCTGCTAAGCCAGGAAATTGTCAAAGAGATAGCAACAGCGCAGGCCGAACAACAAGCCAGAATCGAGGCGGAAAACAGGGCAGAGGCCGCACAGCAGGCCGCTATGCAAACCGAAAGGAATGCGAGAGCGGAACTGGAAGAAAAAGCAAAAGCTTACGGCCAGGCAATAGCAAAAGCGGAAGAAAAAATCAGGACGCTGACGGAGGCATTCGACCGGGCCGGGGAAAAACTAAGCGAGGAGACAAAGGCCAGAGGTCTCGCTGAACAGCACGCAAAATCGACTTCAGAACAGCTAACCGGGTTAACTGGGCAGCTTGAATCGCAGAAAAACGCGAGACTGGAAGTCGAGGAGAAACTAAAAGCGGAAAAAACAGCGAGAACAAAAGCCGAGCAGCTTGCCGCCAAAACAGCCGAGGAGAAACTGCAGGCGCAAACTATCGCGCAAACCGAGGCAAAGGCCAGAGCCGAAGCGCAGGAGGCGGCAAAAGCCGAGAGCGAGGCAAAAACGCGGCTGGCGGAGCAGTTAGCCGCGGCAATAGCAGCAAAGACGCAGGCCGAACAATTGACAAAGCAGCAAAACGATGCACGCCTGCTCGCAGAGAAAACCGCCCAGCTTGAAGCGGAAAAACGGGCACAGGCCGAGGCACGGGCGATATCAACCGAAGAAGCGAGGACGCGAGCAGAACAAACGGCAAAGGAACAAACGCAGGCACGTATTGAATTCGAACGGCAGGCAACCGCACAATTGGAGGAAAAGACCAAGACCTATACCCGTGAGACAGCCACCGCACAGGAAAGGGCAAAATCATATCAGGCACAGGCGGAGCAGCTTGCGAAAAAATTAGAAGCCGAATCGCAGACAAGGGTCTTGTTGGCGGAGCAATTAGCCGCTGAACAAAAAGCAAAAACAGACGCAACTGAACAAATCAAACACCTGACGGAACAACTTGAACGCATAAAGGCCGAATCCAAATCGGCAAACGAAGCAAAGGCCCAAATCGAACGAACATTAAGCGAAGAAACTCAGGCACGGGCAAAGGCGGAATCGGCCTCGCGTGCGCAGGCGGAAAAATTAGCCGCCCTGGAGACAAAATTCAAACAGGAACTGGATGGCCGCGCTGAAAGAATAGCAATCGCCGAGCACAAGACAAGGGTGAAGGCAGAGCTGGACAAGCTGCAGGCGGAATTAGACAAAGTAAAACAGCAGCTTATCCTGCAAACCAGTGTAACACAGGACGCCGAAGACCGGCTGAAGGCGGAAAAAGAAGCCCGGCTGGAGGCGGAGGAGAGGACGCAAAGCGAAGCGCAGCAGCGGGCAAGGGCAGAGGCGCTGGCGGAAGCACAATCGAAGGCCGCGCAGCAGGCACAGGCGAAAGCCGAGGCACAGGCACAAAAATGGCAGCAGTTCGAACAGCAGATAAGGGTCGAGCTTGAAGAAAAAGCGACGAAATACGGGGAAGCGATAGCGAAAGCCGAAGAAAAATCGAGATTGCTCGCTGAATCGCTTAGCGCAGCCGAAGAAAACTTAAACGAAGAAAGCGCACGTCTCAAACAAATGGAGGAAAGCGTGCGCAGTTACCAGAAAACACTCGCCGAGGCACAGAACCAGTTGAGCCGGGAGGAAGAAACAAGGGCGCAGACAGAGGAACAGCTCGCCGCCGAACGCGAGGTTACGTCGCAATTACAGGAACAGTTGTCGGCTTACGCCGAGCGTCTCAACCAGATAGAACGGGACCTCAACGGCGAAGCCGCGGACATAACAAAAATTCGGGAGGAGCTGAAAGCCGCCGTTGAAGAAAAACGCCTGCTCGAAGAAAAAGCACAGCAGGAAGTGATGGAAAGGGTAAGAGCACAGGCCATTGCGCAATCGCAGGCCGAGGCGAGGGAAAAGGCAGAACAGCAATTACGCGATTACGCCGAGCAGATTGACGGGTTTAAGAGCAGGATTGATACGCAATCGGCAATGACTACCCAACTGGAGACAAACCTCGAAAACGAAACCCGGCTGAGAACGGAATCACAGGAACTGGCACAAAAACACGCCGAAGAAAAGGCAAGAGCAGAGGCGATTGCGCAAGCCGAGACGCAATCGAGAGGCGAAACGGAGCAAAGAGCCAAAGAAGCAACAGAATCAGCAGAGAGAAAAACCAGGGAAGCGATTGAGTCAGCGGAGCAGGCAAGACAACAGGCAAAAATTGAACTTCAGGAACAGATGAAGGACTTTACGGAAACGCTGTCTAAATTACAGGAGCAGCTGAATCAGCAAATCGAGGCCAAAGTCGCAGCAGAACAACAGGTCCGAGCGCTTGCGGCGACAATCGAGCAGCTAAAGGAGCAGACCTCTGCGCAGTCGCAGAGCAGAGCCGGCGCTGAGCACAGCGTTAAGGAACTTGGCGATGCGATTGCGGAAGCCCGCAGAAAACTTGAGACGGAAATCGAGGCAAGGAACCGAGCCGAGGAACAACTGGAATCTGAAGCAGCCGCGAGAACGAAAGCCGAAGAAGAGGCAGACAATCTGGCTGCGGCACTTGCTAAAGCAGACGGCAGGGCCGAGGCCGAAGAACGAGCAAGACGATTCTCTGAGGAAAAGGCCCGCATTGAAATCGAGGCCAAAGCGAAAGCCGAACAACAATCGCGTGCACAATTAGAAGAAAAAGCGAGAGTTTACGGCGAGGCAATAGCGACCACCCAGGAAAAAGCAAGGTATTACGCGGAGGCCCTGACCGAAGCGAAAAACAAACTGGCCGAAAGGGAACAATCAACAGATGAACTTCGCGACCGGCTGAACAGCGAAAGCCAGGCACGCCGGCAGCTCGAAGAGCAGGTCGAGCTTTATCGCCAACAGGCAGCCCAGACCGAAGCCGGGGCCAAAACGCAGGCCCAGGAATTAACTGATATTGAAAAACAGTTACGGAACCAGTTGAATACCCAGGCAAACGCTTACGAGGAGCGAATTACCCAGCTTGAGGAAACACTGCTGGCTGAAACAGACGAAAAAGAAAAACTGCGCCGGCAATTAGGAAGTGACGCTGAAGCAAAAGACGCGGCAGAACAAAAGGCCGGGGAAATAATAAAACAAAAGACAGAGGCATACGAACGGGTCATCGCGGCGGCGGAAGAACAACTGAAAAACGAATCACGAAAGGTCTCACAAATAGAAGCACAGCTAAAAGCGATACAGCAGGCAAAAGCCGACGTCGAACGAAAACTGGCCGAGGAAACCGAATACAGGATATCGGCACAGGAAAATCTCAGGACCTACGCCGACCGGCTGGCTGAACTCGAAAAACAGCAGGTGACTCTTGCCGCCACGAACGGCGAGACACATAAAAGAATTGTCGCCGAGACCGAAGCGAAAGAGCAGACGAAAAAACAGATGGAGCTGCTGGCCGCCGAAATAACCAGGACCGAACAGGAATTGCGCCAGGAACGTCAGGCAAGGACAGAACTGGAGCAAAAGCTCAAGGTCCAGACGGACGCGAGATTAAAGGCAGAAGAAAACGCGCAGGCGGAGGCACAAAAACGGGCCGAAATAGAGGAGGAACTTAGTATTCAGAAGGAATTGACAGCACAGGCAAACGCCGAGGCGGGGGTGCAGGAGGAGGCAAACGCACAGGAAAGAAAACCGCTGCCGTTCAACATCCGCGAAATACCCGCCCCACCGAAAACACAGCCATGCGACTGCTGCGGCAGAAACGACCTTGCGCCAAGCGAACTGCACAAAATTGATTCCGGCCACCTGTTCTGCCCCGACTGCTTCGCAGCATTAAGAAGATAAGGGCCTGCCTAAGGAGGAAAGCGACAGGCCCCCATTTCGAATAGTTACTTCGTAACTTTGAATTCGTATTTCTGAACAATGTCCTTGTCGAGGTCTTTGCCCTGACCCGTCAATGTGAAGCCGGCGCCGGTCTTTTCGTAGAGAAAATCCTTGCCGCTGAACAAATCCTTGGGCAATCCCGCGGGCAATTCATCCGGCAATTTGCCCGTCTTTGCCTTGATTATGTAAATCTCGATTCCCGCAAGGACTGCGTTAAGATGCGTTTTCGCTCTCGTATCTGTCGTTAAAACCCGGCTAATCACAGGAAACAAAACTTCCGCTATAACCGCCTCGGGTTTCTCCTTTGCGTCATTTTCTACTTCCCCATATAAATCTTCAAGTTTTTGTTTTGCCTCGGGATATGGCAAATCATAAGCCATCTGCACCCTTGATATAATTCGCTGATAATAATCTGTTGACCTGATGTAAAATTCATTCTCCTCGTGCTGGCGAAAAAGCTTGTCCGCCTTATCCAGGTCGTCCCTGGATAGACCTGAATTATGAATCGCTTCAATTATCCCTTTACTGTCTATAGGATTCTCCAGAAAAATTTTCCTTTCACTTCCAATCGCCGTTCTCATCGAAGGAACTCTTCTGGATATATCGGCAAGCTGTGTCCTAAGTTGCTCGAGCATTTCACAATCTCCTGAGACCTGCGGCAGGATATCAACGATACGCTTGTTTGCCAGAACGCCAATCGCGTTGCCTACAAGCTTTGAGATTATGATATCGCCGCCAAGATGTATGCCCATCTTGTGAATCGTAATACATCTCTCAAGGGCTGTTTTGTAATCGCCTTTTCCGGCCAGCTCCTTCGCATCGGCAGTGAGCAAATATGCCGTATTCCTGTATTTAGCAAGTTCTGGCAGCGGCATATTAAATCCTTCTGAAAAATCATAACCCCAGTCACAGTTTTTAATCTCTGCCGCCGTCACTATTAACTTGATGACTTTGCGGTTACTTTCCACGTATTTCCTGATTTGCTCATTTGACCCATTATTACTGTCTTTTAACATTCGACCGATGGCGTCATTCGGCTCCTCCATAAGCATAAAGGCCTTGTAGTAGAGAACCGCTGCGTTATCAGGCGGGTAAGCAAATACCTGCCCAGCCAAAACCAATAATACCACGCCAACCAAAACGCCTTTTAATGTCGTTTTCATAAATCCTTCCTTTCAGATCTTTTACCGTTTTTATCATTCAGTAATTCACCGATTGAGACGTTTGCGTTTTTTTGCCCTAACATTTCGAATGCCTTTTTGGACTGCTCATCCACCGCGTCCAAACCGCCCTGCCGATACGCAAGCGACAGTGACAAAACGGACAACATCTTCGCCGGCGATTGAACAGTATTAGCGGTTGTAACAACCGGCTGTGCGATATGCCTTCCCGACCGGGGGTACATAAGCAATATCACAAAAGCTACGATTGCAATTACAGCCGCTATCCTGACAAGCGGACGCACCCACGAAAATCGCTGAACATTCGGACGTCTTGCAGCTCGCGAAACAAGCTCCTGATACTCGGCAGAGTATTTTCGCTTCCATTGTTCGCCGTCGAATCTGACTTTGCCGGAGTCAATCATCTTTTTGAGTTGTTCATCCAGCCATTTTTCATTTCGCGCATTCATAATTCTTTTTCGAGAAACCCCCTTTGCTTCAGATATTCAGCAATTTTCTCTTTGGCCCTTCGCAGCCGGCCGTTTATCGCCTGCTCCGAAATACCCAACGCCTTCGATATCCGCTCATAAGGCAATCCGTCATAGTAGCGAAGATAAATCACTTCTCTCGCCTCAGGCGTAAGACCGGCTACCGCTTCACGAACCGCCTCAGTATCGGGCGAATCATCCTGCCGGGCCGGCAATTTTGAGAGCTTATCGACATCACAAATTCGCTGCTGTTTACGACCAATATCGTTTGCCGAATTCCTGCATATCACCGCAAGCCATCCCGCGAACCGCTCAGCGTGTCGCAATTCTGGCAGTTTTATCGCTGCAACCGCAAACGCCTGCTGGGCCGCGTCCTCCGCAAGGTGTCTGTCTCCGATTATAGAGTGAGCAATCGCAACCATCGCCGGGTAATACCGCCCGCACAGCTCCGTAAAGCTGTCGCCATCGCCCTGCTGGGCCGATTCCACTAACTGCCTGTCCGGTCTTTCGGTCATTAACTTGTCATCTCCAACGCATTGGACTTCGCCGGCGAGAGCCGTGCTCTCATAATTTAAGACGCCCAACACCCCCCAAAATGGGCGCAAAAAACGATTTTCCCCGCTTTTTCATTATAATCACAAGCATCCTGTGCGGAAAATAGATTTGACGCAATGGCAACGCACCACTATACTTCCATGTTTAATTATTATCAGCAATTGGCCCTGGAGAACAATATATGGATAAGAACAAAATCATCGCAGAAGGTATAACATTCGATGATGTCCTGCTGATACCCGCCAAAAGCGATTTAGTGCCCAGCCAGGCAGATACAAGAACGCGCCTAACGAATAATATAATGATAAACATCCCCCTTGTCTCGGCGGCGATGGACACCGTCACCGAAGCGGCGCTTGCAATAGCGCTGGCGCAGGAAGGCGGCATCGGCATAATCCACAAAAATCTGCCCGTGGCCGACCAGAAAAGGGAAGTCGTCAAGGTCAAACGCTCCGAAAACGGCGTCATAATAGACCCGATTACGCTATCGCCCGATGAGCCGGTCCGAAAAGCTCAGCAGATGATGACCGAGCAAAACGTCTCAGGCATACCGATTGTCGAGGGCAGAAAACTGCGGGGCATCCTCACCAAAAGAGACCTAAAGTTTCTCAAGGACTACGACGCCAAAATCAGTTCAGTAATGGTAAAGAACAACCTGGTCACAGCCCCGCCCAATACCACGCTCGAACAGGCCAAGGGAATCCTGCAGGAACATAAAGTCGAAAAACTGCTGCTGGTCAATGATAATGGCGACCTGACGGGCCTGATAACAATGAGAGATATCGACCGGGTCGAGCGATACTCAATCGCGGCCCGCGACCAGAGAGGCCGATTGAGAGTCGGGGCTGCCGTTGGCGTCCACGATTATGAGCGTGTGGAGGCATTGATAGCAGCCGAGGTCGATGTAATTGTTGTCGATACGGCTCACGGGCATTCGCAAAATGTCATCGACACCGTAAAATCGATTAAAAGCAATTACAGTATCGACGTCATCGCGGGTAATATTGCTACCGCCGATGCCGCCAAAGACCTCATCGACGCCGGAGTAAACGCCGTGAAAGTCGGAATAGGCCCAGGCGCGATATGCACCACAAGAATCATCTCCGGCGCGGGTATGCCGCAGGTCTCGGCGATAATGAATTGCGTCTCAACTGCCAGCAAACACGATATCCCCGTTATCGCTGACGGCGGTATCCGCCATTCAGGCGACATAACCAAGGCGATTGCCGCGGGCGCCTCAACCGTGATGCTCGGTTCGTTATTTGCCGGCCTGCGTGAAAGCCCCGGCCAGTTAGTCATTTATAAAGGCAGGCAGTTCAAGGAATACAGGGGAATGGGTTCTCTCGGTGCGATGATAAAGGGGTCAGCCGACAGATACGGCCAGAAAGCCACCTCTTCCAAAGACAAGCTCGTCCCCGAAGGCGTCGAAGGCCGTGTCCCCTACCGCGGCGCGCTTGGCGATTTTGTTTACCAGCTCGTTGGCGGACTAAGGGCGGGAATGGGTTACTGCGGAACAAGAAACATTGAAGAGCTTCGGAGCAAATCGCATTTCGTCCGCGTAAGCTCCGCCTCGGTCAGCGAATCGCACCCGCACGACATAAAAATAACAAAAGAATCGCCAAACTATTCAACAGTTGAACCGCTTGAGGACTAAACATGACCCGGAACCCGTGACTCGTGACTCGGCTCACGAGCGACGGGGCACGAGCGACGAATTATGAAACACGAAACAATTGCGATTCTCGATTTCGGCAGCCAATACGTGCAGCTCATCGCAAGACGTGTCCGCGAGCACAACGTTTATTCACAAATCTTCCCCGCCGGCACGCCCGCCAAAACACTGGCGAAAGAAAACCTCAAAGGAATAATACTCTCAGGCGGCCCGGCAAGCGTCTATGACAAAAACGCAATCAAATGCGATGAGAAAATCTTCGAGCTGAACGTGCCGATATTGGGTATCTGCTACGGAATGCACCTCGGCTGTCAAATCCTCGGAGCCAAAGTCGTCCCCGCAAAACACAGGGAATACGGCCGGGCAAATCTGACAATCACTAATAAAACAGGATTGCTGGCGAATCTCCCCGACTCAACAACCGTCTGGGAAAGCCACGGCGACCAGGTCGAGGACGCAGACCATAATTTTATAAAGCTTGCCCAGACAAAGACCTGCCCGTTTGCAGCGGTCAAACACAAAAAACAGAAATTTTTCGGCGTCCAGTTCCACCCGGAGGTTTCGCATACGCCCAAAGGCCAGATTATCCTGAAAAATTTTCTTTACGATATCTGCAATTGCGCGGGCGACTGGAAAATGAGCGACTTCGTCGCCGATACCGTCAAAAGAATCACTAAACAGGTCGGCGACCACACCGTTATCTGCGGCCTCTCGGGCGGCGTCGATTCCTCCGTAACAGCCGCCCTGCTCCACAAAGCAATAGGTGAACGCCTCATCTGCATATTCGTCGATAACGGCCTGCTCCGCAAAAACGAACGCCAGCAAGTCGAATCCACCTTCCGCGACCATTTTCACGTCAACCTGCGCGTCGTTGACTGGTCGAAACAATTCCTCTCGAAACTCGCGGGCATTACCGACCCGCAGCAAAAACGAAAAAACATCGGCGCGGAATTTATCGCCGCATTCAAATCAGAGGCGGCTAAAATTAAAAACGCCAAATTCCTCGCGCAGGGGACCCTCTACCCCGACGTCATCGAGTCAGGAAATAAAGACGGCAACCCCGCAGCGAATATCAAACTGCACCACAACGTCGGCGGACTTCCAAAAGAGCTTGGCTTCGAACTGGTCGAGCCTTTAAGAGACCTGTTCAAAGATGAAGTCCGCGTCGTCGGCGAATATCTTGGCCTTCCCGAACACATCGTCTGGCGTCATCCTTTCCCGGGACCGGGTCTGGCAGTTCGCATAATAGGCGAAATAACGCCCAAACGGCTCGAAGTCCTGCGTGCCGCCGATGAAATCCTCATCGACGAAATCAAATCCGCCGGGCTTTACAGAAAAATATCGCAGGCGCTGGCCATCCTTGTCCCCGTGCAGACCGTAGGCGTGATGGGCGACGGCAGAACTTTCGAAAACGTCATCGCTATCCGCGCCGTCGAAACCACCGATTTTATGACCGCTGATTTTTCGCAGATACCTTACGAGGTGCTTGGCCTTATTTCGAGCAGAATCATAAACGAAGTCCGCGGCGTAAACCGCGTCGTTTATGACATTTCAAGCAAACCCCCGGCGACAATCGAATGGGAATAACCAGATACCATATTACGTTTCTTGTCGTAATTCTCCTTCAGCGAACCGTTTACGCTGATTCAAACAACGTCAGTGCTTTCGGCTCACGGCTCGTTAACGAATTCCCCGCGACCGTCGGCGTTATCGCACCGGGCGAATATGAGTTCGGCACATCCACCGTCGAAGTTATGACAGTCATCACGGGCAAACTATCCGCCTTGCTGCCGGATAGCACAAAATGAGCCGACTACGGCCCCGGCAAATCATTCACCGTCCCCGCCAATAAGAAATTCAAGGTGAAATCCTACGAAGACACAAGCTACCTTTGCCTCTACCGCTGACACCAAGCCCGGTGTCATCTGCCGGCCAAAAGCGGGACCTCGCAAGAAAATTGAGGCAGTTCATGCGTCCGATAAAACAGCGAAGAAATATCGCGACGAATTCGCCTCTTTTAATTTTCCCATTTTAACAAAGTCCCCGCGCAAGCCCAATTCCTTTGCGTTTTTTTGCAGCAATGGTTTATAATGACTGCGGGCAGTATAAATCGTTTGGTTAAACCTGTTCGGCTGCGTTCGGAGCGAGTTGTTGGCCGGACCGAGGTTGCGGTTAATATCGAAAAAAGGTAGAAGATGCCAATAGCGACATTTTATTTTCAACTGCACCAGCCGTTCCGGCTGCACCCCGCAAGGGAAAAGTTCGTCTGGGACGAGATGAACAAAGAGGTATTCGAAAAGGTCTCCCACAAATGCTATCTGCCTGCCACAGAAATGTTTACCAGGCTCATCGAGGAAAATCCCGATTTCAAAATCACCTTCAGCATGTCCGGCACATTCCTCGAACAGGCGCAAATGTATAAGCCCGAGGTAATCACCTGTCTGGAGCAGCTACTCGCCGCCGGCAAAAGCAGAAACCAGGTCGAGTTCCTCGAAGAGACTTATTATCATTCGCTGGCCAGCTTGTTCTCCGACGTGCACAGGCAGGAATTCAGAGACCAGGTCGCCCTGCACAGGGGGAAAATGGAAGAGCTCTTCGGCATCAAGCCCAAATCTTTCAGAAACACCGAGCTGATGTTCAATAACGACATCGCCAGTGTCGTTGCCGATATGGGATATAAGGCGATGCTCTGCGAGAAACGCGCCGATATGTTCGGCCGGAAAAACGGTAAACTCGTCTCCCCCAACGCCGTCTTCCGCGCAAAAACAGGCAATCTCGTCGTCATTCCCAGAAACAGGGAGCTCTCAGACGACATTGCCTTTCGATTCCCCCACACGCCTGTCCTCGCTGAACTCTATGCCCAGCACATCGCCGAAATCGACGGCGAAGCGGTCCTGCTCGGCTACGATTATGAGCACATCGGCGAGCATATCTGGGAAGACAAAGGCATCTTTGAATTCTGGAAAAAACTTCCCCGCGAGCTTGCAAAATACGAAAGCATAAGGATGGCAAACCCCACCGAGGTTGCCGAACTGTTCAAAAATGCCGATTGCCCCACCGTCGATATCCACGGCTTATCGACCTCCTCCTGGGCCGATGCCGCCAGAGACACCTTTGGCTGGCTTGGCAATAAAACCCAGCAGGAATTTTTCTCCAGAATTCAGGCACTCGAAAAAAAAGCCAAAACCGCGGGCGGCGAGCTGCAGACCAAATGGCGGCACCTCACCACATCCGACCATCTTTATTTTCTCCACGAAAGCACCGGCTCAGACCAGGCGGTCCATTCCTATTTCAGCCCCTACGGCACAATCAGCGAAACAGTCCGGACCATCTCTGACAAGCTCTGGATGCTCACAAGGTCCCTCGAAAGATTCACCATCCTGAAAAAACATACCCGGACTCCCGTCATAATCATCAGCCCCGAAACTGACCGCCTGCCCACCAAAGGGCTGGGCGATTTCGCCCAGTACGTCTCCGGTAAATCGGGCGGTATGGGCGAGGTGGTTGCCGCCCTGTGCAGGGGGCTTTCGAACAGGGGCGTCAGGACCTACATTATCACGCTCAATCTCCAGAGAAAGTTCATGGAACATTCTGGAATGAGCAAAGAGGAGTACATCGAGAGTTTATACCACCTGCCTCGCGACAAGATAAAAATGGTCGATTCCTCTCTTTTCGAAAATTATATGAGCGCCTACGATGGCGACCCGCGTGCGACTGCCGCGGAGTTCCAGAGGCAGATTAAACGCTTCCTCATCGGCGAAGTCCTCTCCAAGCACGAGGGCAGAGGCATCATTCATTCCCACGACTGGATGGCGGGCGGCATCATCACCGCCTTCGCCAAGCTCCGCAGCATCCCCGTGCTTCACACTTTACATAATTCGCACACGGGCTATATTCCGCTGGAGATGTTTGGAGGGGTGAACCTGAGCGAGCTGTGGAGCAATTTATATATCGCCAGCGACTGGGGCAGAGAATGTGTCGATTGCCAGGCGACGGCGATTAAAAACGCGGCGCTGGTCAACTACGTCGGCGACCGTTTCCTCCACGAAACAATCAATGATTACTTCTTGGACAGGCACTTCATACCCTGGAGCGTCAGGAAAGAAATCAAAGCCAAATATCGATACGGCTGCGCATTTTCAATCCCCAACGGGATATCGCCGTCGGTATATCCGGAAAACCAAGTTGAAAACCCCGATGTTGATAAGCCGGGGCTTGCGAAAACATTCGGGCTCAACGACCACGTTGTCGAAGCTAAAAAACTCAATCTGGTCAAATTCCAGAAAAAAACCGGCTTGAAAGTTGACCCGGAAGCGATTCTGCTGTATTGGCCAAGCCGGCTGGACCGCGTTCAGAAAGGAATCGAATTACTCGAAGATATCGCCTTGAAATTTGCAATCGAGCATCCGGACGTTCAAATCGCAGTCGTCGGAAACCCGGTGGGCGATGACAGGAACGACTCAGATATAATGGGGAGAATCGCGTGCGCATCGGGCGGGAAAATCACCTACTGGCCTTTCAATGACGACCTTAGCACGCTGGGTTACGCCGCGGCCAGCGACGTATTCGGGGCGTCATTGTATGAGCCGTTCGGCCAGATTGATTTGGTGGGAAACCTCTATGGCGCGACAGCCACAAATCGCGATACGGGCGGTTTTCACGACAAAATCATCCCTCTGCGGCTGAAAAAAATGGGCGCCGACGAAGACAAGGGCAATGGAGTCCTTTTCGAAAATTACGACGCGGGAGGCCTGTGGTACGGGCTGGAACTGACCGTACAGAACCACAGGTTCTTCAGGAAAGACCAGCAGGAATGGGAAAAACAAGCCAAAAGAATTATGAGAGACGCCCGGAATAACTGGGGACTCAATAAAATGATGGCCGGCTATCTTGCCGCCTATGAGAGAATACTGGGGTATCCGGTGATTTAATCAGCATATAGCGTTGAGGGGACAGCATTCAAGTTATATCGCCGGCAAGTTCTTCACATAACGCCGTGCCGTTTCCGTTATCGCTTTCCAGTCGCCCTTCTCGATGTATTCTTTTCTAACGACCGATGCGCCCACGCCGATGGCCACGCAGCCGACGGCAAAAAATTCCGCCATATTCTCAGGCCGCACGCCATCGACCACGACAAAATCCACGTCATCTATCGGCCCCCGCAGGGCCTTTATGTAATTGACGCCGAGAGCTAAGGCAGGAAATATTTTGACCATTTTCGCTCCGTGTCTTTTGGCAGTGAGAATCTCAGTTGCTGTCGCGGCGCCGGGCAAAATAGCGACATCGTGTTTCACGCAATAGTCAATCACATCGGTATTGGTATCCGGCGCAATCATAAATTCCGCGCCCGCTTCAATTGCTCTTTTGCACAAATCAGTCGTTATTACGGTCCCTGCGCCGATGCACATTTTGCCTGCCATTTTTTCGCGGAGTAACTTTATCATTTCAAAAACGCCGTTGGTGTTGCAGGTAACTTCGAGCATCTTTATGCCGCCTGCGAGAAGCGCCTCGGCGAGATTGATTATCTGGTTCTTCTTAACCCCCCTCGCAATAACGATTATCTTTTCTTTGCGTATGAGTTTGTAAACTTGTTCTGCTTTCATAAGTGGGATTATATTCGATTGCCATTGCTGGCGTCAATTTCCGCCTGACCTTTGCGACTATCCAGCCGTAAGTACTTGTCAGTAAAGGTTTTGACTCAAACTGTAAACGTCTTATAATAACGCCATATTCACAGAGATAATGAGGGGGGTAAATCTGGGCCGCCGATAAAATAGCGAAAAATTACACTGGAAACGGGTTTTCGGAATAAATTTTTTATGCTTGACAAACCCCCTGTCCGACAGTTAAATTAGGGCAATGAGGCAATTTAGATAGACCGGTGAGGAAAGGTTTGAGAAAACAGGAGAGTGTGAAATGAAGGAGCTATTCACAACTGGAGAAGCAGCGGAAATCTGTCGGGTCAGCCAGCAGACAATAATACGGTGCTTCGATTCGGGCCGACTGGAAGGATTTCGCGTGCCCGGCTCACGATTCAGAAGGATACCCCGCGAAAGCTTAATAAAGTTCATGAAGAGCAACACCATCCCATTGAACGGGCTGGAAACGGGGAAAAAGAAGATTCTGGTAGTCGATGATGATGCTGAAATCGTAGATTTGCTGGTAGAAGTGCTGACGCGGGACGGCAGATTCGAAGTCAAGACGGCAACCAGCGGTTACGAGGCGGGGATACAGACACAGCGGTTCAGGCCTGATTGTATATTGCTGGATTATATGCTGCCCGACGTCAACGGCAACGTCGTTTGCCATACAATCAGGAAAAACCCGGAGTTTGAGAACATCCGGATTATTATTGTAAGCGGCGTGATAAAGCAGGAAGAGATAGACCAGCTTTTGAAGTCCGGGGCACAGGATTTCGTGAAGAAGCCGTTCGATATCAATGACTTAATCAACAGGATTTGTGCTTCGCTCGATATGCTGCAAAAGACCGCGTAAAGCCGGTTGGGTTGCCGACTAAATCCGGCGCCGGGACACAAACGATTATAAAAACAGCAGCGATAGCTGATAAGTGAGGATGGGCAATATGCCGGGACAGAATCCGGACAATTCTGCCGCCCGCAGGATTGAGCTTGCGGTGGGCCAGTGCGAATCGATTTCAATTCTGCCCGCGGTGGCCGCACGGTTTCTCACGCAACTTAGCCGAATGGAACTGACCCCCGGGTCGCTGGCGGAACTGGTCGAGTCCGACCCGGCGATTACGGCATTGGCGCTGCTCTTTTGCCGCAACAAAGGAATCATAATAAAACAATGCGACACCTGGCTCCTGCAGGTGATGGAAAACATATCGCTGCGGGAGATTCGAGACGCGGTATTGTCTGCCAAAATATGCGGGGGACTAACGGATGACGCGGGGACCGATTTTAGAAAAGAGCTTAGCAGGCATTCGCTGGCGGCGGCCTGCTGCGCGAAACTGCTCACGAAATTCATATCGCCCCCCATCGACGGCGATACCGCATATCTGGCAGCCCTGCTGCACGATATAGGCAAGTTTCTGCTCGATGAGGTGATGCCAAAAAGTTTCGATACGCTTTTGGAACAGGCCCGGGCAGACAAGACAAGTTTCTACAAAGTCGAGCAGGCAAATCTCGGTCTAGACCACACGATACTGGCAAAACGATTCGCACAGAATCTGCGGCTGCCCAGTGACATCATACTTGGGCTTTGGCTGCACCACAGCCACGGCGGGATAGCATCACAAATACCGCAGGCGAGGATAGCGGCGGTTGTGGAGCTTGCGGACATTATCGTCCGCCGGGCTGGTATCGGCAAATCGGGCAGTTACGATGAGCAAATCACGCCCGAAGCAATCGCGGAGACATTAGGGCTGACAGCCGAACAAATAAAACAGGTTGAGCAGCAATTGCCCGATATGGTCAACAGGAAAGCTGAGGCGGTGGGGCTGAATATCCTGAAACCGGGCTGGGCATATTGCGACGCATTGCGGGCAACAGCGGGACAATTGGCTGCCGACGGTTCGAAAATATTCGAGGAAAGCACCCGGCTGCAAAGCAGCGCAAGCTATTTCGATTTCATTAAAGAGCTGTTCCCAAAAATCAATTCATCAATATCCGCGATTGAGATGGCGAAAAATTACGCGACTGTCTGGCAGAATTTTTTCCATACAGGACCTGTCTGTGTTTATCTTACCGACCAGCTCGAAGAAAATATCGCCGAGGGAGCAATCGCTGAGGAACAGGGCAAAGCAAAGGCGGTTGTGCTGGAAGTGCCCTTAGACGCGGAATTAATCCCGCAGCCGATGAAGGAAAAATTTGTCGTATCGGATGCGGGAGATAATGTTGACTGGCTGTTCGAGCAGTGCGAGGTCAAATTCGACCTTGCCCGCACCAAAATCGCCCCGCTCCAGTCGGCGGGACGGACGGTTGGCGTAATCATATTCGAGCTTCGTCATCCTGTGGGGAACGATATCGCCGAACGATTCAGGCCCGCCGCGGAATTCGGGGGCACGGTCCTCGATATGCTCGGGACAATCGGCAGCCAGCAGTGGTACGCGGAGCGGTTTGCGCAGGTGTTAAGCAAGACCCCAGACGCAAGACCCCAGACACAAGACCCGGCTTCGTTAAAGAACTACGCCGAGGCAAGCAAAGAGCCAAAGACGGAAGACGGTGCTGGGGCATTGGCGGAAATGGCGGCGGGAGCGGCACACGAATTGAATAATCCGCTGTCGGTCATATCGGGACGGGCACAATTACTCGCTAAAAGCGAAAACGACCCGGACAGGAAACGCATCTTAGAGCAGATTCAGCAAAACGCGGGCGAGCTTTCCGGCATCATCGACGATTTGATGAGCTACGCGAACCCCCAACAGCCGAGGCCCACTGAAACCGGCATAGGACAAATAATCAATGACGCGGTCGATTTGACGAAACAGAAAAAGCAAATGAATCAGCTCGATATCAAAATTGACGTTGCGCCCGATACGCCGGCGGCCTTCGTTGACTCGGCACAGATTTCCTGCGCGATATCAAACATCATCTGCAACGGGCTTGAGGCATACCCGTCCGGTTCCGGTGCGATAGCGATAGATGTCTCGGCGAGTAAAACAAGCCGAACTGTAAGTATCCAGGTAATCGATTCGGGCCGGGGTATGGATGAACAAACGCTGGCGAGAGCCACGCACCCGTTCTTTTCCGCGAGGCCTGCGGGCAGAAAACGCGGAATGGGCCTTGCTCACGCGCAACGGCTGATAGAGATAAATCACGGCACGCTTTCGTTGGCGAGCGAGCCGGATAAAGGAACGACGGTTACGATCATTCTTCCCGTGGCTCGTGCCTCGTGACCCGGGACAAGCGGACAGCGGGTAGCGTATAGCGGACAGGTCAAGAAATCCTAAATACTAAACCCTAAATACTAAACAAATCCGAATTACCAAAACTCAAAACCTTTGGGGCGGACATATTTGTTTTTCAGTGTCATCTGTGGAATCAGTGGCTAAAAATAGCATTATTAAGCTGAAAATCGCACTTTGGCATTGTATCTGATACTTACGGTTAGTTTTGGTGACTGGCCTTGTTGGAAAACCCTCGGCGGAGAAATTGGTAGGGTATCCCCGGATTTCAAGAAAAAATGCCGATACACCGTAAAAACTGAATCGAGAATATCACTTCCAGCGAAATAAAAACAGCAAGCATTCCCCCTTTTGCTTATTGACAAGCATTCCGCGATTTTCCTTGCCATTCCCCTGCGCAAAAGACGATTATGTGAAGTGTATGAAATTAACGGCCAAACAAAAACGATTCCGCCAAGAATATCTGATTGACCAGCGAATCAGAACAGCAAAACTTCTCACTTTTGAATGTCGTGTTTTACTATCATTCCGCGAATCCTCTTGCAATCTCCCTGCGAAAAAGACGAAAAAGCCACATGTTCACAGCATAAACCCAAACGAATCACAATCGGCAAAAAATGTGAAAGCAGAGAGGTTGTCTCGCAACCCGACCATTATAGCCGCATTTATAGTAGCCATTGTGCAAATTGTGTGTTTGTTCATTAAACCATATGCAGACAATCTTATTAACCCTCCACAGAAAAACGCTGCGATATCGCTTGAAGTTGCAACAAAGGGTAATCTCTCGCCGGCAGTTGTGACTTATGGCCCAAATGGCCAAGCGAACATATACCAAGTACCAAGTCAATCAGAGACGAATTTAGAAGTCATAAAAATGGACTTCAATCGGCCAAAATATTTTCCGGTCAATGATTCAAAAACTGTAAGTAGGACTGGATATTGAAGAAGATACAACATGGTTTGTCGGGGCAAGCCCCGACCTACAGCCAGCGATTTCAATATAGATTGTTTATTTGTGTTAGTATATGGGTTCTCTGTCGAGGTCGCTGTAAGGATAGTAACCTTTTTCTTTCAGCTTCTTTAAAACGGCAGCGCTGCCGTTCTTCATAGCATATTCCATCTCACTCCGGAATATTTCTATGCAAAGGAGCAGACAATGCCTTTTTCCATTTATTTCGAAGTCAACCCCGTTCTTCTTGTATTCATCGAATATGAGACATGTGGTGGGTCCACCTTTATATCCAGGAATTTCACAGGTTTCCCCGGGATTCAGCACGGCCTCATACGAATAGCGTCCAATTGTTGTGAGAACTCCGCACATGCGTAACTCCATCTTATCGAAAGGGCTTTGTTCAGCCTTATCGGATGGGATACGTGGCAGTACATCGTAGGCCTTTTTGGCAATCGGATATTTTGTGAATGCTATCAGTTCATAAGTTCCAATCCTGTTTGGCTTCGGGCCGCTGCCGTCCGGCTCAATTAACTCCATAGTAACAAACGCTGTGCCGGGAATGGCATTTGGGAAATAGTACATGTCAACGCTCCCGCCAATCTGAAATGGAATAACAGCATGCCCGACAAGATCATGCATTGGACCTAAGATGCGTTCAAGAGAGGCCTTCTTCACTTCATAATCACGCTTATATTCCTCATCTGAGAACTTGGGCTCATATTTTCTTCCGGCCCCTGACCGGTGTTTCAAAAATAAAGCAATGCCCCATATCGCTAGTACAACAACTATGATTATGATTGTTATTTTCATGGCACCAAACTTTTTAATTATTACTAATTTTCAACAGCAAAAAATTACAGGTTATAAAGTTCGTCGTCTTTGAGGATGGTGAAGCCGGCGGATTGGATAACTTTTTGGGCGGCGGCGGACTGGGATTCCTCAATCTCAAGGCAGCAGACGCCTTTCAAGTTCGTCTGAAGGACGAAGCCATAAGCGTCTTTGACGTTGATGTTGTTGGCGGCCAGCGCCGAGGTGAGCAATTCGAAATTGCCGACTTTGTCGGGGATTGAGATAGCGATGATTTCCTTTAATGCGCAGGCGAAGCCGAGATTGGCAAGGGAGAGGTGCGCCTGGCTGGGATTATTGACGATGAACTTTACGAGGCCGTAGTCGCCCCTGTCCTGGATTGTGAAGGCGCGGATGTCGATATTGTTTTCGCGCAGGGTTTTCGCGACGGCCCCGAGCCGGCCGGGCCTGTTTTCGACGAATATAGTCAGTTGCTTTGCCATAATTTACTCCTCTAATTAAAAATTCTAAATGCTAAACTCTAAATCCTAAACAAATTTAAAATCCTAATTAACGAATGACAAAAACAACAGGCGTCAGCCGTTTTGTAATTCGAATTTTAAACATTCGTGCTTGTTTAGTATTTAGGTTTTAGGATTTAGTATTTTTTTCTCTTACTCTTTCGGTCTCAGGTCAATTACGCGTTTGGCTTTGCCTTCCGAGACGGGAAGGGAATTGGGCTCGTGGAGTTCGACGGAAGGATGCAGGACGATGGCTGAACGCAATTCTTCGGTGATGCGTCCCTTGAGGGCTTCGAGCTGCGACGGGTCGCCGAGGAACAGTTTGGGGTAGATTTCAACCTTGACCGTCAGGTGGTCAAGCTCGCCGCGTTTTTCAACCTGTATTATGTAATTGGTCGCGACTTCGGGTATTCGCATTACGACTTCTTCAATCTGTGAGGGAAATAGATTAATGCCGTTGATTATGAGCATATCGTCGGTTCGTCCCATTATTCTTGAGAGCCGGCGATGGGTCCTGCCGCAGGGGCAGGGGTCGGTATGCAGATAAGCGAGGTCGCGCGTGCGGTAGCGCAGCATCGGGGTCGCCCGGCGAATCAGATTGGTCAGAACGACCTCGCCCGAATCGCCGTCCCTGACAGGCTCATTTGTTTCGGGGTCGATGATTTCGACGATATAGCCATCTTCCCAGAGGTGCATATCGTTTTTATAGACGCACTCGAAGGCGACGCCCGGCCCGTTAAGCTCGCTTAAGCCATAGGAATTATAAGCGTCGATATTCCAGATACGCTCGATTTTTTTGCGTATATCTTCGGAGTGGGGTTCAGCGCCGGTGAAGGCTTTTTTGAGAACAAGCTCCTCGCGTTTTACTTCGGCTTCATCGAGTTTTGTGTGGACGTGAAGAAGGTAGCTGGGTGTGACGTGAATGGCGGTCGTGCCGAAATCCTTCATCATTCTAATCTGGCGTTTGGTGTTACCGCCGCCGATGGGGATTACCGCCATACCGACCTTTTCCGCGCCGTAGTGCATGCCGAGGCCGCCTGTGAACATGCCGTAGGTCATCATATTCTGGAAGACATCTTTGCTGGTAACGCCTGTCGAGAACAGGCATCTTGCCAGCATGTCGGTCCAGTTATCGATATCTTCTTTGGAATAGTAAATGACCGTGGGGATTCCCGTTGTGCCGCTGGATGAATGAATTCGCACGACGTCTTTCATATCCACGGCGAGCAGGCCTCGCGGGAAGTTAAGCCGGAGGTCGTCTTTTGTGGTAAAGGGGATTTTTTTGAGGTCCGCCAGTGAGCGGACATCATCCGGCGAAGAAATTTTCGCCTGGCGAAGCTGCTTCTTATAGAAAGGGGTTCTTAACGCCCACGAAACAGTTTCGCGGAGGCGTTCGAGCTGAATCGCTTCGAGCCGAGACCTGTCGGCTGTCTCAATTTCCCTGTTCCAAAAGGGTACATCCATTAAATTATCCCGCTAATTGTCATTCCCGCGAAGGCGGGAATCCATATTTTCATATAATTATTGGATACCTGCTTCCGCAGGTATGACAAGTCGTTATTAGTAACGCGTTACAGCCCTTCGATTTCCCTGCGTGTAACGACTTTTACGCCCTTATCGGCGAGGATTTTTACGGCATTGTCGGTATCTTCGAACCTGAAGACCAATAGCGCGTTGTCACTGAACTTTTCGACGAAGCCGTACATATACTCGACGTTTACATCGTTGTCGGCGAAGATTTTGAGGATTCCCGCGAGTCCGCCCGGCTTATCGCCGACTTCGATAGCGACGACGTCGGTGAGATTCGCCACAAAATTGTTTTTGCGAAGGGTCTGGATGGCGAGGTCTGATTTATCCACGACGATTCGCAGGACGCCGAAGCTCTCGGTCTCGGCGATTGTCAAAGCGCGGATATTTATATTGTTTTTCCCCAGCGTGTTGCAAACGTCGTAGAGCCGACCCTTCCTGTTTTCCAAAAACACTGATATCTGTGTTAGCTTCATTGGCGTCCCCTTTATATTATTCTCTTGTCAATAATTCGTTTGGCTTTGCCCTCGCTTCGCTGGATGGTCTTCGGCTCAACAAGCGTAACCTTGACGCCGATGGACAGGGCCGCCTCTATTTCCTTTTTGATTTTCTTAGACAGCTCGTTTAGCTTTTTGACCTCGTCGGAGAAAATCTTTTCCTCGACTTCGACCAGGACCTCGACCTCATCGAGCTGGTGTGCTTTTCTATCGACGATAATCTGGTAATGCGGCTGGGTGCCTTTGATGCCCAGCAGGACGTGCTCAATCTGCGACGGGAAGACGTTTATGCCGCGGACGATAATCATATCATCCGTTCTGCCCTTGATTTTGCTGATTCGCGGGCTTGTCCTGCCGCATTTGCATTTGTCGTAGCGGATGCTGACGATGTCCCTTGTGCGGTATCTGATGAGCGGGATTGCCTGTTTTGTGAGGGTGGTGATTACAAGCTCGCCCGATTCGCCCTCTTTGACTTCCTGGTCCGTCTTGGGGTCGATTATCTCAGGGTAAAAGACATCGCTGTATATGTGCAGCCCCTCTTTATGGGGACATTCCTGCGCGACGCCTGGGCCGATGATTTCCGAAAGCCCGTAAACGTCGGTTGCGGACATATTCCAGACCAGCTCGATTTCCTTTCGCATTGACTCGCTCCAGGGTTCTGCGCCGAATATACCGATTTTCCAGTTGCCCTTGGCGGGGTCAATTCCCATTGCTTTGGCCTCTTCAGCCATATAAAGAACGTAGCTTGGCGTGCAGGCGATGACCTTCGGCTTGAAATCCTGCATAATTTTGAGCTGGCGGGCAGTTTGTCCCGCCGAAGTCGGTATTATTTTCATACCCATTTCGAGAGCGCCGTAGTGAAAGCCCAGTCCGCCGGTGAACAGGCCGTAGCCGTAAGCGATTTGGATTGTGTCGCCCGGTTCGCCGCCCGCGCAGCAAATTGTCCTTGCCATAACTTCTGACCACAGCGAGACATCGTATCTTGTGTAGCCGACGAGGGTGGGATTGCCCGTTGTGCCGCTTGAGATGTGTATCTCGACGACGTCTTTACCCTTGTTGGAGAAAAGTCCGTAAGGGTAATTATCTCGCATATCGATTTTGGTGGTGAAAGGCAGGCGTTTGATATCGTCGATGCTTTTGATTTGATCGGGCTTGACGCCGGCGTCGTCGAGTTTCTTTTTATATACGGGACAGTTGGTGTAAATGTAAGGTATGAGTTTTTTTAGGTAATCCGATTGCAGCTTTTTGAGTTCCGCGGGCTGCATGCATTCGATTTCTTTTTTCCAAATCATGATTGGCCCATTTCCCTTCCTTTAAGAAAGACCCCCTTGTTTTCTTCGACGTATTTTTTCTTAAAAACCGACTCTATGGCCTGGAGCCAGAAATCGGTTTTAACCGGCAGGTACGCGGAAAGCACGCCGACCATGAATGTGTTTAAGTGGCGCGGATTTTCGATGGCGGTTTTGGCTTTTTCGAGATACTCGGTGAGGTCTTTGCCGTCGGCCTTGAGGAAAACCTTTAGCCGGTCGTGCTCCTCCGGGTGAAAGCATAACAAAATGTCCGCGCCGCCTTGTTGAACAATCGGTGAAAAAATCTTTTTGCCGAACCGAATGTGCGATTCGACTGAGCCGCCCCGCTGGGCCATTCCGTGAACCTCTGATTTTTTGACGTGGAAGCCCGCGAACATCGCCGCCCAGCCGCAGATTTCCGCGGCCTTCAAAATCCCCTGTCCTCCCGTTCCGCCAAAAGTTATGTTGTAGGTCTTGTCCTTCATAGTTCTGCCATATTACTGTTGCTTAAGCAGCTTACAGGGATGTCTTGAAATTATAACCGATAACGCGTTTTCGTTAATACGTTTTTCGACAAGTGCATCAAACTCGGCCCTGTTCTTCGGGTCGATGACATCGACGTTGTCCGCGCCGCATGCTTTGCAGAGGTCTTCGAGGATGAGTTTCTTTGTCGGCTCGTTTCGTATGGTTAATCCCGTGGCGGGGTGCTGCTGGCCGCCTGTCATAGCGGTGGTGGAATTATCGAGGATGAATATGACGCCTTTTGCCTTGTTGTAGGCGGCGTTGATAAGGCCCGTTATTCCCGAATGCACGAACGTCGAATCGCCCACTACGCCGACGATTTTCTTGTCGGGTGCGCCTTTTCTCCAGCCCTCGTTGAAAGTCACCCCCGCTCCCATACACAAGCAAGAGTGAAGAGCGGAAGTGGGAGGCAGACACGCGAGAGTATAACAGCCAATGTCACCAGCAACATAGAAATCGAATTTTTTAAGCGTCGCGAACGTCGCCCAGTGGGGACATTCCGGGCACAAACGCGGTTTTCTTTTGGCGACTATTTTTTCCTGCTTAACTTCGCCTTTAACAACCGCGGGAATTAATTCCGGCAGCAGTTCGCCTATCCGGAAGGACGGGTCTTTGGCGTGACATTTCAGGCCTAGCGCCTTGACATGCTCTTCGAGGAAGGGGTCAAGCTCTTCGACCACATAAAGCTTTTTAACGGTTTTGGCAAAGGCGCGTATTTTATCATCGCAGAAAGGATACGTCATACCCAGTTTTAAATAAGAAGCATCAGGGTAGTGTTCCTTAAGGTAATGGTAAGAGACGCCGGATGTGATGAATCCTATTTTTTTGTCACCCGGCTCGATACGGTTGAATTTTGTCTTCTCGGACAGGGCCTTGAGTTTTTTGAGGCGCTGCTCGACAAAAATATGTCTGCCGTACGCGTTTCCGGGCACCATTACGTATTTCGGTATGTTTCTTTCGAAAGGAGGCTGCGGAGGCACGACCCTGTCACCGAGCGTTACATCTTCCTTGGTATGCGCGACGCGCGTAGTCATTCGCAAAATTACAGGCGTATCGAATTTCTCGCTTATCTCGAAGGCCTGCTTGACATATTCTTTGGCTTCCCTGGGGCTTGCTGGCTCAAGCATAGGCAATTTGGCGTAGATGCTTACCCACCTGGTGTCCTGTTCGTTTTGAGACGAATGCATTCCCGGGTCATCGCATACGACGGCTACAAAGCCCGCGAGTATCCCCGTATAGGAAGACGTCATCAATGGGTCAAGTGCGACATTTAGGCCAACGTGCTTGCAGGCGAACAAACTGCGGACGCCGCTTATGGCCGCGCCAAGAGCAACCTCATAAGCCACCTTTTCATTTACCGACCACTGAGCGTCTATTTCTGGGAAGGTGGCCAATGTTTCAAGTATTTCTGTGGAGGGGGTTCCGGGATATGCGCAGGCAACCTTCAAACCGGCCTCGTATGCCCCGAAAGCGAGGGCCTCATCGCCCGAAAGCAGCGCCTTTTTGGACGTTTCATTCTTGCTCATACAGCAATATATAATAAGGATTCAGATGTCCCGGTTCAATAAAAAAAAAGCCCGGTTTTTAGGCCGGGCTTTTCGTTAAATCAAACAAGTTTTTTAGAATGTGTACGTAACGGTGAAGTGGAAATACAAGGCGTCATCATTGTTGGCCTTTGAATAATAGTTACCCGGCATCATATATTCGCCGACCAGGTTACCGCTGAGCTGTTTTGAAAAGGCATATCTTGCCCAGCAGGTTATCAGGTTTCCGCGGAAATTGCCGCTATCGGAGAACTTTGCGTTGCCTTTATAAGTATTTTCGTCAGACCAGAGGAAATTCCAGTCGGTGAGGATTTCCCACTGAGAATTTGGTTTGAACTTATGACCAAAGTCGAGACGGTGCAGGTTCGATACCAAATTATCTTCGAGCTGCGTCGTATATGGCTGGTACATCTCGCTCCACTGCGGCCACTGACCCCATAGCGGATTAAACGCTGTAACGGTTTTTGAGCCCGGGTCATCACCTGAGAGGTACTCATATGTAACATGCAGCTTGTTATCGAGGTCGTCTTTAAAGCTGTATTCGAGAGTGGACTTTTCGCCAAAAGCCATAAGGTCTTCGGTCTTGTGATTGGGAGTAAGCGCGGCGTTCGGTGATTCGGATTTGCCCGTCTGCACAGCGCCTTCGACGCGGTAATTCCAGTTGTCATTAATTACCGGGCCCGAAATTGCGCCGCCAAATGTGTATACCTCGGCTTTCTTGCTGTATGCGTTCACAGCAGCCTGCGGGAAATTGAAGGCATTGCCTACGTTGGGGTTAACGGGATTGTTATTCTTGTACATAAAATAAGCTTCACGCTGCATATCTTTGTTGCTCTTGTCGGTTAAATACACTATCGCACCCTGCTCTTCTTCCTGAGTTACATATTTGTCTCTGTCGTTGATGGGTTTAAGCCACCAGTCAGAGTTGGGCATGTTCCTGACATAAATCGTATCGAGCTTGGTCTTCTCACCCAAATCCCAGGTGAAACGGAGCGCATCAAAGTAGAACGTCCGAGAACCATCCAGAGGCGTTCCATCAAATACAAGCCAGCCCTGTCCGAGATCCTGGATGTCCTGCCGGCCTAAAGTGGCGGTCACGGGTAAACCAAGAAAGTTCTTACCCTTGTAATTGAGGTTGTCGATTATTATTTCGTCAAAGTCCGTGTCCTGTTCCTGGTCCGGCGGTTTGTTCCATGTTCGAAATTCCCATGTTAATCTCGTATTAATGGCATTGTTTTCGTCCAGTTTGGTTGTTGTCCACCAGCGGGTGCGGTATCTCTCAAATTGAAACGTATCGTCGAATTCGCCTTTGTATTTCAGGTCGCTGTTGAGCTTTTTCCAATTATAGCCATAGTGCTCCCTGAATCGGAAATCCGCTCCCTCTTCGAACCATGGTTCCGGATTGTGGAACCAGTCGCCGACCTCTGATGCCGCCGGGGCCGAAGCGGCTGCTGTTTCTGCGGCCTGTACCTGCGCAGCGGCAAGTATACCGGCCAGCAAGAACACAACAACAAATATTACCTTTGTTAGGTTCTGTGCCATTTCCTACTCCTTAATTTAGCGGTTATTGTTTTCCCTGCCTTAACATAAACGACGGCCGTTAATACACGGAACGTACCGAAAACCCACCCCCTGAAAATTCGGCGTTCGTCCCATATTCCATTATGTATCGGTATTAGTATGCGCAAGACAACACAAAAAGCAAGACTTTTTTTTGCCCTTTAATTCATAATTTTTACCAGGCCGCAAAGTCCCGTAAAAACACACAGGGCGGGCTTTAACCCGCCTAATAGGGCTATAACAGCCCTAAAAGGGCCATTGCGTTGTCCCGCAGAATTTTTCTTTCAAGTCCCTGCGGAAGTTTAAGATCCTTTAATAGTGACAGGGTTTTGCCCTGGTCTGTCCAAGGAGAATCGGTGCCGAAAAGGACACAATCAGGGGGATGGGACAGTATGATTTGCTTCGCCTGTTCGGGGGTAAGATATTCGAGTGACCAGGACAGTTCCATATAGATGTGTTTGCCGGCCAGCTCCTGCGCGACATCCTCCCACTGCTGCCAAGCCCCCAGGTGCGTAGCGACAAACTTCAATCGCGGGAACATCTCCGTAACTTTCAAGATTCTGCGGCAGCTGGCCCTGTCATCTCTCACAAATGAAATATCATACCCGGTGTGGGCTACCACCATAAGGTCATTTCGCTCAAGCTCCTCATAGACAGGCAGCATCCTGTCCTCATCGAGAAAGTAGTCCTGATAATAGGGGTGCATTTTGATCCCCCTGAAGCCGGCTTCTTTAATCAGGGCGATTCTCTCCTTCCATTTCGTATCAGCCGGATGAATCGACGGGAACATTATTATCCGGTCTGTCTGAATTTTCCTGCACCAGTTGAAAATCGGTGTGAACTGTTCGGGTGTCGTGGCAATACAGCATATCACACTTCGGCTGATGCCGTTGCGATTCATCGAATCCGTCAGCGCCGTTATTGTCCCGTCGAGAAAGGCGTTAACACCCGGGGCTTCAGACAGCAGTTTCTTCATTGCCCGCGGCGCCAGCTCATCCGGAAACGCGTGTGCGTGAAAATCAATTGTCCCATTCTCTGGCATATTCACAATCATAAATCATAAATCGATAATCGTAAATCCCTTTGTGTGTTGAGATATTTGTGGTAGAATCCGCAACAATTCAGTGAAAAGATGGAGGCATAACAAAATGGACAAGATAAAAGCGTTTCTCAAGAGAGACAAGTTCGCGGAGCTGGCTGGGATTGAACTGCTGGAGGTATCGCCGGGGAAAGCTAAAGCCAAAATGACAATCGGGCCGCAGCATCTTAACGGCGTCGATATCGTTCACGGCGGAGCGGTATTTACGCTGGCTGACCTTGTCTTCGCGGCAGCATCAAATTCGCACGGGACAGTTGCCGTCGCAATCAACGCCTCAATATCATTCATCAAGGCATCATCGGGCGGCACACTGTTTGCCGAGGGCAGGGAAATCGCGTGCAATCCGAAATTAGCAACATACAGTATCGATGTCACCAACGAGGCAGGCGAGATAATCGCCGTCTTTCAGGGAATGGTTTACAGGAAAAAAGACCCCCTGCCCGGCATTTAATCGATACCGCCCATAGCAAACGCGAAATAACCGGTGAAACGCAATCGAAGGTTTCGTTTTGATTTTTGTCGGGATGAGCGTTAGGCCATTTTGGCGAGGCCGTCGAAGCAAATTTGCGACCAGGTTTCCATCGTATCGCGAACCTGTTGCAATTCAGGGATACTCATAAAGCCCATCTGCGTTATCATTTGCTCTCGCCGCTCGACCTTCGGCTCATCCAAAGTCCACAAATGAACGATTCCCAGATGGACCTGCCCAACCTCGTTTGAATCATCGTTGAGAAGAGCAATAACCTTGTCTTCGTATTTGGTTTCTATCGACACTTCTTCAGCAACTTCCCGCTGTACGGCGGCAAGATACGTGTCGTAAAAATTTCCAAATAGGGGCATATCATCGGTCGGGTTTATGTGGCCGCCAATGCCGATGGAGCGTTTGGCGACGAGACGGGTTTCGCCTGCGCGTTTGCCGCGGACGTAGCTGAGGTATTTGCCGTCGCAGGTCATAATCACATAAGGAATGAGCTGCTTAAAGGACGGGTTTTTTTCCACCAATGGCCGGGGCATAAAATGGGGGACGCCCGTGGCAAAAAGTTTATCAATATATTTTTGTGTATCCATCGCAAGGCCGTTAAACGCGCCTGCGCTTTCAAAGACCTTGCGCTGAACGACCAATACCTGCTCATCCTGTGCCATCCACACTCCCTTATGAAATTTACCGATGAGGACACTTTTATTGATTATTGATGAATGATTATTGATTATTGCAATCGGCTGATATGTTGATCGCCCGTCCCCAAATCATCACCTATCAATAATCAATTATCAACTGCTTCAGACCGCCATACCGGAAACTTCGGTTTCGAAGACCATCGTGCCGTTGACCATTCCCTGGATATAGGCGTCGTATATCCTGCCCGGCTTGAATTTTGTTATTTTGCCAAGGAGCAACAGCCGCTGGCCCGGCGAAACTGGAGAGCGGAACTTGGCGGAATCAATACCCGAAAAGCCGATGAAACCCACCTCGCCCATAATATGCTTGACGAAGTAACTAAGCAGTTGGGCCGCTGCCTCTACCATAATCACCCCAGGCATAAGGGGTCTTCCCGGAATGTGGCCGCGAACCCAGAACTCCTTGTCGGTTACATCCTTGTAGCCAAGCACGAGCATATTGGGCTTGTCATACCAGAGCACGCCATCGAGCTGCTGCATCTCGTAATTCTGGGGATTGACCTTGAGGATGTCATCCCTGTTAAAAATCGGCTTGCCCGCAAGGTTTATCTTCGATAAATCGAACAATAGCGGCTTAGGCATTATTAAACCCCTGAGAATAGGGACTTGGCGCAATTGCTATCCGTTAGTCGGCCCATGCGGTGCCGGTTATGCACACCGCAGGCCGATATATGCCAAATCCGGCGTTCCAAATAATGTTCCTACTGTGTTGTTCTGATTTCCAGGACCTTATTGCGAACAAGCTGGGCCGCCTGCTTGATACCCTGCATCTGCTTGCGAACCCGCGTCCCTGCGGCCTTGTTTCCGCCCTCGGCCTTGCTGATGTCTGCTTCAATTTCTGCTACCAGCACTTTCAAATTTTCGTACTCTTGCATCGAATAGTCCTCCACTTATGTGGTTAATGTTCTTTCGTTCCCAAGCTTCGGATGCCAGAAACTTAACTATACAATAACGAGTTGTCAAAGGAAATCCGCGTTTTTTTCAAAAAAACCGCTATATGCCGAAATGGTTAATGGCCAAGTTTTTTAGTCAATTCCGCGATTCGTTTGCCCCACCGGGCGCAAAGTTTCTCGACCCTCTGGTCGGGTTTGCCAATCGAAACCGGCCCGTAGTGGTCGCCCTGCGGGTCGCCCTGAATTACCATACCACTGATAATCATCGCGTGCAGAATATCCAGGACCGTTGTCTCGTTGCCGCCGCCGATATTGGCTGCGCTGGTAAAGGCCGCGCCTACCTTGCCATCTAATTGCCCGTGCTTGACCACCGCGTCGTCAATCAGTTGCTTCATTTGCGCAGCCATTCCACCATAATAAGTGGGAGAACCCATCACTATCGCGTCATACTTCAGCAAATCATCAACCTTTACTTTGGCGATTTCTTTGCAGTCCGACACCAATCCGCCTTCATTCATCGCTTTGGTGAGCATATCCGCCATCTGTTTTGTATTGCCGCTTCTCGAATAATAAATAACTATGCCTTTAGCCATCTCTTACTCCTTTCCTGCCCACTTATGTCATTCCCGCGGAAGCGGGAATCCATTTTATTTTGTTTTTAACGGTATTATTTCCGGCTTACCGAAGCCATCGGGAATTGTAAACTCGAAAACCTTTTCGTCAATAACTTCATTGACCTTCGGTTTTGCGAAACTAATTTCGTAAACATCCCCTTCGGTTGAAATCGCCGAGATTTTCGCAGGCAACATCAATCCCTTGTCAATCCATACCTCGACTGATTTGTAATCGTCCTTGTATTGCGAATCGGGCCTGACCTTCAAATGTAAATGCGTCAACCCATTTGGCTCGCCAATGAGATTAATATCGAACTGCTGTCGCAAATCTTCCGTCTTATCAAAACCAATCAGCGGGAAATTCCTCTTGGCCAGCTCAAAGGCATCAATCGGCTCATTGGCTTCGGCCAACTGCCTCTTTTGAACCTGCTTAATCTGGTAGTCGATATGCGTAAGCCAGCGTCCATCGAAGATATACTGTTCGCCGTATTTCTGCTGAGGATTTTCGTCCTGCGTCAGCGTATCGAAATTGATTCGCAGCTTTGAGCCGTTGCCGAGCCGGGCATAATATAAATTTCCCGTTCGCAGTGTCTTCGATTCGAGCAATGGCTGGCTGAAAAGATAATTTACTTCACATTGATATGACCGCAACTGGGTCGTCTTTTGCTTGAGACCATCCAGAACGCTCGACACATAATTCGCATCACTGGCAGATTGCTCCGCGCAAGATGCCTGACTGCATCCACCAACTATGACCGCCAGGATAATAAGTATTCTCAACATAAAAACCTTTGCCGCCTCATAAACAGTATTACCATACGCCAACAAACTTTTGTCAATTAAAAATTCGGACCTGTTCCTCTTTCCCTTTCTCTTTTCCCCTTTTCCCCCAGCCGTTACTACCCATCGTAATTTTACTTCCACAGATACGGCGGGATATCAGTCGCACCATTCTCTTCGAGAATTGACCGAATTTTATCTAACGTTTTCGTATCCGGTCTCAACTTCCACCACTTAGAAACTGTTGGTTGCAGGCAGATAACTAATTTTTCCAAGCACAGTTTGTAGCGTATAAAATATACAACAACTTTATCGCTGTCAGGAATCGAACAGATGAAATGAAACTTCGGGATATTGAACTCATCTCCTCCTCTGAACTGCAAGGACATGGAAATTACGTTCATTCCTGCATTTCGAAACATTTGTTCAAGTTTTGGAACCAATTCGTCAGGGATAACCTTCGCAACTCCGCCCTTTCTCGAACCTTTGGGACGTTTCCACCATATCCTTAATTCTGCAAAATAACGTACTCCAATTAGAATTGTGATAAAGATGGCGACAATCGAATAAATCACATTTATAGTAGGCGACATTATCTTAACTACGAAAGTGTCCACAATGCCAAGGGTCATCGAGCCTATGACGAACATTATGGTCAATACCCTACATGTTTTCCAAAAAAATGTAATGTACTCATCTTTCATGTTAATCGCCTCCAAAACAGTCATGGGTAAGGGGGGCAGGTCCTAATCATTCCCTTATTCTAATAGCTTTATTCATTTTTTCCTCCGCGGTAATTTTTTTATCTGCCGTCGATAATTTTGAGTATATCGGCGATATTATCAATAACAAAATCGGCGTGCTTTGCGAATTCGTCGGCCTTTCGTTGATTTTTTAAAAGGACTGGAACCGCCTTCGCGGCCCTGGCACAGAGTAAATCGAAAAGATAATCACCGACAACAAGCGCCTCCTGCGGCTTTATCGCGAACTTCTCGCAAAGGCGCAAGACGCCAAAGGCATCGGGCTTAACCGGCCCATCCTCTCTGCCCACAACCGCGTCGAATTTCAAGCCGTGCTTTTTGGCAACCGCAAAGGCATTATCCTTTTTGTTGCGGGTCAATATGCCTATGAGAATTCCTCTCCTGCGCAGTTCTTCGAGCGTCTCTTTTGCGCCGGGATTCAATATCGATTCAGCGACCGCCTTTTCCTCATGAGCCAGCAAAATTATTTCCGCTGCCTCGCGCTGCTCTGGCGTCATCTTTTCCATCAGCTCCAGAATAGGCCCGGCATCAGGCGCAAACCCCATTTCCAGACGAATCGCGTCAAAGTCAAAAAACGGCTGCGTTATCGTCCCATCTAAATCAAATATTACCGCTTTAATTTTCAAATTCGGCATTTTACCTATTGGCTGCTTAGTTCGTATATCGGTTGCGCTGCTCGCATCGTATTGCGTTGTGCGTGATGCGTATTGCGTATTTTGTATCGCACGACGCAGGACGCGGTACGCACGACCAAACGAGTCACGAGACACAAGTAACGAGCCACGGTTCACTATTTCCTGCGGAGAAGGTCTATGAGGTATCGCGTCTCCTGGCTAATGACACGGTCTCTGCGAACAAGAATCCCCGTCGGGCGCACAAACCTCTCGTTTTCAAATTCAATCGCCTTTATGGCGCCTGTCGCAAGCTCCTGCAGCATCGCCGGGCGAGGCAGGATGCTGACGCCCGAATTTATCTCAACGGCCTTTTTTACCGTTTCGACGTTGTCAAATTCCATCACGGGCCTTATGACTATATTGTATCGCTGGAAAATGCCGTCTATCCATACACGCGTCGGGACGCCTTCTTCAAAACTGATAAACCGCTCAAACTGAAGTTTATGAATATCGATATGCGAGTTTGCCGCCAGCGGGTGTTTCGGACTGCACGCCAGAACCAGCGGCTCATCCTCGAAATCATAGACCTCCAGCCTTTTGTCTCTCCGGGGCACCGCCACAAGACCGATATCCAGCTCGCCCGCCAGCACCATCTCGTAAATTTTGTCCGCGGTAAAGTACTCCACGTGGACATTGACGGTCGGCTTTTTGACCATAAACTTCTTGAGATACTCCGGCAGCGTGTGCATGCCGATACTGTAAATCGCCCCGACGTTTACCCTGGACTGTGCCGACTGCTTGAGCGTATTCATCTCGCTTTTGAGCAATTCGTACCTGTCCACCATATCCCTTGCGGCCCGGTAGAAAATTTCTCCTGCCGCCGTCAATTCGAGCGGCCTTTTCTGCCGGTTAAGCAGTTGGCATTTGTGCTCTATTTCCAATTGAGCCACCTGCTGTGAAACCGCGGATTGACTGACTAAATGTTTGTCCGCCGTCTTGGAAAAACTCCGCAGGTCCGCCAAATCGCAAAATATCCTCAACGTTTCTATGTGCATTATAAGTGCCCCTAATAATATATTAATGATATTTTATTTGCAAAGCTCGACTCTGACCAGTTAGATTGTCAATTCGTTTCGTAGAACATTATTAGTTTTTCTAATCAAAAACACAAGGAGAATTTCAGTATGCTTTTTTAAGGAGAAAAAAATGACATTACAGCAACCCAACGCCAATGAAGTCACACAAACCGCAAACCGCTCACGAAGTGTCTCTCCCATGTCCGGAATATGCACTCGATGTATCGATGGCTGCCGGGGCAACTGCGAGATATTCAAATCTTCCTTCCGAGGACGGGAAGTAATCTACCCAGGTCCCTTCGGAACACTCACCGCAGGTGGAGACAAAAACTATCCCATCGATTATTCACACCTGAACATCCAAGGCTATGCACTCGGTGCAAAAGGACTTCCGGATGGGCAAGTCGGAAATCCCGACAACACCTTGTTCCCTATGGTCAATACCGAGACTGAATATGGATGCAAAAGTAAAGTGAAGATGCGCATGCCGGTCTTTACAGGTGCGCTTGGCTCAACCGAAATCGCCCGCAAAAATTGGGAACACTTTGCGGTAGGTGCAGCCATATCCGGCATAACGCTGGTCTGCGGAGAAAACGTCTGCGGCATTGACCCCGAACTCGAACTGGACCCCAAAGGAAAGGTCAAAAAGGCCCCGAACATGCAGCAGCGCGTCGAGCAGTATCGTAAATGGCACGAGGGCTACGGCGATATGCTGGTACAGATGAACGTGGAGGATACCCGCCTCGGCGTCGCTGAATACGTTATCGATAAACTGGGAATCGAAACTATGGAGCTGAAATGGGGACAGGGCGCAAAGTGCATCGGCGGTGAAATTCAGGTCGATTCGCTCGAACGCGCTCTCGAACTGCAAAAAAGGGGCTACCTCGTCACTCCCGATCCCTCCGTGGATGCACACCAGAAGGCCTTTAAAGACGGCGCTCTTAAACACTTTGAAAGACATTCCCGGCTTGGCTTCGTTGACCAAGACAGCTTTATGAAAGAGGTCTCGCGCCTGCGAAAACTCGGCGCAAAAAGAGTAACGCTCAAAACAGGCGCATATCCGATGCGCGAGCTGGCTATGGCAATCAGATGGGCATCCGACGCCAAGCTTGACCTGCTCACCATCGACGGCGCCGCGGGCGGGACCGGTATGAGCCCCTGGCGAATGATGGAAGAATGGGGTGTCCCAACCTTTTATTTGCAGGCAATGACTTATCAATTGTGCAAGAAGCTCGCTTCTAAAAAGAAATTCATCCCGGACATTGCCATTGCAGGTGGCTTCAGCACCGAGGACCATATCTTCAAAGTACTGGCAATGGGAGCTCCATTTGTAAAAGCGGTCTGTATGGGCCGGGCCCTTATGATACCGGGTATGGTAGGCAAAAACATCGGGCTTTGGTTGCAGGAAGGCGCAAACTCCCTGCCCAACACCGTCAGCGCATTTGGCTCAAAAGTCGAGGAAATCTTCGTTTGCTACGAAGACCTCGTTGCAAAATACGGCAAAACCAAGGCCAAGGAACTGCCGCTCGGTGCCGTAGCCCTTTACACCTTCGTAGATAAACTCAGAGTTGGTCTGCAACAGCTTATGGCAGGCAGCAGAAACTTCAAGGTTTCAACCATTAGCAGAAACGACCTTATGGCGCTCACCTCGGAAGCCGCTTTAGTCTCAGGAATACCTTTCGTGATGGATGCATACAAAACGGAAGCGGAGAAAATAATCAATTCTTAAACCTTTTTCGATAAAAGCAAATCATATAGAAGGGCGATTGCAGAAGCAGTCGCCCTTTTTGTTGCCTTCGGACGAAAATGCAATTACAATCCGGATTATGAAAAGTAATCCTGACATTAAAAAAGCCGTCCGCCAGCACGCCGAAATGGCGGAATTCTTCTCCGGCGGATTAACCGTTAAAAAGACGTCGCTCGTCGCTCGTGACTCGTCGCTCGACAAAAGCGAGTCACAGGTCACGAGTCACGAGTCACGAGTCACAGTTAGAGCGCCCTGCTCGCCTGAAACCATCAAAGAGCTTGAGGAAATCGCCGAACAGACACGTCAATGCCGCAAATGCGACCTTGGTTACGTTAGAAAAAATGCCGTGCCGGGAGAAGGCAATACATCCGCCCGCATAATGTTCGTAGGCGAAGCACCCGGAGCAGATGAAGACACACAGGGCAAGCCATTCGTAGGAAGAGCAGGACAATTGTTAGATAAAATCATCGCCGCCTGCGGC
>JBEKZW010000024.1:0-36496 GCA_049509475.1 Sedimentisphaerales bacterium
AACGATATGGTTTGAGCGTCGATGCGCTCAAGGCAAAGATGGTTCTTTTTGGAATCGGTCAGGGGCCAACAAATGCATAACAATCTCGATATCAACGTTCATCATATAACCCGCGTCGAGGGACACGGCAATATAGTCGTAAACGTCAAAGAAGGGAAAATCGAAAAACTCCAGTGGCAGGTGCCCGAGGCGCCCCGCTTCTTCGAGGCGATGGTTCGCGGCCACAGCTACCAGGACATTCAGGTAATCGTCTCGCGAATCTGCGGGATATGCTCAATCACACATTCGCTGGCAGCGACCAAGGCGGTCGAATCCGCGCTCGGACTGAAGGTCTCCGAACAGGCGGACAAGCTGAGAATACTGATGCACTATTCCGAACAGCTGCAAAGCCATACCCTGCATGTCGGATATCTCGCTGCACCGGACTTCTTCGGTACGCCGTCTGTTGTGCCTCTTGTTGCGAGGGCAAAAGATGTTGTAAAAACAATCGTCAAAGCACACAGAATCGCCAATAGCTGGTCGGACCTTATCGCGGGCAGAACGACTCATCCGGTAACACTCATCCCCGGCGGATTGACCAGAACACCAACCGAAAAGCAGTTACGCCAGTTGCAGCAGACGCTGAAGGACGCCGTGCCCGACCTCAAAAAAATTGCGGAAGTCGTCCTGAGCGTCGCGGCTAACATCCCCAAATTTGAACGCCCCACAGAATACGTATCGCTCAGGCAGACCACCCCGCCCGCTTACACTTTCTATCACGGCGGCATAACATCCAACGACCTCAAAGGTGCTGTCGTACCGATTGAAAAATGGCACGATGTCACGAATGAATTTGTAGTTGAACAGTCAACATCCAAGTGGGCAAAGTGGCATCGTGACGCGTATGCGGTCGGCGCGTTAGCACGTTTCAACAACAACGCCGAATTATTGTCGCCGATGGCCAAAGACGCTGCGAAAATGTTCGGCCTCCAAAAGGGCTGCTGCAATCCCTACATGAACACCGTAGCCCAGCTTGTCGAGTGCTTCCACGTCGTTGAGACAAGTATTGAAATTATAGACCAGTTGCTTATAAAAGGACTGAAGACGGAAAAAGCTACATCCTCGCCCAGGGCCGGCAAAGGTTCCGGCTGCGTTGAGGCGCCCCGCGGGATACTTTTCCACGATTACGAATTCGACAGGCACGGCAAATGTGTCGCTGCCGATATTTGCATCCCGACCGGCCAGAACCACGCGAATATCCAGAAGGACTTTGAAAAACTGCTGCCCGAAATTCTTGACCAGCCCGAAAAAGACATTCGACTTAAACTGGAAATGCTCGTCCGCGCTTACGACCCCTGCATCTCGTGCTCAACGCATTTCCTCAACGTGCAGTTTGTGAAGTAGAATTGAGAGCTTAGAATGAAGAATTTAGAATTCTTAATTCTAACTTCTAAATTCTAAATTTTTCAAGATGACAAACCAATCGCCGAAAAAGGATACCATCGTAATAGGTTTGGGCAATATTCTTATGTCCGATGAGAGCATCGGTATTCATTTAATCCGAAGGCTCTCTGAATATCAGGGCAAATACCCTTGCGTTGAATTCATCGATGCGGGCACGGGTGGTATGAATATCCTGCATTTAATCGCAAATCGCAAAAAGGCTGTAATCATCGACTGTGTTAAAATGGGTAAAAAGCCGGGGGCAATCAAACAATTCGAGCCGGCTGACGTCAAAACCACAAAAAAAATGACCCATTTTTCCCTTCACGAAGCGGATATTCTGCGAATTATCGAGCTTTCTAAGCAACTCGGCGAATGTCCGAACCAGATAGTCATTTTTGGCATTGAGCCGGAATCGCTGGAATTGGGCCAAAAACTCAGTAAAACGCTCGCCGGCAAAATCGACACTTATTTAGCAGGCATCCGCAAAGAACTTTATTAGAATTTCTGCAATATACATATATTAACGAACGTCATAGGTAGTTAGATGCAAATTCCGAAAAATAAGAAATTGAGCAGGGCTTTTACTCTTGTTGAGCTGCTGGTGGTCATCGCCGTAATCGGGCTTTTAATGGGAATATTACTTCCCGCCCTCAACAAGGCAAGAGGCGCGGCCAATCGAACGTACTGCATGGCAAATCTGCATCAAATCGGCATCGCAATGCGGTCGTATCTCGACGACAACCGCGATATATTTCCGATATGCAGCGCTATACCATGGGAAATCGCGGATACCACCGACCCTCTCTATGCCCCTCCGATAACAACGGTTTTGGGTAAAATTCTTAAACAGCCGAAGGTCTTTATCTGTAAATCGGATAATATTGCTACCCCACCCTATTACAAAAGGGCAGGAAATACAAGCTACTGGTATAGTGGGCCAACGAGAACTATCCCTCCGCCCTGGCTGGCGGGTATTACGATCAGACAATATCCGCCTGTGCAGGCCGGTGCCAAGGAAAGAGATATACAAGTTATGAATGATTTTGTTAATCAACGTCCCCTTCCGTCTCCTCACCCTGCGGTTGGCAAAAATAAAGCTGGCGGAATAAACTATTTGTATGCCGACTGGCATGTAAGCAACTATAAAAAACAGGAGTAAGAACATGACAAAGAAAAATAAAATTATCCTGACAACAGCAATCGTTCTGGCTGCCGGGATAGCAATTGCGGTTCCAACCATCAAACATTACAGCAAACCTGATTTTGCGAAAATGGATCCTCGGCAGATTCGCGAGTATTTCGACTCAAACCAGTTCCGCGATGCCAACGAAGATAAAAGGCGGGAGGTACGAGACCAGATTGGCGAGGCGATGCGGGCAAGGATGGAAGCCCAGGCGAATGAGTACGCTGCGCTGCCTGATACAGGCAAAACCGCTTACCTCGATAAAATAATCGATGATATGCAGGCGAGACGTGCGGAGTTTGCGGCAAGAGACGCCAACGGCCCGCCGGACCCGAATCGATACAGAAGATTCGGCCCGCGAGACCCCAATTTCATGCAGCGGCAGGGACAGCAAGCCCGGCAGTTCCGCAGGCCTGAGCCGTCAAGAATGAGGGAAAGGTCTGAAAGAACCGGCACTGATACGAGGATTAAAATGGCACAATTCCGCCAGGATTTAATGAATCGTATGCAGGAACGAGGCGTACAGATGGGCCCCGGCGGTCGCGGCGGCCCGGGAGGCCCTCCACCCGGCGCTCCCGGCAGATGACCGGATTAACATCGTATCAGATAAGAGCTACTGATAACATTCCGCGGGGCCGACGACGGCCTTGTAAAGACCTTTGTCAAAAAAGAACTGGCGAATGCTTGTGCAAAGATGGCATTTACCCGCATATAGTTCCGATTGCGTGTAACCGGCTTGGATTGCCTCGTCTAATAATCCCGCAGGGCCTGAATTAAACAGCGTTTCAACCAACTTATCGTTACCCGGCTGCCAGTTTTTCCAGATTTCAGCTAAAGGCCGTTTGGCGATATTCCCTACAATTATTCCGCTGCAAGTTCCGCTGAAAACATTGCCATAGGGGTCAATATGCACACCCTTGGCGTCAAGAAACGCGTTTGAGCAATTCCGCGTCGCAATTTGTTCAACTGTCTGTGATGCAACTAATTCAGCAATTATTCCTGCCGCCCTGCCTGTGAAACGACAAGGATAATCTTTCAACGCATCGATATATCTTTTATTCCGTTGGTCTGCTGATATATTTTTCATATCAATGGGATTATCCAAATACTTTTCCCACCGCACTAAAATCCTTGTATCGCCTAACAATTCTTTCGCTATTTTAGCCAATAGCCTGACCAGCTCAATATCAACGTATTCCTGATGAAACGGGTCGCAACTTATTTTGAGCCGACGCATACCAAGTTCATCGAGCACTTTTATTCGCTCTTTGATAATCTCTTCATTAATCGCCCAAAAACCGTTTGTCTCAATCATACCGACCGGGCCGAGATTCTGTTTTTTTGCCTCCCGCAGAATCTTCACCAAATGGTCCCAATATAAAAACGGCTCGCCACCCGTGATGTGAATCTTTGCCGAATCGCCCGCCAACTCCTTTAGTGACCTCCAGGCGTTTATCGCCATATCAACCGGCATCAAGCCATTTTGCTCAGGCGAGCAGTTATAATAGCAGAATTCGCATTTGGCGTTGCATTTATAAGTCAGCAAAAGCCCGGCGCTTCGCCAAATCTTGAACTTCGGCTCATCCCGCCCCGTCTGCTTATTATAATTGTTTCTTGAAAGCAAACTCATAATCAACGATTTCCTGATACCCTGATTACCTGATTTCCTGATAATACTTTTTCAGATGTATCTGAATGACGGTAACATCGGCCGGCGTGATGCCGGAGATTCGTCCTGCCTGGCCAAGCGTCTGAGGTTTGAACAGCGTCAATTTCTCTTTCGCCTCGGGCCGCAGGTGCGTAATTTTGCCATAATCCAAATCCACCGGAATTTGTTTCTTGTCCCACGCCTGTAAGCCGGCAGCAAGACGTGCCTGCTTATCAAGATACCCTTCATACTTGGCGTCAATGACAGTCGCCTCGATAATCTCTTTGCCAAAGCCGGCGTTTTTTACCTCGGGCATTTCCGGCAAAACCGGCGCAAGCGGGCTGTTCGGCCTGCGAAGCTGCTCCCACAAGCTGATTCCATCCCGCTTATTTTTCGTCAAATATTCCATGAGCCGTTCTATGTCACTTAATTTCTTTTGAAATCTTTCCCATCGTTTGTCATCGACCAGGCCGGCCGCCCTGCCAATCTTCGTCAGGCGTCTGTCTGCGTTGTCCGAGCGCAAACTAAGCCGAAATTCCGCGCGCGAGGTGAACATTCGATACGGCTCATCGGCAATCCCTGCCCCTTCCACGCCCAATCCCTTGGTGAGCAAATCATCAATCATCACGCCGATATACGCCTGGTCGCGTCCTAACACAATCGGCTCAGCCCCCTGCATAAATCTCGCGGCGTTTATCCCGGCGATGATTCCCTGCCCTGCCGCCTCTTCGTAGCCGCTCGTGCCGTTGATTTGACCCGCCAGATATAGCCCCGCGACTTTCTTTGTCTCAAGATTGCTCTTCAACTGCACAGGCGGACAATAATCATACTCAATCGCGTAGCCGTAATGCACAATACCGGCGTTCTCGCAGCCCGGCAGGTTCCTGATAATCTCATCCTGAACGTCTTTGGGCAGCGACGTGCTGATGCCATTGCAGTAAAGAATCTTTTGCTCCAATTCCTCCGGCTCAAGAAATACCTGGTGACGCGTTCTGTCCGCAAAGCGAATAATCTTGGTCTCGATGCTCGGGCAGTATCGCGGGCCGGTCGATTTTATCTGGCCTGTATAAAGCGGCGCACGGTCGAGGTTATCGCGAATTATCTTATGGATATTCTCGTTGGTATAAGTAATCCAGCAGGGTATCTGCGGCCGACCAATACTGTCGTTCATAAATGAAAACGGCGCCGGCTCTTTATCGCCCTGCTGTGCTTCGAGCTTGCTATAATCAATCGTGCCCGCGTCCAGCCGGGGCGGTGTTCCGGTTTTCAATCGCTTCACTACAAGACCAAAACGCTCAAGACAACCCGAAAGGTCATCAGACGCCGGCTCGCCTCGCCTGCCCCCTTCGAAACTCTCCTGCCCTATGTGCATAAGCCCGCGAAGGAATGTCCCCGTCGCAACTATCACTGTCTTTGTATCACACACAAAACCGTCTTTGCATCTCACGCCCGCAACTCGACCATTCTCAACAATAATCTCGACAGCCATTTGCTCGATAATGGTGAGATTGGGCGTTTGTTCCAGTGCGGAAATCATATATTGCTGATACCTGTATTTGTCCGCCTGGGCGCGAGGCGACTGAACAGCCGGGCCTTTTGAGCGATTGAGCATCCTGAATTGAATCCCCGTTGCGTCGGTCGCAAGGCCCATCAACCCGCCCATCGCATCAACCTCGCGGACAATCTGCCCCTTGGCCAGCCCGCCTATCGCGGGATTGCAGCTCATCGCCCCGATTTTGCTTTTGTCAATGGTAATCAAGGCTGTCTTTGCGCCGATTTTAGCGGCCGCGTGCGCCGCCTCTATACCGGCGTGCCCCGCCCCGATTACTACACAATCAAAATTATTTGTGCTCATCTGATTCGGCTAACGCCACAGCGGAGGCGATGGCGAAATTTGCGGTATGAGTAATGCTGACGCTTATCTGCGTGATGCCGAGTTTGTCGGCGATTTTTTTCACCTCGCCGGATAACCTCACCTCCGGCTGCCCCGTCTCGGTATTTACCACCTCAATATCCGTCCAGGCGATTTTGCCCCGCCAGCCCGTCCCCACAAGTTTCAGCACTGCCTCTTTGGCGGCAAATCGACCGGCTAATTTCTCAATCCCGTTTTTATTTGCCTGGGCGTATTTCTGCTCCACGGCGGTAAATACCCTGTCTAAAAAACGCTCGCCGTGGCGTTTGACCATTTCCTCTATCCGAGGAAAATCAACCAAATCTATACCATGTGCGATTATTCCCATCCGACGATTCCAGACACCGAACTAATGTTATTTATTAGCATCCCTATAAATTTCACGCACGCAAAAATCGACAAATCTTTCCCTGTCCGCCGACGAGGCCTGCTCAACAAGCTCCTCATTGAGCTTATCAATCGCCTGACGCATACGCTCGAACGATATCCTCGCCTTAACCTGGCTCTGGACTTTCTCGAACGGCTCAACGCTCTTCGGCTGATATTCAACAAGCTGCATCACAAAAATGTGCCCTTTCACCTCGACAGGCCCCGTTGTCTCTCCCGGCTTCATCGTCGCCGCCTGCCTGACAAGAATATCATATGGCGCAACAAGCGAATCAGGAGCGAGCTTCGGCCACAATCCGCCGGTTAAGGCCTTGTTTGCCTTTGAATACTCCTCCGCCAATTGCCCAAAATCCTCGCCCTGCTTTATACGCTTCACAATACCGTCGATAAGCTCCATCGCCTGCTCCTGGCGAGGCCTGTTGGCGTCAATATCCCGCATCTTCGCCGGCTCAAGGTCGATAAGACGAAACTGCAATACCCCCGGCTTCGCATACAACTGCTCTTTGGTCGCATCATACGCCGACATCATCTCGCTATACGTAATTGGCTGGTCTTTCGGCAATTTCTGGGCCAGATAACTCTGACTCAAAATGTATCGTCTTTTATATTGCTCAAACTTGCCCCAGTCCATACCCATCTGCTTTAACGACTGCTCTGCCTTGGCGTAGTCCCCGCCGAAATCCATCACATATCGTCTGACTTCCGCGGCGGTTACCTTATCAAGCTCATCATCGATTTTATCGCCCGCGTCTTTTTTCGCCCTGCTGTAAAGCAGCGCATTAACTATCCTGTCCATAAGCTGCTGCTCAATCACAGGCCCCGCGACACTTCTGAATTTCTCAAAATCGGTACTCTGTGCCGCCTGCGCCAGCTTTTCAAAGACAGGCCCTATCACTTCCTCCGAGGTAATTGTCTGGTCGCCCACCGCCAGAGTAAAACCGCCGCTCGGCTCAGGAAGCCCGTCGCGTTTGGAAAGCGGCAGCTTTGCCATTTCTTCCGGCGTAAACTGGGGCTTATCCTCGCAGCCCGCCAACACCAAACCAGCCGCCAATATCAATAACGTCGCTTTACGCATACATCAAACATCCAATCCAGGTTTATAATCCGTTACAGAGCAGTTGATTCTACGGCAAAGCCACTGTATAATCCACAAAAAGCTTTATAGACCAACGACAACCTGTGCCGATAAATACTACCGATTGAAAAGGAGACAAACTATGAAAAAAGCATTTGTGATTGGCGCAATTTTAACCCTTGTCGCGGGCTGCAACACCGATATTGTTACCACCAAGCAGTTAAACACCATCAAGAACAAATGCGTTTACATTACGCCAATCGAAAGCCAGGACCAATACGTCGGCAAAGTCCTGCGAGACGTCCTCGAAAAAGAGTTCCTACGCAAACGCGTCCAATTGTGTGAATCTGATAACGCCAACATCATACTCACCGGCTCAGCTTTTATGACGACGCGCTCAAAGGGAGAAACAAGTTTTCTTAATTTACTCGGCGGAAAACAATCCTCCGCACAGTCAGTCGAATCCGTAACCATCACCGCTAAAGACAAGGCAGGCAATTTACTCCTCACCGCTTCCTATAACAACGCTGACCAGCTTACCGCGAGCAAACTCGCCCAGGAATTCGGCTCATCGCTGGCTGACAAATTGAGGTAAAGCATATAAGGCGATTATTTTTCTGCTTGTGCAAATGTCGGCCCATATTAAATGCGCCAAGCCCCTTCGGCCGCTTTTAGTGCAAATTTTTGTGGTTCACAAATACTCCTACAGGTGGCAGACCCAGAATTTCCCGATTTTCCTTGACATTACCGATGAAACTTATACTGTTGACTCCTGTTAGAGAAATTAGTGGGAAAACAAGGTATTATGGCTATACCCAACACCCACAATAAGGTCGTCGTTCGGCACAACCGCCAGACAAGCGGCAGGCAAGCCGTATTCAGCTATAATCCACAAATCAAAACTAAAGGTGTAAATTTTGAGGAGTTTTAATATGATTTCCTGCAATCACGCTAATTCGTTTTTTGCTGCATTTTTGCTTGTCATTATCACAGGTTGTGTTTCCCCAAATCCTGTCAAGCCAACAATTGAAGAAGAATATAAAGCGCAGAAAAAACTGTTGCAATTACAGTCTTCTGTTGATGATGAAGATTATATGAATGCTCGCCTTGTTTTGAGCGGCTTACAAAGAGATTTTTCTCACACAAATTTTTATAGGGAGCACTCAAAAAGAATTAATGAACTCGCGGGGCAAATTAAAAAAGAGACCAAAAATATTAAGGTCGAAGACAAGATTGAATACCTCTTTGTTCCCCCGCGTCTGGAAACGAAACTGTGGAAAGAATACATGTCAAGAGCGGAAAGAATTGTATCGCAGGACCAGGGCAGGATAGGAATAGCGGTATTACGTGTAAGCTGCGAAGATGAAGATATTGAACTTCCATCGGTGAGGGCCGACGGTAGTTCGAATAATGAATTATATGTATATCGTAATGACGGCGGATATTCGTCCGATGGCACTTTTAAGAGCGGAGATGTGGTATTTATTGGCTCAGGATTCTGGCGTAACCGTGCATCTGATTCGAATGATAAAAATGTCTCGGCTATTGGGAACATAATAATCGGGGGTATATATCATTACCCGGTAAAACTTAAAATAGAAGCACAAAAAGGAAAAGCGGTCGCATTTGGCGAAATTATCCTTCGTGCTGTTCCAAAAGAGTACTGCGGCAACCTAAAGGTAAAGGTTGAAACTGAAGAAGGGTTAAAGTTAACAGATGCCGGGGTGACTTTGAAAGTTTCTGGTTTTTCTTCTGGAAAAACCGAGCCGGTAAAAGAGGGTTCCTGCTTGTTCAGTTCAATTGGCCCGGGAGGATACACTGTAGAACTGGCCCCAAATAATACTTTTGGAAGCCCAGGTAAGTCTGCTGTGGTCACGATTGGACAGACAACAGAGATAACGATAAATGCTTACAGGCATCGTATGGTAGAGCTTGATTGGCGTTTTCGCGAATCTAAAGAGCCAAATAATTGGTTGAGCGGCCAAAAAACGATTAAAACGAAAGGATATTGGCAGCCGGAAGGAGAATGGCCAGATGTGCGTTATCCTGTGGTTCACTTAGGTGACTGGATAGATAATACTTGTGATATAAGAGCGGCTAATGGCAACTTGATGCGTATCAATACTGATGTGCCTTTTGAAGAGATGGACTTTCCATTGAATTTTAGCCCCTCTTATCGTGGTTACCCTGTTAAGGAAGGAGATATTTTTGCCTGGCAGGAGCAAAGAGGCGGACAAAAGGAAGGTCTTCGGCAAGCCCTTATTCGCATCAGAAAGATTACGCCAGTTGGAATACCGGATGGCCCAAAATCTTCTGCTTCAAAAGAAGAAACCCCTGTTAAGTAAGCTGGAGTTGCTGATAAAACCAATTAGATAAATAGATGAATAATGCATCATAAAACGCTGACCAGCTTACCGCGAGCAAACTCGCACAGGAATTCGGCTCAACACTCGCCGACAAATTGAGATAAAACGAAATCGGTAATCATTTTTGCCGTCCCTATGGTTGTTACCTCTAATTTCGCGACAACCGCTTTGAGACGCTTTTCTGCGAAATACTTTGTGTCGTAAGCCCCCCCCCTATAAAGGACTTATGAACATTAAATAATTTTCTTTCCATTTTTATGTTGACTAATACAACTAAATTCCTATAGTCGATTGCAGTTATAGATTTTAACAGAAAGATAAGATCTATGAAACACACACATATACCCGGTCAGAGACAAACCCAAATTGGAGGGCATTACTATGGCTAAAAAGATAATCATAATCTCATCGTTTCCGATTTGTATCGCTTTGATACTCGTCGCCGTATTTTTAGGCGCAACCGGACACGGTCAGCCGGCCTCGAGTGGTTTTGAACCGACAAAGGAAGATATCATTTCTCTCATCGAATCAGGCGAATACGCGACGGCTGAATCAGCAACGGATAAACTGTTATCCGATTTTTCAGGCAATCAGGGTTTGCCTGAGGCCCTTTACTGGATTGCGGAAAGATACGAACGTTATGACAAATTCGACAAGGCGAACCGTCTTTATCAGCAGGTAATACAAAATTATTCTGACAGCTTATGGGCAGACAAATCAAAACTGGCTATTTCGCGGGCAAAAGCGAAATCCCTTATTGTTTCACAAAATTACGACCAGGCCCAAAAAGAAATCGATAAGCTGGCCGTAGATTTTGCGGGCAATAGTGATTTGCCTGAGGCGATTTTCTGGATTACCGAACGGTTCCAGAGATTAGACAGATTTGAGGATGCGAAAGTGTATTATCAGCGGATAATAAGAGATTTTCCGGGCAATCCCTGGGCGGAGAAGGCCAAGTTCTGGCTTGAGAGGGTCAATATTTTGTCTCAAATAGTGTCCCAGAATTACGATGGGGCAAAGGTCGCTCTTGATAAGGTTATCGCTGATTTCGCAGGTAATCCTGATTTGCCGGAATCACTTTTCTGGATTTCAGAACGACTCCAGCGGCTGGACAGATTTGAAGACGCGAAGCAAAATTTTCAGCGAATAATAGATAATTATCCTGCAAGCCCCTGGGCCGCCAAATCGAAATTCTGGTTTGCAAGAATAAACGTCTTATCTCTCATCATATCGCAGGACTACAGCGGTGCAAAATCGGCCCTCGACAAATTTGCGGCCGATTTTGCCGGCGATTCGGATTATGCCGAGTCGCTCTACTGGATTGCAGAGCGATATAAATCGTCAAAGCGGTATAATGATGCAAATACGGTATATCATCAGATAATACAACAGTATCTTGACAGCCAATGGGCCCGGAAAGCGGAGTTTGGCATATCAAAAACAGAGGTCTTGTCTTTAATCGATTCAACGAAATACAACGAGGCCAAATCGGCTGCTGATAAATTGGCCGATGGCTATGCGGGAAACCCGGATTTGCCTGAGGCGCTTTACTGGATTGCGGGAGAATTTAAGTGGTCGAAACGTTTTGAAGATGCAAACGCCGTCTATCAGCAGATAACAGAAAAATACCCGGAAAATCCCTGGGCGGAAAAGGCAAAATTGGGCGTCGTAAGGACGGAAATATTCTCGCTAATCAACTCACAGGATTACAAGGGGGCCGAGGCGGCAGTTGATAAAATGGTTGTTGACTTTGAAGGTCGTCCCGATTTGCCGGAGACGCTCTACTGGATTGCAGACAGGTACAGGTGGTCGAATAATCATTTTGAAGAAGCAAATGACATTTATCAGCATATCATTAAAAATTATCCCGGCAGTTCCTATGCAAATAAGGCGAAACTTGGTATTTCAACGATGGGGGTTTTGTCTCTAATAGTCGCGCAGGACTATAACAAGGTTCAGAAAGCCCTTGATAAACTTATCATCGACTTTAATGGTAATCCGCTGCTGCCTGAGGCGGTATTTCAGATAGGCAATGAGTATTATGACGAGGGATTCAACGCCAGAAACGACCCCAACGAAATTCTACAACAGCAGGCAAAAGACCGATTAAAGCAGGCTGCAGACGTATTTGAAAGAATAATAACGGAGCTTCCGGAATCGGTACCATATACCGCCGACGCATATTATTTATCGGGTAACTGCTGTCACCTTAGAGGAAATGATAATAATGATTACAATAAGGCCATTGATTATTATGAAAAGGCGATTGCCAAATGGCCTGACAGTCAGCATGCCTGCAGCGCTATGGGTTTAATCGGGGTATGCTATGAGAGGTTACAGAAATCAGGGGCCCTGACAGAAGAACAGGCATATCCCCTGACGGAGCAGGCGTATAAGGCGGTTATCGAGAAATACCCGGATAATCCTTATGCGGAGTATGCCTGCACACGTCTGGGATGGATGAATTTCAATAAAGGCCGATGGGCTGATGCGGCACATTATTCAGAATTGTTTTTGCAGAAATGCCGTCAGGACGACCCGAGAATAAATGAAACGCTGTATCACCTGGGCGTTGCTTACGAAAATATGGGCAATTCAGAAGCGGCCCTTAAAACTTATCGGTTATTCTTGGATAAAGCCGACTCGACGACGCCCGGCGCCTGTAAGGCAGGCCCGTTGCCTGCCAGTACTATAGAAGACGTAAAGGCACGAATTGTAAAACTGGAAAGCACAAGTAAATAGTTGGCCGCAAAAATGCACAAGAACGACTGCTCAAAAGGAATCAGGACTATGAGAACGAGAAAGAAATTGGAAGGATACTGTTTGGTTATTTTATTATTGCTGCTTATCTTCAGTGATAGGGCCTCGACCAATTGTAACCCTTGTCCGCCGTGTTATACCGGCGACACTTGTTCTGGCTGCACATACAGTTGCAGCAGCAACAATTGCGAGACCTGCGGCAGCGGCGGATGCGTCAGCAGTTGTAGTTCGGCAAATTGTGAGTCCTGCGACGGCGCCGGCCACTGCAAGGTTTGTGGCGGCGACACTACCAAATGTTGCGTGGATGGTGTGTGCAGGCCCAAATGCGGCGGTAACTGCTGCCCCTCAGGCTATTTATGTAACAACGGGGTCTGCCAGCCGCAGCCGCCGTCGTGTTTATGTGCAGGGGTTTTTGAGTGGGTGCAGGATACGACTTACCAAGTTGGCGATAAGGTGGTTGGTTCCCCCGATGGCTGGGTTGTTTACGAATGTACCTCGGCTCATACGGCAACTGCCGAGACAAGACCTACCAGCGGAGGTCAGTGGTCATCCAAATGGAAAGTAAATTTGAATTTGGAATATCTTATGGTTACAATATCAGGGCGTTACCCTTGCTATGATACTTGTTTCAGAGGTTGCTATGCATATAGTCAGAGTGCTGAGGGGGGAGTCAATGGCTTTTATTTTTTGAGATGGGTAGAGCCATGTGGGTGGTCTGTCGATTTTGTTTCTTCAACAGCATATACTAACTATAATAGTAATGATTGCAGTGGTAACAGCTACCAATATACTTTCCCAAATGGAAATATAACCGTAAGTATGAATGAGGTGGGGGAAATCGAGGTTACATTGGCGTGCCGAAATGCTTACGGCGATCCGGGGGAATACTTTCACACCATTGCATCGCGGGAAGGGCTGGGAAGGTGTATAGAATGCACTTTATTAATGGATGAATGCATTTGGGAGTGGAGTGAATGGTGTAACTGGCCGGATGGAGGTTATCAACCATTAACCAATTGGGGATTTGGAACATTTCAGATAACTGTAATTCCGGCGCCCTAACTGACAAGAAAAATTGGTTAGTGCCAAGGATGTATTGCCGACAACTGTTGGTACATCAGCAGCTATTGCTTTAGATTAGCCTGATTTCAAATACGCCAGCGGCGAATTACATCGAGGCAATTATTTGAGCGTGGAATTTTTTTTGGCAACCTCTTTTGCCTGGACGACTTTCAGGCGGGCTAATTTACCGGCCAGTTTTTTATCCGAGAGCGCCAAAATCTGAACCGCCAGCACAGCCGCGTTTTTCGCGCCCGCCTTGCCAATGGCAACCGTAGCTACCGGAACCCCTCCGGGCATCTGGACCGTGCTCAACAGGGCATCCAGCCCCGCCAGCCCCTCCTTTGCGGCAAGCGGCACCCCTATAACGGGCAGCGTCGTCTGGGCAGCGATAGCGCCCGCCAGATGGGCAGCCATACCCGCGGCGGCAATTATGACCTTTATGCCTTTTTTAGCAGCTCCAGCGGCGAATTGCGACGCGGCCTTAGGCGTCCGATGGGCTGATATTATCCGCACAACCGGCTGTATCCCGAAATCCTTAAGCGTATCGATACAGGTCTGCATTATTGCGAGGTCGCTGTCCGAACCCATTACGACCGCTACCGCTCGCCTCGGCGTAGCCCTTCGGCGAAGCCGGGTTTGCCTGCTGTCCTTTTTAGATGCCATTTGTCTTTCCCGCCATTCGTATTTACAATATATTAACGTCCCGGATAATGGTATAATCATACCTGCTCGGAGCTATAAAAGCAACGGACGGGTTAGCGATATGCAAAAGAGAAGCCCCATAGTGGCCGGCCAATTTTACCCGGGCAGCGGCGATGAGTGTGTCGATGAGATAAAGCAGTGCCTCGAAGAAGCGACTTTGAATATGCCTCTTCCCGACACTATTGTCGCAGGCATTGTCCCTCACGCCGGATGGTTTTACAGCGGCTCAACCGCAGCGATTGTCTTTGCCGCAATCAAAAATAAACACCCGAAGGTCGATACCTTTGTCATATTCGGCGCAGCGCACAGCTACATGGGCCAGCCCCCCGCCGTTTACGATAAGGGCGTCTGGGTTACGCCTCTCGGTGAAATCGCAATTGATGAAGAGCTCGCCAGCGCAGTGATTGAAAGCAAGACCGCTATAAGCGACCGCAACGCACACGACAGCGAACACAGTATGGAAGTCCAGGTCCCGTTTATTCAATACCTTTTCCCCAAGGCGAGGATTCTGCCGATTCTCACGCCACCCGCCGAGCAGGCAATTCAACTCGGCGAAATCATCGGCAGCATAATCAGCATCGACAACGAAAGAAAAATCGTATGTCTCGGCTCAACCGACCTGACCCATTATGGCCCGCGCTATGGCTTTACGCCTATGGGTTCCGGCAAAGACGCCTTGAAATGGGCAATGGAAGTCAATGACAGACAGTTCATCGACTATTCGCTGAAGATGCAGCCCGACAAGATACTCGAAAGCGCAGAAAAAAATTACAATGCCTGCGGAGCCGGCGCCGCAGCCGCCACGGTGGCCGCAGCTAAATCTCTCGGTAAGAAAAAAGGAATCCTGCTCGCCCATACCAACAGCAACGAGATAATGCTTCGTAAAACAGGCGAAACCAGCCGGGAGTCAGTTGGCTACGCCGCCATTGTCTTCTGAATACAGCCCTGCTGCTCCCATCACTAAAACTGCCATGCTGGCAGACGGAAATCGCAAAAGCGAGTTTTTGGCAGTCACAATCACGGTGAAGAGCCATACGTAACCCCTTTTGAGACAAGCACTTGCAACTTACGTTTTCGCTAACTGCTTACTGGCACAAGCTTTGCATATTGTAAGGCGCTATGGTTACAAACTTACGACAATTTGCTGACATAAATGTATTGGCAAGCCAGGCGAACTGGGACTGGCCCGGGGCATTGCGCGATATATTCAGGCCGAGAGGCGTAAATCTGTTGGTGGCGGAGAATACTAATGATATAGTTAACGTCCTGCGGCATCGGCAAATCAGCATGACTATCGTCGATACCGATTGCGAGCAGGCAGACCTGTGGACATTAAAAATTATCAGGATGGAACAGCCACTTATGCCCTGTATATTACTGGCAAGCAGGGTAACTGGGGCGATGCTCGAAAAGGCGCTGCAGCTGGATGCCTTCAGCGTTATAGATAAGCCGGTGGATATGAACATTTTGAAAGACCAGTTGAATCGGCTGTTCGTGAAAAGGTACGGCAGCCATATTTTTTCGGCATAAAAATATAAAGCAAAATAACGGTCGAATTTTTTGAAAGGAGTAGTGAGAAGATGAAGGTAAGACCATTGGCCGATAAGGTCCTCGTTCAACGAGTGGAAGCGGAAACCAAAACAGCGGGCGGTATTGTCCTGCCCGACAGCGCAAAGGAAAAACCACAGAAAGGCAAAGTCGTCGCGGTAGGCGACGGCAAAATCCTCGACGACGGCTCTCGCCAGAAACCACAGGTCAAAAAAGGAGACACCGTGCTGTTCACCAGCTACGCAGGCAGCGAGATAAAAATGGATGGAAAAGAGTATTTGATTATGACCGAGTCGGACATTATGGCGGTCATCGAAGATTAAGCCGGAATTGATAATTGAGATGAAAACCTAAAAGGAGAAGTAAAAATATGGGAGCAAAAAAGATAGCATTCGGAACAGAAGCGCGAGCGGCAATTCGGGAAGGCGTCAAGAAACTCGCCGCCGCCGTTAAAGTAACATTAGGCCCCTGCGGCAGGGTTGTCGTCCTTGAAAAGTCGTTCGGCTCACCGACCGTCACAAAAGACGGCGTGTCCGTCGCAAAGGAAATCGAGCTTGAAGACCCATTCGAGAATATGGGCGCACAAATGGTCAAGGAAGTCGCCTCGAAAACATCCACCGTCGCCGGCGACGGAACAACCACCGCGACGATTCTGGCTGAGAGCATATTCGACGAGGGATTGAAAAACATCACCGCGGGCGCAAACCCGCTTCAAGTAAAGAAAGGCATTGATACAGCGGTTGATACTATCGTCAAAGAGCTGCAGAAAATGAGCACAGCCGTCGCTTCCAGCAAACAGATTGAGCAGGTAGCGACGTGTTCAGCCAACCAGGACGCGGAAATCGGCAAGAAATTGGCCGAGGCGATGGACAAGGTCGGCAAAGACGGCGTAATAACAGTCGAGGAAGGCCAATCGCTCGAAACCGTCGTTGACCTGGTCGAAGGTATGCAGTTCGACAAAGGATATCTCAGCCCGCATTTCATAAACAAGCTGGAAAATATGACGGTTGTTTTAGACAAGCCGTATATCCTCATCCACGAAAAGAAAATCAGCTCGATTAAATCACTTGTGCCGCTGCTTGAGAAGGTAGCCAGACAAGGTAAGCCCCTGCTGGTCATCGCCGAAGAAGTCGAGGGCGAAGCGCTGGCAACATTAGTAGTCAACAAGCTCCGCGGCGTTTTACAGTGCGCGGCGGTCAAGGCGCCGGGATTCGGTGACAGGCGAAAGGCGCTGTTGAGCGATATCGCCGTGCTGACAGGAGGACAGGCCATATTCGAGGACCTCGGCATCGACATCGAAAACCTCGAACTGAATATGTTAGGCAGGGCTAAGCAAATCACCATCGACAAGGACAACACAACGATTATCGAAGGCGCAGGCAAAACCGAGGAAATCAAAGGCAGAATCGAGCAGATAAAGGCCGAAATCGAAAAATCAACCAGCGATTACGATATCGAAAAGCTCCAGGAACGCTTAGCCAAACTTTCAGGCGGCGTCGCGATGATAAAAGTTGGCGCAGCAACGGAAGCCGAGATGAAAGAGAAAAAGGCGCGCGTCGAGGACGCTTTGCACGCATGCAGGGCCGCGGTAGAGGAAGGCATCCTGCCGGGAGGCGGCGTGGCTATGCTGCGAACAATTCCCGCTTTGGAGAAAATCAAGGCACAGGGCGATGAGAAGGTCGGCATAGATATTGTCCGCCGGGCGATTGTTGCCCCAATCAAGCAGATTGCCCTCAACGCAGGTCTCGACGGCTCAATCGTCGCGCAGAAGGTGATGGAAAGTTCAGAGAAAAATTTCGGCTATGACGCACTTCGCAAAGAATACGGCGATATGATTGAATTCGGCGTCATCGTCCCCACAAAGGTCGAACGCATCGCACTGCAAAACGGCGCATCAATCGCGTCACTATTACTGACAACCGACGCGATAGTAAGCGAAATTCCAGAAAAGAAAGAAACACCCGCTATGCCTCCGGGCGGCGGAATGTACTAAAAAACGCTAATGACAAGACGGGCCTTAAAACCCGCCTTGTTGCTTTATAAAGGAGATTTAAATGGCGTTTCAGTTTTACAGCAACGTAATCTCGCAGGCGTCCCGCCGACTCGCAGGCGGCATATTCGCCACGGGGCTTATGCTAATTGGTTTTGGCCTGCTGATTTACCTGATGCCAAAATTTTTCGCGACTCTGGCGGCAATAGTTTTCTTTATCACCGGCATCGGCACCTGTATAACCGCTTTGAAAATCTTCACTACCCAACACCGGATAAACAAGGAAATCAACAACGAATCAAATGAATATCGCAAGAACGTCACAATCAGAATCGAGGAACACTAACGCTTAAAATCCCTGAGCGTATCCAAATACGCATTTGGAGAAAATGCCGTGCAATCCGCAAAATCAACGGGTAAAATAGGGCATTATGAAACTGCCAAAACTTCAAAAACCTGATAGTTACGTTGGCCTGTACGTCGTCGATTTCGGCGACAATGCCGGTGTTGGATTCACAGCGCAGGAGGTCGCTGAGCTTTTTGAAAGCGAAAGGTTTGGCCACTGCAAGGCGTATAAAATCCACAAGGCATACCCCGACGGAAAACTTGAATTGAAAGGCGTGCGACGGGACATATTCCAGCTCGAAGCGGGTATGTTCTTTTTCTCCGCCGATTCAGAGACCGCCCGCGATGATTACAAGCGGTTAGTCAAACTCGGCATTGAGACCAATGTGCCCTGCAAAGCGATGGTTCATCTCGCCAGATACAGCGACGATAAATTCGCGGTAGCATTTATTTACCCCGCCGAATACGATGATGAAATAAGCAGCTGGCTGCTTGAACACGAGTATAAAACATCGGGCACCATCGAGGGAGGCGTAAGCGCTGTAACGAGATACTACGATGCAAAGCCCGGAATACTCGAAAGACACCAGTTGTGGGGCCGGTCATCAGTCGAAAGCCGAACAGGCACGGAGCTACTGGCCTCGACAAAAATAGCTGTGCAAAGATAATCGCCGTTTGAAAATGGTCCTTCATCGAAAAACAAACACTGTCCTGGGTTTCCTGGCGGGTTTGCTGGCGGCTGTCTTCGGAACCAAAACCGCAAAGCCTTCGACGGAAGATTTGAAACGTGCAGAGTTCACAACCAGCACACAACGACTCGGCGTCCGATTCACCGACCGTATAAGAGATGTCTTTCGATTCAAATGGCTTAAAAAAATGTAATTTTTTGCGGGACCGATTCGTATAAATATTATGCGGGAAACAGATAACACAATTGGGCCGCCAGACGGCGAGCCGATACTCAGCGAAAACGCGATGACCGTGCTGGAGAACCGCTATTTAATCAGGGATGAGCAGGGCAAAATCATCGAGACACCGGGGCAGCTTTTCAGCAGGGTCGCCCGGCTTGTCGCGTCAATCGAGACAAATTACGGCAGTAATGAAGCCGAAACTGCCCAGTGGCACAAAAAATATTATGACCTGATGGCCTCGCTGAAGTTTTTGCCCAATTCGCCGACGCTGATGAACGCGGGCAGACCATCGGGAATGTTGAGCGCCTGCTTTGTTTTACCGATTGAGGACAGCATCGAGGGGATATTCGAGACGGTAAAAGATACCGCTCTCATCCAGAAAGCCGGAGGCGGGACGGGTTTTTCGCTCGACCGCCTGCGTCCTACCGGCGACCGGGTTGCGTCGAGCGGCGGCACAACATCAGGTCCGATTTCATTTTGGCGGGTATTTTCCCATACGACCGACGCGATTCAGCAGGGAGCGTTTCGAAGAGGCGCAAATATGGGGATGATGAGCGTTACCCATCCCGACATACTCAGGTTTATTCACGCCAAGCAGGACTTAAAGGCATTCACAAACTTTAACATATCGATAAAAATCACCGATGCCTGGATGAACGCCCTCGAAACGAAGCCCAACATGCTGCACGTCGTCGAAAACCCGCGGACAAATCGAAAATACCTGCTGCCAAAGCAAATCGATATCGAACACTATACGATACAGGACCTGTTCCCGTTATCCGGCGACAACGCCGAGGGCGTCGAAAACAAAGATAGGTTCTACACCATCGGCGATTTGTGGAATACGATTATCACCTGCGCCCACAAGACAGGCGACCCCGGCGTGGCGTTCATCGACCGCATCAACAAAGATAACCCGACGCCCGCACTTGGTGAGATTGAGGCGACAAACCCCTGCGGTGAACAACCCTTGCTGCCGTACGAGGCCTGCACATTAGGCAGCATCAACCTCGCGAAATTCGTTACCGACAAATCGGAAATCGACTGGCCTGCGCTGGCCCAGGCAACAAAACTTGGCGTGCGGCTCCTTGATAACATCATCGACGCCTGCCACTATCCCGTTACCGAAACAGCCGAAATAGCCAAAGCAAACCGCAAAATCGGCCTGGGTGTCATGGGTTTCGCGGATTGCCTTTTTATGCTTGGCATACCATACGACAGCAACGAAGGCGTCGCTGTCGGAGAATCAATTATGAAGTTCATCAACGAAAACGCCATACAGGCAAGTAATGAATTGGCCCAAAAGCGAGGGTGCTTCCCTAACTGGCCCGACAGTATATGGAACAAAGAAAGAAATTTGAAGGTTCGAAACGCCGCGATTACCTGCGTCGCCCCTACAGGCACAATAAGCATCATCGCTGACTGCTCTTCGGGTATCGAGCCGCTTTATTCGCTCGTTTTTGTGCGACAAGTTCTGTCAGGCCAAAAATTGCTCCAGACAAATCCGGTCTTCAGCGAAATCGCCTCAAACAGGGGGATTCGCAGTGAAGATATTGCCCGCCAGGCGCTTCAAACCGGCAGTATTCAAACAATACCCTCGATTCCCGCTGAAATTCGAAAAATCTTCAAATGCGCCTACGATATCGCCCCCGAATGGCATATCCGTATGCAGGCCGGCTTCCAGAAGCACTGCGATGCAGCGGTGAGCAAGACGATAAACTTCGCCGAAAAAGCCAAAGCGGCCAGCGTGGACAAGGCCTATCGGCTCGCGTATTACCTTGGCTGTAAAGGAATTACGATATACCGCCGGAAAAGCAGGCCAAATGAGCCGATGACGCTCTGTTAGCAGGACGATTCGGGCTTATGCCCCCGTTTCAAACCTTAAAGAGAACTTCAAAGCCGCCTGAAACGTATATTATACAGGACTAATCAGCCGGGTGATTTTGGACTAAAGCGGCAATTATGTATTTGCCGATAATCAAAGCAGCAGAACAGAGTTTTTCTCCCCTCCGGAAAACATCGGGTAGCGAGGCGTTACTCGATGTTTTCTTTTTTAGAGACGACAACCATACTTAAAACGATTAAAATTCACAAATGACTTGAAAATCAGTGAGTCAACAAATACATTTTGGGTGATGTCGCCGATATAGTAATATCAGGACAGTGAATAAGGTAAAGAAAAAAAAGTCATATGTTTTTTGGATTAAGGAGAAACCAAAAATGAAGAAACAGTTAATGGCACTGGCTGGAGTGGTCGCGGTTTGTATGCTGCTCGCGATAGTCAGCAACGTGCTGGCGGCAGACGCGAACCAGCCAAAGAGAACACCCAGGGAAACACCAAAAGAAAACAGTCTGGTCATAGGTATCGTCACCGTAGTGAAAGACAACGACGGGAATATCGCCGAAATAAAAGTGAAGGCACACAGAGACCTTATATACCAGGTGGTCCTCGACGAAAAAGGTATGGAGCTGGGAAAGACAATGGCTGACAAGAGAGCCAGAATCGAGGGACTCATAGAGATAAAAGGCAATGTGCACTGGCTGACTGTAAAAACGTTCAGCGAACCCAAGGCTGGGACGCCGGCGAAGCCGAATCAGAACCCCAAGCCCGCCCCAAAACCCAAATATTAACTAAGCAAAAATTAAAACACCATGAGCCGCGATATGCGGCTCTTTTTTTGCGCCGCGGGCGATTTACTATGAACCCTGCCCGTGGCATTTTTTGTATTTCTTGCCGCTGCCGCAGGGACATGGGTCATTGCGACCGACCTTTGGCCCTTCGAGTTTAATCTGTTTGACTTTTATCTCGCCCTGAGGCGCTTGGGCGGCCGCACGCTGACGCTCCGCCATAGCAAACTGGCCAACCTGGTCGTGCGCGGTCTGGCTCACCTGCCAGACGCTTCTGGCCCTCGCGCCGGCTTCGAGATGAACCTTGAAGATGATGTCCGTCACCCGCTCCTCGATATTGGACAGCATCTCGCTGAACATCCGGTGCCCTTCCCGCTTATATTCGGTCTTTGGGTCCTTCTCGGCCCAGGAACGCATCCAGATACTGTCTTTGAGATGGTCCATGTTGTAGAGATGGTCTTTCCAGGCAGTGTCATAGACCTGCACCAAAACATATCTTTCAAGGTCGCTCAGCTCCTTTCGCAGAAACTCCATGCCCGCCTTAAGGATTATTTCTCTCCGGCTCTCAATATCAGCAAACTGCTCAGGTGCGAACACCGTCCCGAAGCGATTATTGGTCCATTCGGTAATCGCCTGTGTATCAGGGCGACGAAGCGCATCCTCGACTTCCTTTACCAGCTGACCATCGCTGTATGATTCACTCAATTCCAGAAGCTGTTTGTGCAGCGTCTGCGGCTGGATTTGCTGTATGCCCTCGGCGGTAAATTGGGCGTTATATTTTTTGTTTGCCCAGGCGGCAAGCGCCTCAAACCCGTACACGTTGGCCCCCTGGGGCCCATACACCATATTCATCGCGAACTCAACCGGGTACTCGATTTCACGCCTTTTGTACTTGGCCCTGATTCGCCCGCTGATAAGCTCCTCAATTTGTTCCGGCTTCAGCCCCGCCAATTCCCCGGTGTTAAGCTTTATGTCGAACTTCGCGCGAATCCATTCCACCAGCCGGCGAATCGCGAAATCCGGCTTCAACGGCTCAGCAATCGCCGAACAATCCTTTTTCTCAATCTGCTCATGGGCGGCGGCGATTAACTGCTCTTCGAGCTGCTCAGGGGTCATCTGCTTGACTTTGCTTGCGCTTAAGTTGACGCTGAATGCGCTCATCGCCCATTTGCACAAACCCTGAATGTCCCACGTTGACTGGTCTTCGTAATCCTCGAGGTATTCGCCAAGCGAAAGCGATATATCGTTGCCTGCGCTGTCCTTGGCCTTGTTCTTGATTATTCGCTCAATCTCTTCAGCCGTCATTCCCTCTACTTCTGCCGGCTTAAGCTCAACGCCGAACTGGCTCGACGCCCATTCGCAGATGCACTTGACGGGATACTCCTCCTCCAGCATTGTCTGGCAGCTTTTAGTGGTCGTGCCCGCTATCATTTCATCGATAATTTCTTTAAGTCCCTCGCCCGCGAGAATTTTCCGTCTGCGGGAATAAAAAATCCTGCGCTGATAATCCATCACCTCGTCGTATTCGAGCAAACTTTTTCGCGTCTCGAAATTTCTTTCCTCGACCTTTTTCTGCGCTTTGGCGATGCCCTTGCTGATTCTCGGATGATAAATCGGCTGACCTTCCTCCCAGCCAATCCACGACAGCGCCTTCACCGTCCATTCGGGAGCGAATGTCTTCACCAATTCATCGTCGAAGCTGAGGAAAAACTGACTCGACCCTTTGTCGCCCTGCCTGCCGCATCGTCCGCGAAGCTGGTTGTCGATACGTCTTGCCTCGTGACGTTCTGTGCCCAGAACGTGCAGCCCGCCGATGTCAGCGACGCCCTCGCCGAGCTTGATATCCGTCCCCCGGCCCGCCATATTCGTAGCAATCGTAACATTGCCGTGCATTTTCCCGTCGCGGCCCTGGTGTTGCTGGCCCGCCTTTGCGACGATTTGTGCCTCGCGTTCGTGCTGCTTGGCGTTGAGAACCTCGTGCTCAAGGCCGAATCTCCTGTTAAGCGCCTCCGATAACGCCTCATTTTTCTCAACACTCACCGTTCCAACCAGCACGGGCCTTCCCGAAATGCTGATATTGTTCAATTCCTCTAATATCGCGGTGAACTTTTCGGGCATCGTTTTATAAATCACGTCTTCCTTATCTTCCCTTATGCAGGGCTGATTGGTCGGTATGGTGACGACTTCGAGCCTGTAAATCTTCATAAACTCCTCGGCCTCGGTCGCCGCGGTTCCGGTCATACCGGCAATCTGGCCGTAGAGTTTGAAGAAATTCTGCAGCGTAATAGTTGCAAGCGTCTGGCTTTCCTCCTTGACCTGCACGGCTTCTTTCGCCTCGACCGCCTGGTGCAAACCATCCGACCACTGCCTGCCGTGCATCAGTCGCCCCGTGAACTCATCGACGATGACGACCTTGCCTTCCATCACGACGTAATCTTTTTCCTTCTCGAAGACGATATGCGCACGCAGCGCCTGTTCGAGCAGGTGAGGCCACTCCATATTTGAGCCGGTGAAAAACGACCCTACGCCCGCCGCCTCCTGTGCCGCGCCGATTCCCTCATGAGTCAAATGCACGGCCTTGCGGTCTTGTTCAACCTCATAATACTGAGTTGTGCCGGGTAATTTATTCTGCGCTTCTTCGAGTTCCTTTTCGAGCCGTTCTATCGTGGTCTGCACCTTTTCGATACGTCCCTTGTCTTTGGACTTTTTGGCCTCGCCCAATTCGCCGTTCGCGTTGGCAAGCATCTTTTCCGTCGAGTCAATCTGCTTTTTAATCCGGTCGTAGCCCCCCTGCAAACCGATGAGCTTTCTCGCGACGTCGTCTGCCCTTTTATATCTGCTCACGTCGTCGAACGCAGGTCCCGATATAATCAAAGGCGTTCTGGCCTCGTCTATCAGAATCGAGTCAACCTCGTCGATAATTCCATATTGCAAATCACCCTGCACCATATGCTCAATCGCCAGCTTCATATTATCTCGCAGATAATCGAAGCCGAATTCGTTGTTGGTGCCGTAGGTGATGTCGCTTTCATATTGCTTTCGCCGCTCGTCGCCCGCGGTATCCATATCCGCCTGTATCGCGCCGACGGTCAATCCAAGGGCGTTATAAATAGGCCCCATCCATTCGCTGTCGCGCTTCGCAAGATAATCATTAACGGTAACGACGTGAACGTGCCTGCCCGTCAGGTGCACCAGATACGCGGCCAGCGTCGCGACTAAGGTTTTACCTTCGCCGGTCGCCATTTCCGCGATTTTGCCTTCGTAGAGGACGTTGCCGCCTACCAACTGCACGTCGAAATGACGCATATTGACGGTGCGTCTGGCCGCCTCACGAACCACCGCGAACGCCTCGGGCAGTATATCCTCAGGTCTGCGTCCATCTGTAAGCGTCTGTTTGAACTCGGCTGTCTTGGCCTTAAGCTGCTCATCGGTAAACTGTTTTACCTGCCCTTCAAATTCCTTCGCCTCGCGGGCGACCACCATATACGACTTGACCAATCGCTCGCTGCGTGAGCCGAACAGCTTTACAACCTTTTTGCCAAAATTCTTTAACATCAGTAACCTCTTTACCACCAAGACCCCAAGACACTAAGTTTTTATTTTTGTGTTTCTTTGTGCCTTTGTGCCTTCGTGGCTCCGAAGCAGTATCGTAAAAGCGGCCTCTATTGTCAAGGACGGGCAGAAGAAAAGGGGAAAGAAGCATTTTTTGTCGAAACGGATTGACGCGATAGAGCAACGATTGGCCAATAACCGGAATTAGCGTTTTTTGCTCAACATCACTTCTTATCCAAATGTCCCAAACTGTGCCACTTTCGCTGACGTCAGATACTAAGGGGTGTGGAACAAAACTGGCTTAGGACTCTTGCAATGTGGAGAAGATTTGGTATTGTAGCGAAATTAAGAAGCTTAGTTTTGTAGCCAAGCGTTTAATAAAGGAAATGTCAGAACACGCATATGTTTCGCTTGCGGAGTGAGACAATTGTTTTCTGGGGACTAATATCCGTCGTGCTTGTCACATCAGCGATTCGCATTAGGCTTTTATCCGTTCCGCTCGAACGTGACGAAGGCGAATACGCATATGCCGGTCAATTAATACTTCAGGGAATCCCTCCGTACACTTTGGCCTACAACATGAAAATGCCTGGAATTTATGCGATTTACACAGGCATTTTATTCGTATTCGGACAGACACAAACAGGCATCCATCTTGGGTTGCTTGTTTTTAACTTGGCTGCAATCGCGCTGATTTATTTTCTTGCAAACAAGCTTTTCGGCCAGATAGCGGCCTGCGCTGCCGCAGCTTCTTATGCGATTTTATCTGTCGGTATGAAGGTCCAAGGCGTCTTCGCAAATTCGGAACATTTCCTGCTGGTGCCGGCCCTTGGCGGGCTTTTACTGCTATTGATGTTTACCGAAAACCGGAAACTAAATTTTTTGTTATATTCGGGCTTGCTGCTGGGAGTGAGCTTTATTGTTAAGCAGTTTGCGATTGCTTTCATTTTGTTTGGGTTCTTCTTTTTAATTTACAGTGAACTGCGGGAAAAAAATCGTTTAACCGGCGTTCTGAGAGATATTGTTCTATTCTTATTTTGCGTCACAGCTCCATTTTTATTAACATGTTTATTATTTTGGATGCTGGGCGTCTTCGATAAGTTCTGGTTTTGGACGGTTCAGTACTCCAGAGAATATGTGACGCAGCGTTCTTTGGCCGAATCACTGCCCGGTTTGAGAATGATTTTCCCGCCTATAGTGTTCTCGGCAATTCTTATCTGGGTGTGTGCTTTAGTGGGATTTGTCTGCTTATTTATAAAAAAAGAATATAGAACAAGGTCAATTTTCATGGTTGCATTTTTATTTTTTTCAGTCCTCTCGGTTGTTCCTGGCTTTTTCTTCAGGGCGCACTATTTTGTTTTAATGCTTCCTGCTATCGCTCTGCTGTTTGGAATTTTATTTGCCGGTTTGTGGAATCAAAGTTCCGGTAAGGCGGCTGCCGTCTTTATAGCCGCAATTGTTTTTTTGTTTAGTTTGTTTCAACAACGAACTTTCTTTTTCAGACTGACGCCCCTTCAGGCCGCAAGGCACGTTTACGGCTCAAATCCTTTCCCTGAGGCCTTACAGATAGCAAAATATATATCTGATAATTCATTGTATTTTGAAACTGTCGCCATCATTGGCTCAGAACCAGAGATATATTTTTATTCCAAAAGACATTCGGCGACGGGATATATATATATGTTTCCTATGCTGGAACGACAGCGATACGCTGAGCAGATGCAGCAGGATATGATGAAGCAAATAGAAAAGAACCAACCAAAGTACATTGTTGTTTCATTCGGCCCCGGATGGTTGTCGGCAGAATTTAGGGGGAAACAGCAAACACCAAATAATATTCTGCCGTGGGCCCAAAAGTTCACAGGGGAATTCTATAAGCAGGTCGGCTTGGTGGAATTAACACCGCAAAGTACACATTATTACTGGGGCCCGCAGTTAGTCGAACATCTGCCTTCTTCAGGGATGTTCATCATGATTTTTGAAAGAAAAATTAATCTATTGTAAAACTACTATCGGGTTTTTGCCGGATTTTACCATGAGGGCTGATGATGAGCCGGAACTACGCACCAAAGTCAAGCAGTAAAAATGTGGATGGCTCGGGAAATTTACGGTTGCTGGCCCCATTATCCCCACTCTCGGCGGATAAATCTTGACCTCGTAAAAAATAGGTGACTGTCCCTAGTTATAGTTATTGAGTTATATGCTAAGGGGTAAATATGTTCCTATCAATTAGCCAATCCTTCATTATGAAAATGCCTTTTGTGTTTTTGCTTTGTCCATTATTAAATTTGGCCGTTATTATGCCTTCCACGGAATCTTCTTGGGGCTGCAAAGCTGGTTCACAAATTCCATACACTACAATTCGTTCAATTTGCCCTTTAAGTATGTGCTTAGGTAAAGATGTTGAAAATGGATGTTTTTCAGCGTTAACAACACATTTTCCTTTCTTAAACAATAATTCAATTGAGACCTCCGATAGGGAGCAATCTATTGTTCCTTCGGTGTTATTGGCCTTAAATTCAAACCAAACCTCTTTTTTAGTAGGGTGTATAGGCCCCGGAGCTTTGGGGTGGGGTCTATCAACAAAAGGGCCAATGAAACAATTTTTAGCATCTAATATTTCCGGTTTAGCCACTGGTTTGGGTGGCTCTAATTTGGTTAACAATTTGAGTTTAATTCTTTTTTGCCGAAACTTATATAATTCAAAAACAACTAAGATTAAAGTGCCAACAGAACCCAATATTATCCAAAAATCCGAACCAAACACTAAAATCTCTCCGTTCTATCCGTTAAATATATCCTACAAAACAGCTTTTTACATAGAAGCTTTTATAAATCTTATGTTATTCATATCATTTTGGCTTTGTTATTTCGTTTGTCAAGTGCATAATTCCCAAAGATATTATTCCTTCCGGCCTTAAGGTGACAATATAATACTAAACAGCAAAAGAAGACAAGTATTTTTTGGTTAACCATAATATTTGTCCCTTAAAACCCCCCGCTTTTGTCTTTGACAAAAAAGCTGCGGGGGCTGGCACCGGGCGAAAATGGCAGGACTAAGCATTTAAGTGCAACAATGTTAGTTAATGCTTAGCAGGCATTTCCGCATCGAGGTGTATAATGTAAATAGATAAGATGGTTATAAATTGAACAGTTGTGATGTGAGTATAATAAAGAAAGGTAGTGTGTTATGGGTCTGTTACTTTTAGTTTTGTTGATATTGGTTCTCGTGGGCGGGTTGCCCAGATGGAATTACAGCCGTAACTGGGGTTATGGCCCAAGCGGTCTATTGAGCGTCGTAGTGGTAACAGTGATTATCCTGCTTCTGCTTGGCTACATACCACGCGGCTTCTAAAAAGCGTATTTTCTTCGCCCGGTATGGCGCATGACTGCAAACACGAACAAGGTTTAGATCACTAAAGGAGTGCCCTATGAATAAATATATAAATGAGTCTTCGAAAGCGAAGCAAGCGTTCGCATCTCAGCAAACGCATAAGGGTTCACAAACCACACCGGCGGCCGTTACGCCTACGCACAAGGAAATTGCCAGGCGGGCGTATGAAATTTATATCGAGAATGGTCGCCGACAAGGCCAAAGTGAACAGTACTGGCTGCAAGCCGAACAGGAGCTGAAGAATCGAAAGCACTGGCGGCAAGCCGAAGAGCAATGAGACAGCTGCATAATGGTCTTAAGGGGCGATTTCCTGCATCAGCGCATCCATATACTTGCGGAAACCATCGTGCATGATCTTTGTCCGGTCGCTCTGCCACATGGCGCGAAAGGCCGGGCGCCTCGCGATAGAAATCATACTGGCTTTCCAAGAGTCAAAGTAATCGTCGGTCAACTGACTATGCATGTGGGTAAACCATGCGATTTCGAACAGGCTCATTTGCATAAGGCTGTAGTAGTAGCCCCGCGTGTCCTTTGCGGGGTCCCCATCCGGCCCCAACGTGGGATCGTCGACGACCATCTTGCGGAGTTGTAACTGGAGTTCGATAAGTTTAGTGAAATTCGCCACGTACTGGGCTTTGCGCCACTCCCGAAACTGCAAGGACGCATACACCAACCCACCTGCCGCCGCCAGAACAGGAATGGCTTGCAGGATCATATGGAGGATCGAGGTGTCCACGGCTTCATATCTCCACCGACATTTCCCATTTGACTGTCAGCTGACGACCATCGTCAGCAGCCTTCGTGATTCTATCTTGCCTGTACGTCTTCAGCAAAAATTAGACAAATTCGCCTTTGAATTAGGAGGCGGTTTCAGCTCCTGTTACTGTGATTCTATCGTTACACTTTTTTCTTTCAAGCATTGTTTTTCGTCGACATAGTCGGCATTATTATATTTCCGATAGCGCACCGTTTTCTCCATATCCTCCATCTGGACGCTGACGACAAAAAACGAGATAGATAAAAACAGTAAAATTCGTCCGCCTCCGGCGGAACCTGTTTTGTTTGGATATTTCGTTATTCGATGCTTTGAATTTGTTTAGGATTTAGAGTTTAGGATTTAGGATTTAGGCTGCTGTCTTCTAACTTCTTCTCTTTGTCTGTGGTCTTACATCTTGAGTCCGTGGTCAGTTTTGTCTTTACCATTGTTTTGTACAGGACGCATCGGCAGGGTCGAAGCAGTCGAGCCAGGCCTCCGCGAATGACGCAAGTTCTTCAAAATTAATCGTCACGAAGTCCCTGAAATTAACCCTGCAATCACCGTTCAAATCATAATAAAGCGAGTGTCCTTTGCTTATCGCATCGTTGCAGTCAACCGGTGTGGTGCCAAGAGTCAGCGGCAAAGTAAAATCGCTCGAAGGGAGGTCGGTGGGTAAGTACAAGTTGCCGCTGCCAAACGGAGGCGAAGCATAGTTGAAAGCCGTCCAATATTTGGCATAAGTACTGTAATCGGCCAATGATGGGTCGTTACTGTATTTGCCGAGTATTACCGAATATGTCCGCACATGGATTGTTTTCAGCGTTGTGTCAAATTCCATAAGCCGCAGCCAGCCGCCGCCGTGCCCCAGCGAGTCAGGGTTGCTGCTCTTAGTGTCCTGATAATCGCTGAGTATCTGATACACATTATAGCCGCTGCTGTTTGGGGTTATAAGCTTATAGGTACAATATGCATCACCGAGAAAAGCATGCCCGCAGAGCACCATAAAAATCTGCGGATTGACCTTGATGAATTTATCCCATACCTGCTGGTCACTGTTATAAGGATGGCCCAAGCGAAGGACGCTTGTGTAATCCCCGGCCACCCCCATATATTGGCCAATCGGATTGATATATTCGTGAATGGTTACAATTGTAGGCCAGCCGGGATGCGTATTGATAACATTCTGCACCCAGGCAAGCACATCATCCGAAGGCTCTATTTCCAGCGCGATGTGCAAAAAATCCCACGGCCCCGCGTGAAAGGTCTGCCAGCTCGTCATACCGTTGGTATCGCTGCTGTTGATATATGAGCCGCCGTACCAGCTTTTGCCGCTGAAATAACTTGTGGATGCGCCGTAATATGATGTCCAGAGTGTCGAACCGCTTAGGTAGGTGTAACCATTGCCTGTGCCCTGGTCGTAATCGTGATTGCCTGCCACTATTCCCATTGGAATATTGGCATCTTTCAGTATGTTCATCGCGCTGACCGAACGCGTTCTTTCGTTGTCTTCCGCAGGAGTATTGGAATTATTCCAGATGTCGCCCAGATGCGAAACAAAGACTATATTCATCGCGGCTCGATTGTTCACGATGAATTGTGCCTCATTTATGAATATATTGGCGCTTGCCGGCTGAGGGCAATAGTTCGAGACATAGCACTGAGAATCCGGAATGACGGCAATGGTAAAGGTTTCCCCAAATGCGTCCGAATATGTTGAGCAAATAAGAAGAGTTATCGCACAAAAACAAACCGCTTTTAAAAACTTTTTCAAAAAAATCACCACCCTTTTCCTGTTCTTCAAATCTGCTCTTTTCACTATTTTTATCCTGACAACAAACCAGGATATTGTGTGGTTCTCGACAAATACTCTCTCCGCTAATACATTGCGATTGTCTCGAACAATATTAAACAAGCACTGACTTTGACTTTCGCCATTCCGCCCTGTGCTTATTTGACACACCCGGAGCACCTGCCTTTATGATACACCCAAAAAGTGCCGCCTTATCGCGCAAAATCCCTTATATTGCAGAGTAAAATACCCTACCAGAATCTGAGGGCGATTTTTCAGGGATATGCTCTTTATAGACGCCAAACTCACGTTAACTAATACTTTACTATTGCTTAACGGGGAGCAGTATATTTTTCTTTCTTTGCTCTTTTCCGCGTGTTAAAATCCTTGACTTTAAGGGTGATGATACCGCCGGGGAAAAGGCGGGTTAATTTCAAGGATGAAATATGCTCAGGACAAATGTAGGGATACATCAGCCGGCTGCAAGAGCCGGTCGGAGATGGGAAGTGGCTACGAACGGATTTAACGGACTTGCGGGCAAAAGGTTTCATTTCATAGGCATCGGCGGTATCGGCATGAGCGGCCTGGCGATGCTTCTCTTAAAGCACAAGGCAATCGTTACCGGCTCCGACCAGAACCCAGGCGAAACAATCGACCACCTCTGCGAATTCGGCGCGGACATAAAAATAGGCCACAAGGAGCACAACCTCGCTCCCGACGCCGACGCGGTTGTAATATCAGCCGCGATAAGAGAGGAAAACCCCGAACTGAGGATGGCCCGCCGCGAAGGCATCCGCGTCTATAAATACGCCGAAATGCTGGGCAAGGTATTCCAGTTTTATCAGGGTATCGCCATATCGGGCACTCACGGCAAAAGCACAACCAGCGGCTGGCTCGCCTATATCCTCAAACTGGCGGGCCTTGAGCCGAATTTCGTCGTCGGGGCAGTCGTAACCCAGCTCGCCGGCTCATCGGGCGTCGGCAGCGGCCAGCATTTCGTCGCCGAGGCCTGCGAATTCGACCGCAGCTTCCTGAACCTCAAGCCTCAAATCGCCGTCATACTCAATATCGAGGCCGACCACCTCGACTACTACAAAGACGAAGCTGAAATCGTCGAGGCGTTCCGCGATTTCGCGCTTGGCACAAAAAATTCGGGCGTAATCATCGCCAACGGCGAAGACAAAAACGTCGCGAAAATAACCTCCGACCCGGGCCTGCTCGACAACAAGCGAAAAATCGAAACCTTTGGTTTCGGCAAAGAAAACAATTTTTACGCTGACAACATCGTCGAAAAAGACGGGCTTTACTCATTCGACGTTTATCGCAACAAGGAATTGCTCGGCAAAACTCATATCAGCGTTCCGGGCAGACATAACGTCGCCAACGCGCTGGCGGTAATCGCCGCAGCCACAAACGCCGGCATCGCCACGAAAGACATCCTGCGGCTCTTGCCCGGTTTCACAGGCGTTGACCGCCGGCTTATGCTCAAGGCAAAAATTAATGGCATAACCATTCTCGACGATTACGCTCACCACCCTACCGAGATTCGGGCGTCGCTCAAGGCGATTAAGGAGCATTACCAGCCCAAACGGCTGTGGTGCGTTTTCCAGCCCCACCAATACAGCCGGACGCGATTTTTGCTTGCTGACTTTGCCGAAAGCTTCAAACTTGCCGATATTACCATTGTGCCCGAGATTTACTTTGTCCGCGACTCGCAGCAATCGAGAAAAGAGGTGAACGCACAGGTCCTCGTCGATAAAATCCGGGCAAAAGGAAGCGAAGCTTTGTTTATTGACGGCTTCGACTCAATCTGCGATTATTTAACCAAACAAGTGTCCGCCGGCGACGTGGTTGTTACCATGGGCGCAGGCGACGTTTGGAAGGTGAGCGATGAATTTCTTAAATGGCTTGGAAAAAATAGTTGAAACAAAGCATCCGTTAGCGAAAGAGACGTGGTACGGGCTGGGCGGCCCGGCGGATTACTTTATAAAGCCGGAGAGTACCGAGCAACTCGCGCTGGTCGTCAAACGATGCAACGAAAACAGAATTCCGATTTACGTGCTGGGATACGGTTCGAACCTGTTAGTCAGCGACGAGGGCGTTCGCGGGGCGGTAATCCAGCTCAAAAGCGACAACTTCTCACAGATTAAATTCGTCAAAGAACAGGTTATAGCCGGCGCGGGCGTGGAGCTGAGCCGGCTGCTGCTGACCTGCGCCAAAAAAGGCCTTTCGGGCCTCGAACCGCTGACGGGCATTCCAGGGTCGGTAGGCGGAGCAGTCAGGATGAACTCAGGCGGAAACTTCGGCGATATAGGAACCGTCGTCGAAAGCGTTACCCTGATGGACAAGGACGGCAAGGTTTTCGAAAGGAAAAAACCGGAACTCCAGTTCGATTACCGCCAGACAAATATCTCGGCGAAATTCATCCTCGAAGCGAAAATAAATATGACCACAGGCGACCCGGAACAGATTACGAAAACGATTAAGGAAAACTGGGTTTACAAGAAAAATAACCAGCCCCTGAACACCATCAATTCGGGCTGCATATTCAAAAATCCGCGGGGCCTGTCGGCGGGCGCTATGATTGACCGAGCGGGGCTTAAAGGTCTGCAAATCGGCGGGGCAATCGTAAGCGAAAAGCACGCCAACTTTTTCATCGCGCAAAAGGGCTGCACCAGCCGGGACATTATGCGGCTGATAGAAACAGTGAAAGAAAAGGTCCAAAAGCAGTTCAACGTTGAGCTGGAGCTTGAGATCGAAATCTGGAAATAAAAAATGCGGTCTCATCCTTCTCCAAATCCGGGGTCATCATCGTCGTCTGACCGGCTTAAAGTGGCGGTCCTTATGGGCGGCATAAGCAGGGAACGCGAAGTCAGTATCCAAAGCGGCAAATGCGTCGCTGATGCCCTGAAAAAAGCCGGCGCTAATGTCATCACCTCGGATATAAAACCCGACGCACTGGGCATCCTTGACGATGAAACAATCGACGTGTTTTTTATCGCGCTACACGGTACGTTCGGCGAAGACGGGCAACTCCAGGAAATCCTCGAATCAAAAGGCCTCATCTATACGGGCAGCGGCCCATTAGCCAGCCGGCTGGCGTTCGACAAGTGGGAAAGCAAAAAACGATTTACCGCCGCGGGAGTTACAATGCCTGATTCGATTTTATTCGAGCCAGGTAAAAAAACCGCTGCTGTTGAGGAACAGATTCGTCAACTCGGGTCAAAATACGTCGTCAAACCCCTGCGGGAGGGCAGCACAATAGGCATATCAATAGCGGATGACCCTAAATCGGCGGTAGAGGCCGCGAAAAAATGCGCCGCGGAGTTCGGCGATTGTATGATAGAAGAATTCGTCCCCGGCACAGAGGTTACCGTCGGCATCCTCGGAAAACAAGCCCTGCCAATCCTGGAAATACGCCCGCCCGCCGGATTCTATGATTACCACGCCAAATACATCGGTGATAAAACAGAATATCTCTTCGATTCATTAAATAACCCCGCACTTGTCGATAAAATACAGGAATCGGCGATTACCTGTTTTAATTCGCTTGGATGCAGGGGCGCCGCGAGAGTCGATTTTATCATTGGCGGTGAGAACATACCGCATGTGCTCGAAATCAACACCATTCCGGGAATGACGAGCCACTCGCTTTTGCCGAAAGCCGCCGCTAAAATGGGACTCTCAATGGGCCGGCTGTGCCTGAAAATCGTGGAGTTGGCCCTGGCTGATTCTGCTATCGCCCATAAAACAGGCCGGAGGAAATGAAATTGGCCGCGAAAAAAAATGGTTTGAATATATTCGGATTCAGGTCGGGCAGCATTAAGCTGTCCGGCAAATCAAACGTTATAGGTTACGTCAAGGCAACATTGTTCGTATGCGCCTTTGCCATGGTATTGGCGGGCTTCGCATTTTTAGACGGATACGTAAAAACGCAAACCACCGGCTCGTCGGGCAACCGAACTATCGAACTGGTAGGCGACGTCCCAAACTGGGTGAGCGAAGAGATTAAAAACAGGATTTACGCTGCTGCCACCGCCGAAGCAAACAACAGCGCCAGCGACGACGAAAAAATCGCCGCCTCCGCCCAGCGTAATATCGCCGCTCTGGTCCCGTGGCTGGCGGACGCGAAGGTGCAGACCACTCACAAAAACATACTCATCACCGGACGCTGGCGAAAACCGATGCTCCTGGTTACAGCCGAAAAAAATAAATTTTTCATCGACGCCGACCTCGTCGTTCTCGATTATTCACCGCTTGGCAATCTGCCCGTCATAAACATTACGGGCCTGGAACTCAGCAGAATCCCCCCTACCCCGGGTCAGGTCTGGCGTGGTGACGACCTCGCAGCGGGTATGGCAGTCCTGAATCGGCTCTCGCGTATGGACATCGCCGTCAGTCCCGATAAGCCATTGCTACACCACATAGACAGAATCGACGTTGCCAATTTCGAAGGCCGCAAAAACAAACGCGAACCGCATATCTCCCTTTACACAAAAGACGGCACACAAATTATCTGGGGGGCGGAATTAGGAACATGGCAGCGGCATCTTGAAAGTCCCGACGACGATAAGTTAGCTAAGCTTTATACCTACTACCAGCAGTACGGGACACTGTCGGGCGTCAAATACATCAACCTGCGCGACCCTCAGCAGAAGATTTATCTGCCAGTGGATAAGTATTAGCCACAAAGACGCAAAGACACGAAGGACTTTTTTTTGCCACAGATTGCACAGATTACACTGTTTGTCGGCTGACACAAATTGAAATAAGATTAACACCCGCTCTTGGCAAGGCGGTGCTGAATGAAAATTTCCTCGCTGGATTGGGAGCCAGGCTTATTTACGCAATCTGCGAATTGTAAATTCGTCAAAATAATTATCATCCCATTCGTCAGATTGAAGGCCAAGATCGACTTTAAAAATACATTGTACTTTATCTGCTACTAGTGCCGTTTTCAAAAAGGTAGTGTAACATTTTGTAAATAATAAACTTGCGCCATGGCCAATTTGATATTATATAGACAGACACAGTCAAACAATTTAGTCCGTTTTTTGCACGG
>JBEKZW010000025.1:0-34715 GCA_049509475.1 Sedimentisphaerales bacterium
ATTCCGTGCTTGGGAAAGTTAAAAAGTATTTTTGCTTTTCCCTGAGACAGTAAAGACCGCAGGCGCAGGACAGAGACCCATCTGCGCCGGGCAAGCTTCTGTGGAAATAAAAAGGGCTGCCGGCCCACACCCAAAACCGACAGCCCGGACGAGTATCACCCGTCCTCCATCTATATATACGTGTCCTGCCGAAATTACGTGCCTGGAAAAACAACAAGGTGGTTTATCATTGATAGTCAGGGCGATACCAGCTCAAGACGGCAGACAGCGGGTAGTTAAGACGCAAGACCGTTTCCTAAATACGAAATACGATATGCAATATACGAGCTGCTAACTAATTTCAACGAGTTCGTACTTTCTGCTTCCGAGGCCGATTTTTTCAGCGTGCTCGATTTGCCATTTGCCGTTGAGGTTCGGGTATTCGGAGATTTTATCGAGGGGTTTGCCCGCGGTTTTTTCCATCAAATCAATCGCCGCGGCGTCAACGGCCACCGGGTCGGTCGAGCCGAGTATGCCGATGTCCCTGACGATATTGTGGTCCGGGTTGCCCATGCAGTCGCAATCCTTGGTAATCGAAATCGCGAAATTTATAAACGCCGCGCGTCCCTCTTTGCCCGCCAGCACTCCCTTCGCGTGTTCTGCTACGCTGCACTCAAGTATTTTGATGTCCTTGTCCCAGTCGTGCTGGACCGCCCCGAACCTGCACACCGCCAGGCATTCCGCGCAGCCGACGCATTTGTCCTTGTTGATATGCGCCTTGAGGTCTTCCATATTAATCGCGGCCTCCGGGCAATGCCGGTAACATTCGCCGCAGCCCACGCATTTGCCGGTGTCCACACTCGGCTTGAACGCCGAATGCTGGCGCATCTTGCCTTTCCTGCTTGCGCAGCCCATACCTAAGGTTTTCAACGTCGCGGCGAAGCAAGTCCCTAAGTGCCCTGTAACGTGCGACACCGCAAGAATCGATTGTACTCTTGCGATATCATAAGCAACGGAAACCTCCTTATTAAGCTCACCGTCGATTTTGACAACTGTTTCGCTCGTTCCGAAGATGCCGTCAGGCGAAATAAAAGGTATGCCGAGTCCTTTCATATCGAATCCGTGCTCGTGCGCCAGTATCACGTGGTCAATCGCGTTGTGCCGTTTGCCGAGATATAGCGTGCTCGTGTCGGTCAGGAACGGCTTTGTTTTGAGCTTCATCAATTCCTCAATCAAGCCCTTAAGACACGGCGCCTTGATGTATGTCTTGTTGCCTTTTTCGCCGATGTGAACCTTCACGGCGGTGAAGTCGTTTTCCTTAAAGCATTTGGCCAAGCCCGCTTCTTTGAAAAGATGTTCTGCCTTATCGGATATTTTCTTTTCGCCGTCTTCAATAGTCGATTTAATAAAGTACACTTTTGGAGTCATCTGGGAATTCTCTCATTTGCCTGTGAATATGATGATGCCGACGAGAAGGAGTATTACGACTAAACAGATGCCAATCGCAGTGTAGAAGACCCACATAAACTGTCTGGTTTGCTTGGCGACCATATACTTCAGGTACCTGTCGCTCGCGGCGAATGTCCTGCTCATTTGCGCTATGCCGTCGGTATGGTCTTTTGTGCTCTGGTTGAGCTTGCCGAGCGTATCGTTGAATTTGCCGAATGTTTCAGTCATCTGGATATCGACATCCGCCGCTGCGGCTAACTGCCTGTCGATTGCCAGCAGGGCGTCGGTCTGCTTAGCGCTTTCCGCGGGAATCTTCTCTATCGCCGAGAGGAGCTGCTGGTCCTTGAGGATATTTGCCTTGAGCTGCAAAACGAGCTGTTCGGTCAGCGCCTTCTGGTTTTCGACGACAGCGGGGAAGTTTTCGAGCAGCTTGGGGAACTGTTCGATGCGGGCGATGAGGTTTTCTTGCTGGGCGAACTGTTTGTCGAGGTGCTGGTTTATGCCCTGAATCTGGTCGATGAGCGTTTCGAAGCCGGCTTGGAATTTTTCCATTTCGGGTTTTCCACGCACAGCCACCGTTTTTAGCGGGCCGTTGTCCGTCGGCTGGGCCTGGTTTTGAATTATCAACCCGTCGTCGCTTAACTGAGGCCGGTCATAGTCGCTGTGCGATGAGGGCAGCTGCTTTCGCATCCAGCTCACAAAACGCGGCCATATTTCCCGAAGTTCCATCCGTTTATAATCCTTGAAACGTTATTAAGCTTTCTTGCGGATTGATTATCGCACATACAGTTCATCTTGCCAAGAATAAAACGCTGTTCGCTTTCAGGCGAGGGGTTTGTAGAAATCAGCGAGTTTTTGGCTGAGGTGGTTTGTCAAAACGCCTAAATTTTCAATCCTGCACTCAATCGTATCTCCCGATTGCAGGAATCGCCCGGAAGCCGCAGCTACGCCCGCGGGTGTACCCGTCAAAATCATATCGCCCGGTTCCAGCGTCATAAGAAAACTCAAAAACGAGACAATATCAGCGACCGGGTAAATCATTTGGTTCGTGTTTGCCTTCTGGCGTGTTTCTCCGTTGACTTTCAGCTCCATTTGAAGATTTTGAACATCGGGTATTTCGTCAGCCGTCACAAGATATGGCCCGGTCGGGCAAAAGCCGTCCGCCCATTTGCCCGCCAGCCAGTCGTAAAAGTCGTCCCACGGTCTTTCCGCCCGTCCGTTTTTGAATGTCACCGAGCGGGCCGAAACATCGTTGGCAATCATATATCCCGCGACACAGTCAATAGCATCTTCGGCCTCGACGCATTTGGCGTGTTTTCCAATGACGACCGCAAGCTCAAGCTCGTAGTCAATCTGCTCGCTGTATGCGGGCCATGGGATTTGCTCATCAGGCCCGATGATTGTCGTCGCGGGCTTGAGAAACGGCCTTGGGACAGTCGTTTGCTTTTTCGCGTCCGAAAGGCCCAGTTTGAACCCGCGATTTAATGATGCCTCTTTTATATGTTCGCCGTAATTACCCGCCAGCGCGAGCAGCTTGCCGGGTCTTGATATTGGCGTGAGCAGTTTGACGTTCTCTATGGGAGTAACAATCTCGCTCTTATCGGCTAGCTTTTTGACTGTCGCAACCGCGTCCCGCCTTAAGATATCGATGATGTTTCTCGGCGGGCCTGCTCCGGGCCAAATCGTCGGTATATCGACGATTCCTTTTTCCCTCAAAACGCCGACCGACTCGACGCCGTCGCCTTTATACGCCGCTAATTTCATCCGGGGAAATCCTGTGGCTGTTTATCGAAAAAAGACGGAGGACTAAAAGACAAGTAGTTTTCTGTCTTTTGTCCTCCGTCATCTGATTAAAATTACCAGGGGACGCTTTTCCTGTCGCCGCGTTTGCCGATAATGGTCTCATCCTGCCATGCTCTCAAACCCGTTGCCATGCTGGTCAGCTGGAGCTGGAAGTAATACTCGACCTGCTGTTTGTTGTCTTCATAGCGGATATTTCTCTGGATGATTTTTCCGGATATGCTCATATCAGGCGCGATTAGCTGGCCTTTGGCCTGCAGGGTATCCTGTTTGAATTCGGTTCCCTTTTCCGAATCTCTCACGTCGCGGACGTCGTACATCATACTGTCGCGGCCGGCTGTTCCGCCCCCGACTGTCGAGGTCATAGTGACTAAGCCGCTGTCCATAAGCTCCTTTTCGACCTTTGCCATAAGCTGGTCGGTATCGATTCGCTGCATTGTGTCGTTGACGATTCGACCCGTAGCGACGACGTATTTTCCGCTGCCTTCTTTTTTCAGCGAGCCGGATTTAATCAGCGACTGGACCATCTGGCTTGCTGCCCTGTCGAAGTCGCGGTAATCGAGCTGCATCACGGGCTTACCCTGGTCGTTGATTGTGTCGATGTTCTCGGTTGGCGCAGTGCAGCCGACGAGAGTTACTGTTGAAGCGAATAACGCAAAAGCCAATATTTTTTTAATCATAGTCCTGTCTCCGGTTAAATATTAGGGATTTTTCGAGTATTCATACGAAAATCGACTGCGGTTGTTCTCGGCGCAACGGCCTTTATGACGAACGGGGCTTTTGCCGCCGCCGACCAGGTAAGCCACTTGCTGGTTGCCGAATCGATTGTCAGGCCCGCGTTATCGAGCCATTCGACCTTATATTCGAACCTTATCGTGTTGAACGCCCTGTTGTGGCCCTGTATCTCAAGCTCCATAAACCCGTCTTTATTGACGTAGGTTACGGCCCGGTCGATTTCAAGCCCTTCCCCGATGACCCAGCTAAAGGCGTAAATCACCGGCTTGGTCACGATGTTGACCACCGCGTTGTCGCTTTTAACGTCTGGAGCCATATTGATTCTTTTGTCTTCCTGCTGGCAGCCCCACACGCCGACCGCGACTCCGAGCAGCAGAATGTTAAGCATCAATCTCATATTTCACCTCCGAAAAAAAAATCCTAAAATGCCAGGACCTCACACACAGGTGAAGCGCCAGCGTTAATAATTCTAATATATACGATTGCGTTCCTGCAAGGGGGAATATCTGCTTCAAAAAGAGTATTTCCAGGCGTGAAAATAAGGAGCGGGCTGTTTTTCGGGATGGCACATCGGGCGACCTGGAAATCCTTCGGCAAAGCGGTCCATATTCGCACGTCCGCCGCGGTAGTCGCCGCGCTGTAAGCGCCCACAAGAAAGGCAGCCAATCTGCCGCCGTCACCGTTTTTTCTGCTAAGTACTGCCTGTGCCGCGGTCTTGACCGCAGCGGAAGCAATTGCCCTCATCAGGATGCCCTTGAAGTCCTTATTGAATTCGGTCTCGATTACGCGTTCCATATCGGCAACCTGCATGGTCCGGTGTTCGCCGTCGTCGGCCTTGATGGTCAGATAAGGATACGCGACGCTTCTCGGATACAGCTTGGGCAGCGCTACGCCTGTGTAGTAAACGCGATCGCTTACCAGAATCAGAGGCAGGTCTATTCGCGTCTCTCCTTTGGTGGGTCCAAGGCCGTTTTCAAATATCACCCAGCACTGATTTTCCAGCTTCACTTTTCCGGAGGCCGCATCCTCCGCGAGAACAAGGTCATTTTTGATGTAGTCATTGTCGGGGACCATTCCCGCGGTTTCCTTTAAGAGGTCTGCTGCCCGGCCGTTTTCGCCTATCAGCAGGAAATACACCCCCGCCATGTACGTCGTGAAGGGATTCACAAAATCGGGATACGGCTGAAACTGGCTTAAGTTTGGGTAATTGGCGTTTACGACTGACTGAACATCGGGGTTGTCCGCCATTGCGCGGGCGTCGGTTTTATTTTTTTCTTTTTCCTTATCGAGTTGGGCTTCGAGCTTCCTTATTTCCTCGTTGAAATGCTCTTTCGCCCGTGTCTGCCTGTCTAAGGCGCGGTTAAATTCCACTCTTGCCAGGTCAGGTTTTTTTCCCGCGAGAAAATCGAGCGCCTTATAGGTATTGACCATTATGCCGTCGTATTCCTGGCCCTTATAGGGGATAGCATTGTCGTTGACGATTGTTGAGCCGACGGTGTCGAGAACTTCCGAGTTTAAAGCGAAGTGATTCATCATTTCCTCGGCTTTGTCGAATGTTGCGATGCTGCCGGCGTGGTCAAGCTGGGCCCTTTGCGATGCGCCGAGCTGCAAAGCCCAGAGAAGGTCGCTGCCCGACGGGTTGTTGTCTTTCTTGATTTTGCCTTCGGCGAATTGTCCCGCCTGCTTAAAATCCCCGGCCTCGAAATGCCCGTTGAAGACGCCGAGGTCTTTCATCGGCGGATTGCACCCGGTCAGGCACAAGCCCGCAATCAATGCCGAAATTACTGTTATGACTTTAATGCGCATATCTTTTTTTACGCTTTGCCCCAATTTGGAATAGTTTCAGAATAGCAATTTGCCGGGCATTGTCAAGAAAACATCGGATTTCATCGATATTAGCTGGTTACCGCCGCGACCCGGCGAGATAGGCAGGCAAAAGCTTACGACAGAGGCCATAAACTGCCCAAATTATCTTTCGTGTAATTTTATAAAAAAGTGCGCACATTTTTGCGCATTTGCGGACTCTTATAATATAATAGACGTTGTTGTATTCGTTATCGGTTTTATGAAGGGAACCTGTTTTCGACGTAAAAACGCACTTTTTAACACACTAACACGCTTAATCGAGGAGGAGCAAAAATGTCTGCAAAAAAAGCAATCCTGATTTTATCAACAATTTTACTTGCCAACGTTGCTGCAATGGCCGCAACGCAAGCCCAAATTAACGCGGCAATCAATAATGGTATCGCCTGGCTTGTGACTCAACAAGATCCAACAGGATATTGGCATGGTTATTCGGAAGATGGGGATTTCCCCGCTGCGAGCACTGGCCTCGCCTTACTTAAACTGGAGGAACGAGCATACGAATCGGGATACTCACCATTCGACCCCTGCTATCCCTATGAGCCGAACGTAGTAAAAGGATTCGCATATCTGTTCAGCCAGATGAGTATCATAGGTATTTCCCCTCAGCCGGCTGGTGATCCCAATATCAGTGGGGATGGTAAGGGGGTATGTATTGCTGGTGATTCAACATACGAGACGGGTATTGCAATGATGGCCATCGCGGCCAGCCGAGCCCCGAATATGGTGGTTAATTCACCCGGCTCGCCTGTAAATGGCTGGACCTACAAAAAAGTTTTGCAAGATATGGTTGATTTTATGGCCTTCGGGCAGTGCGATAGCGGCAGCGGAGAAGGCGGCTGGACATATAGCTATTGCAATAATGGCTCCTGTGGTGCAGACAACTCAAATTCCGGCTATGCGGTTGAAGGATTGGGTTATGCAGCGTCACCGCAGTATGGCTTTAACTGTACCATTCCACAGTTTATGAAAAATGAATTGAAAATTTGGATAAAGAATATTCAAACGAACGGAGGTTCTAATGATGGTGGCTCCGGGTACAATTCTGGGGGTGACGGGGCGGATAATATCCTCAAGACGGGGAATCTTATTTTTCAAATGACTTTTGTGGGGATAGGCCCGAATGACCCAAACTTTCAAAGGGCTTTGGCATACATCGGGCGTAATTGGGATGACTCATCTTTTCAAGACCACGGCTGGGGCAATCCGGCCTATGGTAGCACTCCCAGCTACCAGGCAATGTACTGCGCTGCCAATGGTCTGTGGTACAGCAATATCAACACTATAATGGTCAGTGGTATCCAGAGGGACTGGTACGCTGATTTTGCTGATGCGCTCGTAAATGCCCAGCAACCAGACGGTTCCTGGCCTGCCGACATTATGGGCTGGGGTGAGCTGTCTGCTGAGTGGGCTCTGTTGACCCTGGAAATGACGACTGAACGGGGGCCAATTTTTATTACAAAGGCTGATGATGTCAACACTGGTGATTGTGTAGGTCCCGGTCGTGAGATAAATTACACGATTGATTACAATTATCCTGCCGGGCCAAATATGCCTGTTATGAACGACGTGAATATTATAGATAACCTGCCGAATGAGGTGGATTTTAACTCGGCTTCGGGTCCCAATTGTGTTCAGCCTGATTCTAATACGGTTGTCTGGAATATTGGAACTCTGTCACCGGGTGAATCAGGTTTTGTTACGCTGAAGGTCAATGTAAAGCCGTGTGCTAAGCCGGGAATTACAACAAACGAATGCGAGATAAGAAGCAGTGGCGTCCTCTATGGCGCGGCTCGTAAAAACACCACTGTTTGCTGCTGGTACATACCTGTAATTTATGTTGACGAAAATGCTACTGGCAGCAACGACGGCACTTCGTGGGTAAATGCCTACAAATACCTGCAGGACGCTCTGTGGGATATACCCCCTGCCGGTTGTACGGAAATCTGGGTGGCTGAAGGAACATATAAGCCGGATAGAAGTTCGGCTGAGCCCAATGGCAGCGGTGACCGTACTGCGACGTTTAACCTGATTAACAAGGTTGCTATTTACGGTGGATTTCCACCCGGCGGAGGAGATTGGCAAAGCCGCAACCCTGATACATATAAAACCATTCTCAGCGGCGACCTTAAAGGCAATGACCGTCAAAACGTTGACCCCTGCGATTTACTTAATGACCCCTGCAGAGCTGAAAACAGCTATCACGTTGTAACCGGCAGCAACACCGATAGAACGGCTGTGCTGAATGGTTTTACAATTACCGGCGGCAACGCCTCTGACATCAGCTACATTACCTATACCTATTCCCTTGGTGGCGGGATGTACAACAACAGCGGCAGCCCGACTATTACCAACTGCACATTCAGCGGAAACTCGGCAGACAATGGTGGCGGCTATGGTGGCGGCGGTGGGATGTATAACGAGGGCGGCGGCCCGATAGTAACCAATTGCACATTCAGCGGAAACGCAGCATTCGGCTGGATTGATTATACCGGCCAAAATGCCCACGGCGGCGGCGGGGGCGGGATGTTCAACTACTATAGCAGCCCGGTGGTAACCAACTGCACGTTCAGTGAAAACTCAGCAATCGGCTTCTATCCATACGGCATTGGTAGCGGTGGCGGGATGTATAACAAGGGCGGCAGCCCGATGGTAACCAACTGCACTTTTAGCGGAAACTCGGCACGCTGGAGGAATATCACCAACGGCGGTTCCGGCGGTGGGATGTACACCTACTACGGCGGTAATGTGATAATTACTAACTGTAAGTTTGTTGGAAACATAGCGTACGGTGGGGGAATCTACTACGGTCAGTGCTTAGGCGGTTCTGGCGGCGGGATGTATAACGAAGGCAATGCAATAATTACAAACTGCATTTTCACTGGGAACTCGGCACGCAGCGGGAATGGTGCCAGTGGCGGTAATGGTGGTGGTTTAGGCGGCGGTATGTGCAACGACGGCTATAGCGAGGTAACCAATTGCACATTCAGTGGAAATTCGGCGGAGGAAGGTTACGGAGGCGGGATATGCGCCGGCACCAGGTATATGCCATTAACCCAAATTGCTAACTGTATCCTCTATAATGATACGGCCTTCGATGGGAACGAAATAGCTCTTTTAGAGTCAGAGTACTATGGCTATGGAACAACAGACGTCAATTACAGTGATGTCAAAGGCGGTCAGGAAGGTGTATACGGTAACTCACAGTGGGGTCCGGGCAATATAGATGCAGACCCATGTTTTGTCAGGTATGGCTACTGGGGCGATGCTAACGACCCAAATATGTATGTTGAGCCAAATGACCCGAATGCTATATGGATTGACGGCAACTACAGGCTTCTGTCCGGTTCGCCCTGCATCGACGCCGGCGATAATAATTCCGTGCCGCCTGACTATGCCGACCTTGACAATGACGGTAACACAACAGAGCGGACGCCATTAGACCTCGATGGTTTCCCGCGATTCATAGACGATCTGTGCACAACCGATACTGGCAATGGCACGCCACCTATCGTAGATATGGGCGCTTATGAGTTCCTGCGCAGCGATATTAACCACGATGGTACTGTAAACTTTTTGGACTTCGCTATATTTGCCTCGCAGTGGTTGGATACCAACTGCGGTATGTGCTGCGGAGCCGACCTTACCTGCGACGGCCAAGTTAATTGGGCCGATTTGGGTGAGTTTGTGAAATGGTGGCTCGCAGGCACCGCTTTCTAAGTTTATAGAGACTTTCTTAAACTAAAGGGCTGAAAGGCGGGTTCCTGCAGCCCTTTTCTTTTTGTCCGACCTTATTTCCGTAATAGTGTCTCAGTTATCTATAGCAGTATTCAAGGCGGTGAACCACGGTTGCCGGCTGGATTTACAGGATTTGGCGGTATTGGCGGATGAGTGGCTTAAATAATCGTGATGTGACAATGTAAGTTTAAGCATAATTGCGAAAAAAATCTTATTTTTTTGTTGCAGGTTTTGTAATTGGGCGGTAGAAGAGAGTTGTAATCGCTCTTTGGAAAAGAAATATGGTAATCACGGGTCTCAAGGCGAAATCCTTGGGATAATCAAATGGGAACTCGGTTGAAAGCCGAGACCGACCCGCGGCTGTAAGCGTCTGTTCCGATGATGAATCGGAAGTCCGAAAGGCAAGTATCCACTGTTTCGCGCTAATAGAGAAGAGATTGGCGCGGTGTGGGAAGGGGCCTTGAGGTAAGGCGCGAGTCAGAAAACCTGCCTGTGATGAATTAAGTGGTTAATGGTGTTCTCGCGGAATGGAACCCCTGAAAGTTTTCTATTTATTATTTTTTATTTTCTATTTAATCAGTGGCAGCGTCGTCGCACAAACCGGCCGATGCTGTCACAAATAGAAAATAGGAAATCTGAAATAAGAAATGATAGGCCGTCGTTCCTTTCGCGGGACGACGGCTTTTTATTTTGCGCATTTTTGGAATTGGCGCGTGAAAGGAGGTGTAAAGGCAGCAGAAGTTGCCGGTGTTCGATGTGACGGAGAGGGATAACAGGAACCAGAGAGTTTGTTAAAGTTTTGGAGAAGGGAAAATGGCTTCGTCGAGGGTGATGAGAGGTTTAGTGGTACTATTGTTGTTGGGAGTTTGTGGTGTGGTTAAGGCACAACAAATAACTGATTTTGAAGATTTGGCTTTGGAGAAGGGTTCTTACTGGAACGGCTCAGACGGTTCGGGCGGATTTACCAGCGGCAGCGCGTGGTTCACTAATAACTACGACACGATGTACGGCTCGTGGGACGGCTTCGCCTATTCGAATATTACCGATACCACGACGCAGGGCTGGGCGGGGCAGTATAACGCGATAACCGGCGGCGGGCAGGGCGGCAGCGCAACTTACGCCGTAGGTTACATTGGCTGGATTACGCCGCCAACGATGGTTCTGGATGAGCCGATGATTGTGAGCGGGCTTTATGTTACGAACAACAACTATGCTTATTACACGATGCTGTATGGCGGCCTGTTTGGAGCGAAAAAGTTCGGCGATAGCGACTGGTTTTTGCTGACGATGACAGGCAAAGACGCGACCGGCGCGGTAACAGGAACGGTTAATTTTTACCTGGCCGACGGGACCGACATCGTCAACGAATGGGAATATGTAAATCTGGCTTCGCTGGGAGTGGTGAAAAGCGTGGAGTTTAATTTGAGTTCGAGCGACAACGGGGCGTACGGTATGAACACGCCGGGGTATTTTGTGATTGATACCGTGATTCCTGAGCCAGCGTCGTTGGTGCTGTTAACATTCGCAGGGATGATTGGTCTAAGGAGAAGGAAAAGCTGACGAAAAATTCGGCGGGACGGTGCAGGTAAACAACAACTGCGCCGCGGGCTTCGGAGGCGATAAGGGATGATGAAAAGAACTGTTACGTGGACAGTATTGTTGATTGTTTGTTTTTTGGGAGCCGTAGTGAAGGGTGGACCATACAGAGAAAAGGGTATTTGCTCGTATATCGGGCCGAACCACAAGGCGACAACGCCATGGGACCCCAACGGGTGGATAAACCCGATATTCCGCGGCTGGGCGGATAACGTGGTGAGTTATGACCCGACGCCTCAATATATGCAGCTCTGGTGGAGAGACCCAACAAAGGCACTTGGGCAAAGTATGAGCGACACCGATGAGGTTTACACAGTAAGTTTGGGCGACCTTTCTCAGGATGATATCAATGCCGGCGTACCGCCCGGACAAATCACTTTGTCGTTCACCGAGACAATCCGCGACCAGAACGGGTATGACTTTGTGGTTTTTGAAAATGGTTTTTACGTTGAGGAGAACCAGTATTTCTGTGACCTTGGATACGTCGAGGTATCGTCCGACGGCACGCATTTTGCGAGGTTCCCGTCGGTGTCGCTGACTGCATCGCGTGTCGGGGCTTATGGGATGGTTGATATTACAAATGTTTACAACCTTGGCGGCAAACATCCGAACAGCGGAGATGAGTTCACGGGCACGCCCTTTGATTTGAGTGAAATCACCAATGAGCCGAACGTCGTAGCCGGCCTCGTTGACTTGAACAATATTTCGTATGTGCGAATAGTGGATATTCCCGGCAGCGGCAATTTTTACGACAACGCGCGTAAACTTATTGACCCGTGCACTTGGCCCAACTGGGGTTATTATGATGCCAACCACCCGATATATGACCCCTGGCCTACTTATGGCTCGGGCGGGTTCGATTTGGAGGCAATAGGTGTGCTCCAGCCGCAGCAATATGGCGGGGACATTAATTTGGATGGCGTGGTTGACTATGAAGATTTGGAAATTTTTGCGCAGTGCTGGCTGAGTCACTTCGGGCAGGATAATTACCTGTCTCGTTGCGATTTGGCCAAGCCGAAGGATTTAATTGTAAATTTCAAGGATTTTGCAGAATTTGCCAAGAGCTGGCGCAAAATCGAGCAATGGAGAAGTAATTGAATTGGTTGGGCAAAGATTAACCATGAGGAAAAAACAAATTATTAACGGAAATACTAAAAAAAGATAAGGAGATTTTAAAATGAGACCACACCTAAAGATGATTGTGTTAGTTACAATTGTGATTTTAGTGCCTTTTTTCACTGCGATTGGCGGACCTTATACGGAACGAGGTATAAATTCCTATGTTGGACCCGATGGAACACCTTCCACTCCATGGACCACGAACGCAGTGATAAATCCGATATTTCGCGGTTGGGCAACTGTAGTTGTTAGTTTTGAGCCAGCACCGGGCGTTGACCCTATTGATTTTAATATTCCAACTATGGCATTGGGTCCAAGTTACAGCCATATATACTCAGGCGGTGCAGATATTTATGACGAATTTATTAGTTACGACATAGTGAGTTTGGGCGATTTAACCCAGGCGGATATCAATGCTGGCGCACAGCCGGGACGAATTACACTTTCATTTTCCGAAACAATCCGCGACCAGAACGGCTATGACTTCGTTGTTTTTGAAAATGGTTTTAGATATTTGGACAATGGTTATTTCTGCGACCTCGGATACGTAGAGGTTTCATCGAATGGGACGGATTTCGTAAGATTTCCGTCGGTGTCACTGACCGCGTCACGTGTCGGGGCTTTCGGGACGATTGATATTACGAACATTTACAATCTCGCTGGCAAACATCCGAACTGGATCGGGGATGATAATGATTCGTTTACAGGAACGCCTTTTGATTTGAGCGAGCTTGAGAATGAGCCATTGGTTTTAAGTGGAGATGTTAATCTCAATAACATTAACTATGTTCGGATAGTAGATATACCTGGAAGTGGAGATTTTTATGATGAGGCAACTCATTATGGTTATTCCGATAATCATCCCATATATGACGCATGGGTAACTCACGGTTCGGGTGGATTTGATTTGGAGGCGATAGGAGTACTTCATTCACAGAAATATAGTGGAGATATTAACTTAGATGGCGTTGTTGATTATAAGGATTTGGCAATTTTTGCACAGTGCTGGTTGAGTCATTTTGGGGATGATAATTATTTGCCACGTTGCGATATGGCTAAGCCAAAGGATTTGTTTGTTGATTTTAAGGACTTTGCGGCGTTCGCTAATGACTGGGGGGAGGTCGAACTGTGGCGGGGAAACTGATATGTGGTTGAAGGTTGCGTCGTCAGGTTGCGGTTGCGCGGCTCGTATCGGTTACGTTCAACGTAAAACGAGAGACGACACGGAGCGAAGCGACGAGCCCGCTTCGGAAACGAGTTGCGCAACCGTTGGACGAAATACGCAACCTACGCGTTCTGTGATGAAAAGGTGTGGATTCAGCTTGGTAGAGGTAATGGTTGTCATCTCGACGGTGTCGGTGGTTATGGCGGTAACAATGCCCGCTATGAATACGGCAAGGTCGAGAGCCAGGGCGATTGTGTGCAGGTCGAACCTGCGCCAGCTTGTTTTGGCAAACATCGGATACTCAAATGACCACGATGGATATTATGTCCCGGCGGCTGACGATTTTTTGGTAACAGATGGACTTATGCCGTTGCAGGGAGGGTATCATCGCTGGCATGGCAGACGCATCGCGGGCGATATGCCGTTTGACCCCTTGAAAGGGCCTTTAGTTGGTTATCTTGCAGATGGCAAGGTCAAGAAATGCCCCGAAAGAGTTGAGTTCTCGAAAAGCCAGGATGGGATGATAAACTTTGAGCGGGGCTGCGGCGGCTACGGATACAATATGCAATATCTTGGCAGCCGGCTTTGGTGCAGTGGAATTACAACATATACCGCGTTGAAAAACTCATATGCCAAAACGACAAATGCGGTGGAAGTGAAGAGAACTGCCGAGACGTTAATGTTCGCGGATACGGCGTTTTGGGAGCAAAGCCAGTCCCTCATTGTTGAATATTCCTTTGCGGAGTCACCATACTACGTAGTCGATGGCAAGCCGGATGTTGGCGGTGGGGCATTAGGTTATCCGTCGCCTTCGATTCATTTCAGGCACTATGGTTCTGCGAATGTCGGCTGGGCGGACGGACATGTCGAGGCAAAACCGATGGCAAATATGCAGGGTCAGGCCGGATATGACGCTGATTCGGCGAAAATGAACATTGGCTGGTTCGAGCCGGTCGATAATACGCTGTTCGACTTGGAATAAAAAGGTTGCTAAGACACCCAAACGCAAATCTTTATATTTTCATGTCTTTATGGTAATCTGCCGCGAATGCGGCTGCAATTTATCGTATGCAAAGCGATGCAGAAAGAGGCGTATTATTGCGCGGCCCGGTCGCCGAACACCGTTGACGTGGTCGTGATGAAGCAGGGGCTGCACAATGAGCCGGAGAAATTGCGCCGGGAGGTTCAAAAAGCACTCGATACGACGAGCGATACCCAGGACAGGCCCTACGATGCTTCGCTTCTGGGTTATGGGCTTTGCAGCAACGGGTTAATTGGTTTGTCTGCCAAAATTCCGATTGTCGTGCCGAGGGGACACGACTGCATCACATTGCTTCTCGGGTCGAAGGACACCTACAGGGAATACTTCGACAGCCACAAAGGGACATACTGGTTCAGTCCGGGCTGGATTGAAACGGATATGCAGCCGGGGAAAGAAAGGTTTGAGAGGACGCTCAGGGAATACATCGAAAAGTTCGGCGAGGACAACGCTCGATACCTTATGGAGACCGAGCAGAGCTGGATGAAGGAATATAATTGGGCGACGTATATCGACTGGGGATTTGCCAATAGCGCCCGCGAAAAACAGTTCACCAAAAAAGCGGCCCAGTACCTCAACTGGAAATACGATGAAGTTAAAGGTGATTCTGGCCTGATGCAGCGGCTTGTGGATGGCCGATGGGATGAAAAGGATTTTTTGATTGTCAGGCCGGGGCAGAAGATAACAGAGGATTTGACGAGTGAAGGCATAATCAGAGCTGAATAAAGGGCATTGATGACAGGTACAATTATCTCAGCGATTTTTATTGAGAGACACTACTTTATATTAAAGGAGATTGTGTCTGTCTTTGTTTTTATTGGAGTTGTCCTCGCGGTTTACGCGGCCGAGGTGTCCCTGATAATCAATGCCGTAAAAAGCAGGCGAAGGGGACAGGGAACTCCAAAGCGATTCTGGTCCACAGGTGCGGTAATTATTCATTTGCTTGCCGCCATTGGTGTGATTTGCATGCTTTACGGTCATTTTATCGAACCGTACTGGATAGATGTAAAAAAAGTCGAAATCCCTACAACTAAAATTCATCAGGCAGGTTTCCGGCTGGTGCAGATATCGGATACTCATTGCACTATGAGACCGCTTAATGAGAAAAAAATGGTGGAAATAATAAATGGCTTAAAGCCCGATGTCATCGTCTTTACAGGCGACTCTGCGAACAATAAGAGAGGCTTGATGCGATTTAAGGAAACAATGAAACAGCTTAACGCGCAGCTCGGCAAAGTTGCTGTGCGGGGCAATATCGATTCTCTCAAATTCCCGGGTGCCGACATATTTGGCGGGACCGGCTTTGTTGAGCTTGACGCCAGCGGCATCGAATTCAAAAAAGATGGTGACTGTATCCGTATTACGGGAGTAAGCCCTGAAAAGGCGGATAAATTTGCCGATGCGCTTAAAACTGTGCCCGCGGACTGCTTCAGCATTTTCCTTTATCATTTTCCGGATTTGGCAGAGGATTTGAATGGTTTGAATGTGGATTTGTACCTTGCCGGCCATATCCATGGCGGCCAGATTGCCTTGCCCTTTTACGGGGCGATTATTACGCTGTCCAAATTCGGCAAAAAATATGAATCCGGCGAATACAAGGTCGCAAATACGGTTCTTTATGTCAATCGCGGAACCGGCCTGGCTGCAGGACTCAATCCGAAGATGAGGTTTTTTGCGAGACCCGAAATAACAGTTTTTGATTTGAAGCAGAAATAATTATGCCAAACGGTGACATACAGGCGAAAAAAATGGACGTATCCAGGACAGCGCTGATATGTGTTGTTCTGGCGGCAGTGACGTTCGTCGCATTCGAGGGAGTCAAAAACAACGGCTTTGTCAATTATGACGATAACGTTTATGTAACAGAAAATCCGTCCGTTCAGGGCGGGCTTAACCTTAAATCAATTCAATGGGCATTCACAAGCTTATACGCGGGAAACTGGCACCCCATGACGTGGATAAGCCATGCAATTGATTGTGCTGTTTTCGGGCCTGACCCGGCGGGCCATCATTTGGTCAGCGTCGTACTTCATATCGCAAACGTAATCCTGCTTTTTTTGATATTGAAGAAAATAACTGGCGCGATTTGGCCAAGCGCGTTTGTCGCTGCGGTTTTCGGCCTGCATCCTCTCGGCGTAGAATCGGTCGCGTGGGTCGCGGAGCGAAAAAATGTTCTCAGCACCTTTTTCGCGTTTTTGACAATAGCTGCATATTTACGCTACACGCAAAAACCGGGCTTGCGGCGATACGTTATGGTTGCGGTTTGCTTCGCAGCGGGACTGCTTGCCAAACCAATGCTGGTAACGCTTCCGTTTGTATTGATTCTGCTGGACTATTGGCCGATTGGCAGGTTCGCGGCCGCGACGGGCCTGATGTGGCTGAGGCGGGAATTTGTCGAGAAAGCACCTTTGGTGGCGATGTCTGCGGCGTCGTGCGCGGTGACATACTTGGCGCAGGCGAGGTCAGAGGGGTTGCTTGACATTGCGGCTGCGCCTTTATCGCTCAGGCTTGGTAATGCCGCGGTGTCATACGTCGGATATATAGGCAAGGTTTTTTATCCGGCGGCGTTGGCGATATTGTATCCGCTTGACCTGAACGGACTAAAATTGTGGCAGATGGCTGCGTCTTTCGCATCTGTCCTGATTATTTCATTGGCGGTAATTACAGCCGGACGCAGACGCAGGTATTTATTGACCGGGTGGTTCTGGTACCTTGGGACATTGGTTCCGGTGATCGGGCTTGTCCAGGTTGGCCTGCAGTCGATGGCCGACCGGTATACATACCTGCCCGGTATAGGGATTTACATCATAATTGTGTGGCTGGCTGGCGACGTAATAACAAAATTTCGCCTGCCGAAGAGTGTTGTGGCACCGGCCGGCGTGATGGTTCTGGCTGCGTTGCTTCTTATAACAAGAGCACAGGTTGGATACTGGAAAGACAGCTTGACTTTGTGTGAGCATACGCTGGCGATAACAAAAAACAACTACGTAATACAAAGTAACTGCGGAGATTCGCTCAGGATGGCCGGGCGTCTCGACGAGGCGATAGCACATTACAGACAGGCGATTGAAATCAATCCTGGGTACGCAATAGCGCACAACAATCTCGGCCTTGTTTTGAGTGACAAGGGACTTCTGCCCGAGGCGACGGCTGAGTTCAAACTTGCGACGGAAATTATGCCGAATTACGTTAAGGCGCTCAATAGCTATGGGGCGGTACTCGCCATGCAGGGGCAATTAGACCAGGCAATCAGCAAATTTGCCAGGTCGCTGTCCATAATGCCATATTATAAGGTGGCTATGGATAATATGTGTCATGCCGGCGTTGATGGGAATATGCCCGACGCAGTGCTGGACGTCATTATATCACTGCAGCAAAAGGCGCCGGATTACGCGGATTTGTATTACCGGGCAGGGGTGATTTATGACGCGAAGGGCGACTTCGGGGAAGCAACAAAACAGTTTGTAAAGGCGTTCGCGCTTGCCAACCGTCAGGGCAATAAGGATTTGATGGAACGAACCGGTCGCCGGCTGGATGCATATCGACAGCGAAAAGTCGATAAGTAACTGCTTGTTGCCCGTAGTGACGTAAAGGAGGTTCATAACATGGAATTGCTTGCGGTTATTGCGATAGCGGTTGGTCTGGCGATGGATACCTTCGCGGTGTCAATCGTTACCGGTGCGGCGTATAAACAACTGCACGTCCGTCACGCCCTGCGAATGGCTGGCTTCTTCGGCGGGTTTCAGGCGTTTATGCCCGTTGTCGGTTATCTCGCGGGGCTTTCAGTGAGACAATACGTTTCAAATTACGACCACTGGATTGCCTTCGGGATTCTCGCCGCCGTGGGGCTTAAGATGATTTACGAATCATTCAAAATCAAAGAGGAAAGAAAAACCCCGAACCCGGCGAACCTGGTGGTGGTGCTTGTCCTGGCCGTGGCAACGAGCATCGACGCCCTTGCTGTTGGCATTACGCTTTCGCTGATTACAAGTGCGATTGCGTTGGCGGTTATCATTATTGGCGCGGTAACGTTCAGTATGTCGTTCGCCGGCGTTTACATCGGCAAAAAATTCGGACATTTCTTCGAGGGCGGTATCGAAGTAATCGGCGGTTTCGTCCTCATCGGCCTCGGTATTAAAATTGTCATCCAGCACGTCGCTTAAATTAAACTGGCAGCGGCCGAGTCAATCAGCCAGAGGACTTTATCCAGAACGGGCCAGAGAACGTGAATCGGATAACGGACCTCATCGGGCGGGCCTGCGAAAACTTCTTTTAAGGTCTTGGCTTTTTCAGTACCGCTGACGAGGACTACTATCTGTGAAGCGGCACAGATAGCAGGATGGGTGAGCGTGATTCTGTTAACGGTCTGGTCGGGCAATTTCTGGTCCAGAAGATAAACCGAGCAGGCGAGGTCTTTTGTGTCGAAACTGGCGTTGGAGTTCGGGAATAGCGACCCCGTGTGGCCGTCGGAGCCCATGCCGAGAATAATCAGGTCGAATTTTGGCAACTGGCCTGATTTTATGCCAAAGACGCTGCGCAATGTTTTTTCATACTGTCTGGCAGCGGAATCGAAATCTTCATCGTCGGTCGGAATCGGGTGAACATTTTTGGTGGGGATAGGGATTTTGGTCAGGAATGTGTCAATAGCGAGTTTGTAGTTGCTGTAAGGTGAATCGTGAGGGACGTATCTTTCATCGACCCAGAACAAATGTATTTTGTCCCATGGCAGTGACAACGCCGTTTGTTCTGAGCCGAGCAGTTCGAAGAACCGCTGCGGGCTTCTGCCTCCTGATATTGCTAAATAGAAAACATTTTTTTCTTTGACGGTTTGTTTTACTGAAGCAGCGAACAAATCGAGACATTTATGTGCGAGCGCGTCAGCGTCTGCGACTATCTGCATGTTCGGCTTTTTTTGTTTTGTCAGGGACATCGCCAATAGCCCTTTCATAAAACGATAATTAAATTAACAATATATTATACCCTCCGGCAGGCGGATTTGTGCAGAATTTGTTGTTTTACGTAACCTCTTGTTATATAAGGGGCTAAGAATAATAAAATAGTAAAGATATGTTAGTGTATGGCCGCCGGGCCTTTGCGGGGAGTGGTTTTTTTCATCAAAAACACTAGCGGAATCATCAGCAGGAACATCCACCCAAAAACCCAGAAAACGTCGATATAGGCGAGCATCGCGGCCTGCTGCTGGACAAGGCCGTAAATTAATGTCTTCGCCTTTATTGCCGCGGTGGCAATGTCGGTACCCTGCCCAACAAGCATTGCCTGGATGTTTGCGAAATACTGCTGATAAACCGGCGCGGTTTCGGTAACGTGCTCGACTAATCTGCTCTGGTGGAATTGCATTCGCTGGGAAAGCAGCGTTACGCTAATAGAGATGCCGAAGCTGCCGCCCAGATTTCTTGCGAGGTTAATCAGTCCTGACGCGTTATCAGTATCTGCCTTTGCGACATAGTAATAGGCGACGGTATTAATTGGGATAAATAAAAACCCAAGTCCTGCCGACATTACATTTCTGGACCAGACGGCATTCCAATAGCTGATTTGCGTAGTAAAGCCCGCGGCCATAAAAAGACCGATGCTGCCAAACACTGAACCAAAGATAATGAGCCATTTTGCCTGAACCTTCGATATCAGAAATCCGACTAATGGCATCGAAACCATTACAATAATCCCGCCCGGTGAAAGCACCATTCCGCTGTCCATAGCGCTGTAACCCAGCAAACTCTGCAAAAACAGCGGCAGTAACGCCGTGCTGCCGTATAATATGAACCCGAGAATAAACATAAAAAAAACACTGATGGCGAAATTGCGGTCTTTGAGTATGGCCAGCTTGACAACAGGGTTTTTTTGCCGCAGTTCCCAGAATACAGCCGAGATAAGGCATACCGCGCTGATTACAGAAAGCATTACGATAAAATGGGAATTGAACCAGTCTTCGCGCTCGCCTTTGTCTAAGAGAATCTGGAGAGCGCCAAGTCCTACAGCGATAAATCCCAGGCCGACATAATCAATTGTGAAGTTCTGGCCAAGTTTTTTACGAACAAGATAGGGGGGATTGTGGACCAGCAGCGTCCCCAGAAATACCGCAAGCATTCCAATCGGGACATTGATAAAGAACACCCATCGCCAGTTGTAGTTATCTGTAATCCACCCGCCGAGAGTTGGCCCGATTACCGGGGCGACGACGACACATATCCCGAACAGTGCCATTGCCATTCCGCGTTTTTCTTTCGGGAAGCTTTCAATCAAAATAGATTGTGCTATCGGCTGAAGTGCTCCGCCTCCTGCTCCCTGCAAAATCCTGTAAAACACCAGAAGCTCGATATTCGGAGCCAGCCCGCACATAAAAGATGCCGAGGTAAACAGTATGACGCAGGCGAGATAGAATTGTTTTCTGCCGAATAGCGACGAAAACCATCCGCCAAGCGGCAGCACAATCGCGTTTGAGACGAGGTATGAAGTCAGAACCCATGTGCTTTCATCAGCCGAGGCGGAAAGATTGCCCGCGATATGAGGCAGCGCCACGTTGGTGATTGTGGTGTCGAGTACCTCCATAAACGGCGCAATCATTACCGCCCCAGCAAGCACCCACGGGTGATGAGGCAGTTCCTCTTGATGATTAGTATCATTATCATTGGACATAATTTTTAATTCGCACTTTTACGGTAATGCATTTTGTTTCCAGTCCCGAAAACGAGCTGGAAATAAAACTGGTCCCAAAAACAGCTTCGCCATCCGCAAAATCTGTTGTCGTTCTCCTTTCATCAGCTTTATTACCCTTTCAATCCATTTGCACGACTGCTGTTTTTTTGCCGTACTGCACTCGCTTGAACAGGAAAAGCAGCGGAATACATCCCAGTGCCAGCCAGCCGAGAAGCGTAAAATTGTCCACAAATGCCCACAAATGCGCCTGCCGGTCGAGTGTCTGGTAAATGAGGCCGTAGGCCTGATGAGCAGCGGCTGCCACACTGGTTCGTTGGGCCAGCGCGTGCTGTAAGACCGACAAATGCTGTGTGAACACCTGGTTGGCCGGCGTCAGGTATTTAACCATCATCGCCTGGTGTACCTGTGCGCCGCGAGCTATCATCGTGGTGACAAAAGCGATACCGATGCTGCCGCCGAGGTTGCGCATTAGATTGTAAAGGCCGGTAGCATTGCCCATCTGGGTCTGGGACAAATGCCCCATCGTGGCTATTGTCAGCGGCACAAAAATGAAACTGACGGCAATGCCGTTTATGACGCTCGGCCAAATAACGGCGGCTTCGCTCACCTGCAGGTTGATATCACTGAGCATAAAGGAAGCTATGGCCAGGGCGGGAAAACCTATGCACATCAGCCAGCGGCTGTGGATGCGTCCGACTAGCTGCCCGACTAATATCGTGGCGATGAACGCCCCGATGCCGCGAGGGCTTAAAGCGTAACCGCTTTGCAGCGCCGGATAGCCCATCAGCGTCTGCAGAAACAGCGGCAGTTCCACCGTCGTGCCGTAAAGAATGGCAACGACAACCGTAATCAGCACCAGCCCCACGGCAAAATTGCGATTTCTCAAAATTCGCAAATTCACCAGCGGATGTTCCACCATTAATTCCCGTGCGACAAACCCAATCAGGGCCGCGACCGAAATGCCCGTAAACCACCGGACCCAATTTGCGTCGAACCAGTCGGCCTCCTGCCCCTTGTCCAGTACGATTTGCAGCGTCGCCAGCCAGAGCACCAGCAGCCCGAACCCGATGAAATCAATGGCCGCCTTTTCATTGCGTTGAATGTAAGGCGGGTCCTTGACAAACCAATTCACCAGGCACATGGATAGGATGCCCATCGGCAGGTTGATGTAAAAAACCCATCGCCATGAATAATTGTCCGTAATCCAGCCGCCAAGTGTCGGGCCGATGATGGGCGCTACTACCACGCACTGTGTAAAGATGGCCATAGCAATGCCCCGTTTTTTCTGCGGGAAACTTTCCAGCAGTATCGCCTGGGCGATGGGTACCATCGCACCGCCGCCTGCGCCTTGAAACACCCGCGCCAGAATCAGCATCGGCAGATTCGGCGCCGCGCCGCACGCCACCGACGCCAGTGTGAAAAGGGTTACGCACCAAAGCAACAGCCGTTTGCGGCCGAAATGATTTCCCAGCCAGCCGGTCATCGGCAGGATGATGGCATTCGATACCAGATAGCTTGTTAGCACCCAGGTTGCCTCGTCCGTTGTGACCGACAGGTTGCCTGCGATGTGCGGCAGCGCGATATTGGCGATGGACGTATCGAGCACCTGCATAAATGGTGCAAGCATCACCGCGCCGGCTAACACCCACGGATTATGCGGCAGCCAGTCCTCGTCTGGATGCGGTATTTTTTCTATGCCGCCTGTCATTTTATCTTAACCACGGGAACGACCGACATTCCAGGCGCCAGATTCTTCAGGTTATTGGGGTCTTCATCGAAAACGATTTTCACCGGCACCCTCTGTACGACCTTGATGTAATTGCCCGTGGCGTTTTCCGGTGGCAGCAAACTGAACACTGCGCCTGTACCTGCCTGGATACTGTCAACGTGTCCCTTGAAAGTTTTTCCGGAAAAAGCATCGACTTTAATGATTACCTGCTGGCCTGGCTTCATATGCTTGAGTTGTGTTTCCTTGAAGTTGGCGACTACCCAGACCTTCGGTGGGACAATCGCCAGCAACGGCTGCCCTGTGCTTATATGCTCGCCCTCCTCAACGGTTTTTTGGGTAACCAGGCCCGCTTGAGGAGCAATTACCTTCGTGTATGAAAGATTCAGTTCGGCCTGCTCGACGGCAGCTTTCGCCTGGGCTACTCTTGCATGATCGCCGGCAATCTGGCTGTTGGCCGATTTGAGCTGTGCCTGTGCCGAACGCGCAGCCGCCGAGGCGTTGTCTAATTGCTGCTGTGTTACCCCCGCGTTGGCGTCAAATAGCTGCTTGTATCTGTTATAGTCCCTTTCGGTTCTGCTTGCCTCCACCGACGCTATATTCGCCTTCGCCTCGCTTTGTTTTTCTGCCGCCTGTGCCGTCGAGAAATTAGCGCTGGCCATATCGAGAGCAACCTGGAAATCGTGCGGGTCAAGCTCGACAAGAATATCACCCTGCACAACGGACTGGTTGTCGTTCACCAGCACTTTATCGACGTAGCCCGAGACTCGCGCGCTTACGGATATGACGTGCCCGGTTATAAACGCGTCATCGGTGGATTCGCGCGACATCGCCCGGATGATATAAATTCCCACACATATCAATACGGCTATACCCGCGATTATCCCGATTGAAGTTATTCTTTCCCAGCCGCCTCTGATTGCTTTTTTGATAATACTCATTTCTTCTTTTGCTCCATTTGAACATTATTTGTTTCTGACGCCGGTTGCGTCATCTTTGAGGGTTCGAAACGCGCAAGCGTCCCCATTGCCTTGTTCAGGTCGAGCTTGGCGACTAAGTGAGAATAAATCGCCTGGTAATAGTTCGCCTTGGCCGTTGTGAGGGCTGTCTGGGCGTCAACCACCTCAACCTGCGTATTTGTGCCTTGCCTGTAACCCGCCTCAACAAGCCGCAGCCCCTCTTCCGCGCGGGAAAGATTAAGCTTCTGCGAATCAACGAACTCGGCGGCGTCCTCGATGCTGAGAGTCGCCTTTGTCAGTTCAAACAATGCTGTTTCCTCGGTATCAACCAGGTCAATCTGTGATTGTTTGACTCGGGCCTTTTGCGAAATTACGCCGCCTTCGCGTGCGAAGCCGTCAAATATCGGCCAGGTGGCTATAATGCCGTAGTTCCAGGCGTTACCCCACTCGATAAGCATAGGATCGTGCGGGTCGGGCTTTGTCCGCTGGTCATTAAAGTAGCCGCTTACAGCGGGGTAGTAATCACTCTGGGCGATGGAAAGCAGCTCTTTTTGCTGACGAATGGTTAGCTCTCTTGTAAACAGGTCCGGGCGATTTCGATACGCATTGGCGACGGCCTCCTCCATCGTGATTTTGAAGGCCGAATATGTAAGCTCGTCAGCAGGCGCAAAGGTGCTGTCCTGCGAGACGCCCATTATTTTGACTAAGTTGGCCTTGGCGACGTTGATGGCGTTTCGGCTCTGAATAAGCTGTGCGGTGAAATTCGACAGGTCCACTTCCGCACGGAGAATGTCGTAGTCCGATGCGACGCCGGCGGCGCGTTTTTGTTTCACGTCGTTGAGATGCGATTGCGATGATTTGACCGCGTCGTCGCTTATGTTATATAAATGTTGGTCTAAAAGAACGCTGTAATAACCGAGTTGTGCGGCGTAAACGGTATTTTGAACGACGTTTCGCACTGTCTGGTCGGCCAGCAGAACGCTTAGTCGGCTGGCATTTATTCTGGCTGATATCGCCCCTCCGGCAAAAATCGGCTGCGTAACCTTGAGACCCAGTGAGTAATTATCCACATCGCCCAGAGTAATGTTCTGGCCCCCGATTGAGAACGACTGTGGTCTGTCGAGACGCTGGTAGCCGGCCGAAAGTGCAACCGTCGGCAAAATCGCCGAATATGCGCCAAGCTCGCCGCCTCGTGCGGCTTCTTTCTCCTCAAGCGTCTTCAAGAGCATTTTGTTGTTCGTCAGTGTCAGTTTCAGGCAGTCGTCGAGAGAGAGTTTTCCCGAAATTACCGCCTGCGTCTGCTTCTCGGCCTGCTTGCGGCCTTCCCATTGCTTATACGCCGATTCCCGCGACAGCGACGCCTCACTGGTAAACTCTTCTTTACTGACACACCCCGCAGGTAAAACCGCGGATAGCATTAGACACAGGGACAGATTTATTATGTTTGCCTTTTTCATTTCATGTCCCCTTTGGCGTAAGCCCTGATTCCCGCTGCCGAAAATCGGACTATGTGGTCTATCGACTCATCTGTGGCAATCGATGTTATTGAATGTCCCTCTGCCCCGTCGAACAACACCCTTGTCTGCATATAGTGAACCAGTTGGCCGGTCAGCGAAAGAATGCACATCATCGCATCGTGTTTATTGATGTTCGGACAAATAACGGCGATTGCTTCCTCCATCGCCGCTAACGTCGGGGCAGCCAGTTCATCGAGAAACATATTTTTGGGCAGCCGTTGTTCCGCCATTTCCCGAAAGAAAAGCTGCATAAATCGCTGGCTTTGCTGCGGGTCTGCAAAGGGTTTTAGAAAATCGATACAATATTCGTGAAACAATTCTTCGAGCGTCGGCTTTTTCTGCATTATTGCCTCGATTGTCTGTAGCCGGCTCTCGCACATCTCGCGAAGACGCAATCGGAATAGCTCTTCGTAAAGTTCGCGTTTGTCGCCGAAAAAATAATTTACTGCTGCGGGGCCTCGGTTCGCCTTTGTGGTGATGTCTCGAATAGCGGTTCCGTCAAAACCATTTTGAGCGAATAATTCTTCCGCGGCCTCCAGCAGCCGCTTCCGCGTTACTCGTGCCTCTTTTGTCACCGTGTTTTTTTCATCCAGACTGTTCATACTTATCTCCTTGAACCAGCCGTTTTAACCGCTTGCATAAAACGCTTCTTTCACACAAAGTATAAAACATTTGTATCAAACATTTGTATCAAACGTTTGTTTTGGACATTAGGTTTGCGATACAATGACAAAAATAGCCCATTATTAAAGTTATAATGCGGTTTTAGTATGGCTCGCTTGGCAAGTAGATAGCAAAAAACACAGTTTTTTCCTTGAATAATTGGCTTGTTTTTGGCCGAAAATGCAGTGGCTTTTGGCAGCAAACAGGGCTTTTTCAAGAGCAAATATAACGATTGTAATGGCTCAGGATTTAGGCAGAGCTTGTTCGAGGTCGGCGATGAGGTCATCGGTATCTTCAATGCCCACGGCAAAACGAAACAGGGTATCTGTAATCCCCAGCTTATAGCGTTCCTTTCGGCTGTAGTCATAATAACTCACAAGGGCGGGATGGGTAATAAGCGATTCCACGCCGCCCAGTGATGGCCCGATGTTAATCAGTTTCAGCCGGTCTAACAGCCGTTTTGAGTCAGCAAGGGTCCCTTTTACCTCGAACGAAACAACGCCGCCGCCGCCTTCCATCTGCTGTGTCGCGACCTCGTAATGTCGGTGGCTTGGAAGGAAAGGATAATATACGCGTCTTATTGCTGGATGCGCCTCAAGCCATTCAGCGACTCGCAACGCGGACTCGTTCTGATAGCGGATGCGAAGCGGGAACGTCTTTAGCCCTCGCAAAAGCAGGTAGCAGCAGTGCGGGTCGATAGTGCCTCCCATCGATTTGTGCAGGTCGCGGATTTTTTCAACAAGCTCCTCTCTGCCCAAAACCGCGCCCGCGAGAATATCATTATGTCCCGCTAAATATTTCGTGCAGCTTTGCAGGACGAGGTCCATACCGAACTCGATTGGCCTCTGGTTATATGGCGTCGCAAAGGTCGAGTCGATTAGCGTAAGAATCTTGTGCTTGTCGGCTATTTTCTTGATTTTCTCAAGGTCAAAAATATTCAGGTAAGGGTTAGTGGGCGATTCGGAGAAAATGAAGCGTGTGTTTTTCCTGATGGCCCTGTCGATAACGTTATAGTCGCCGAACGGGACAATCGTGCAGTCAATCGCGAACTGCTTGAGATACGACTGGCAGAACTCCAGCGTCTTTTTATAACTGTCATCGGTTATAACGATGTGGTCGCCCGAATGAACAAGCGACAGAATCGTTGTGGTGATTGCGCTCATCCCCGATGAAAATACGACGCAGTCCTCGGCGCCTTCGAGGTCGGCCAATCGCTGCTCGGCGATTTTGGCAGTCGGGTTTCCGTATCGGCCGTATTCGTAATGCGCCTTGCCTTTCTTGGTGTAGTCCTCGATTGCCTTGCTGTTTTTGAATGTAAATGTGGCGGTCTGGACAATCGGCGTCATCAGCGAGTCGGCGTATTTCTGCCTCGGTTCCCCCGCGTGAATCGCCCTCGTCGCCATCGAAGCCCGGCTATGAAGCTTTTTTGCTTTTTTCGGTGTATCTGTCATTTGGGTTTCCTTTCGTAATTCAAGGATTACCTGTTTATCCGAAAAACACGGCTTTTTCAAGATGATTTTTGGGGCCGCAAAAAGGCCAAGGCACGGAGAATTCTTGTATTGCCACAAGAAGGCACAAAAGGTTTAGACGCAGACCTGTCCTCCGTAACTTCAGCGAAGGAGGATTGCGCCTAGAATTCAAGAGCAGAACTCGTCCGCAAAACACATTTTGATTTGACAGTAATGCTGCAATTAGCTATAAATCACTTAAATAAGCCGCAAAAGTGCGGTCGAATAACAAGATCGTACGCCAAATATCGCGATGATAAAGATAATATGAAGGTGTTCGAGAAAAATGGGCATGTAGTTGTGTGGGGCGATGTTCTCGAAGCGATGCAATCCCTCGTGCCTGACCGTTCTATTGATCTCATCTTTGCAGACCCGCCTTACAATATCGGCAAAAATTTCAATGGGAAGCGTGATCGCTGGCCATCGGACGAAGATTATGTCTCGTGGTGCTGCGAATGGCTCGATTTATGCCTTTTGAAACTGAAAGACAATGGTAGTCTTTATGTAATGACTGCAACTCAAAACATGCCCTATTTTGACCTCTATCTGCGAAAGAAGTTTCATATCCTGTCAAGAATCGTATGGGCTTACGACAGTTCCGGTGTGCAGGCCAAGCGGTTCTACGGCTCGCTTTACGAGCCCATTCTTTTCTGTGTGAAGGACAGGGATGACTATACGTTTAATGCAGATGACATCCTTGTTGAGGCACGAACAGGAGCCACCCGAAAGCTAATTGACTACCGAAAGCCGGTGCCGTCTATGTATAGCGACAAAAAGGTGCCGGGAAACGTATGGACTATTCCTCGTGTTCGTTATCGAATGGCAGAATACGAGGAACACCCGACGCAAAAGCCGGTGGCGCTCTTGGAACGAATAATAAAGGCCAGTTCTAATCCCGGGGATATTGTTCTCGATCCTTTCTCGGGCACTTTCACGACATCATTTGTCGCGCAGTCGCTAGGGCGACGTTCAATTGGGATAGAAATAGATGAGGAGTATATGAAAATAGGATTGCGTAGATTGCACTTATGCGAACATTATAATGGTGAAGCCCTTGAGCGTCAGCCCAAATCATACGAAAAATACGAGTCGCCTGCACAGCAACAGCTTGTTCTTTTTGAAAGGTAGCAATGGAACACGAATTCACGCCTCAGATACGGGCAATTCTCGACAAGCACTTCCGTCACGCAGCAGCCGATATTTTAGAGAAGAGTTCATTGCTTCAGTATATTAACCTTAAGACGGTATCCGCTACTCGCGGGTCAAAGGCACGCAGTAGTTTCGCTAATCTCTATGCCATCTTTGTCCTTGTGGAGGACTACATTCAACGAAAATATCACAAGCGAGGGGACTATTCGAAATACGAGGGATCCCGCTTTTCGGCGTTGTTTAAACGTCAGAGACAATTACCCTTCGGAAGTAAGTTGCAGAATCACGCCCTGAACCATCGAATGAACGAGGAGTTCAAGAAGTTTTTCCCCAGATAGACGTAACACCTATCCTGCGAGTGGTTGAAACGAAAAGGTACTGGATTAACGAAAGACTTCTGAAGATTTCAGTAGGAAAGAAGCGATTTAACATTGCACCCGCAATACTCGATATCATCAAAGCGTACATTAGGACAAAGCGGGTATCGTTCGAAACTTTTATAAAAACATGCGAACGTCTCAAGAGTATTGCCAAAGAAAAGGGGAAGGAAATAGAAACGTTCATTTTTGGTCTTCTCGCGCCTAATGTTGACGCACGTATCTTCGAAATCGTGAGTTACGCCATTTTGAAGTACTTCTATCATGACCAGACGGTGTACTTTGGTTTTCAACTCGACAAGATAGAGGAATCACCTTTGAAACTCTACAAGACAGGTCGAACAAATGCCAACGATGGCGGAATTGATTTTGTCATGCGTCCTTTGGGCAGATTCTTCCAGGTCACAGAGACTCTCGATGTCCGCAAATATTTTTTGGACATAGACAAAATCGAACGTTATCCAATCTCATTTGTGATCAAGTCCGAAGAGAATGTCGAGGTGTTAACAGGCCAGCTTCGTTCAGGAGCCCAGAAGCAGTATGCTGTCCAAGCCGTTGTTGACAAATATATGAATTGCATTGAGGAAGTTATCAACATACCAATGCTCCGTGAGCGTCTTCGCATCGCCGTAAAACAGGGGTATTTGCGCGAAATAATCAATGAGATCGTCCGGCAAAGTAAAGTGGAATTCAATTACGAGGAAGCGGATGATGATGACGAATAATTAATGGCACTTTAAAGAATAACCGCGACAGTATTCAACCACGCATTTCTCAAGTCCCATTCGTTGGCCTCCCCAAAGATAAGTATCGATTGATGGTTCAATTTTACCCAGCCCGTCCCTTAGGTACGGAGTCAACTTTGCATGTCTCCAAAATCTTTGCATAGTAGCACATACTGCTACATAGTTAGGTTTTCAGTTGTGGCTAACGTTTGCTTGTTTTCAAATCGTATGCCCTGTAAAGCAGTTCGCGATATTGCTCTTTTTCTTTTACCTGACTTTGCACCTGGGCTAGCATTTTGTAATCCTTATATACTTTTTCATCGCCGAAACTTTCGTGCAGCTCTTTAATCTTTGCCTCCGTCTCCTCAATCGCCTTCTCAATCTTTTCCGCCGGCCAGATATTAAATTGTCTTAGTTCCGGCGGGGTTGTCTTTTTCGGCTTGTCCTGCTTCGACTGTTTAGGTTTTGCGGCCTGCGGGGCAGTTTCCTGTTCTAACGACCTTTGCTCCAAGAGTTCGGCATATCGGCTAAATGAGCCGTTTATAAACTCAAATCTGCCCGGCGACGTCTTGCCCATCTCATCTGCGCCGAGCACAATAAGCCGACGGGCAATTCTATCGAGAAAAAACCTGTCGTGACTTACGGCGATGATTGTCCCCGCGTAATCCCCAAGCGCGTTTTCGAGCGCCTCGATGCTCGGAATATCAAGGTGATTTGTCGGCTCATCGAGTATAAGAACTTCCGGCTCGGACAAAACCAGTTTGCAAAGCGCCAGCCGGTTTCGCTCTCCGCCGCTGAGGTCCGCCACCTTCTTAAACACATCGTCTTTGACAAACAGAAATGCCCCGAGGCGTTTGCGCATCTGTTCAGGGAGCATTTCAGGGATAATCGAAGACGCCTCTTCAAGCACGGTATTTTGCGAATTCAGCTGTGCTCCTGCCTGGTCAAGGTAGCCGACGGAAAGGGTTTTTCTAAGCTCGATTGAGCCGGAGGTCGGCTCGATTTGTCCAAGCGCAAGTTTCAGCAGCGTTGTTTTGCCCATTCCGTTTGGGCCGATGATGCCTGAGCGCTGGCCTCTCATAAGCTCGAAGCTCATATTCTCGAACAGCGTCAGTGCCCCGAAACTTTTCGTGAGATTTTTAGCTGTCAGGACCGCGTCTACTCGCTTGCCCCTGTTTTCCACCTCGGCAAATTTGAAGCTAAGCTCTCGTGCGTTCTTCGGTTTTTCGAGAAAGTCAGGATTGTTTTTGAGAAGGTTATCGAGCCGCGTTTGCCTGCCACGCGCAACCTTTTTCGTCCCTTTGCGGTTTATGTTGCGAACGACAAAGTCGCGGGTTTTCTCGATGAACTCCAGCCGCTGTTCGTACTGGCGCCCCAGTTCAAGGTCACGTTTTCCCTTTTCCTGCCTGTAGTTGCTGTAATTGCCGGGATAAACATCCGTCTTGCGGTCCCTGATTTCCACAATTTTACAGACTAATCTGTCGAGTAAGAATCTATCGTGGCTGACAATCAGTGCGGCGCCGCCGTAGTTTTTTAAGAATTTTTCAAGCCACAGCGTCGCATCCCAGTCGAGATGGTTTGTCGGCTCATCCAAGAGCAGCAGGTTTGCGTCCGCCAGCAGGACTTTCGCAAGTCCCAGCCGCGACAATTGCCCTCCGCTGAGCTGCGTGGTTTTTAATGAGTAATGTTTTTCCTCAAGCCCCAGCCCCGCGGCGATTTCTTTTATTTTCGTTTCATACCTGTAGCCGCCCATAATTTCAAATTCGGAGCTGAGCCGGTCGTATTGCTGCATCGCGGCTTTTAATTCGCCGCCGGAAAGCCCGCTTAATGTCTGCGCCGAGTCGTGTAATCTTTTTTGCAGGTCGAGTATTTCCCGAGCGCTATCGTGCAGTTCCTCAAGAACGGTTTTTTCACCGCCAAAAACCGGTTCCTGCGGCAGGTATCCGAAACGCAATCCTTTCCTTTGATGGACCTCCCCGGCATCCGGCGCCAGTTTCCCGAGAATCATTTTCAGCAGCGTGGTTTTTCCGCACCCGTTAGGCCCGACAAGCCCAACCTTCTCGGCGGGGTATATCTTCAAATCGAGCCGCTCAAAAATCGATTGCGCCCCGAATGATATATGTATGTCCTTTAGCGTTACTATCGGCATTGAGACATTATACCGGATTTTTACGGTTTGGTGTGAACCGGATTTTCGTTGAGGGCCGGCATGTGGATGTCCCCATACTCTCCGCGCTCAGGGCAGCCGGACCGTCGGATGGGATTTTCCGCCTAATTGCTGTAGATGCTGGCTAAATAGACAAAGAAAACGAAAAGCACTGCGAAGCAGGCATAAGGAATAAGGTAAATCCACGATTCATGGGGCACGATAAAAGCAATCGCCGTCGCAGCGGCTGTCGCGGAAATACCGATTTTGCTCAACATCACGGCAATCAGTGACGCGGTGAAACCCACGCTCAGAGATGAGGCGGTAACAGTCGCCGACGATGCCGCCTTGGCCGACGTCGTAATGATGCCGAACAGCGCAAGGGCGATGAGGAAGTAGTATTTGCCGAAACCCTGCATGGCTAAATGCCTTCGCAGCGACGTCTTTGCGCGGAAAAACATGACCCTCGAGCGCAATTCGGAAGTGTTCATTACCGTGGCGATTTGGGCGTAATCCATATTCTCGAAGCAGCGAAGCATAAGAACGTTGCGGTACTTCAGCTTCAGCTTTTTCATCCCCATAAAGACCGCGTCGGAAAGCTCTTTTCGCAGAAGCTCAGTCAGCCCGTCGTTAAAATCGGCGCTGACGCGGTTATGAATATACAATCGTTCATCTTCGGACAGCTCAACGGTTTTTCTGCGTTGCTGGTCCCGGTAGTAATGCTGTACCTTGCCCATCGCTGTCCTGAAGAGCCACCCCCAGAAATGGTCCACGTGTTCGAGTTCATTTAGCGACTGAATCATAAATAGTATTGTCTCCTGCAATATATCCTGCGTGATGGTCTGGTCGAGCGTGAGCCGGAAGATATAGGCATAAAGCCGGTCACCGGCCAGCTCGGCAAGCCGGTTCATACTATCCTTGTTGCCCAGTTTGGCCTCATGAATCAGCCCCGGGCTTATATTTTGCAACGCTGCCGCCATCTTTTCTATTTTACCACCGAGACCGCAAAGAACGCCGAGAAATTATTTGTTTTTTGTTCTCCGCGAACTCCGCGGTGAAAATTAATAACAGTTTAGCTTCCTGCATATATTGTCCACAAAGGGCAGGGTTTGTTACATGGTTTTTTACGATTTTTTTCAAAAAATTGAGAAATTCCGTAAATTTCTTGTAACGCAATGATGGATTCCTGGACTTACCTTATAGAAAACGGGCCTCCACACCATGGCCCGCTTCCAGGACGTATCGTCGGTTTCGGCGACCAGCGAAGAAATGGTGAGAGTCCGCTGTAATGTGAAAGTTCTCGTCGAGGTCAGAAGGAAGGGTCGGCGTGGGTCGATAGGGTATCGGGGGTGGACACAGCCGACCCTTCCATTTGTTATACCCTCCTTAAAATTCGCCCGGGACAATCCCGGCCTTTAGTAATTGTGTTTTGGGTCGCGGTTACTATAATTATCGCCATTTGGAATTGTGCGCATTTTAAGAGACGGAAAATATGCACGGTATTCAGTTGGGTTCCATCGATTATTTGCTGCTGTTTATCTATTTTGCCTTCGTCCTTGGAATCGGCTTCGCGCTGAAGCGATACACCAAAACCAGCACCGATTTCTTCCTCTCTGGCAGGTCGATTCCCGCCTGGATTACGGGGCTGGCTTTCATATCCGCCAACCTTGGGGCGCAGGAAGTCATCGGAATGGGCGCATCCGGCGCCAAATACGGCATTATGACCAGCCATTTTTACTGGGTGGGTGCCATACCCGCGATGGTTTTCGTAGGCGTCTTTATGATGCCTTTCTACTATGGCTCAAAGGCGCGTTCGGTGCCCGAATATCTCAAACTTCGTTTCGATGAGAAAACCCGCGCCTTCAACGCCGCATCATTTGCGGTTATGACTGTTTTCTCGTCCGGCATCTCGATGCACGTCCTTGCGAAGCTTCTCGAACAAATCCTCGGCTTTAATTACCATCTCTGCATTGTGGTTTCAGCGGCGATTGTGCTGATTTACATCTTCCTTGGCGGCCTGACCTCCGCGATTTACAACGAGGTCTTGCAGTTCTTCCTCATTGTCCTCGGTTTTTGCCCCCTGGTATTCCTTGGTCTAAAGAGCGTCGGCGGCTGGGACGGACTTGTCGCTAAGCTCAACGTCGTTGCTACCAGCCCAACCAACCCTGCCGGCAAAGCGTTTGCACCCGGCGCTTGGACTGAGTCCTGGGCACACATGAATTCAGCAAGCGCAAACCCTATGGGCGTCGAATGGTTCGGAATGGTGATGGGGCTGGGTTTTGTTCTCTCATTCGGCTACTGGTGCACGGATTTCTTAGTCGTGCAAAGGGCAATGGCTGCTAACTCGATGTCCGCCGCTCGACGTACGCCCCTGATTGCCGCTTTCCCGAAAATGCTCTTCCCGGCGCTGGTGATTCTGCCCGGTATGATTGCCATCGCCCTGCATCAGGACGGAGGCACATTCCTGCCAAAAGACGCAGCAGGCAACGTGGATTACAATATGGCGGTTCCGGCAATGCTCGCCAAATTCCTTCCGCCGGGCCTTCTTGGTATCGGCATCACGGCCCTTATGGCGTCGTTTATGTCGGGTATGGCGGGCAACGTTACCGCCTTCAATACCGTCTGGACTTATGACCTCTACCAAAGCTACATCAAGCCTGGCCAGTCCGACCAGCATTATCTGCGTATGGGCCACATCATCACGGTCGTCGGCATCCTGTTAAGTATCGCCTGTGCTTATGTCGCAAGCGCCTTCAATAACATTATGGATATGCTCCAGCTTGT
>JBEKZW010000026.1:0-35067 GCA_049509475.1 Sedimentisphaerales bacterium
CGCCCACAAACTCGCACAGACCGTCCGCAGTGAATGGGTTGTGGCAGCAGAAGGCGTCGTTGAGCCGAGGGGCGAAGGGCTTGAAAATCCCAAACTTGCCACCGGACAAATTGAAGTGGCGGTTGAGAAACTCGAAATCCTCAATACCGCAAAGACGCCTCCCTTCGAGATTGACACCGCCGAAAAGACAGGCGAAGAGGTCCGGCTGCAATACCGGTATATCGACCTGCGCAGACCGGCGATGCAGGAAAAGCTCAAGGTCCGCCATCGCGTCACAAAAATCGCCCGCGATTATCTCGATTCGCTGGGCTTCTGGGAAATCGAGACCCCTATGCTGGGTAAAAGCACACCCGAAGGAGCACGTGACTTCCTCGTCCCCAGCAGATTGGTGCCGGGAACGTTTTACGCGCTGCCGCAGTCCCCTCAGTTATTCAAACAGATACTTATGGTCAGCGGCACAGACAAGTATTTCCAGATTGTTCGCTGTTTTCGCGACGAAGACCCGCGAGCCGACAGGCAGGCGGAATTCACCCAAATCGATGTGGAGATGAGCTTTGTCGAGGCGGACGACGTTATAAAAGTTCACGAAGTATTAGTCGCCAAAATTTTCAACGAGGTGCTCGGCCTCAATGTCAAGACGCCAATGAGGCGAATGACTTATAAAGAAGCGGCAGATGATTACGGCATCGACAGGCCCGACCTGCGCTTCGATATGAAGCTCAAAAACGTATCAGATATTGCCGGCAAAAGCACATTCAAGGTTTTTACCTCGGCCATAAAATCGGGCGGCATCGTCAAGGGGCTTTGCGCTCCGGACGGCGGCAACAAGTACTCCCGCAATGATATTGAAAAGACGCTGACCGGTTTCGCAGCCGACTACGGCGCGAAAGGGCTTGCCTGGTTCAAGGCAAAGAATGAGAACGGCAAAATGACACTTGTCAGCAACCTGTCAAAATTCTTCAGCCCCGACCAACTCGAAGAAATGGCAAACCGTTTCGGCGCAAAGGACGGTGATTTGGTCCTGCTGGTGGCCGCAGACGAAAAAGGAGTCAATAAGGCGCTTGCGCCGCTTAGATGTAAAATCGCGAAGGAGTTTAAACTCTACGACGAAAGCAAATTTGAATTCGTGTGGATTGTTGATTTTCCGCTGTTCGAATGGAACGCCGACGAAAAACGATACGACTCGATGCACCATCCGTTTACCGCGCCTATCGCGGCGGATATCCCGAAGCTGGATACCGACCCCGGGCACATTATCGCCCAGGCATACGACATCGTCGTCAACGGCTCGGAAATCGGCGGGGGCAGCGTCCGTATCCACAGACCTGAAATGCAGGCCAAGGTTTTCGACCTGCTGAACATTACCAGAGAACAGGCACAATTACGATTCGGCTTTTTCCTCAAGGCGCTCGAGCACGGAGCTCCTCCCCACGGCGGTATCGCGCTGGGGCTGGACCGGATGATTATGCTGCTGACAGGCACCGACAATATACGCGACGTCATCGCCTTCCCGAAGACACAGCGGGGCCAGTGCCTGCTCACCGATGCGCCGAGCGAGGTCGAACAGAAACAGCTTGACGAACTCAACCTGCGAACACAAAAACACTCACACGAGCTTGAGAAAAAACAGTAGCGTTTAGTGTAAATGATTTGCCGTCCATTTTCATCGGGCGAGATATTAACCATACGCTGCACGCTGTCCGCTATACGCTGTTTTGTGACCTATGCTGAAAAGAATAAGCAAAATTTATCACAGGATTCTGGTGTTTCTTCACTTATCGCCTTTGTCACTGGCGGAAAAGTGCAGAATCGCGTTCGGAGCGGCGGTGGTGCTGATACTGGTTCTTGCGCTTCTTATCCCATACGCCTGGATGCGTCAGCTCACAAGGCAGATTCTGCTCGATTCCAGCAGAGCCAGGACAGAAACACTGGTTCGGCGGCATTTTCAGGCGCGTATGCCGGGCGAAAATACGCTTGCTGTGCTCGACGACCGGGGCAATGTTATGGACCCCAACAAATCCGACGTTCGCTGGGTCCGATTCAAAAAAGACGACAAGAAAATAGAAGGATTGACCGTCCAGCAGCGGCTGATGGTCGAGGACCTTCGTAACGACGAGGAATCATCCGACCAGGTACAGTTCGAGAACAGGAAGCACGCGATTTACTTCAATTACGTCCGCGTTTTCCGCGCGACGGAGGGTTGCATAACCTGCCACAACCCGCAGGGTTCCGCCGGCGCATTTAGCCGGAACGAAGCGATAGGCGCGGTAATAGTCGAACGACCCGCCGCGGAAACACGCCGAACGGTCCTCCTCAACCGCGTATGGATTATTGTTGCCGGGCTTATCAGCGGCACTGGCGCAATCGTGGCGTTTTACATCATAACGCAACGGGTCATCCTGCGACCGATTCGCCAGTTGCGCGGGCTGGCCAACAACGTTGCCGAAGGAAATCTCGATATCAGAAGCTCGATTAATACACGCGATGAATACGAGAAGCTTTCCGAGGCCTTCAACCACATGCTCGACGGTCTGCAGGCGGCCCAGGAAAAACTCCGCCAGGCCAACAGACAGCTCGACGATAAAATAATAGAACTGTCGGAACGAAACATCGAGCTTTTCAAGGCGAACAAGGTCAAAGGCGAATTTCTGGCAAATATCTCGCATGAGTTCAGAACCCCGCTCAACTCAATTATGGGCTTTGCCCAGGTGCTTCGCGATAAGCCGGAGCTACTCAAGGAAGACAAGGGGAAACGCTACGCCGAGAACATCATCGTCGGGGGTCAGCGGCTGCTAAATATGATTAACGACCTGCTTTATCTTGCGAGAGCCGAGGCGGACAAAATTCAACTGCATATCGAACAGACAACCGCCGAGGAAATTTGCGACGCTGTTATCACTTCGTTCACTGAAATAACACGTGAAAAAAACCTTGCCATCACACTCGAAGTGCAACAAGGCATCCCTGCTTTTGTGACCGACGCGGGCAAAATCCAGCAGATTCTCGAAAACTACACGAGCAACGCCGTAAAGTTCACACCCGAAGGCGGCACAATAACGCTAAGCGCAGTGATGCTCGACGACAAAACAATTCGATTCTCCGTAACAGACACCGGCTGCGGAATAGCCGAGCAGGACAGGGACAAGATATTCCAGAAGTTCGGCCAATTAGGCAGCCCCCTGACACGACAGACAAGCGGCACGGGACTGGGTCTGGCTATAAGCAAGGAGCTTGCTGATTTGCTCGCGGGACAGGTCGGCTTCGAAAGCCAACTCGAAAAAGGTTCGACCTTCTGGCTGGAGATACCGCTGACCCTTGCTAAAGACCAGCAGCAACAAAATTCTTAATCTAAAAACTCAGGTCGTCCGTCTCATCGAACGCAGCGTTTGGCGTATCAAAGCTCAATACGAACGTCCGGTTATAAGATTAACGTCAACTGCCTGACTGAACTCTCCATTTGGAGTATCGAAACTTATGCTGAAATTGGGGTCAGCCGGCCGGGCAGTGAATCAGCGGCCTGCGCCGCGGCCGCTGCTGTACTATTTTGCGCAACCGTTTCTTCGGACATAGTATTCAACAGTATAGCGGCCGGGTGAAGAATGCTACAAGCGAATTTCCCAACAGATACAGAACAAAGCATTGTGACACAATGCGAAGGAATAGTGGGCGATATAAGATGTAATAGCCATTACTTCACCGGACATTGCTAATCCAGCTTTTGTCATGCCCCTGAACTTTTTAGTGGTTACAAATTTTCTTACATGGGCATAAGTTCTGCCTTTCCAAGGCCTATTAGAAATAAAAAATATGAATACATTACAAAGTGCGGAATTGCCTTGTACTATGTCGCACGCATTTGATGAATCCGCGAAATTCGACAAAGAACCAAGCATTGCGACACAATGCAAAGGGGTAATGGGCGATACAGGGTTCGAACCTGTGACCTCACGGGTGTGATCCGTGCGCTCTAACCAGCTGAGCTAATCGCCCCGCAAAATCACATTAAAACCGATTCGGCCCGCTATTGTCAAGACCAAACGCGGGCATACTTTTGCTTACAGGCCTTCGTTTGCCAATAGATTAACGCGTCCAAGTTTGACGCCTTTAATGCTTATGAGTTTTTCGCCCATTTTGTTTATCTCGCCGACCTTACCGCGCAGAACTATTACTTCGAGGCAATCGTGATGGTCAAGATGGACGTGCAGAGAAGAAATGGTCTTCAGAACATGCGAATGCTGAAGCTCGGTCAGCCGCTCCATAATCGCGGTGGCGTGGTGGTCATACACCAAGACAACCGCGGCGACCGCCTCGGCCTTATCGTTCCGAAGCCGAGTATCGTTTAACTGCTGCCTTATCAAATCGCGTATCGCCTCCGACCGGCTCTGGTAACCTTTCCCGGCAATCAGCTTGTCAAACGCGCCGAGCAGCTCTTTCTCAAGCGACACGCCCACTCGCTCTATCTGTGCCATTGTATCTCTCCGAAATACAGGTCTGTATTCGCAAACTAATCCCTGCTCGTTACATAAACCGCCTCTTCGGCGAAAAGATTCGGGGCTAATTTCACGGGGCTGACTCGCGTTTCACTCAACCCTATCTTCTTTTCAACCTTTACGCCGAGCTTTGCGCAGAACCTGTCAAAATCCTTCAGCGTAAAGAAATGAACATTCGGCGAATTATGCCATTCGAAAGGCAAATGGCCGGTCACAGGCGCCTTACCCAGAATCGCCATCTGCAATCTGCATCGCCAGTGCGCGAAATTCGGGAAGCTGACAATAACCTTTTTGCCGACACGCAGCATTTCAAGAAGCGCCTTTTCCGGATTCTTCAGCGTCTGCACCGTTTGCGACAGTATCACGTAATCGAAGCTTTTGTCGGCATAATAGTCGAGCCCCTGCTCGACGTCCTGCTGGATAACGGGCAACCCCCGGCAGACACAATCCAGCACATATTCCTGGCCAAGCTCGACCCCCTCGCCCTTTATTTTTTTGTCGCGCATAAGATTAGCGAGCAGCTCGCCGCTGCCGCAGCCGACGTCAAGCACGGAGCTTCCCGGCTCGATAAGCGACTCTATCAGGTCGTAATCGACACGCGCTCTTTGCGGCTGGTCAAAAACATCCAGCCCCCGTCCCCGCTGAGCAATGCAAGAACAGGGTTTGCGGTTCTGCGGGTCATACGTCGCTTTCAGAAAACAACAGATAAATTGCCCGAGCGTTTCTACTTCCAGCAAAAACGCGTCGTGGCCGTATGGTGAGGCGATATCACAGTAGCTGATATCCTTGCGATTTGCGGCAATCGCTTCGGCTATCGCTCTCGACTGCGCAGGCGTAAAAAGCCAGTCGCTTGACAAGCTCACGACAAAAAACCGGCTTTTGACGTTGGCGAACGCCTTCTGCAACGAGCCATAGTCCTTTGTAAGGTCGAAATAATCCGACGCCTTGGTAATATATAGATAACTGTTGGCGTCGAACCGCTCGACGAAGCTCTGTCCCTGATAATCGAGATACGTTTCGACGGCAAACTCAGAGGCAAAATCGTATTTGTAATCGTCGGCGGTGCGCAATTTTCTGCCGAATTTATCACGCATACTTTCTTCGGAAAGATAGGTGATATGGCCAATCATCCGCGCGATACCCAGCCCTTCGGCGGGCTGTCCCTTGTCGTGATACTGCCCCCCGACGAAATTGGCATCTGCCAGTATCGCGTTTCGTCCCACCGCGTCGAACGCTATCGATTGAGCGCTCAGGTGGCTTGTAGTGGCTATCGGTATGGCTGAGCGGACAAAATCCGGATACTCAATCGCCCACTGCAAGACCTGCATTCCGCCTATCGAGCCGCCAATTACCGCCAATAATTTTTTTACGCCGAGTTTGTCCATCAGCAGTTTCTGAACCTTCACCATATCGGCTATGGTGATAATCGGGAAATCGAGGCCGTATGGTTTGCCGGTCCCTGGGTTAATCGAAGAAGGCCCAGTCGTCCCCGAACAGCCGCCCAGAAAATTAGAGCAAATCACGAAATATTTATTGGTATCGATACCCTTCCCGGGCCCGACCATAGTATCCCACCAGCCGGGTTTGCGGTCGTTCGGATTGTTTAAACCCGCTACGTGGGCGTTGCCGCTAAGCGCATGGCAAATCAGGACAACATTGTCCCCCGTCGCGTCCGGCCTGCCGTATGTCTCGTATGCCACGTCAATAGGCCCAAGCGTCTTGCCGCACGCAAGCTCCAGCGGGTTATTCTCCTCGACAACCCGTATTACCTGCGTTTTAACTATACCAACCGTATTTTCCTTTGAGTTTGCCATAACCGCCTAAAGTATACCCCAAACCGTCCTCCTGTAAAGCGCCAGCTGCTCTTTGTCTTATGCCGCCGCGCTGTAATAATTTTATATTTCTATTATCGCCAAAAACATTTGACACGGTTGCGTCGTATATGTAAATTGTCACGTAATGGTGTCGTCCCTCGATAGGGATATATTATGGCACCGGGCTTTTGTGAAAGGGGACACAAATGGCAAAGAAAAGAAGTCCAAGGGGACAGTGGAGTAAAGGGGACCTCAATCTGCTCAAAAGGTTGTTTCCCGCGACCGCCACTTCCAAAATAGCCAAAAAGGTGGGGCGCAAAACCGACGCCGTCAAAAAGAAAGCGTCGAGGATGGGACTCAAAAAGTCAAAGGCCTATCTGCGCCGCATCGGCAGGGCATAGCATCTCGATGGCGACCGGGGAATCGCCCCGGATAACGTTGTCGGAGGGTTTGATTTCGCCTGTGCAATTTAATATACTGAATCGGCGAAGCCGGAAGATATATGGCAGGTGAAAGCGATGACAGCCCAGCAACATCTAAAACAAGCTGTCTTGTGGGAAGCGACACAAGGCAACAAGGTGCAGTGTTTTCTTTGTGCGCACCGCTGCCTCATTGCCGAGGGCAAAACCGGTATATGCGCCGTTCGCAAAAATATCGGCGGCATTCTGTGCTCGCTCAATTATGACAAGGTCGTCTCTGCCAACCCGGACCCGATAGAGAAAAAACCGTTGTTTCATTTCCAGCCCGGCAGTAAAAGTTTTTCGATTGCCACAATGGGCTGCAACTTCCGCTGCGAATTCTGCCAGAACTGGCAGATTAGCCAGGCCGTCGTCGAAACAGGCAAATTCGAGGGCGAGGCCATAAGTCCCGAACAAATCGTCAGCGCCGCCATTCAATACGACTGTAAAAGTATTTCCTACACATATACCGAACCAACTATATTTATGGAGCTGGCCTCCGACTGCGCCAAACTGGCAAAGCAAAAAGGCCTGAAAAATGTCTTTGTCAGCAACGGCTACCAGACCAGAGAGGCAATTGATTTTGCAGCCGACTGGCTCGACGCGATAAACGTCGACCTCAAGGCATTCAGTGAAGATTATTACCGCCGATTGTGTAAGGCAAAATTGCAGCCCGTTCTTGATACAATCGAACATATCGCCAAACATACTAATATATGGATGGAAACAACTACGCTGCTTTTGCCCGATGAAAATGACTCCGATGAGGAACTAAAACAGCTCGCTGATTTTCTGGTTACAAAAGCCGGCCCAGATTTTCCCTGGCACATCAGCCGATTTTACCCGCAATATAAATATACCGATTCACAGCCCACCCCGCCAAAATCCCTTCAAAGGGCCTACGAAATCGGCAAACAGGCGGGGCTGCACTACGTCTATCTCGGCAACGTCCCCGGCTCGAAACAGGAAAACACATATTGTCATAAATGCGGCCACACCCTCATCGAGCGCATCGGCTATAATGTCGCCTTGAACAAAATTAAGAACTCAACTTGTCCCGATTGCGGCACCCAAATCGCTGGCGTCTGGTTTTGAATGCCCTATATGTCGATAGAGCTTCGCACTATTGCGCCTTGGATACTCAACGGAAATGGCATTTGACAATACATCACAGTTGTCCGATAATTGCTAGATATTAGTAAAACTATGAGAATTAGCTCAAGATAGGAGACCTCTAAAAATGATTACGAAACTGACACTCGGGAACTTTCGAGGTATCCGTGATGGCGAGATGCCTTTGGGGAAAATTACGGTTCTTACTGGTCCCAACAACAGCGGTAAATCCAGCGTTATATACGGATTACTAACTTTGAAGAATGTTGTTTTGAATCCGAACCAAGCAATGGATAGTTTCTTGAATCTTGGATTTTTGAATATGGGAGGTTTCGCGCAAACTGTGTTCTGGAAAAAAGAAAATTCCGAGATAAGTCTCGGGATAGAAGTTTCGCGAGATGAAATAAGGTCGCAATACACTGCTATTTTAGGGAGAAAGAGATCGTCTCTGATGCTAAGAACTTTTAAGCCATACGATATTTCGTTGGATATCGATATAACTTTCCCGTATCCAGGAAACAAAACTGCAAATGCTGACGTTGCCGGACCATTTGGAAGAGCACAGGTTGTCTGGAATGGTATATCACCGAACATAAGCGTTACGCCCCTCGCCAAAGGCGAGATGCTTATAAGTGCGAAAGAACCTGATATCAAAGTTGATTCAGCAGACTCCCTTAATATTCTGCAGGAAAGCATTAACTCTCCCATTGAAGAAATACGAGGAGTGGATTTTGTTCCTTTAAGAAGAGGATTTACTAAACCAAATTATTCGTCAGTTCCGATGCAGCCACAGTTATTGAACGAAGATGAACTAGCTACTCTGTTGGCTGCTAATCGCGAATTAGAGGGAAAAGTAGCGCACTATTTAGAGCATATGGTAGACAAGGTTTTTAGCGTAAGGTCGTTACTCGGCACGGCCAACTTCAACCTTCAGTCACGAGACCGCATCACCGGATTTGTCTGCGATCTTGTAAATGAAGGGTTCGGAACTAACCAGCTTGTTACAATTCTGACAAAATGCCTGAGGGAAGAAGTATCTACTATATGTATCGAGGAAACCGAAATCCATTTGCATCCTGAATTGATGGATAAGTTAGTCGATGTCTTTGTGAGTATCTCACAGAATGAGGGGAAAAGCTTCATAATATCGACACACAGTGAGCACATAGTTCTTTCCCTTCTTAATAAAGTGGCCCAAAACAAGATCAAACCCGAAGACGTTTGTATCTATTACCTCTCAAAAGAAGGCAAAGAGACAAAAATTGAAAGGCAGGAGGTCAACGAAAAAGGACAAGTCAAAGGCGGCCTCAAGGGTTTTTATGAAGCGGAATTGAAACAAGTCAAAGAGTTCTTCAGCATCTCCTGAGGGCGAACCAATGGAGATCGTTGTTAATGAGTGGCTATTAGAATACCTACGCCCTGACGCTCAAGAATCTGATAGGATTAAAGTATCTCTATTCATAAATGCCTTCGTTTGCAGAGGCGATAAGATTATAATAAAAAGAAATAGTCCTTTTACAAAAAAGTTTTACGGCTTTTGGAAACAGTTTGAATCGGATACCAGCACAAAAAAGCGTTTTACATTTCTAAATAACATATTTCGTAACTTGGATAAAACGATAATTATTTATGACCACGAGCTAAAAGTCCTTCCCGAGAACATAGCAGCCAAAACGCCGTCTGATGATAAATACTTAATTGAGTTGTGGTACTCAAATCAAGAAAGAATCGTACTTACAACAGATATAAAATTGAAAGATAAGTTGAAAGACATACCTGGCTTGAAGATATGTCTTCTTCCAGATTTCTTGAAGGAATATCTTGCTTAATTATCAGAACCTCACTGTCAGTTTGATTCTAACTCGGCGTAGTTTGCATGAAAATAGTCGCTGATGAAAATATACCGTTCGTAAAAGAATGTTTTGCCTCAATAGGCGACGTTCAAACGCTGTCCGGCAGGAAAATAACTCCTGATGCGCTGACCGACGCGGATATTCTGCTCGTTCGCAGCATTACGCCGGTAAACGAAAAATTACTCGCGAACAGCAGAGTCAAATTCGTCGCTACCGCTACCATCGGCTTCGAGCACGTCGATGTCGATTACCTGAAAAAACGAGGGATAGGGTTTGCCTCCGCGCCCGGCTCAAACGCAAACTCCGTCGCCGATTATCTTGTCGCGGCATTGCTTTCTGTCGCTCAAAAACACAAAATAACCCTCGAAGGCAAATCCATCGGCGTCGTCGGCGTCGGCAACGTAGGCAGCAAAGTGGCGAAAAAATGCGCGGCACTCGGTATCGCCGTAAAACTCAATGACCCGCCGTTATCCCGTCAGACAGGCGACCCAAAATACCGGCCTCTTAACGAACTCTTTGATTGTGATTTTATTACATTGCATACGCCTTTAACTCGCGAAGGACAGGATAAAACATATCATCTGGCGGATGAGAAATTTTTCGTGTCTTTGAAACCGGGATGCGTCTTCATAAATACCTGCCGGGGGGCCGTTCACGATACGGCTGCTTTGAAGAACGCCATACGCTCAAAGAAACTTTCCGCCGTCATTCTCGACGTCTGGGAAAACGAGCCGAATATCGACTGTGAACTCCTGAGAATGGTTGATATTTCAACGCCCCATATCGCGGGCTACTCCCTCGACGGCAAAATCGCCGGAATGATTATGATTTACAATGCCGCCTGCGAACACTTCGGCTTAAAACCAAAGTACAAAATCGAGGACTTTCTCCCGCCGCCTACGGTGCCGCAAATAACGATTGATAAAACCCATCCAAACCAGCAATTGTTTCTTCACAAAATCGTCCAGCAGGTTTATGCAATCAACCGCGACGACTTCAATACCCGTGAAATAGCTATGGTCGAGCCGGAAAAAAGAGGCAAATTCTTCGATGGCCTCCGTAAAAATTACCCCGTCCGAAGGGAATTTCAAAATACCGAAATCATAATGACCTCAGAAAACGGCTTGAAAGCCAAGTTAAGAGGAATAGGGTTTCAAATAAAATAAATGGCTGGCAATACCAAAAATATTCTCAAATGGCCGACGGGCAAGCTGGATTTCTCCGCCGGATGCCTTGTTATGGGCGTTCTTAATGTCACGCCTGACTCGTTCAGCGACGGCGGGCGATTTCTCGACCGTGATAAAGCAATCGAGCAAGGTCTTCAAATGGCTGCCGAGGGAGCAGCGATAATCGACATCGGCCCCGAATCCACAAGACCCGGCGCACAGGCCGTTACCGCCGATGAACAGGTTCGCAGGGCAATACCCGTAATAGAAAAACTCGCAAAAAAAACGAAGGCCTGCATCAGTATCGATACGACAAATTACGAAGTCGCAAAAGCCGCGTTAGACGCCGGCGCAAATATCATAAACGACATCACTGCCCTGGCGGACCAGCGAATGGCACAATTGGCTGCCGAGCGGAAAGTCCCCGTGATCCTGATGCATATGCAGGGCACGCCGCGAACGATGCAGATTGAGCCGAAATACAAGAACGTGGTGGCGGAGGTTTTGAAATTCCTGCTCGACAGGGCAAAACGTGCTGAAAAATTCGGGATACCGAAGCAGCGAATCTTCATCGACCCTGGCATCGGCTTCGGCAAGACTATCGAGCACAACCTCAAACTTTTAGCCAACCTCGATAAATTCGTGAAGACGGACTATCGCGTCCTCGTCGGCCCAAGCAGAAAACGGTTCATCGGCACATTAACCGGCAAAGAAAATCCCGCCGACAGGACCTTCGGCACCGCCGCCGCCGCCGCACTTTGTGCCTCCGCGGGCGTATCAATTGTCCGAGTCCACGATGTTGCAAAAATGATTGATGTAATAAAGACCACAAATGCTATAATTAGTCACAGCAGGTGATTTTTATGGTAACTGGAAATCTGACAAAAGAAACGATTGTAGAAACGATTCGTAAATCCGGACCGCGATTGTTGTCGTTCGGAATTACATCGATAGGCCTGTTCGGTTCATTTGCAAGAAACCAGGCGCGCCCGGAAAGTGATGTTGACCTGCTGGTGGAATTTGCTCCTGACAAGAAAACATTTGATAACTTTATTGATGCCTGCTTTTTGCTGGAGGACTTATTCGGCCGCAAGGTCGAGCTTGTTACAAGGGAATCGCTAAGCAGTCATCTATCACCCTCTATTCTAAGGGAAGTCGAATATGTCCCATTCTCCAATTGAGTATCTCCGTCATATACTCGATGAGATAAACTATATAGAAAGCGTTCTGGGTAAAACAAATGAGGAACAATTTCTTCGCGACCAAACCCTGAAACGTTCCTTTGTTCGCAGTATCGAGATAATCGGCGAAGCTGCAAGAAAAATACCTGCCGACTTCAGAACAAGACACAGCAATATCGACTGGAAGAGAATCGCAGGAATGAGAGATAAGCTAATCCATGACTATTTCGGCGTGGATTATCATCTTGTGTGGGACGTCGCAATAAATAAATTACCTGATTTGAAAATTAAAATTGCACAGATTATTGCCTCTGAAAAGTAAATTAAGGTGTGATATGGGTATAAGCAGTCATTTGGGGATAGTTCTTCTGATAATAGTAGGTATGACCACAGTCATCGGCGTCATTATCATGGCGATGATTGAAACGAAACGCACCGACAGCGAAAAACCCTCGGTGTCGCCGGTTACGCCGCAAACCCCCGCCGACAAGAAAAAACGGTAAAATCGAATAAACAGCCAAGGTTGCAAGTTTCTACTTGTAAATCAATTGTTTCGCAAGGGACGCCCAATCAATTTCAATCCAGTCATCGCCAATCGGCACGATGCGTTTAACTTCCCAACCACCCAATTCAAGCTCTCCCATCATCATATCAGAACGACTTACATTGCTTGAATGTATAATTACCGGGCACATAGGGTCACGCAAAGCAAGGAACTTCGCAACATCTAAACCATCGCCCGGATCCGAGCCGCCTGGTTTCACAGGATTTAAGTCATGGTCAAGTGATATAAGTACGCTCATTTGCATGTATCTGTCGAGCTCATTTATCATCTTTTTGGCGTTTCGCCAGACCTTCAACTCAAAGCCGGTTCCAAAATTATTCAATATGACCTTGAAGCGTTTGATTCGCGTCAAGTCATCTTCGAGAATGAGAATTGTTCATCTGGACATAACATGCACTATGACTAATGCATTACGGATGATGTGCCAACATTAGTTATCCAAGGCGTTTTTCAATACTTCGTTTGTGTTTTTCACGAACTTGAACCGCAGGCCCTTCTTGGCTTCCTTCGGCACTTCAGGCAGGTCTTTTTTGTTGCGGGCAGGCAGAATCACGGTCTTTATGCCGGCCTGTTTGGCGGCAAGTATCTTTTCCTTCAATCCGCCTATCGGCAGCACAAGGCCCCGCAGCGTAATCTCGCCCGTCATAGCCACATCGGGTCTCACCGGCTTATGCAAAAGCAAACTGACAAGCGAGCTGAACATCGCTACGCCCGCGCTTGGTCCATCTTTGGGAACCGCACCTGCCGGGACGTGAATGTGGTAGTCGAATTTAGTGAACTTGTTCGCCTCGATACCGAGTTTGCCGGCGTTTGATTTTACGATTGAAAACGCCGTCTGCGCGCTTTCCTTCATCACATCGCCTATCTGGCCGGTAAGCTGTAATGTGCCCTTGCCCGGCATCGATGCCGACTCGATGAACAGTATCTCGCCGCCAACGGGCGTAAACGCAAGCGCGGTCGCCACCCCGGGTATCCCGGCGCGTAAAGCAAGCTCCGATTCATATTGCATAGGCCCGAGAATCCTGGCCAAATTGTCCGCCTTGATGGTCGCCTTTTTCTTTTTGTTCTTCGCTATATCAGTCGCCACGGCCCTGCATACCGCAGCGATATTTCTCTCCAGATTGCGCACGCCCGCCTCTCGCGTATAACTTTTTATAATCGCGGTGATTGTATCGCTTTTGATTTTGAGCCGGTTTTTACCCAGCCCGTGCTCTTTCAACTGCCGCGGCACAAGGTATTTCTTCGCGATGTTCAGCTTTTCCGTTTCGGTATAGCCGGGCAGCTCGATGATTTCCATCCTGTCGTGAAGCGCGGGCGGAATCGGCTCGGTATAATTGGCCGTGCCGATGAACATAACCGTGGATAAATCGAACGGCTGGTCCAGATAATGGTCCGTGAAACTGGCGTTCTGCTCCGGGTCGAGCACCTCCAGAAGCGCGCTTGCCGGGTCGCCCCTGAAATCGGCGCCGATTTTATCAAGCTCATCCAGCATAAATACCGGATTTTTGGAACTCGCCTTGCGCAGCTCCTGCAGTATTCTGCCCGGCAGCGCGCCGATATACGTTCGCCTGTGGCCTCGTATGTCGGCCTCGTCGCGTATGCCGCCAAGCGATATGCGAATAAATTTTCTGCCCAGCGCCGCCGCAATTGATTTACCCAGCGAGGTCTTGCCCACGCCGGGCGGGCCTACAAAGCAAAGTATCGGGCTTTTGCCCGTCGGGTTCAGTTTACGCACCGCCAAAAATTCAAGGATGCGCTTTTTTACCTTTTTAAGATTGTAGTGGTCGCGGTTAAGTATGCGCTGCGCCTGGTTTATATCTATGCGGTCTTTTGTCCCCACCGACCACGGCAATTCGCAGGCAAAATCCAGATACGTCCTTATCACGCTGTATTCCGGCGAAGCGGACATCATTTTGCTCAGCCGGTCAAGCTCACGCATTGCTTCGGCCTCCATGCATTCGGGCATCTTCGCCTTCTTGATATTATCCGTGAGCTGCTTCAGCTCCTCGGCCCTGCTGTCCTCCTTGCCAAGCTCCGTCTGAATCGCCTTCAACTGCTCCTGCAGAAAATACTCTCGCTGGCTCTTTTCCACCGAGTCGCGAACTCGCCCCTGAATTTTGTGGCTCAGCTCAAGTACCTCAAGCTGATTGGCAAGCTCAACGGAAATCCGCTCCAATCGTTTGGCGGGGTCAAGCTCCTCCAGGAGTTTTTGCCTTTCTTCGGTTTTCAAGCTGATATTCGCCGCCAGATAATCCGACAGCGCCGTCGGTTCTTCTATTTCTTCGAGCAATGCCGACACTTCTTCCGGCACGTTGGGACTCAGGGCAATCACCCTGCTCGCCGTCTGCCGGACGTTCACCATAAGCGCACGCAGCCGCTTGGTAACCCTCGCCGAGGTATCCAGCAGCCGAACCTTTGCCTTCAAATACGGTTCTGTCGCCACCGCTCCCCTTACCTCAAAACGGGCTATTCCGTGAACGAAAATGCTTATCGAGCCCTGCGGCGCCTTGATAATTTTCAGCACCATCGCCGCTGTGCCAACCTTATAAAGGTCCGCGAATTCAGGCTTGTCGGTATCGGGCTTGCGCTGCGTCAAAATTCCTATCACCGTCTCATTCGGAATAACGTCCTTCAGCAGCGCCTTACTCTTTTCCCTGCCGACCGCCAGCGGCGCAACCGTCCCCGGAAAAACAACCGCATTTCTTATCGCAAGGATTCCAAGCTCGTCAGGCAATGCGAACTTATTATTATTAGTCTGGTTATTGTCCTGCGAGCCCCCCCCCTCGCCTGATGCGGAACCCTTTTTCGGCTGTTCCAGCACCAATAACTCGTCAGGCCACATCTCCGGCGTATAAACAAAATCTTTCAAACTGCTGCCCATTTTGCCCCTATACCCTGCTGCCTCTAAAATAATCGTCGTTGTCTTTACCTATTTTGTACAAACCTAACATACACTTTGGCTTGTGCAAAGTTTTAATTTTGGAAAATTTCGGATTACCCCTCTTCCGCCTGCCCGTTCCACGCTCGCCACCTGCCAAGCTGCTCATTACCCCATTTGGCCATTTCGCCCTTCTCGATTCGCCGGCGTATCTCGCTCATCAGCCGCTGATAAAACCGCAGGTTATGAATCGTCGTCAGAATCGGCCCCATCATCTCGCCTACGTTAAAGAAGTGACGGATTGCCGCTCTCGAAAAATTCCCGCAGGCGTAACAGTCGCAGCCCGGCTCAATAGGCCCGGCGTCGTTAATATGTTCGTTATTTCGCATACGCAGTGGTCCATTCATTGTGAACGCATACGCGTTTCGCCCGTTGCGGGTCGGCAGCACGCAGTCGAACATATCCACCCCTGCCATAACCGCCGCGATAATATTAGCAGGCATCCCCACACCCATCAAATATCTCGGCTTATTCTCAGGCAATAGCGGCGCGGCATAGCGAACCGTCTTTATCATATTTTCGTGTCCCTCGCCGATGGCCAGCCCCCCCATCGCGTAGCCGTCGAAATCCATCTTTACCAGGTCCGCCGAGCATCGCTGCCTCATCGCCAAATCTATCCCGCCCTGCACTATCCCGAAAAGCATCTGCTTGTTGTTACCATGCGCATCTTTGCATCGTTTCGCCCAGCGAATCGTCCTCTCCACCGCCCTGTCCAGTTCTTTCTGCTCGCAACCAAACGCCGGGCACTGGTCAAAGCACATCGCGATATCACAGCCCAGACGGTTTTGAATCTTAGTTGCACCCTCCGCATCTAAATACACCTTTGCACCGTCGATATGGCTGGCGAATTCGACACCATCGTCGTCAATCTTAGTCAGCGAGCTAAGCGAGAAAACCTGATACCCCCCGCTGTCGGTCAATATAGACCAGTCCCAGCCCATAAATTTGTGGAGCCCGCCGATACTTTCTATCGCGTCAACACCGGGGCGTAGCATTAAATGATACGTGTTTGCAAGAATTATTTCCGTCCCAATCTCCCGCAATTGCGCCGGCGTAACACCCTTGACCGTTCCCGCCGTCCCCACCGGCATAAACGCCGGCGTCGAAAACTCTCCGTGCGCCGTCTTCAGAACGCCGCATCTGGCTGCGCTATTCTTATCCCGGCATCTTACTTCAAAGCTATTCATCAGTAAACTTTCTCAAGCTTTGAGCCGGGATAATAATACTGTAGAATCTCGCCGGCGGTCTTGCCCTGCATCGCCATCCCCTGCGCCCCGCACTGGCACATCCCGACGCCGTGCCCGAACCCTCTGCCCGCCAAAAACGCGACCTTGCCTTCTATAATTGCAATTTTGCAGGCGACGCTGCGAATCCTGTTGCCCGCCGGGTCAATCGTAAGACGCAGGTCCTCACCCCTCAAGAATTCGCTCCTGCCGTTAGTGCCGGTAAGTTTTACCAGTGTAATGCGAGAGAAATCCGGATAGTCACTCTGTTTGACCGCCGAGATATTAGCGATACCGCCAAGCTCTTTTAGCTGCGGATATTTCTTTTGCACGGCTGTCGTGACCGTTTCTTTATCAAACTGGGCCATCGGCCAGAAAAATATATCCGGCCTTGCCACTGCCCTGCAATACGGACAATCTACTCCCCTCAGAGGCCCGAACGAATCACCGAAAACGTTTTTGGCGTCCTCGGTATGTCCGCCGCAGCTCGAACTGTAATACGCAGGAAAAAGCTCCTCGCCGGACGCACCCGCGCCGGGCAGGCCCGCCTGCTCGCACATAAGAACTTCTCCCGATGTTTCGTTGACCGCCCTCCATACGCCTGCTGACTCACCCCTCAACCCCAGATAAACCTGGCTTGCCTGTGTTCTTGCCACGTCCCAGTCGCGGGTAAGCCCGAATTTCTTTTTGTTATAAAGACAATAAGTCCTCGCCGCTATTGCCTGCGCCTTTAACGCCTCCGCCTCCCAGCGGTCAGGCATTTCCGCACCCACGACGCCAGCCAGATACGGCTCAACAGGCACAATGTTTATCGCCTCGAATGTCCGCCCGTCGACGTTGGCTTTCAGGAGAAGTTTGCCGCGAAACTCGTTGCCGTCCATAACGAACGTAAACGGCTCATCGGGTAAAACTGTAATCTCGCGGGTCGCAAATCTCCCGCCGCCGATTGTAAACTCCCCGCTCATAACCCCAACGTCCATCGGCTGCCCGCGATTGGCAGATATCGTCTCGGAAATCAGAACGCTCCCGTCGCTGTTTAATAAGCTAAAGCCCCCTCGCATCTTTATCGTGCAGTGATTCGCGTCATCCGCCAGCAACACTCGCACCATAAAACGCTGTTCAACGCTCATTTGGGGAGTACTTTGCACGACCATTTGTTCGCGGCAGCTGAAAAACGCCACAGCCCCGGCAAACAGCATTCCCGCCACCAGACAGTTGCCGATTGTTCTCCACGCCCCGAAATCTCTGCGCCACCCGAATTGCCGAAACCACATACTTTTAAGACCGTCTGCCATGCAAAATCTATTTCGCTGGCGCCCGCGAAACGTCTTCGCCCCCGTTCTGTAAAAACTTTATTCCAGCGTCCGCAGCGATAAACCGAGATTCGCCAGTACCCTTTTCACTTCGTTCAAACTCGTTACGCCGAAATTCTTGCAGCCCAGCAGTTCAGCTTCCGTAATCCGCGTCAGCTCCCCGACCGTGCGAAGGTTGAGCTTCAGCAGCGCCTTTTTCGCCCTCACCGACCACTGCAAATCAACTATCGGCTTGTTCGACAATCCCTGGTCCACGACCAGATCATCGGCAACGCTGGCCTGTGCCGGCTCGACAGACCCGAACTGCCTGTCCTCAGGCATCATCCCAAGCTGCAAACCCTTCGAATCCAGAATCGCCTTTATCTCCCGCAAGCTCGTCTCGCCGAAATTCTTAAACGCAAGCAGCTCCGCCTCCGTAGTCCTCAAAAGGTCTCCAAGCGTATTCAAATTCATCTTCTTGAGACAATTCCTGCTTCGCACCGAGAGTTCAAAATCCGATAACGGCGTCTCGATAATCTGCATCTTGCGGGTCTTCTTCTTCTCCGTTTCCTCGTCATAAACCATCGTCTTGGAGCTTTCGATATCCTTATGGAACAAAATCGCCCGCTTATGATTCGGATGGCACGCTAAAACCTTATCAACGCAGCGCGCCGCCTTGTCGTAATCACCCTTGTCCTCGTAAATAACGGCCAGATTGAGCAACGCACTTGTGTAGGCCGGCGACGATGAGGCAATCGCCTTGTAATAATTAATCGCCGCATCCTCATCGCCCGAAAGGTCACACCTATACGCCAGATGAAACATCGCCTCCTGATGCTTCGGCGAAAGCTCCAGGGCCGCCTTGTAGTTTTCTATCGCCTCCTCATACAGCCCCTGCGCCTCACGCAGCCGGCCAAGCTGATAATGGAATTCGGCGCTGACGTTCTTGAAATTACCGCAACCCTTCATCTCTTTTTCCGCCGACTCGAAATTACCCGCCATGCGATGCGTGGCTGCTTTCTCCAGCAAAATCACCAGTGAATCCGCTCCCTGTTTTGCGCCGGCGTTAAGGTTCTCTATCGCCTCATCGTATTTGCCGAGCCGACGAAGCGCAAATGCCAGGTACATAAACTTCTCTGTGCAGTCGCTTCCCTTTTGCAGTTTCTCGACCGCTTCAGCGTCTCTGCCCAGTATAAACAGTCCAATACCTGTGGCAAGACACCCTTTGCCTCCGGTCTTGCCTATATTTTGCTCAACCTGCCCGGCGAAAGCCGCTCGGCTTGCCTCGCTCGAATGTACACGCTCCGACAACTTTTTTATCTGCTCTATGCTCAGCGACTCTTCGTCAAACAAATCTATTCCGCTCTGTGCCTGTGCTATTGCTTCCATTAAGCTTCTCCTGAAAAAAACCGCCGCCGCTCGGACTACAAACCCGGTTTTACCAAAGAAAGCGACATTATAGCCATCGCCGCCGTTTTTGCAATACCTTTTTAACACGCGATGTTTTGGCAAACAGAAAAATCAGCGTTGAGTCGGGGAATGGCTTCCGGCAAATGTTCCCGCGAAAAATCAATCCTTGGGCTAACCGGAGGAAAGGTCGCGAGGAACATCGTTTGGGGAAGGTGTTTTCCCTGCCTGCTCGATACTGGCGAGAATACCACGCGATGTCTGGGGAGGCCAATTTCCAGATTCCAGCTTTCACAACAGCTATAAAGGTGGTAATCTATTCAATAAATAATGCTGTATGGCTGGGAGTATAATTATGGATTGTCCGGTATGTAAAAACGCGATGATAACGCTGGAATTGGCGGAGGTGGAGATTGACTATTGCACGGGCTGCAAAGGGGTGTGGTTAGACACCGGGGAGCTTGAAATGCTTCTGGGCGACGACGGGAAGGCAAAGATACTTATCAACTCGTTTAACAAAGATATGAGCAGCAGGGAAAAACCTAAACAATGCCCGATATGCGATAAGAAGATGGAGAAGATTATCGTGGGACACGAAAAACCAACGCTGCTGATAGACAGATGCTCAAAAGGAGACGGGTTGTGGTTTGACAGCGGCGAGCTGAACAGCATCATCGCCAGGGCAAAGCTCGATGAAGGAAGCAGGATAAAAAAAGTTCTGGCGGATATGTTCGGCGGACAGGGCTAAATGGATTCCTGCTTCCTTCAACAAGCTTAGGACAGGTGCGCGGGAATGACATAGGAAAAAAAATAAAAAAATTCTACTATTGCTGTTGACTTTCAAATATCCGTTGGTAGATTTGGTCGAATCGCCTCATAAGGGCAGGCGGCCCGCATCGACGCCAGCAACACAATCAATAACTTTGGAAAATACTAAAGAGAAACTACAGAGAAACGTCCGATGTGAAAGGATGAATATGAGGTTCGTCAACAACACAAAATGTTCGGTTGCTGTTATTCAAAGCTCGTGGCTGCCCACACCAACTAAGTCCGGCATCCCGTAAAAAATCTTCGTCTCCTGATTTGCCTTTTTCGGCAAACATTCAGGGTTCAAACACCGGCCCCATTAAAAACGAACTTTTAACCGTTTGTATTTTGCCGGGGAAAAAACAACTAATCTTGCAATTTTGTAACAGGTGTCCGTACAGGGATAAATATGTATTGGGTCAGTAAAACAATTCATTATCTGAGCAAAGCCAAACGCCGGTGGATAATACTAATGGCGGTGCTGGGGCCGGGTATTATCACGATGGTTGCCGACAATGACGCAGGCGGTATATCCACATACGCCCAGACCGGCGCCAAGACGGGGTTTAATCTGCTCTGGATTTTTATAATCCTGCTTCTAATGGCTTATTACGTTCAGGAAATGACAGTTCGGCTGGGGGCTGTAACCAAACGCGGGCACGCGGAGGCAATATTCGACGGGTTCGGGCCTTTCTGGGGGTGGTTTTCAATCTTCGACCTGGCGCTAATCAACTGGCTGACGTTAGTAACTGAATATATCGGAATGACGCAGGCGATGCGTATTTTCAATATTCCTGAGTGGATTACTTTTCTGGGCGTAACCATACTGCTACTGTGTATTGTTATAACCGGCAAATACTGGACATTTGAAAAGATTACGCTGTTCTTTTGTTGTTTTAATTTCGTCTATATCCCTACGGCCATCTGGGCGATGAAAACCGGCAACGTCAACGAGAGCTGGTCGATGGTATGGAAGGGTTTTTACAGCCCCAGTTTTTCGTTAGGCGGTCAAATGACAGTTGCCGGACTAATCACACTGGCGATGGCAAATATCGGCACGACAATAACCCCCTGGCAGATATTTTTTCAACAGTCGGCTGTCGTTGACAAGGGAATGGACGTCAAGGACATAAAGTTCGGTAAGATAGATACTTTCACCGGCTCGTTTATGACCTGCCTTGTGGCTGCATTTATTATTATCGCGACGGCCGCGGTGTTTTATTATCACCCCGGCGGGCAAATCGACATAGAATCCGCGGCCCAGGCGGCCAGCCAGATTCCCGCACTATTGCCTCAGCACAACTGGGGATTATGGGCCAAGACCCTATTCGCTATCGGCTTGTTTGACGCGGGACTGCTTGGCGCATTGTGTATTTCGCTGGCAACAAGCTGGGCGCTGGGCGAGGTCTTCGGGTGGGCGCATTCGCTTAACAAGAGCGTCCGGGAGGCGCCCTGGTTCTACGCTGCCTACGTTCTTATGTTGATGTCGGCCGGCGTAATATCCCTGATTTCCAGTACGGCGGTTCAGAACATAATCACGATTTTCGTTCAGGTGGTGGCTGTTACGCTTTTGCCGGCGGCGCTTGTCTTTTTGATATTGCTGCTAAACGATAAGCCCCTTATGGGAAAATACGTCAATACCCGCTGGCAGAACATCGCCAACTGGGCTATAACAATCTTCGTAATTCTCGTATCATCGCTATTCGGGGTTTCGGTGTTGTTCCCGGGCTGGTTTGGTGGTAAATAGCAGGTAAAGTTATGAACCCAAATACTATAAAAGCCATGGCTTCCAACGGAAAGGATTATCGGGTATTTTTCTTTTCCGAGATTCTCGGCAGGAGCGTATGCGAAACCCGCCGTTCATTCAGAATCGGCAACCTCACGGACCTGATATTCCGTATGGCCGAACCATATCCGGAGGCGGTCGGCATATTCATCGACCACGGCTGGGGCAAACCCAGCGAGTTGATTCCATGGAACAGGGTTGTAAAACTTGAGAAAAATTCGATTTTTATCCAGCCCCCGGAACAGGGCGAGCAGTATCCGCCCTTTGTGGACCAGCCGGGCTGGCTGCTGCTGAACGAGCATTTAATGGGAAAGACCATTTTGGATATGGACGGCCGGCGCATCGAGGTCGTCAATGACGTTCACCTGATTGAAAGCCAGGGCAGAATGTTGCTGATTCACGTCGATATATCATTTAATGGATTCCTTCGAAAATGGGGAGTTGGCTGGCTGGCAGTGACAAAAGATCAGTTGATTTCCTGGCGATACGTTCAGCCGTTATCTATTGAGGACGCGGTGTCAGGCACCAAGGTGAGCTTGTCTATTACCCGTAAACAAATCAAGGAGTTGCCGCCTGAAGACCTTGCCGACGCCCTCGAGGGACTTTCCGGCAATCAGCAGCAGGCAGTTTTTTCGGCGCTGGATTCCGAAAAGGCGGCTGAAACGCTGATGGAGGCAGAACCCCGTGCGCAGCGTCAGTTGATAGCCGGCTTGCACGATGAACGGGCAAAGGCGATTTTGACGGAAATGTCGGTTGGCCAGCTGGCGGACCTTTTTTCAGTGCTGCCCATGGACGCTCGAAACGACCTGATGGCCAAACTGCCAAAAGAGCTTGCGGAACGGACAATCGCCGTGCTGTCGGAGCACGAGGCAACGGCCTCATCTTTTATGTCCAGCCACTTTTTGCAGATGCCTCCGCAGACAACGGTAGCCGAAGCGCTGGATAAGATTCGCACGGCAGGCATTGACCACGAAGAAGCATCGTATATATATGTTAACGAGCCGGTCGAAGGGATGCTGATAGGCGTTGTTGACCTTCGCAGATTAGTAACGGCTAAAGACGAGACAATGCTAAAGGAACTTATGGCCTCGCCCGTTGTATCTGTCGAGAAAGACACGATTAAAGACGACATCGCGCAATTGTTCGCAAAATATCATTTGCGAATGCTGCCGGTCGTTGACGAAAAAGACCATATTGCAGGTGTCATTCACTATAACGATATTATGAAGGGATTAGTGACTCGTGCGAAGATTTAGCACGGGATAAGGAAACTTATGCCTCGCGTTCAAATGACCAGAAGAGTGAAAATCGCCCTGCTTATACTGAGAATATACTTGCTCGGTATGCTGATTCTCATCCTGGTAAAATTTCTGAGGATTTTCGGCTAAACGACGTCCTTCCCGCCGCAGATATCAACTAAAAATCCTAACATAAAACTGGGGGCTTTTGAGGTTTTTAGCTTAACAAAAAGGTTGCCTTGGTGCAGGTTTTCGTCTTAAAATGCAGTGATTCGCGCAAAGCGGGCAAGCTGCACACAAAAAACTCAGGACAAAGCAGCGTCCCAGGGAAAACTTTTGGGGTTGCGGTTCCGATTGTCCGGCGAGAGCAAAATAATCGTGAATGTTTTATAGAGCCGGCTGAATGCCAGATAACAATAAAAAAACGCCAGATATTGACTTTGTGACCTGCACGCAGGAATCACTTCTGCGGTTTTTTGATACATCTCTCAAAGGGCTGTCCGAAACAGAGGTGGCAAAACGACTTGAGGAATACGGGCACAACGAGCCGGCTAAAAAGAAAAAGCGGACTGTTATTTTTCAGATTTTCTCCAAGTTTTTAAACCCGCTGGTGGTGGTTCTTTTGATTATCGCGGGCTTCTCGATATTCTTCGGGGAGAAAATAAGCGCCATCCTGGTAATACTGATGGCCGTTATCAGCGTGTTTTTATCATTCATCCAGGAATATAAAGCGGGAAAAGAGGCGGAACGGCTCAGCGAAATGGTAAGAGCCACGGCCACAGTGATTCGCAACGGCAAGCCAAGGGAGGTAAAGATACGGGAGATTGTTCCCGGTGACATCATCGACCTCTTCGCGGGCGATATGGTGCCTGCGGACCTGCGGATTATTTCCTGCAAAGACCTGTTTATCAATCAGGCATCTCTAACTGGCGAATCGTTTCCCGTTGAAAAAACCGCCGAGCCGATGACGCCAAAGAGCCGTTCTCCTTCCGACTTAACAAACATTGCGTTTATGGGGTCAAGTGTCATAAGCGGAACGGCGATTGGAGTTGTCGTTAAAACAGGGATTGAGACGAGGTTCGGCGCGTTGTCAAAACGGCTGGCGGCAATATCCGTAGAGAGCAGTTTTGACAAAGGTATTCGCAGCTTCACGTGGCTGATGATAAGGGCTATGGTCGTCCTTGTCCTCGTTATTTTCGCCATTAATGCCTTGCGGAAGGGCGATATTATCCAGTCGCTTTTGTTTTCGCTGTCCGTTGCGGTCGGTCTGACACCTGAAATGCTGCCGATGCTGGTGGCGATAAACCTCTCCAAGGGCGCAATTGCGATGTCCAAAAAGGACGTGATAGTAAAACGTCTCAGCGCAATCCAGAACTTCGGCGCGATGGACGTGCTGTGTACCGACAAGACGGGGACGCTGACCCTCGACAGAATTGTAGTGGAACGACATTGCGACGTGGTGCGAAAAGAGGACGACGATGTCCTGCGTATGGCGTATATCAACAGCTTCTACCAGACCGGGCTTAAAAACATTCTCGACCGGGCAATACTGTCTTATGAGAAACTTTTAGTCAAACAATATAAAAAGGTCGATGAGGTGCCTTTCGATTTTTCACGCAAGGTAATGTCGGTAGTGGTCGAGTCCGAAGGCAAACACCAGATTATTGTCAAAGGCGCACCCGAAGAGATTTACAAAAGGTGCACTAAATTCGAGCTTGACGGCGAAATACTGGATCTGGACGAGGCCAAACTGGTCCTTGTCGAGCTGGAAAATGAGTACAACGACCTCAGCGCAGAGGGTTTCCGCGTGCTTGCGATTGCATACAAGAATTTTGACCAGCCAAAAAATGTTTACACCAAGGACGACGAGCAGAATCTTATTCTTAAAGGCTATATCGCCTTTTTGGACCCGCCGAAATCAACCGTTAAAAAAACCATCGAAACTTTGAATAACCTCGGTATAGAGTTTAAGGTTCTCACCGGCGATAACACGCTTGTTACGAAAAAGATTTGCAGCGACGTCGGTTTGAATATCAGGGGTTTCGCGACCGGCGAACAGGTGGAAAAGGCAGATGACGCCGCACTGGGGGAAATGGTCAAAACTACTACCGTCTTTGCCCGACTTTCCCCGCTGCAAAAAGAGAGAGTCATTCACGCCCTGCACAAAAACGGACATATCGTTGGATATCTGGGCGACGGTATTAATGACGCGCCGGCTCTGAAGACCGCCGACGTCGGCATTTCCGTCGATAACGCCGTGGATATCGCGAAGGAAACGGCTGATATCATCCTTCTGAAAAAAAGTTTGCTGGTTCTCATCGACGGGGTAATCGAGGGACGAAAAACCTTCGGCAATATCATCAAATACATCAAGATGGGCTCCAGCTCCAACTTCGGCAATATGTTCAGTATGACGGGGGCAAGCATATTTTTGCCTTTTCTGCCGATGCTGCCAATTCAGATTCTTCTCAATAATTTTCTTTACGACCTGTCCCAGATTGCCATTCCTTCGGACAGCATTGATGAAGAATACCTTCTCAAGTCCCGGCCGTGGAACGTGGACTATATCAAAAAATTTATGATTGTCATCGGGCCGGTCAGCTCACTTTTCGATTTTATTACTTTCGGCGTTTTGTGGTTTATTTTCCACGCGTCGGCGCCGCTGTTCCAGACGGGCTGGTTTTTAGAATCCATGTGCACGCAGACATTAGTCATTCATATCATTCGCACGGGAAAAGTGCCTTTCATTGAAAGCAAACCAAGCCAGTTTATGCTTTTCACTTCGATTTACATCGTTACTATCGCCCTTGTGCTGCCGTTTCTTCCCATAGGCAAATACCTTCATTTTGTCGAGCCGCCTCCGTCATTTTTCATAGCGCTCGCGCTCATAGTGCCGGCCTATTTATGTTTGGTGCAGATTGTTAAAAGCTGGTTCATAAAACGATACGGCTACGAATAAACAACAAATCGATACCGGCGGATAGCGATCTGGCGGTTGACAAGTCCCTGTTTTGCTTTATAATCTGTCTCTGTATTAAAGTTTACGGCAGTCTCAAATCCGTGGAAGGGAAAAGATAAAAGGATTATTGAAGGAGAAAAAATATGGGTATCGGAATGATTGCACTGATTGTTTTGCTGGTGATTGCGGCGGGACTGCTTTTGGTAATCCTGTACGTAATCGGGACTTACAACATTTTCGTGGGACTTCGCAACCAGGTCGATAACGCGTGGTCGCAAATAGACGTGCAGCTCAAACGCCGGCACGACCTGATTCCCAACCTCGTCGAAACGTGCAAGGGTTATATGCAGCACGAGCGAGGGACATTCGAAGCGGTAACAAACGCGCGTGCGCAGGCAATGGGGGCAAAGACGGTCGCGGAGGCAGCGAAGGCAGAAGGAGCGCTGGGCGATGCGCTGAGCAAATTTATGCTTGTTGTCGAAAATTATCCTGAGCTGAAGGCAAACCAGAACTTTTTAGCCGTCCAGGAAGAGCTGGCAAGCACAGAGAACAAGATTGCCTTCGCAAGGCAGGCCTATAACGACCAGGCGATGTTCTTCAACAACAGGATACAGATGTTCCCCTCGAATATCGTGGCGGGGATATTCAGCTTTACCAAGCGGGATTTCTTTGAGGTTTCAGCAGCAGCGGAAAGAGAAGTGCCAAAAGTTAGTTTTTAGTGTTAAGTGCTGAGTTTTTAGTTGAGAAGCTCAATACGGCATCCTGCGTTAAGGAAATTTTATAATGACGGAAAGCATTGTCAAAAATAAGAGTTACGATTTTGCTTTGCGCATCATAAAACTATACCTGTTTCTAACGGACAAGAAACATTTTGAAATAGCCAACCAAATAGTCCGGGCAGGAACAAGCATCGGAGCAAATGTTGAAGAGGCACTTGCGGGATTCAGCAGAAAGGATTTTACGGCAAAAATGTCTATTGCTTCAAAAGAAGCAAGAGAAACACACTATTGGCTTCGACTGATTCGTGACTCAGGCCTGGTTGGAGTAAATCAGGTCAAGTCACTCTTATCTGAATCCGAAACATTAGTGAAAATTCTGACAAGCATAGTCAAAACCAGTTCAAACACAGGCAAAATCACAACTAAAAACCAAAAACTTAAAACTAAAAACTCTTAAAAATGTGGGAACTGATAAGGATAAATAAGAGGAATTCGGTCCTGCTGCTGATGCTGATGGCAGTTTGTCTGCTCGGGCTGGGCGCAGTCATCGGTATGGCAATCAGGGGACCCGACGGCGGGATGCTCGGGCTGATGATAGCGACGGGAATCTGGGTGGTGCTTACACTGATTAGCTTTTCATCGGGCGACCAGATTCTGCTCGCGGCGAGCAACGCAACCGCCGTTACGCACGATGTTCATCCGCAGTTATTTAATGTCGTTGAAGAAATGGCGATTGCCTCAGGCCTGCCTATGCCCAAGGTTTACATAATCAACGACCCCGCACCCAACGCCTTCGCGACGGGACGCAGCCCTAAATCAGCATCGGTCGCGGTTACGGCGGGATTGCTTGGGCGACTTAATCGCGATGAGTTACAGGGCGTTGTGGCGCACGAGATGAGCCATATACTGCATCGGGACATTTTGTTTGTGACGCTGGCGGGGATTATGCTGGGGTCGGTGGCTCTCATTTCGCAGGTCTTTTTGCGAGGGATGATGTATGGCGGAGGATCGAGAAGAAGGTTTTCATCCGGCGAAGGCAAAGGCGGAGGAGGAGCGGCGATAATACTGTTAATAATAGCGATTGTGGTGGCGATTCTGGCGCCGATTATGACGCAGTTGCTGTACTTCGCGTTGTCGAGGCGACGTGAGTATCTGGCTGACGCCGGTGCGGCTCGGCTGACACGGTATCCGGAGGGGCTTGCCAGCGCTTTGGAGAAAATCGCGAACGACCCAGCCCCACAGCTCGCGTCGGCCAACAAGGTTACAGCGCCGATGTTCATAGTAAACCCGTTCAAGAAAGCGGGACAATGGAACTTGTCGGACCTGACGAGCACGCATCCGCCGATATCGGAGAGGATACGGATTTTGCGGAATATGTCGCAGGGAGCGTCGTTGAAAGATTATTCGGATGCGTTTGTGAACGTGACAAAAAGCAGGACCGTTATGCCAGCATCGGCATTAACGAAAGAAGATATCGCCCTTAGGCAGGCAAGTGCGGAGGCCAAGAACGAGCAGAAGGAAAAGCAGCTTCGCCAGGTTGGGGATATTATGCGAAAGGTAAACGGTTTTGTCTTTTTGACGTGCGCGTGCGGCGTAACGCTGAAGATACCGCCGAATTATGCCGCTGCCACCGTAGAATGCCCGCGGTGCCACACGGTACATAACGTAAATAAGGCGTAATCACAACGAAACGCGAGATGGATTTATAAAAGAAGCCGGGTTGCCGTTGCAGGGAGGTTTGGTAGCTAAGCAACCCGGGCTTTGCACGGTCTTGCTGGTTTCCCCCCAGCCATCCCGTTCATTAGTATTTACGTTTGCCGCACCAGATAAGTTTATGTCATTCAAGGAAAAATCTTGCTCGCTTATCCAGTATTTGTAATTATACAGCATAAAAGGCACGCTATCGGCAAAGTAAGGCATTTCGAACGGGAAAATCAGGGTTGCCCCGACTCGTAGCACGTTACGGGGCCATCTTCGACACAACAATTTCCTGAATATCAACAGTAGACTGGCAAATACTAATCGACTGTAATAGATTCACCGGGTTTGAGGACTGTAACTTTGCAGCCAGCCAGTTTTTTGAAATTATCCGCGTCGGCCTGGCTTTCTTAAAAGCAGAGTAATAAGCACTGCAGATGTTTGGGCTTGACCGAATGCGAATTGAGTCGATAATAGGATTTATGCCGAAAATGTTTCTGTGCCGGCATGGTAATCTGATAGCGATTTATTCCGGAAAGGAGTACGAGCAATGGCTTGCGAAAGGAAGAATATGTCCAGAAGGATGTTTCTGAAAAGTACAGCCGCCGCGGCAATGCTGGCAGCCACTGGTGCGGGCCAAAATGTTATAGCGCAAGGCGCATCAACAACATTAAGGCTTGGCGGGCCGGTATTCGGCAATCCAAAAAACCCGGACGAGTGGGCAGCGGCATTGAAGGCGCTTGGTTACAGGGCGGCATATTGCCCGGTCGATACAAAAGCCTCCGACACCGTTGTAAAGGCATATGAGGAGGCAGCCAGAAAAGCAGATATCGCGATTGCCGAGGTTGGCGCATGGTTCAACAATCCGATTTCTCCCGATGAGAAAGCACGCAAGGAATCGATTGCGAATTGTCAGGGGAAGCTTGCGCTTGCCGACCGCATTGGCGCACGATGCTGCGTAAACGTATGCGGCTCACGTGACCCGAAGAAGTGGGACGGCCCGCATCCGGACAATCTGAAAGACGAAACATTCGATATGGTTGTAGAATCGGTGCGGGCGATTATCGACGGTGTAAAGCCGACGCGAACTTTCTATACGCTGGAGACCGGCATGTGGTGGCACCCGGTTACAGTGGATTCTTATCTCCGGCTGATAAAGGCCATCGACCGAAAGCAGTTTGGAGTGCATCTCGACCCGACAAACCTGATTTACAGCCCGCCGTTATACTTCAACAACGGCAAAGTCATAAGCGAATGCTTCGAGAAGCTTGGCCCCATGATTAAGAGTTGCCACGCAAAGGACGTGAAGCTCGGTGATGCAGCGCTGGCACACCTCGATGAGATTCGGCCGGGCCTGGGTGCACTTGATTACAAGACGTTCCTGAAAGAATTAAGCAAATACCCTGATGTCCCTCTGATGCTCGAGCACTTGAAAGACGCTGAGGAATACAAACAGGCCGCGGATTACATACGCGGTGTAGGCAAAGAAGTCGACGCGTCTTTCGGATAATCAAATCAGACACACAGATACAGCATTATTCTACAGTCACTGAACCGCCCGGAGAAAGAACTTTGACGGGGCACGCGGCCGACTTCGCAAATTTATCAGCGTCAGCCTGACTGCCAACAATATCGCCCCAGTGATACGGAATCGCCTGTTTTGGTTTGAATTGTTTTGTCGCGTCGGCGGCTTCGGCGGCGTTCATAGTATATGTGCCCCCTACCGGCAGCATGGCAAGGTCAATATTTTTGAGGGCCTTCATTTCGTCGGTGACGTCTGTATCGCCTGCGTAATATATGAGTTTGCCCGCGACTTCGACCACGAAACCAAGCCAGTTATTGGATTTTGGGTGGAATTGTTTGGCAGGATTGTAAGCGGAAACACCTGTAATTTTAATACCGTTGACGTCAATTGACTGGCCGGGCTTGAGCACCTGGCCTTTTCCCTGTTTCTGGATAACATCCCCCGTGGAAATGAACTTCGTAGTCGCACCGGAAACCTTGGCTATATCCTCAGCGGAATAATGGTCGTAATGACTGTGGCTGACGAGAACGATAGTCGCGTCGTGCGGGGCGTCTTTGAGTTTCCATGGGTCGATATAAATTACGTCACTGCCGCTTGAAATTTTGAAGCTGGCGTGGCCGAACCATTGCAATTTCACAGACATGGCTTTCTCCTTCCCTTTTTGAGCTGCAGTTTCCTCAGCTAACATACACTGGCTTACGCAAAAAATACCGATAACGGCTGTTAATGCAATCAGCGGAATTTGTGTTCTCATAGCAATCTCCTTAAACACGTTTTTATCAATTATAACCCCTCGATATTATGAGCAAAATACCTCAATTGGCCCCTTACGTCAAATCAAAACAAAGGCCGACTACCGCCTGCCAAACGCGTGCGAACGGCTTGCAATCAGGTGGTAAATTGAGTACAATAAAGGAGTTGTAAACCGAAGGTGTGCCAGCCGGCAGTAAATTTATCGATTCCAGGAAAAAACCAAAAAATGGGCGAAGAATTTGACGTATTGAGTTATCAGCAGCGAGAGTCGAGGATTCATATCCTGACTCTGGACAAGGTCCTGGGCCTGGACATTTACGAGCGGCTGCATAACGGCAGCAAGACAAGGTTCTACGAATTAGTTGCCCCCAGGCAGACGGATTGGCAGCTTCGGCTCGAAGAGATAGATTCAATAGTTGACCGGACGGTTTACGCGAGAATGCTGATAATGGACGTGCGAAGGGCAACGCTGCACAAACTGCAGCAGGCATATAACAAAATCATCGGGTACAACCGCAAGGATTTGAACCGGTTCTGTTTCACGGTGCTGGTTGGTGACGGGCCGCTGAATTTATTCCAGCCGGGCAAACCCCCGGATGTTTTTGTGCCTTATCTTGCGAACATCAGGAGAGATTACAACACAGCGGTATTTTTCTTCGACCCATTTATTCATTATGAGCCGGAAGAGATAGACTCGTCTATGGACGAAGATTTTATGCTGCCGAGCAAACCGCCTCGACGACTGGCGTCTTATTTCCCCGAGGCAGGCGTAACGGTGGATTCGGTAAGGCGCTTCTTCAGGGCGGCAGAACAAAATGAGGCGGTAAAAAAACAGCGGCTTAAAATGCTGGCAGCGCTATATATGAAGCGAATCGCGGAGCAATTCCCCCAACACAAGGACTTTCTGCGCGGACTTCTATCCAAAAACGGGGCACAATTAGGCAGCGAGAAAATGAATCTGTACCCGGTATTTTTTGAGGATTGGGTACACGAGCTTATGCAGAAGGCGGCAAGCCCGCCGAAAGAATAAGACAGAGAATCCTGACTAAACGCTGTTGGCCAGCTTTATACCCGCATTATACGCCCGCGCAAGGTCTTTTTGATTGAGCGTAGCGTCGGGCTGCTGTGCGACCATTCCGAAATAAATCCTGGCAACAACCTTAGCGCCAAAACACTGTGCTATCGCTTTGAGTGCGGTGACAGCAGGTCTGAAGAAAAATTTTCCGATAAAGGCAGGCGCCGCAGAAGAGGTCACCAGAACGGCTTTTTTGCCTGATTTGGCAATTCTGAATTTAGGCGCCACGGAGCCCCAGGGCCAGTAACCATAAACAATTAGCCGCTCCATAAACCTTCTTGTTACGGCAGTAATGTTATAAAAATTAACCGGCGAGGCGATGACCAGCCCATCGGCAAAATCAACCTGGTCGAGTATTGAAGCCATATCGTCATTATGGCGGCAATTCCCTCTGACCTTGCCCGGGTTCTGCGCACAGGCACGGCAATTGGTGCAGAACTCGATATGCTTGTCGATGAGATAAATTTTGGAAGTTTGAACGCCACAGTCCTGTGCAGCCCTGAGCATTTCATCAACTGCTGTATCTATAACACCTGCTTTGCGATAAGAACCAACGATGGCAACTATGGTTTTAGGCATTAGTTAAGGATTATCGCATTACCCAGGTTTTGTTTTCAAATTTGAGTTTCTGGTCGGCACGGAATCTGGGGTCGCCGGCGATTGAATAGTCGAGCTGGAGGGTTTTGCGGAGATAAACTTTCACCGGATTGCCGTCTTTGTCCTTATCGGTTGGATGGTCAACGGCGACGGTTTCATTGCTGAGGCCCGTGATGAATATGCTCACGCTTTTGGCGTTGGGGTCAAAATCAGGCCAGATGACCGCGACATCAACAGCATTGTCCTGGCCCTGGAGGATTTTATCGCCTGTCTTTTCGAGAAGCTGAAGGAAGGGGTATTTGCTCTGATGACGATTCTTTATCTTTGCAAAAAGAACATCGGGAGTTCCCTTCATGGCTGGAACGATCTGAAGGGTATCGGTAATAAGCTCAGCGGATGGATAGAAATCGACGTCTTTACCCGACTTATTGGTCAGCGTGAGGATTGTGTACCAGTAACGCTGCGGGGTGGCTCCCTCAAGGGTAATCTGCTGCGGGTTTTCGAAACGGAGGTCGAGCATCCATTCGCCGGTTTTTGGGACGACGGCGGGCTGCGGGGCCGCCCGGCAAACACTGAACATCGTAAACACTAAAACGCCGATTACCAAACCTCTCATCGTCGAATCCTCGTCAATACGGTAAAATATGGGTGCAGCCCATTCTTGCTGCCCCTATATTATATCGTCAAACGGGCCTAAAACCAAGCAAAATTCAGGGTCAGCGTTTTGGTGTAATTCACGTTTATTAACGAGTACGGGGCCGGTTTTTGAGGAACCAGTCGATGATGCGTTTGAGGCCCTCGTCGAATGACATTTGGGCCTCGAAGCCGAAGAGTTGTTTGGCGCGCGAGACATCGAGCCGGCGTCTGGGTTGGCCATCGGGTTGGGATGAATCCCAGCGGATTTGGCCTTTGAAGCCGGTAAGCTTCACAATTTTGCCGACGAGGTCCTTGATAGTGATTTCAAAACCCGCGCCGATATTGACCGGTTCGGGGCCGTTGTAGTGTTCGGTGGCCAGGAGGATGCCTTCGGCGGCGTCGCTGACGTAAATGAACTCCCGCGAGGCCTTTCCGGTTCCCCAGCAGACAATATGGTCGTCACCGGCGTCAACAGCATCGACGCATTTTTTTATAAGAGCGGGGATGACATGGGAGCTCTCGGGGTTGAAATTATCTCCTGGGCCGTAGAGATTCACGGGAACAAGGAAAATGCTGTTGAGACCATATTCGGTGCGATATGACTGGGACTGGACGAGGAGCATTTTTTTTGCCAGACCGTAGGGTGCGTTTGTCTCCTCCGGGTAGCCGTTCCATAAGTCGTCTTCTTTGAAGGGAACGGGGGTAAACTTCGGATACGAGCAGACGGTTCCGAGGGCGACTATTTTTTCGAGATTGCGAAGGCGTGCCTGTTCGATGAGCTGGGCGCCCATCATAAGGTTCTCATAGAAAAATTTGCCTGGGTGTTGGCGATTTGCTCCGATACCGCCTACGACAGCCGCAAGGTGGATGACAATATCGGGTTTCATATCATCATACATCCGAACAACATCAGGGAGGTTGACGAGGTTGTAGTCCTCGATTTTTGGAACAAGGATATTCTCGCAGCCGCGTTTCTGGAGACCATCAATAATATAACCGCCGAGGAAGCCGGCACCTCCCGTAACCACTATTCGCCTGTCTTTGAAGAAGTCGCTCATTGTTTTTTGTCGTGCTCGGCGATAATTTTCTCGTGCTCGGCGATTTTCATATCGGCATCGGTCATCATTTTTGCGAGTCTGGAGTATATCCACTTCAGTGGGTCTAAAATACATAGGGTCAACTTCGACGTATTTGTGCCAGTCCATATTGAGATAGCCGAAGATTTCTTCGACGAACTCACGGACAGAGTGAGTTTCGCCCGTTGCTATTACAAAATCGTCCGGTTTATCCTGCTGGAGGATGAGCCACATCGCCTCGACATAATCACCGGCGTAGCCCCAGTCGCGTTTGGCATCGAGATTGCCTAAGTAGAGCTTGTCCTGAAGGCCAAGTTTTATGCGAGTAGCGGCACGGGTAATTTTTCGAGTGACGAACGTTTCGCCCCGGCGAGGGGACTCGTGATTGAAAAGGATGCCGTTGCTGGCGAAGAGGCCGTATGCTTCGCGGTAATTGATGGTCTGCCAGAAGCTGTATGCCTTGGCGCAGGCGTAAGGGCTTCTGGGATAAAATGGAGTTTTCTCGGTCTGCGGGACCTCAACGACTTTGCCGTACATTTCGCTGCTGGAGGCCTGATAGAACTTCGGGGGCGTTTTCATTCCACGGAGGGCTTCGAGCAGGCGGAGAGTTCCAAGTGCATCGACATTGACGGAGTAAATGGGGGTTTCGAAACTGACCTTGACGTGGCTTTGGGCGCCGAGGTTGTAAACTTCATCCG
>JBEKZW010000027.1:0-32235 GCA_049509475.1 Sedimentisphaerales bacterium
AAAATATAGGGTTTGCCTGCAAGACGATTGCGAAGGTCATCGAGCATCGGCTCCCAGCTTCCGCCATACAACTGGGCCTTGAGGACGACGAGCATGCGATACTCCTCGCTAAGCGACTTTACATAATCGCTCACGTCCCCCTTAGGGGCGCTTTTACCCGGCTTGTTTTGGGTTTTTTCAGCCATCACGGCGAACCTGCCCAACCAAAGTGTCCCTGTTCGGCAGCAACTCCGGTCATGGCGGAACATTCTAAGCCAGACCGGCCGCTTAAATGCTAATCTCTGCGCGCGGAAATTGCAACAGGTTTTCGTAAATTAGGGATGTTTAGTTCCAACGCGACAGATTGCACGTCTTACGAGACCATGGCAGGCGAGTTGCTGCGAATGACCGCTATGGCAGCCTGCTTGTCGGCGGCAATGGCAAAAACGCTGTCGAAGTCCGTTATTTCCATTACGCTTTGAGTTAAAGGATGAATATTACAAAGTACAAGCTGGCGCCCCCGCGCAACCAGCGCCTGCCTGAGTTCGAGCAACTTAGTCAAGTTCAAGCTCCTGATGATATCGACGCATACGAAATTGACGATGACGTTACTGTTAACCTCGCCGGCAACCATCTCAGTTATGGCCTGTAACTCGTTTCCAAGGTCAGGTTCCCCACGCACCGAGAAAACAGTTATATCGCCGGCTATACTTGCGATTTTCACAATGCACCTTCATCTGTATTTCAATTTCGCACTTGTCAACGCCCTACTAATTTGTCGACATACATTGGAAATATTATTAGCGTGCAAAGGCATTATTTGCGGAAAAAAGGGCCGATTTGACGCCAAAAACAAGTCGGTTAGAAAAAAAGTACATTTTTATTCTTTTTTTATTGGCGACCTGAAAACCGTCCCTTATAATCAGATTAGCGGTTTTGTAGTTCTTTATCACCACGGTCTGATGGAACTGTCATCGCAAGGGAGGCGGGTCAGATAAAAAAAATAAATCGAGACCAACGATAGGGTCAATGATGAAAAGCTGAGTCCTTGCCTCCCTTTTTATTATATTTGCACTTACCATAAAAAAGAATGGGAGAGCGTCGTCTGCTCTCCCATTATTCATGTGGCTCTCGCCTTTTAGCTTTTAGCCGTTGCTTGTTGCACCCAGAATCACCATCTAACTTGTGAGTTTTTGCGTGTCGGGTCAATAAGGCCTGGCTAATTATGGCCGGTTTGGTCATTTTTCAGAGCCACTCTTTTTCACTTTTCAACACTGCTATTACAGTCGGCCATCTCTTTAATATCGCATCACTTTTTCACCAACTTTTTGAACTGGGCAATAGACACCCGTATCAGTTAACTCGACCGCGAAAAGCAGGCAATCTGGGCAACCACTTTGCGTCCAATAACCTCTCTGATAGTCCGATACAATGTATACGTTTCGTCAGCACGGTTGCTCATTTTTTTGCTCAAATTATGAACAGCAAAAAACAAAGCGTGGTAAGATAGTTGTATGAGCAAATTGGCGCAAAATACGAACTGTTTTCTTCCTACGACTGCTGAGGAGATTCGACAGCGTGGCTGGGACAGGCCGGATGTCATACTAATCACAGGCGATGCGTATGTTGACCATCCGTCATTTGGTGTTGCGCTGATTGGGCGGCTTCTCGAAAGTAATGGTTTCCGCGTTGCGATACTGGCGCAGCCGGATTGGAAGAGCGTTGAGCCATTCAGGACGTTAGGCAAACCCCGACTTTTCTGGGGAATAACAAGCGGCTGCATCGACTCGCGCCTGAATGATTACGCCTCGCTGGGGCATAAGCGAAAAGAAGACGTTTACAGCCCCGGAGGAAAACTGGGATTGCGCCCTGACCGCCCCCTGCTTGTTTACTCGGCAAGGGCACGTGAGGCATATCCCGATGTGCCAATCGTTCTGGGCGGACTTGAGGCATCGCTTCGCCGGCTTGTGCATTACGATTACATCGAAGACAAACTAAAACGCTCGGCGCTTATCGACGCAAAAGCCGACCTGCTGGTTCACGGTATGGCGGAACGGCAGATTATCGAAATCGCAAAGCGATTAAACAATGGCGAACCCATCGACCACCTGACTGATATCCCCGGAACCGCCTATCCCGTTAGAAGCGGAATCACCACACCGGAAAATGCCGTATCCCTGCCATCGCTGTCGCAACAGCAGGCAGACAATTCGCTTACTATGTCGGCTCAACTCCAATATCAAAAACACGCCCATCCCGCCGGCTCGGCTGTCATTCAGGAACAGGAACCCGGCAAAATCGTAGTATTGCCGCCCGCCGAGCCGATTAACAGCACTGCCCTCGATTCATTGTATGAGTTTCCGTTTATGCGCTGCTGGCATCCGAAATACGATTCTGCAGGAGGCGTACCGGCGTTAAAGCCGGTGCAATTCTCGATAACCACCCATCGCGGCTGTTTCGGCGGCTGCTCATTCTGCTCAATCTATTTTCACCAGGGTAAAGACGTCTCCTCCCGCTCAATCGAATCCTTGATTGCCGAGGCCGACCGGTTCCGCTCGCATCGCGATTTCCACGGCACGATTTTCGATATAGGTGGGCCAACCGCAAATATGTTCGGGATGAAATGCGACAAAGCAGGCACTTGTAACAGGCCAAGCTGTCTATACCCATCTGTCTGCAAAAATATGAAAGTCGATTATGGTCCACAACTCAAAATGTTTGATGCGTTCCTTAAATGGAAAACTACAGGAGCGAAAAAATCAAATGTTTACGTCGCATCAGGTATTCGCCACGACCTGGCGCTGCACAGCAACGATTATATAGATACGCTCACTAAGCATTTCGTTGGCGGCCATCTCAAGGTCGCCCCTGAACACTATTGTCCGCACGTGCTTGACCTGATGGGCAAACCCGACTTCGAGGTTTTTGAACAGTTCGAGGCGAGATTCAACGAGGCGACCCGAAAAGCCGGAAAAGAACAGTATTTAGTCCCCTACTTCATAAGTGCACACCCCGGCTGTCAAACCGATGATGCGATTAAGCTTACCAAATATCTTGTGCGACGGCATTGGCGACCCAGACAGGTACAGGATTTTGTGCCAGTGCCTTTAACGCTCTCGACGGCAATGTTCGCCAGCGGATGGAATTCAAAAGAGCATTCAATCCATATTCCCCGCGGCCGGGCGGAAAAACGCCTCCAGGCGGCCCTGATGCAGTATTACTTCAGGCAAAACGCTAAAATAATCTCCGACTTCCTGCGAAACAACCATCAGGGCAACCTTCTGCGTGAAATCCAGCGTTTACACTGGACAAGCCAGGCCGGGAAACCACTCGCCGGCTGGGACCTGTAGGCAAATCAAACCCCCGTTACAGAAATGAACCGAACAACCGGAGTGATGCGACGCCTACCCCCGGCTCATAATCGGCTATTGGTTGTTTATCTCTTTCTTTCGACCGTTGTCCCGGCCAATGCCGATGTACTTGTCCACCTGCCCAAGACCTACCAGCACAACCAGGGCAAGGATAGTGCTCAAAATCGCCAAACCATAGAATTTCGCGCCGCAGGCCATTCCGATGCTCGCCATCAGCCATATCGTCGCAGCCGTCGTCAACCCATGAATACCGCCCCTGTCCTGTATGACCGCGCCTGCGCCAAGAAAACCAACGCCTGTAACAATCTGCGCGGCTATTCGCGTGATTGAATCCTGGCTGCCGGATGCCATCTCCCGTGAGATTATGGTGAATACTGCTGCGCCGAGGCATATCAGAATGTTTGTCCGAAGCCCCGCTGGTTTGTGCTTGAGCTGACGTTCAAGGCCGATGACCGTCCCACACACCACCGCCAAAAGCACGGGAAGTATTTCGCCTGTCCAGTCCATAGTTACCTTTCTATGAGCGTTTCCTCAACCTTCATTCCGAAGTGCCTGCCGCCCTTTTCGATATGGGCAAAAACCTTATCGCCCGCCTTTAGCGATGTAATAGATATCGGCTGACCCTCGGGATTAACTAAACGAATCGTCTCAGCGTTCTGCATAACAAGCGTTATCGAAACGCCTTCCGCCTCCGCTTCGATGAGCATCATCGGACGTTTCTCAATCTTGTTCCTGCCTAAGTACGCTACCTGCCCTTTGCCTTTAAAATCGACAATCAAAACCTCATCGCCCGCCTTGAGGTCGGCAAGATACTTCGTCCCGCCGCCAGGCGCAAGCGTATATGCGTGAACCGCTCCTGCATTTACGCGGAAAGGTCTGGCCGCGACATAAGGATTCTCAATTGACTCCGAATGAACCAGGAAGAACCCCGACGCTGTATTACCCACCAGCATCCCTTCCCCCGGCAACATCTGCGTGCAGGTGTCAAGGCACGCCCGGTCTCCCATACCTAATTGTTTGACGGTTTTTATCGTCGCGATTACAAGCTCAATCTTATCGCCTATCCCCTGCAATACCTCAGCCGTTTTTTTAATCTCATTGAGGTCGGTAGTATTCAAGAGAACCCCATCGACACCCTTTTCAAGTATCTCGACCATTAACTTTGCCTGCCCGCTATTGGTAACCTGCACAATGATATTTTTACCCCTTTTAGCAAGCAGGTTTTCAATCGGGATAATCGTCCAATCAAGCATTCGCAGAACCACAACTTTGCCAGGCGCGATTCCTGCTGCCTTGTCTTCATCTTGCTTGCTGGCGATGTCGACAAAAACGACATCAACGCCAGGCCTGATACCGCCGTCTTTTGCGACGATTTTGATTTTACCCAATTGCCGCACCGCTTCGGCTTTGCCCTCCGGCAGCACCACCGCCTCCGCCCCGCTTTCAAGCGCAGTCGTTACTATCTTCTTGTCATATGGCGTCGCATTTACCCAAAGCTTTTTCATTTTTATTTCGCCTGCCACATTTTCATCGCTTCCTTGACACTTGCGCCTTCGTGAACCATTTTACACGGCATTTTTAATTTTTCCTGTGTTCCTTTTGCATTTTTTTTATCGCCTCAAGCTGCAGCAAAGCGTCTTTATCACGCTGGCGATTCATCGCCTTCTTCGCTTTAATAAGCGAATCGACGGTAAGAACACGTATGCGCAATCCATCGCCTATATCTCTTATTTCGCTGAGCGGCTCAACATCCCTGTAATTACCAAGCCCTTTGATGCAGCCGAGACAATCTAACTGACCTATGTCTGTATCGAGATAAAGGTTTTTAAAATCCGAACAATTCTCAGGCGTCAGTTTCAACTTCAGCCGCCGCGGTGTCATCCTATGAACGGGGTGCAGGTTTTTCAACGCCTCCTGTAACGCTAATAAATTGACGGCTGAAAAATCGCAACAAATATCAATATCTTGTGTCACGTAAGTGCATCCATGCACGACTCCGGCAAAACCGCCAACGAGGACAAACTTCACGCCCGATGCGGTCATACGCTCAATGAGTCTGAAAAAACCACTTTTCATATACGCTTTACCATGCGAAACATCTTAAATGCTTCCAGTGCAATCTGATGTCTCCTGATGCGTTCAGCGGGTGTTCTCGCCAGATTGGCAGCCAGCATCGGAATATCAATACCGTATTCCGCCGCGGCACGGATTGGGTCTTTTGGCGACTTAGACGAAACAATTCCGGCTTGCTTGTCTTTGGCCTTTCTCATTTGAGTATTTTCATCGCTTCCTTGACACTTGCGCCTTCGTGGACCATTTTGCATAGCGCGGCGACCATTCTTTCGGGGTGCTTATGCTGGAAGGCGTTTCTGCCGATTGATACCCCGCCCGCGCCGGCCTTTAACGCGCCTTCAGCCATTATAAATATATCCTCGTCGCTTTCCATCTTCGGCCCGCCCGCTATCACAACAGGCACAGTACAACCTCTGACTACTTCTTTGAAACTTGTAATACTGCCGGTATAGGGGACTTTCACTATATCAGCGCCCAGTTCCGCGCCGACCCTGGCAGCGTGCTTAACGTAGGCGACATCGTATTCGTTTTTTATCTTCGGCCCCCGCGTGTACATCATCGCCACAAGAGGTATCTGCCAATGCATACATTTTTTACTTACAAGTCCCAACTGCCGAAGCATTTCGTTGTCCGTTTCAGCTCCCAGATTTATATGCACCGACACCGCGTCGGCACCAAGTTGCACCGCCTCTTCAACCGTGCAGACAAGCTCTTTGGCGTTGGGGTCCGGGCTAAGCGACGTGCCCGCCGACAAATGAATTATAAGCCCTACGTCTTTGCCCGTCCCTCGATGGCCCGCGCCCACGATTCCCTTGTGCATCAAAATCGCGTTTGCCCCGCCCGCCACAACAGCGCTGACCGCCTCGCGCATATCCTCAAGGCCCGGTATCGGCCCCACCGTCACGCCATGGTCCATTGGGATAATTACGGTTTTGCCGCTGTTGCGGTCTATGATTCTTTCCAATCGTATCTTCTTGCCTATCATAATCAAAATCTCCACAAAAAGGGGCTGACCCCCTTTATTCTTTCAGCATCTTCAGTGCATCTTCCTTTGAAAGACCCTCGTGCACCATTTTGCTGAAAACCGAAACTATTTTCGTAGGGTCTTTGTGCTGGAAGGCGTTTCGTCCTATCGACAATCCCGCCGCCCCCGCCTTTAAGGCCCCTTCTATCATTTCCACAATCTGCTCGTCGGTCTCCATCTTCTCTCCGCCCGCTATTACCACGGGCAGATGACACCCCTCAACAACCTCGGTAAAACTCTCCGGGCTGCCCGTATAAACCACCTTGACAATATCCGCGCCAAGTTCTGCCGCCACCCTCGCCGCGTGCTTTACGTTATTTACGTCATACTCGTTTTTTATCTTCGGCCCGCGTATGTACATCATCGCCAGAAGCGGCATCTGCCATTCCATACACCGTTCACCGACGTACCCGAGCTGCCTCAGCATCTCCTTGTCGGTATCCGCTCCAAGATTGATATGCACCGATACGGCATCTGCCCCGATTTTCAACGCCTCCTCAACCGTGCAGGCAAGCTCTTTTGCGTTGGGGTCCGGGCTAAGCGTCGTCCCCGCTGAAAGGTGAATTATAAGCCCAACGTCCTTGCCCCTGCCTCGATGGCAAAACCGAGGCGAACCTTTGTGCATCAGCACCGCATTTGCGCCGCCGGCCACGACTTTACTCACCGCGTCACGCAGATTCGTAAGCCCTTTAATCGGCCCCACCGTCACGCCGTGGTCCATCGGGATAATTACGGTTTTGCCGCTGTTGCGGTCCATTATTCTTTCCAAACGAACACTTTTGCCTATCATAACCAAGCCTCCTGCATAATTATTCGCCTATCGCCCTAAAATCTACCCAAACCAGCCCATAACGCAAGCAAAAAACGCCCCTGCTTGTCGCCGGCGGTAAAAAACTTGACAAATGCCCGTTCTTTTTGTTAGGATATCATTATAACATCATTGAGCCGGTTACGAAGGTCGCTTACTTAGCGGCGTTCGTAATCTGCTCGCGATGATACTCAAAAAGCAGGATTTTTTGATGGAACAGGAAACTCTCGACCAAATCGAGCAGATTATCGGCTACAGGTTTTCCAATCGCAACCTGTTGGTCGAGGCCTTTGTGCATGCCTCTTCGGTCGATAAGCGGGCAATGAGCAACGAACGACTCGAATTTCTCGGCGACTCCGTCCTTGCACTGGTAATCTGCAGAACTATTTTTGACCGCTCGCCGGATTATCTCGAAGGCGACCTCACAAAAATGAAAAGCATGCTCGTCTCCCGCGGGACCTGCGCCCAGGTCGCCAGCCAGATTAACCTGCACAAATTCCTCAAAGTCGGCAAGGGTATGGCGGGCAGCCAGTCACTTACCCATTCGCTGGCGGCAGGTCTGCTCGAAGCCCTTATCGCCGCCATTTATCTCGACGGCGGCTTTGAGCCGGCACAAAACTTCATCCTGAAAAACTTCGAACCCATCATCCAAAAAGCCCACATCGAGCAGGCACAGGGCAATTTCAAATCAATCCTGCAGCAGCATTCCCAGCAGTACTTCAACACAACGCCGGTTTATGAGCTTCTGGACGAAAAAGGGCCGGACCACAACAAATGCTTTGAAACACAGGTAGTGATAAACCATCGCCATTTCACAAGCGCCTGGGGCAACAACAAAAAAGAGGCCGAGCAGAAAGCCGCTCTCAATGCTCTCGTCGAACTGGGCGTAATTAAGGATTATTGCAAGGAAACCGAATAGTCCGGTTATGCCTGCGACTACCCGACAACAAACCAGGCCACGGCCATCAGTGCCAGAGCCGTTATCACCATAAAGACCAGTATCGAGCCGAACAACAGCGCCGATTCTTTAATAAAGTTACCCGCTGAAACTTTGGACACTTTGGTCGCCTTATATATAACCGCTATAGCCGCCAGCAGGGGAATAAGCAGCAGCAAAGACCGTGGGGTGGTCCCAATCTCCTCAGGTATAGTGAACTCCGCCATCATAATCGCCGCAAATGCCAGCATACCTATTGCTCCACGTCCTGTGTCTTGCGAATATACGCCATATACACGGCATTGACTATGCAAAGCAGGTTAAGCAGTCCCGCTGTGCTGGTATATATCTGTCCCATTTCGTTGGGGCGACCGTAAACAGGGAAACCGCCGCCCTGGGTGTGATACCCGATAATCGCCACTAACGGCGAACTCATCATCTGTACCATATACCACAATTTGTAACCGATGGGGTCAACCACACCGATAGAACCGATATACAGCCCCGCTGTAAACGTTGCCGTTATCACCACAAATATTATCAGCGCACGGCCGGTCTCTTTCAGCACAAGGTATCCGCCGCCCGGCAAAAACCACCCCGCCAGTCCCACCAGCAACATAAGCGGCCACGGATTTTCCTCTGTTTTACGGTATGTCACGGCTACTTGTCCGTTAGATTATCATCGGCAGGAACCGAATTGGGCCCGGCTACGCCCTGCCGCTCTTGTATGTCCACAAACTTCATGCGCTTCACTATGTCTTTCGGGTTGTAATATACAAACCCCAGCGCCTGAGAATCGATAAATTCGTTCCTGACAACCTCCGCCGCCTTGGTCATATCAAACTCCTCCTGATAAAGCCGGTGGATAATCATACTCTCGAGACAGTAATAGCACATACCGGGTTTGTACTCCACAATTGCCCCCGGCCCGGCCAGCGTATTGCTGTCCTCCGGAACAAGAGCGTAAAGCTTATCCACAAGCGTGCCTTCCCGCTTTGTCTCGTCGATAAGAACGCGGGCCATCGGGTTGCCCTCGCAGCGAGTCTTGAGGTTTTCAATATCCAAACCGTTGATTCTGCGAAGCCCGTTTCGTGTGCTAAGCGTAAATGTACGTCCTTTGCCCGATATCGCATTAGGGTCGTCTTTGCCCTTGCCATAAAGCACGTTGAATTTATCGACTGCGTCCTTCCAACCCTCCTTCGCCGCCAGGGCGACAAACTCCTGGGCCTTGCTTTTGGCCTTATCCATCGCCGCGAGCCGTCTCAGGTCTCGAATTACTAATTCTCTTATCGTGTTTGAGTCCTCACCGGCCGCGGCCTGTCTGTCAAATCGAACGCCGTGCCTGTCAATCTTTTCGTTTATACTTTTCGGCTCAGCCGCCTTTTCAGCCGCCGCGATTCGAACCAGCATCATATTTTTACCGGTATAGTCACCAGACCCCTCGCGGGCGTCTTTGAGCGGGCCGATATTCTCATAAAGCCGGGGCGCCTTCACTTCCATAGGACCAAGCTCACTCGTCTTCAATTGAGCGACCGCGAACACCACTTGTAATAAAGACGATTCCGTAACGCCCGCCCCTCCAGTGTATAGCGGTTCAAGATTCTTGTTGCCCTGGATATCAGGTGCGCTCAACAACCCCGTCCTGTCAGCGTACACCTCGACTTTGTACTTCTCGCTAAGCTCCGCCGCCACCTTCGCGTAATCAACCGACCCTTTTTTAATCTGTTCATCGGTCAACTTGCTCTGTTCGGTTTCGATTCCCGACAAATTGGCCTCGGTAATCGATTTGGCCTCAAGCAGTATCTTCTCAGCTTTTGAATCAACCTTTTGCAGGTAAAGCCCCTTCGATAACACCGACGCCACTTCCGCATAACTACGGGTTTTCCGCACTAATTCCGAATTGGGGTCATTGGGGTCCGAATAGGCAGTATATGCAATAGGCGGCTGCGTTAAATGCTGCTGGTAATACTCTTCCGCCTCCTGCTGCGTCAATGGTTTCACTGTTGAGGCCACGTCATTGAGCCGAACAGCGATATACTCAAGGCACACTCGTTCGGGCAGCTTATAGCCAAAACCATATGGATTATCTTCGCTTACTTCGCCGGCAAAATTCCCCTTGTATTTCTCGAACTGCTCCTCGACCTTGTCCGCCGCCGGCTTAAACGACTCATCCACAAACGTGTCCGCTCCACATACAACGTAATTGACGTCGACGGTCTCCCGCTGCAGGATTGTCTGGTCAAGGACCTGCTGAATGCTTCTGCTCTCCGTCGCGCAAATCGTCCTGCAGTATTCGACGACCGATGTCATATCACTGAACGCTTCGAGCACCTGCTCCTCGGAAACCCGGTTTCGCTTCTCTATTGCCTCGATAATCTGCGAGTATGTCGCCCCTCGGTGCAGCCGCGGCAAAAGCATCTCGAGTTGCGATTTTGCGTAATCTGTCGACATTCGCACCCCCGCCTCATGGGCCTCCCTGGTCAGCAAAAACCAGTATATACTGGCAGGGTGCTGCTTTGTGTAAATTTCGTTTATTTGCTTATCGGACACGCTGTAACCGTCCATACTCACAATTTGCTTTATCCGGCTGATTGATTCGACGGCATTGGAACGCTCCGGGAAAATTAACTCCCCAAGTAAAGCTATCCGCAGGTCCTGCGTTGACCCAAGACGCGGGTCCTGAGGCCTAAGCACCTGGTCCATTCCAAGCATCCTCAATACCTCAATCTGCTGGTTCGCCATCGCTACATCCTGCCTGCTTATCTTTTTGCCGTCGCCGTAAGTGGCGATTGCCCTGCCCTCGCCCGTTCTTACCGAGCTGAAGTAATTCATCAGCGGCTCGATTGTAAAAACAATCATCAGCGCAATGACTACAAAGGCCATTATTTTGCGGTTGTGCTTGCGAAACCATAACATCAAACTCATTTTGTTGCTCCGAAAATGTTAACTCACGGGTTTTTTCAAGTCGCACAAGTATAAAGAATGGCCTTGTTTTTTACAACCAAAAATAGCCCTGCCCGACCTCGCTTCTTCAGATATTATTTCCCCCGCTAAGACCTTCCCGTTCGCCCAAACAAGGCCATTTTGACGCCGGTTTTTACTTGACTCGGAAGACGATTTTTGCTAATATAATCTTGTTGCACGTGCAAACAGGCGACTTTCGCCAACCCCGTTAAAACGGGAAAAACAGACACGATGCGACAGGGAGACGGGTGACAAAAAAACGATGATAAATCGCCGTGTCTCCCTTTTTTATTCAGGCATTTACCGCACTTCTACTATATTCGTGAACCGCACTACCGCCTCGCCCATTTCGGTGTTCGCCTCGATTGTTCCCACAAGCCCGACTTTTTTATCGAGGAATTTGCTCAAATCCACGTCCTCCGCCGCACCGGTAGGCCGGGCGTAACACAGCGTCTTGCCCTTATCGTCAACCACACGGTAATACCTCGCGCCGGGCGTCTCCGCAAACAAAGGCGATTCCAGAAGCTTACCGATAACCGCGAATATGCTCTTGTCCTCAATCTTCGAAAGCTCTTCGTTTTTCGCGCTCTCTATCTGCTGCTGATTCTTGCCGAACTGCTCTTCCTGAACCTTTACCGCCTTGGCAACCTCCTGCGAAAGCTCGCATCTCTCAACCACCTTCAGCAAACTCTGTGCGTTATGGGCCGCCCTTGGGCTTTGCTTGTCGCCCGCAACATCCATAAGCTCTTTTTTGATATCCGCGAAGTTCTGGTCTGCCGCTGGTTTTGCGCGTTCAGCCTCAACTTTTCCCTTGAGAATATGCACCTGGCCCATTCTCTGCTCTTCGAGTGTTATGGGAGCCGGAGCCGGTGAAGGCATATTCGGTTCATTCGACTCATTCGGCAAAGACACCTGCGGCTTAAGCGAACCGGGATTCGTCGGGAAAGGCGTCGCCGGAACAGGATGGGCCGTCGCCGGCATTGTCGAGGGCGTTGCCGCCATCGCCGGCGCTGCAGGAGTCGGCGCCATCAGCGTTCCAAGTGGCTTGGCGTTCTGACTGCTCACCCACAAATATGCCCCCTCCGGAGGAGCTATCTTGCAGTAGCCGTCTTTTTCCTCGCCGACTATCGTTATCTTGTCGCCCTTGTTAAGCTTTACCTGCATCGACGTCGAATGCATCGGCTGAACCTCGTCCGAGCCAGCGTAAACGCGAACCGCGTCCCCGATTACCGTCCCGCTCGTATTATTCTGCGGGTTAATTTGAACATACTGCTTGGAAATCCAGGAATAACTGCCCGCCGGCGGAACTATCTGAAGCCAGCTGAACTTGTTGCCGACGACCTTGACCTTGTCGCCTTTCCTGGCCTTGCCGGTATTATAATACTGGGTGCCCTGGCCTGACCGAATGTACACGTCGTCGCCTGTTATCTCCGCCAGAAACGGAAACGCCGGCAGATTCAGGGTATTCACCTCCGCCGCCGGAACCGCATCCACCTGTGCAGCATTACTCGACCGTGTCGCAATAACAGGCAGACAAATCGCCGCTACGAGAACAATAATCGAAAATCTCAGATAAGATTCCATTCTTCGACCTCCTTACAACTTGTCCGCCTTTGGCGGAACGGTTTTTCTCCATAAATTCCCATTACCCTGCTTAATCCCTAAGCACAATAGGGCAACAAATTTTTACCGCTCACAAAACTATCACTACCTCCCCCCCTTGTCAACTATTTTGTGCCGCTCTTTTGGCATGACTTTTGGCATGACTTTGGGGCTTTTCTTCGAACACCGGGAAAATACCGTTTACCCGTCGAAAAAACAGGGGCTTAAAACGAAACAACCAGAAAAACCAAAAATAACAATGGTTTAAGTAGTATAGGTTTCACCTTGTTGTTAAAACCTTTCTTTATTGGTTCGCATCTTGTTGCTGCTTGAACTGATTGATTGTCTTATCGATTTTTTCAAATGTTGCCTCGTTGACGTCAATGACAGCCCTGCCGTTTCGCCAGACATATCGAACCCCCGGTGCTTCCAGTAATTTTACGCGTGTCCCCTCCGGAACATTTGGTGTAAAGGCACCGAGGGCTTTGAAATCCGGGTTTAAAGAAACATGTGAAACTTGATATGTATAACGTCCAATGTTTTTACCCGCACCGGATATTTTTACCGTTGTTGTATAAGAGGCGTTTTTAGGAACCATTACCCCGTTCACTTCCTGGAAATCAAAGAGGTCAAATTCGTAAATACCCCTTTCTACACTTGCTCCTGCGGGTTTATCATAAACGAGGTCATTCGGCCCCTTTCCCACCGACCACTTCAGGGCATTATACGCCTTGTCAGGCGCTATCCAGGCCGTTATATGACCGTATTTTGTTACGCCCTCAAGAACATAGCACAAACTACCTCTTATCGGTTCCATATCCGGACGTATGCTCATGTTTGTATCGCTGCACAAAAGGTCAGCAATACTGTAACGATTATTTACGCTAATCCTGCCGAATAGAGGCCCTCCACGCGTCTCATCCCCCCTTAATTCTTCTAATCGCTGCTGATAATACGGATTCGAATCGCGTGTAATCATCGCATAGCGAGGTATCTTATTTGGACCGCGTTGCGTAGGAGAAATAGTAAAATACCGGCCATTCGCAAAGATATCCTGGATGTTTAAGCTGCTGTCATCCAACAATTTCCAGTTAACGTCGAATACAAGGACCTTTCCAATCCATGCATAGTTATTTCCGTCACGACGATACATAAATTGCGATCTCGGGTGAAAATCCGGGATATTTGCGTCGGGCCACTCGAGAATCTCTGTGTTCACGTCAATCTGCATTGAAACCGACTGCGCCCAGTTAAGCGATTCCTTGTATTTATCGAGGACCTGGCCGGCCGTGAGTGCATTAGCGGCGGAAACAATTACCAGCGGCAAAATGAATATCGATATGCAGTACTTTTTGAACATTGCTTTATCTCCTTTTTCTTTATCCGTATTATAAGGCGACTGCTCAATACTAATGTAGATAAAAAAAATGGAGCATTCTGTATCTATTGTCCGTAAGTCATTACAGGAACAGCACTTACAACATAAAAATTTTGCACAAAAATGCCGTTGAATAATTGGCGCAATATATGCGCCGGCAGGAATAGGAAAAATGGCAAGTTTAATTTAGGATTTATTTAACTCTTCTTAGCAAAGGCGGGTTTTGCCGTTTCTATTTCGGCAGATACGCACTCAATAATCCGAGGCGCTAAGCCGTTATCAGCCGGCCAGGCGAACGTACGCCGCTTCCATCATCAGCAAAAATGCCTGCGCCTCGGTGCTGGTCCCCGACCTGTCAAATAACGGCGACCCGCACGCCCCCTGCCGCCGCCAGAATTGGCAACGCCAAAACGTCCCTTCTTCGCATTGTCCTCACCTTTCAAAAACATATTGTTCGCTCTTGCTATAATCATCTGGTAGTAATTATAATTACCCCCCTGACAAAAAACAGTTTATTTCGTTTTCGCTGAAAGGAGAATAGCATGCGAACTATAAGAAACCTCATCGTTGCAATAATAGTAATGACCTCCATTATGACACAGGGATGCAATGAAAGCCAGCAGGCCTCACCTGCGCCAAAAACTGCCGCGATGAATTATGATATTAAAGAAAAGGACGCCTTCACCATAATGGGCACTCAAACCCGCATTACCTCGGCTGATGAAAAGAACCCGGATACATATACCAAAATCTGGAACGCCTTCGACCAATACAGAACACAACTCAGACCAATTAGCGCCGAATTGCGATTTTATGGCGTCACCTTCGCTACAAATAAAAAGGACGTTTTCGATTACATCGCGGGAATGTCCGTGCACAGCGACGCGAAAGTGCCCGACCCCAATCTTGTAACACGCAATATCCCCGCCGCCAAATATGCTGTCTTCAAATGCGCCGGCCAGGATATGGGCAAGACCAATCAATATATATACAGCGAATGGCTGCCCAAATCACGCTACACAATCGACAAAAACGCCTGCTGCTTCGAGCAGTATGCCCCAAGGGAATGGATGAACCGCCCTGTTTATATCTATGTCCCCATCAGTCCAAAATAGGCACAGTCGCAAAAAACGGGGACTTGGAATTATGAACGTTTAATTATGAACTGAAACATTTTTATATAGGAGAAGAAGGTGGTTATTAGAATGCATCTGGTAAAAATTATTGGAATCCTCGTTTTGGCATGTGCCGTTGGTGTTTCGGGGGCCGAGAAGGTGGCAGATATGTCGCCTGTCAAAATCGGAGCAATCTTCGCGGTAACCGGCGGCGCATCGTACCTCGGCATGCCGGAAGCGAAAACAGCCGAAATGCTCGTCGAAAAGATAAACAAGGAAGGCGGAGTCAACGGTCGAAAGCTTGAGGTGCTCATAAAAGACTCAGGCGGTAAAACGGAAAACGCTATTTCGCTCGCCAAACAGCTCATTGAGGAAGAAAATGTCCTCGCAATCATCGGGCCATCGACCAGCGGCGAGACAATGCAAATCAAGAATATCTGCCAGGAGAACAAAACTATCCTTATTTCCTGCGCAGCCGCCGAGGACATTGTCAACCCGGTTGCCAGTTACGTCTTCAAAGTTCCGCAGAAAGACAGTGATGCTGTGAGACATATTTACGAGGTTATGAAGGCAAAAGGCATAAAGAGGATAGGCGTGATAACAAGTAATGACGGCTACGGAATAGCAGGCGGCAAACAACTCGCCAATCTCGCGGAACCTGCCGGCATCACCATTGCCATTTCAGAGGCCTACAGCAGGGACGAAACCAATTTGACGGGGATTCTTACCAAGGTTAAAGGCCAGGATGTTCAGGCGGTCGTCAATTGGTCCGTCGTTCCAGCTCAGAGTCTGGTCGCCAGAAATATGAAACAGATTGGTCTGGATGTCCCCCTGTTTCAGAGTTCCGGCTTTGGAAACATAAAGTACGTCCAGGCGGGCGGCGAGGCCGCAAACGGAACTATATTCCCATGTGGACGTCTGCTTGTTGCCGATGAGCTGCCCGATAATCATCCCCAGAAGGCGGTGCTTATTGCATACAAAAAGGATTACGAGAGCCGGTTCAAGGAGGACGCGAGCACCTTCGGCGGGCATACATATGATGCGCTGCTGATTCTCACCGAGGCGATCAAAAAAGCCAATAGTACTGACAGGGAAAAGGTCCGCGATGCTATGGAAAATCTGAAGGGCATCGTCGGAATAGCCGGCGTCTTTAACTTCTCATCCAAAGACCACAACGGCCTTGATATGAACGCATACGAAATGCTTACGGTCAAGGATGGAAAATTTGTAATATATAAAAAGTGACCCCGGCCCGCCGCCTTGCATTACTGGAGCTTTGGGGACAGCAAACCTATTATCCCTCGCATTTGAAGACGCGATAAGAATGCGGCCTGATTGTCATTTTGAAAGCCGTCTTATCCGGCACCGGCTGTCAAAAGGAAACCAGCGGGAAGAAAGTCCCTCACGATTGTTGAATTCCTACTGAGTTTTATGGTATAGTTGCAGCCGAAAGGTGTGTAATGCCGGCTAAATTGAGCGACCATAATCTGCGCGAACCCGTTTCCGCATATATGCGGACCGATTTCGTCACGCTTAAACACGACGAAACCGTAGCGCACGCCATAGAATCCATCAGGAATCACGCCTCCCCGGAAGATATCCTTTATCTCTACGTCACCGACGAGCACCATCGCCTCGTGGGCGTAGTCCCCATAAGAAATGTCATCACCAGCGACCCGCAGGTGAAAATCTCGTCGATTATGGTCCGTTCTCCCGTTTCGGTCCTGCAGTCGCAGTCGGTCTTACGTGCCTGCGAGCTTTTCGCGGAATATCGCTTTCTTGCGCTGCCCGTAGTCGATGACGAAGGCAAAATCCTCGGCATCGTCGATATCAATCTCTTCACCGACGATGTCGTCTCGCTCGCCCACCAGCGCCAACTCGATAACGTCTTTCAGATGATTGGCGTTCACGTATCCATCGGCAAAAAGGTCTCTCCGTGGTCGGACTTCAAAGGCCGGTTCCCCTGGCTCTTCTGCAATATCACCAGCGGCATACTTTGCGCCTTCATCGCCGGCCGATACGAACTGCTCATCAGCGAGCTCGCTATTCTCGCGATGTTCATCACCGTCGTCCTGGCAATCGCCGAAAGCGTCAGCATACAATCAATGGCCCTTACTCTCCAGGTGCTTTTGCAGCGAAACGTCTCCTGGCGGCGCATATTGACGGGTGTCCGCAAAGAATTGTTAACTTCCGTCCTCCTCGGCGCCGGCTCCGGTTTCGTCGTCGGCGTAATCGCTTTTCTCTGGAGAGACGTCGTCTGGCAGGGCCTTGCCATAGGTCTGAGCATCTGGTTTGCCGTTATCACCGCCTGCCTCCTCGGCGTTATTGTCCCCACCCTCATTCGAAAATTCCGCATCGACCCGAAGATCGCCGCCGGCCCCATCGTCCTCGCCGCCACCGATATCGCAACCCTCATCTTTTACTTCTCAACCGCAAATCTCATCCTCGGCTGACAACCGCCAAAAGAAAAAAGCCGGCTAAAAAACCGGCTATTTTCAAATCACTAAAATCTAATTGCTGCGGTATTCATTCACCTCGCAATTGGCAGCGAATGTTTCTGCCAGGCATCAAAGCCGCCTTCGAGCTCCATTACAGAATATCCGTTTTCGGCAAAGAGTTTGCAGGCCTTGGCCGCCAGGTGGCATTGCTGTGAATAGCAATACATTACGTTGGGCCTGTCCTTGCTTAATCCTCTAAACGAGTTCCACCGTTCCTTCGGAAGGTTTACCGCGCCCGGGATATGGCCTTTGCTGAAGTCCTCCTTGCTCCTGACATCAATGATGTTCGCATACTCGCCGTTTTCAATCATTGAATTCAGCTCGATAGGCCCGGTCGTAAATTCGAGTTTAGCTTCGAAAAACTCCACCGCTTTTCTTGTGTCCGTTAGCATAATCATTGTAAGCTCCTTTCAAATTTCAAGTACTTGCGAAAGGTTTCAAATCTGCTTCTTGTTCTGCTTATTCATACGATTGTCGCAAAATTGTGCTTCTCAGGAAATTGCTTAGACGACTCACGTTTATTTGAGCAATAAAGAGGGCACATTTAAGCATAACCCCTATCACTCCGGCTAAAGCCAAAACCGTATAATGCAGTGATGGAATGCAGAAAAAAATCATATCTGTTGTGGGTTTTAACAATTGTTTCGCTACCCATCGGTAGTTGCTGCGCTATCGCTTCGGATTATTTTTCTAAAGAGCCGCCCCTTATCACCAATGTTTACGCGACCGCCTACCACTGCGTTTACAACTCCGAGCTTGCCGGCACACAAACCATTACCACCGCCATTTCAAACAAAACCTATACTCTCAAAGCGTCCTTCTTATTCGGCGGCCTCGGTGTCGCTATGCAGGGCACGGGCAAAACCACCCCCGATGGTGACTATATTAAATACATCAAGGGCGCCGGCTGCTTCGTCCGCCTCACCGGCCCAAACGCAGGCAAAAACCCCGCAGGTCAATGGGTCATCAATCCGCAGGAACTCCGTCATCGTTACGCCCGCATAGGCATCACCGACTTTGCCGGCTTCAGCAACCTGGCCCTTTTAAATCCCGACTCCGCAACCTATTCGATCGTCTCATCAATCACCGGCTCAACAGGCCAACCCCTCACGTCCTGGCTCTCTATTTCCAGCGACCAATTGTTAATCCCGCCAGGCCAAACCGGAACCATCGTGTTCAAAAACGGCGCAACTACCCCCGCGGGCCTTACCTCCGCAAACTTCAAGGTCCAGGACTCGGGGCAATCCATAAAGGGGAAACACATTGACATCTATCTGGGCGAAGGCCGGGCCGTGATTGATGAATGGAACCGAACAGGCGGCAACCGCTACGTAGATATTTATCTGCCGTAGCGCCTGCCCTGCATAGCACACAGTGCGACGGAGGAACAGCGAAGGTGCTCAATTGCTCATCCTGAAATCGTAAATCGAAATTAGAAGACCATCAGACAACGGTACTTCGTTTTTGGCTTTTAGGTTGATTTTCCCCGTTAATGGAAACCAGCGTGTGCGCCTGTGGCGAATTAGTACCTTGTCCTAAATGTGAAATATTATCGACTCCCGGCAAAAGCGCCTCCAGCCTGTTTCTTTTTTCTCTTTTCTTTAGCTTTTCTCTCCTGACCAGCCTCCACAGCAGGAGTGGCAAATGAGGCAATGCAATCGTCAAATCCCTCAAACGGAAAAGCCCGATTCGCCTGGCTTTACTGGCGATATGGACAATCTGCGGGAGGTCGTAGAACCCGGAGCGAATTTTGTTTCGTATGCGTTTGAGTTCCTTGAGCCCGTAACGGTCGGAATATACGGGGCCGCCGATACGTTTATAGTGGTAACCGGGGGTTGATTCAACCACTTCCTTCAGGGGCGAGAATTTCTCGATGCGGAGTTTCTGGAAACTGATGGAATCCAGCTTGAGCTCCTTGGCAAACTTCGAGATGTAGAGCATTTCTTCTTCCGTCTCGCCGATATTGCCGTAGATGAAATACCCATGCAGAAAGAAGTCGTATTGCGCCAGTACCGCAAACGCGTCCCGAATCTGTTGTTGGGTGATGCCCTTTTGAATCAGTTTGAGAATCCAATCGTGAGGTGACTCGATTCCGATAAGGAAGATTCTGAAGCCCGCTTTCCATGCCTTGTCGAGGAGCACGGGATGCTTGGCAATGTCAATCCTGGTTTGGATAACAAAAATCTTCCTGATGTTGTTTGCGATAATCATATCGCAAAGTTTCTCGCTCCTCTTTGGGTTTGTGGAAAAGTTGTCATCGCTGAAAAGTACGACGTCGGCGGTAATCGTCTTCAGTTCCTCAATAACCGACTCGACAGGCCGTTCCGTGTAGCTCCTTTTCTGCCCGAGCGGATTGAGACTGAACGTGCAGAACTTGCATTTGAACGGACATCCCCTTGCTGACAGTATCGTGTCAAACTTGTGACTGCTTAGGCGGACGCCCTGTTGAACTACGTAATAATCGTGTTTTCTCAGCGACCGGTCGGGAAACGGAATGCTTGCGACGTCAGGCAGCGGATGGATTCCGTTGTGAACGATACGTCCATTCTCCCGATAAGATAACCCCAGGATATCCTTATGCGGAACCCCTTTGACAATCTGCTGAATGACCTCTTCGCCTTCACCTCGCACAACCATGTCGATATTCGGACAATGCTCGAACAGATACTCGACTTCCAGCGTGGCCTTGTATCCTCCGACAATTGTTGTGACTTCGGGCGGAAGCTGAGAGACGAAATCACATATCTTCTTAAACTGAGTTTCCCATCTGATGCTGATGCAGACCAGGTCAATCTCGGCCCTGATGAACTCGCTGAGCTTCTTCGGGTCCTGGTAGGCCTTCTCATCCCGAAGGTCCATAAACGTTATCTTGCCGACCAGATTTTTCATGCTCGCGACGATGTACTCGAGGCCCGTCGGAGGGAAAATACTCAGGACACTGGTGCCATCCCCGAAGTACGGGTTCAGAGCAAGAACATGTTTGTACTTTACCATAACAAATCTATCCTTTCTTCGGCGATGCTCATCCTTACACAGGATTTCCAGTATGCCTTAACTTTTTCTTCAACCTCCCTCATTTATATATCGTATATAGCACCATATTTCTATTGTAATTGCAAGAAATTATTTTGCCGGACTGCATTTTTTTCTTTTATTTTTAATTTTTAAACCAAAAAAAGCTCCTCTGCCACTAAATACTAAAGACCATCGACTAACGACTACCCTGAAGTACACTACTTGGAACGCTTCTCATCTAAGAACGCCTGCAGGATTTCCGCGGCGGCCAGCGCGTCTATTCTTCGTTTTTTCCCTTTGCGGGTCAAATCCATATCAATCATCTTGCCTTCTGCTGCGAAGGTGCTCAGTCGCTCATCCTGTAAAAAAACGGGAATATCAATCTGCTTTTTGAGCTGCTCGGCGAACGCCTGCACCTTTTTGGCCTGCGGGCCTACCGAGTCATCCATATTCAAAGGCAAACCCATGACAATGGCCTCGACGTTTTCTGCTTTGACGACTTCGATGATTTTACCGATGATTGCTTCAGAGGTGGGAATCGCCATAAGAGGCGAGACGATTGTTTCCGTCTGGTCGCAAATCGCAAGGCCTGTAATCTTGTTTCCGTAATCGATTGAAAGATAGCGCATCTCTTCTTAAATCCGAAGCACTAAACCCTAAATACTAAACAAACTCGAATTACCAAAATTCAAATCTCAAGATGCTTTTCGCCCCCTGTTTTGGTCATTTGGGCATTACGATTTTGAATTTGTTTAGGATTTAGATATTAGGATTTATTATTTTTTACAGGAACTTGTCCCCTGTTCGTTTCTCGATAAGCTCAAGCAATTCTTTTAGCCGATATGCCTTATCGACAGGGCAGACAAACGTCGCATCGGGGCTGTGGGCGACAACCATATTTTCAAGCCCGATGGCCGCGATGAGGTGGCCCGCATCCTCGGTTACGAAAACGCTGGATTCGCAATCCAGCAGCTCGGATTGTCCGGCGACGACAATATTATTGTTTTTGTCGGATTGTATTATATCGGCCAGCGCCGCGAACGAGCCGAGGTCGAGCCAGCGGCAGTCGAGCTTTATGGCGTGAACGCCTGGCGCTTTTTCCATCACGGAAAAATCGATGCTTATTTTGGGCAACTTCGGGAAAAATTCATGGAGGGCCTGCTCCTGATTCGGCCCATCCCACGCAGCGGCAATTTTGTTTAGCGGTTCGATGGCCTCAGGGAGATATTTGCTGATATGGGCAAGAATGGTCCTGGCTTTCCAGACGAACATCCCCGAATTCCAGAAGTATTTGCCGTCGGCCAGGTATCGCCGGGCGGTCTCTTCGCTGGGCTTTTCCTTGAAGCTGTCGACGGTATAAATATCATTTTTACAGTGCTGGCATTTTTTCGGGGCGGAACATTTTATGTAGCCGAGTTGCGTGCTGGGCGAGGTTGGCTTGATGCCGAATGTTATCATCCGGTCTGGATTGGCGTTGACGAAGGTCAATGCGTCTTTGATGGCCTGCTGAAAGGTTTCTCTCGGCTCAATCATCTGGTCGGCGGTAACGACCGCCATCGACGCGTCGGGGTCAAATTTCGCCAATATCGACGCCGCAAGCCCTATCGCGCCGGTGGTATCGCGAACGACCGGCTCCGCTATCACATTCGAATACGGCAGCCCCGTAACGGATTCGCGAACGGTATCCGAATAGCCCGCGTTGGTAAGAACTATGATGTTGCGGGCGTCGAAGATGGGCGATAGCCGGTTGAAGCACAGACGCAGGAGGTTCTGGCCCTGGAAGAGCTTTAGGACCTGTTTCGGACGGGATTTGCGACTCAGGGGCCAAAGTCGCTTGCCCGTGCCGCCCGCCATTATCACCGCGTAATTCATATTTCGACTCCACTCAATACAGGTATTCAGACCCTCACGTTAGATATTAGACGCCAAATCATAGGCGCAGTACGCATTACGCACGACGCAGTACGCCGCTTCGGCCCGATTTTATCACGGCTACGCATAAAAAACAATCTCGCGCCAATTCACAAAAGAAAACAGTTTAGTCCTTTTAGGAAAAATTTCAATGATTTTCAACCACCAAGAGACGAAGAAACGCGAATAATTTCAGACAGGGACCTGTCCTCCGTAGCGCAGCGACCTGTCATCCAAAACCCTTTAGGGCGAAGGATGGAAGGAGGATTTTCAAGAATTTTTAACCACCAAGACACAAAGACATGAAGGTTTTTAGACACGGATTAACGCGGATTTGCCGGGCGGTAAAAAACGGTAGGTGTCCCCATTATTATTCATTATTATTATATGTTTTGTCTTCGGCTGTTTTGAATTTTTCATACCACTCCCATAGCTCCGGAAAATCCAAATCGCGTGGTATAGGATTGTTGCTGATAAACCGCGCCTCATAATATTGATTTAAATACGCCTCTCCGGTGCGACGTGGATGGTTAGCAATCCATGAGTTATAAAAATCATCGTGTATTTCGTAATGATGTGAGTGAATGAATGAATCCCAGTTCTCCGAAATCTCATCTTCGCTCTGTGTGGTTATAAAAGCTGTTTGCTCCATTGAGCGCTGATACTTATCCCCCCATGCCTCTTTCATCGCTGCTATTGCTTCTTGATCAGTTTTGGGACCACTATACCCAAATATCGTTATCATAAATGCATTTTGAAAACCCCATTTCAATGATTCCCATTCATTTGCAATGAATAATTCTTTCGCATAATCTTTCCTTTTAATCGGATAAAGCAACGGTGCCCGCTTATATATATCTCCACATCTTCTGCATCTCTTACAAGCAAGACCAACCACCTTGTCGTTTTCACAATACCCTACTCGTATATTCCCGTGCAGAAAAGCCAATCTTGGTAGTTTCAATCCTGCTTTACCGTTGCGTATGTACGCATGTATTAGCAACGGATCCCAGTTGAACGTGGCTATCAAATCTTTTTTGCGTAATGATAAAACGAGATGATCGTATATCGTCGGTTTGTCTGGTAGCTCCAACTGGTCTAAGTATTTCTCAACGGCATTTTCAATCTGTGAAATCTCTTCATTCTTCTGCTGTTCATATAAATCGCTAAAGATTTCCTCAAAATTTTGATCGGCGTTAATACCCCATTCATTTAGCAAAGGTTCCAACCCAAGGACTTTTGTAAAATCCTTCATCAATGGCAAAATATTCCCGTTCTTGTCGCCATTAAGACAAGCAGCACGACTTGCTCCAGCACCGAGCACAACAACGTGGGGTCTACCCATTCTCGCGTTGTCAACTTCCTGTTCAACCGATACTTCAAAATCGTTATTCATAAAAATATAAAGCAAAGTCTGAGTTGATATAAGAAAACTTGAGAAACATCAATTGTCCCTTTTCAACCTGCCAAAGTTCCTCTTTTTTCTTGAAATGCATTGTAACGAGAAATGAGGAGGGTTCAAGGGAAAAGAGAGATTGCCGATTGGCGATTTCCGATTGCCGATTTGAAGATATCGCTATTCGGCAAAACGTTCTCTAATATTGTATCCGAGTTCTACGCCGGCCAATGAAACGATATACCACCACAGACCCATTGCAAGAGAAACCCACAGGCCACGCCAAAACAAGGGGTTTTGAGTATTATAACCTACGAATACATTCGATAGAAAGACGAGCACACATAACAAGTCGCAGTAAAAGGCAGGGGCTACAAGGAGAAAAGCCCACCTGTTCTCCACCTCATAGTAGATAAAATACCCCGTAACGGAACTGCCAATAAAAAACGCAATTGGTATAATTACAAACATGAAAAACAGCGGAACTTCGACGTCTCCTCTGATGTTGGAAACAAATATTGAGGCCAAAAAGCCGATAAGCGGTACAAAAACGGCGCTCACGACTAATCCAAGCAAAACAAGTCCAATCAGCTTCATTTTCATAAAAGCTTCCTTGTCTTGAAATTACCCGTTCCCGTGATTTATCCATCGGAGTTTACTCGTCGTAGGCATGGAGGACTATAGATTTTTCTAAACGCAGTGTCAAACTAAAATCAGCGTTCCGCCCGTCTTCGTCGAGGAACTACGCCGAGGCAAGCGTATAGCGGACAGTAAAAAGCAGCGTAAGCAGTGTAATCCGTGGCTAATAAAAAACCAGCGTAACCAGCGTCTAATTTGCATTTATCAGGCAAAGCTATCCTGTTTTTTCTGAGCGGACATTTGTCAGGTCCTCGCGGACATTTTCAATATTGCCGCGTAATCCATAAAATTGTTCGGCGAAAGACGCCGGGACTTTCATTTTGTTCACGGCCTTTTCAATATTTTCGAGTCGATGCAGCAATTCTTCTCTATTGACCCCCCCGGCCATATCTTTTTCCAGAACCATTAAGGCCCGATACCAGCGGTAGATACGCAAACGCATTTGCCAGCGATAGATGGCCGGGATGGTGCGCATTCCTGGTATTAAAACCAAAATCATCGGCACAAAAGCAACTAAAGTACGGTTAAGCAAACTGGCCAGCCAGAACGGCATATACCGGTAGAGAAAACTTTTGCCGGATTTATAGAAGCGGGCGGCATCCGGGCTGATGTGATATTCATGCTGGATCGCAGCAGGAAATTCGCCGCGACTGTGAGTTAATCCTGCGCCAGAATGTACTTCAGTTGCCGCTTCCAGTAACAGGTCGGATAGCGCCGGATGGAGATCGGCTCGAGCAATAAGCTCAACAGTCGGGCTGACCAGACGTATATCATGGTCGGGAATGTTTTTGCCGAAATCTATAGATCCCATAGGTAACACTGTTTTGTGCAAGTAAGTTATGCGGCGGATATAAGCATCGGCCTGAGAAAAATCAAAAAGTCTTATTCCCGGTTTGACCAGCAATACGTGTACGGTCTTTGATGATGCCGAATCACTCATCATAAAAGCTGCGTCAATTTCCCCCGCAAGCAGAGCAGCCTGGGCCTTTTCATCGTCCATTGCCATCAGAGTCGTCGAACCGCCCGGCTTAATGCCATTAATGGCCAAAAGTTCTAATGCCAGCACATGAGTTCCCGTGCCTTCTTCACCGATGGCTAATCTTTTGCCCTCAAATTGAGAGAGCAAATCAAGAGGTTTCTCACTGCGGTAGAATATATGCAGCGGCTCGTAGGAAATGCTGCCCAGTGATACCAGCTTGCTGATATTTTGTCCTTTGGTCACTCCTGTTTGTACAAAACCGACATCAACCTTAAATGAAGGATTTTCCAGCCTTTCGAGATTTTCCAGCGATCCCTCGGACTTCAGTATCTTTAGCTTAACACCATTGCGTGCCAGTATTTTGGCATATTTTTCGGCATTTCTTTGAAAACTGGTTCCGTCATCGCCGCTGGAAAAAATAATAGTCTTGGGCGGAGCTGAATGAAAAAACCAGAACAAGGCAATGATTATAACCAGACCCATAAAAATTATGGCACTTAGCGATGCTGCGGGGCCAATGCCAAAAATCTCGGTAAACATTTGCTGAACTCGTGAAATACCGGCAGAATTGCTTTTTTTGTTTTCCTTCATAATATTAATCCCTCATTCTGAGGTTCTCCAAATCAGAACAATCAAAACTGGTTTGAACGGCATCCATAAGCCCTATGCTATCAAATCAGTATCAAATGCGCAACTTTTATATGGGAAATCCGGGTCTAAATAAATCCGTGGAATCTGTGAAATCTGTGGCAAAAAACCCTTTGTGTCTTAGCGCCTTTGTGGCAGTAATTAAAAATCCGCATTTTCATTTTTGGCCAGTCGCCCATTTTTTCTGCCAGGCGGGGTACTGGTCCAAAACTGTCTGCGGCTCGTAAGTGTACCAGCCGTAGGCGCGTCGTTCTCTGTCCACGTCCGCCATAGAATAAAGCAATTCGCTTTTTCTATTGGAAAACAGCGGCTTGTGCGTTCCAATCTCATAAAATCGGGCCCATATCGGCGGAGCTGATTTGTCTTCGACGACTCTTCTGTCTGTTTTCAGAATCCTCAACCCAGTATCAATCTGGGGAGCATTGAATTCCTCAACCCGGATTCCCTTAATTTTCGAATCTTCGAACCATTTAACTGCCGCTTCCACCGACTTGATAACTTCCGGACTTGGTTTGTCTATGCTCATTAATAAAAGGACAATCGGGGCACTTTCCCTGCCACAAATACTCGGCGGCTCATACGCCCGTGCCCAGGCAGGAGCCAAATTGACCTCATTATGCTGCTGACACCACGCTGTTAATGTTCCGTTATCATTTATCTGGCATTTGAGTATGCAATCCAGTCCTTTATCGAAAGCAATTTTGGCTTTTTCGCGGCGGGCCGAATCGACAAAGGAATAATACGGCTTGTTATCGAGTATATCTTTGAGCATAGCCATTACGCCCATCATAGCGTCATCGTTGAACGTGATACGTCTGCTGTAGTTCGATTCCAAAGGGAAAAATTGGGGCCACCCGCCGTTGGGATACTGGGCCGAGAGCGTAAAATCTATGCCTCGCAGGCATGCATCTTTGTATTTTTCAGTTTTGGTGATTTCATAAGCTTTTGCCAGATATTTTATATGCGAATACGTCGTGCAGTTATCGAATGTCGTATGAAGGGCGCTCTTTGCCTTAAGAACCTTGCCGGCCTGTTCGGCGGTCAATATTGCCCGCATATCGTAATTTTTGGGCCAGCCGCCATTGTCCCTCTGGTAGAGAAGGACATTGTCGGCAATTTCTTTTATCTGCGCCGGTTTGTAGCGGGGCTGGTTCGGCTCCGGATTAATTACATTCTTCGCTTCGTAGATGTCATACCAGTGATGTGCACTATTGTGAAAATCTTCCGTATCTATCTGGTTTTCTTTATTGTCCGGCCTGGTCTGTGTACAAGAAACAAAAGAGATTAATACAGATGATACTGCCAGTAGAATTATTTTTTTATTCATAATTTCATCCTTATTCGATAATTCGCATATTAAACGCATGGCTACGCAGCCAATCCTTCTAATTATATCAATATCTTCCTCGCAATAACACCCCGAATACCATTCGTATTTATCCGCCAAAGGCGTCAGTAATTGAAAAGGTCACGGAGGGAAAAGTTTTTGCCTGTGGCAAGGTTCAGGGCGTTCAATACTTTGGTCTGGGCATTAAGGGTCAGATGTCTGCCTTTGCAGGCACGCGAGACCATTTTGTGCGTAAGCTGCTGCGTTGAGGCCGCTACAAGGTCGTGCGGCTTTAAATTCCGACCCGCCAATATCGCGGCAATCGGCTGCGGGCCAAGGTTAAGTTCGGTTCCGTCGGTCATACATCGTTATCATATCCTATTTTAGGGGCAAAAAGGAGAAGGTATTCGACGGTGGTTACGCAATATAGGTTGCGGTTACGCAACTCGTTACGTCCATCGTTGGACGTTAAACGTAACCAAAACGAGCCGCGCAACCGGCGAACGAACAACTTTGAACCGGTCAGATTTTAGTGAGTTTGGCGAATTTGGTCATCAGGGCTTTTGTCTGGCCGGTCTTGAACACGATGGTAACAACGGAGTTGTCGCCCATATCGGCAAAATCCTTCACTGTACCTATGCCGAATTTTTTGTGGACGACAATATCGCCGGGATGAAATCGCGGCGGCTCACCTCTCACCGCAGAGATCGCAGAGCACGCAGAGATTGATTTATAGTTTTTCTCTGCGGTCTCCGCGTGCTCCGCGGTAAATCTTTCAGTCATCGTTTCGGAAAAGCTCAGGCCAAGCTCGAAGAGAAACTGCGAAGGAATGGTGCGGAGTGTCTGTCCCCTGATTTGGCGGTATTTGGCAAAAGCAATAAAAAGATTGACCTTTGCGCGTGTGATGCCGACAAAGAAAAGACGACGCTCCTCTTCGGTCTCGTCGTCATTATCCGCGCTTCTTTCGTGAGGCAGCAAACCTTCCTCGACGCCGACGATGAAGACATTATCAAATTCGAGACCTTTTGCGGAATGCAAAGTCATAAGCGCCACTCGCTCAACCAATGAGTTATACGCGTCGGCGTCACTGAATAACGCGATTTGCTGGAGATAATCGACCAGCGCGGGATTTTCGGTCTGCTTATCATATACGGCTGCCGCGCTGATTAGCTCTTCGACGTTCGCAGCGGCGTCTTTGCCCTCGGCTCCTTCGGCAATCAACGACTTTTCGAGGCCCGAATCAGTAAAGACGCGTTCGACCATTTCGGCGACTGAGCCGGTGTCTTCTTTTCGGAAACCTTCAATCATATTAAGGAATGCGGTGAGTTTGGCGGCGGTGGGTTTAGGAACACTCGATATTTGCGAAACGGTCTTAATTGCCTCATATAAACTTATACTGCAGCGAGAGGCATAATCCTGAACCTTGTCGATTGTTGTTTTGCCGATGCCTCGCGTGGGGGTATTGATAATTCGCAAAAGCGCGACTTTGTCGGCGGAATTAACGATGACCTTCAAATAGGCGAGGACGTCGCGGATTTCCTTTCGATTGTAGAATTCGACGCCGCGAACGATTTGATACGGGATTTTGCTTCTGATGAAAACCTCTTCGAGTGCCCTACTCTGGGCGTTGACGCGATAAAAAATGGCGATACTGGAAAGCGATGTCCCCTCGTCAACCAGACGCCGGATATTTTCAGCGACGCCGACGGCTTCTTCGGCTTCATCTTCATACGGCTCAATGACAACTTTGCCCGCGGGCGGTCTTGTCGCAATAAGGCGTTTTTCCTTCCGGCTCTGATTATTGGCGATGAGCCGGTCAGCAACTTCAAGGATGCAGGGAACGGAACGAAAATTTTCTTCGAGGCGGACAACAAGGCAATCGGGCCAGTCACGCTCGAAATCGAGGATATTGCGTATGTCGGCCCCCCGCCAGCGGTAAATCGACTGGTCCGGGTCGCCCGTCGCGCAGATATTGTTGTGCGCAGAGGCCAGCGCCTTGGCGATTCGGTATTGTGCGTGGTTGGTGTCCTGGTATTCATCGATGAGAAGATATTTATACCGATTGCCGAGTTCCTCGCGAATAGTTGGATTGTTTTCAAGCAGAAAGGCCGCTTTCATAAGCAAATCATCGAAATCAACAGCGTTAAACTCTTTGAGTATTTGCTGATAGCGGGAATAGATTTTTGACAGCGTCTTCGAGAAAAAATCGTCCGCCTGCTTTTCGAACGCATCGGCATCAATGAGCTTGTTTTTCAAAGTGGAAATTGCGTCAAGCGTTCTCGCGGGCGAAAAATCGGTGGTATTAAGATTGCAATCGACGATTGCCTGCTTTACGCATTTGGACTGGTCTGAATCGTCATAAATACTGAAGTTGGGGGTGATATCGGTATTAGCAGCATATCTACGAAGAATGCGAACGCACAGGGAGTGAAAGGTGCTGATGTGAGCGCCGGCGGATGCGCTGAAAGCAAAGGCACGCTGGCGCATTTCGTCGGCGGCCTTATTCGTAAAAGTGATGGCGCAGATATTATAAGCAGGGACGCCCGCATCAACGAGAGCGGCGATGCGGCAGGTTATAACGCGGGTTTTGCCGCTGCCCGGCCCTGCGATGACAAGCAAGGGACCATCGCGGTGAAATACGGCCTTTTGCTGGGAAGCGGTCAGCCGGGAAATGAATGCGTCATCATGTTTATCAGTCGAGGGGGACATCATTGCGAGCCCTGCTGCTGCCGCTGCGATTCCTCTATCAACTGCTGCTCAATCTGCGAGAATTGTTCGGCAAGTTTGGGCTGCTCTATTTTTATCCGGGCAAGGAGATTCTGACGCATCACAAGCGGGTATCCCTCGTCGGCAAAGAAATCCATAAACGCGTTATATTTCATTATTTTTAACTCCGGCAAACGAAGCCGTGCCTCTTCGCCATATTCCTTAGTGTAAACATTATATATGTCTTCAGCCATTTTTTCTATGGCATAGGACGCGTCATCGTCTCGCAGGGCATACCGGAAATACGCCTCGCGGAGCATCGGCATAATCGTATCCATCGCCTTGGTTATCGTGATTGTCTTAAGGTCTTTGCGTATCTGCTGGATGATATAAGATTCGACGGCAGGGTCGCTGAACTCGGGACGAGGATACAGTTGTCTGACATAATCGTATATCTTCTGTGCCTTCTGCCTGTGGCCTGCCTGATAGAACATTTTCAGGGCATTGGTAAGCATATTGCGGTGCCCAACCATATGCGAGTCGTCCGACTTGTCGTCCCCCGCGCTGTATTTGCGGATAATCTCCGTTATGGCCTTGTTGTAAGGGTCGAACATCCTGAAATCAGCGAGGAAAAATATATCCTTGGTGGGTCGAGGCGCAGCGGCTGCCTGCGAATCCTGCGGCAACGGTGTATTATCGTTTATGTCATAGATAAAGATTTTTCCGTATCGGAAAAGGTTCTGCAAACTGTGAGCGACAACACGGTCGGTATTAATCTCGTCAACCGGGAACTCCCCCCTGCCCATTTTAACGACGTCTTTTTTGCCCGCAACGCGAAGGCCTTCCACCGCCCAGTAAATTGCGTGAACGTCAGGGTGTCGCCAATCGAGCGGAAAATGCTTGTTTGGGTCATTAAAATCGGTGGGGCCGTACGTGCGGTTTAGTTCGAGCATAAGAACGGGGTCGAGCTTCCAGACGTTTCGCAATTGCCAGGCCTTTGCAAAAACGTCAAACTTTTCAAGGGCCTTAGTGCCTCTGAACTTATCTATGACCTTAAAGGCGGCAGGGTCGAACCTGGACGGATTTTGTCGCAGCGAAAGGTAATTGCCGACAAATCGTGAGTCGTCCTCAAAATTCTTGTCAGCGGCTTTCAGGGCGGCGATAAACGGCGAGACATCGGTATCGGCGGTAATCTCGGCCGGGGCTTTGGCAAGAGATTCAAACCAGGCGTTATCGGCCTTGCCAAGCAGCGGTTCCATAGCAAGGGCAAGCTGGAGCTTGTAGTATTTGTGGGCGTCATCGCTGTTGCCGCCGATTTTGTGCTGAAAGATTCTGCCAAGCTCGCTATATAACAAAATAGACCTCGGGTTGAGAGGTATTCCCTTGTCGCGTAAAAGCTCGTAGCCGTTTTTTACCCACTGCCATCTCTGGTCGGGCTGCTCCGCGGGGATGGCGACGGAGATGTTGTAGGCCATATTCCAGGCCTGAAACGCCCATACCTGCGCAAAACGGGGCTGAAGAACGGTAATCCATTCGGCGAGCTGTTTTGCGTCGAAATACTGGCCCTGTTCCTTGAGTTTGTCGGCTCGTATCCAGAGAATATCGACGACAAGCCCGCGAAACGCCCCCATCGCGACAGTGGCAAAAGCGAGCGAAGGCGGGGCATTCTGGAGCGGCTCGTTGCTTATCAGCTTCATTTTGACACGCTGCGAGTTTATGAAATCGAGACGCATACCCGCCACGGTGAGCAGGACAACCGTCAGAACGACACATAAAACAATAATCAGTTTATCACGTAAACGCATAATCGTATTTGACTGAACAATCTACGGCAGCCGGCCAACGAATGTTTTATCCGCCTTTGA
>JBEKZW010000028.1:0-32454 GCA_049509475.1 Sedimentisphaerales bacterium
GGTTGGGGGGATGGACTGGAGCAGACGATGATGGCGTACAGCATGGTACGCTTCGATCTGGATACCGTTTACGTATTGGATGGCGGTCTGGATAAATGGAAGGCGGAGGGGAAGTCCTTATCCCAGGAATTTCCAACTGCCATGGAATCCGATTTTAATGCCGTTATGGAGCCGGACTTCAGAATCGACTATGAGACATTCAAAGCGGTCAAGGATAAAAGCAATGTCATCCTGGTGGATGCACGTCCCCCGGAGGTGTACCGGGGGAAAGGACCGTGGAGAAAGCCGGGACATATCCCCGGTGCAATCAATATCCCGTGGCCGTCCTTTATGGATACCCGCAACAGATCCCTGCTCAAACCGCATGAGGAGATATTGCGTATCATTGAAAAAATAGGGATCGGGCGGGATAATATGGTAATATGGTACTGCGGTACAGGCCGTGAGGCCATCAATCCATTCATATTGTTCAAGTGGTATTTTGATTACCCTGACGTAAAGATATATGAAGGGTCATTCACAGAATGGACGGCTTATCCCGGAAATCCGACGGTTACAGGACCGGACCCCAGGTAGTATCCGTACGGAGTCTCCGAATGAGACACTATTGAGTTTTCAACGGGTATTTTTTTAACGACATGCTTACCAGCTTATTTGAACCACATACGATCGCCATACTCAATCCGCCGGAAACGGAAGACTTGTCCTGCCGGAATATCCTCGGCAACCTGGCGTCTCCATCGGACAGAAAAGTTTTCGCCATCGGCGTTCGGAAAAAAACGGCCTGCGGACTTCCCCGCTACGCGAGTCTTTCAGATGTTCCGGAGCCTGTAGAATTGGCCATTGTCAGCAAGCCTTCCGACAACCTGCCCGGCATCGTCGAAGATTGCGGAAAAAAAGGTGTCAAGTCGGTTTTGATTATGTACACCTCGCTTCGTGCATTCAATCAACGCCAGGACATTCATAAAAATCAGATCCTTGAAATCAGAAAACAATATGGATTTCGCATCCTCGGGCCGGACAGTATTGGATTTATCCGTCCACACACCGGGCTCAATGCGACGTCTCTGGCGGAGGTGCCGGAGAAAGGCGAGATCGCCCTCATTACGCAGGGAGGATCTTTCGGCAAAACCATCTGGCATCCGAAATCCGCACCTTCCCACGGCTTAACAAATAACTGCTTGGGCCTTTCATCATAAAGAAGTACATATTTCCGCTTGGCTACCAGCTCGTTTTCATCGAACGTAACAATATTGAACCATAGTTTCCGGCCGGATTTTTTATTGCCGTAAAGGGCAACTATACTCTTGCTCTGGCTCAGAAGCGCGTATTTGGGCGTTTGGAGTCCGGCAAATCTGGCTAAAACTTCAGCGCTTGTACTCTGCTTGAGAGTCGTCTGCTTATACATATCAAATAGCTGCTTGTTTGATGGCGGCCCCTCATATGCAAAAAAAATACATCCCGCAAGCGAACAACACAACACCAGAACCAGGACTCTTAATTCTTTCACGCTTTCGCCCTCACATAACCGTTTCGCATATTAATTATGGGCCGCCTGACGCCTAACAAGGTTTCACGCCTTCCTTGACGTCAATCCACTTCATCATCTTACGAAGTTTGCGCCCGACGTTTTCGAGTTTGCTGTTGTAATCCTTCGCATAGAGCTTGTCGAACTTCTTTAAGCCCGTGGCGTTTTCCTTCATCCACTCTTTTGCGAACTTGCCGCTGGTGATTTCCTTGAGGATTTTCTTCATCTCCGCCCGCGTCCTTGACGTGATAATCCTTGGGCCACGTGTCAGGTCGCCGTATTCGGCCGTGTCCGAAATACTGTATCGCATATAGCTCAAGCCCCCCTGGTACATCAGGTCAACAATAAGCTTCACCTCGTGCATACATTCGAAATATGCAATCTCGGGCTGATAACCCGCCGCCACAAGCGTATCGAACCCCGCCTTTATCAAAGCAGACAGGCCGCCGCAAAGCACACACTGCTCGCCGAACAGGTCTGTCTCGGTCTCTTCCTTGAACGTCGTCTTGATTATGCCCGCTCTAGCGCCGCCTATGCCGTTACCCCAGGCAAGCGCAGTCTTCAGAGCATCGCCAGTCGCGTCTTTCGCCACCGCGACTAAGCAAGGCACACCGCCGCCCTTCTGGAATTCGCTTCTCACCAAATGCCCCGGCCCCTTCGGCGCAATCATAACAACGTTATTGCCCTTGGGCGGAACAATGTATTTGAAATGAATATTGAACCCATGACAAAAACCAAGCGTCTGCCCCGGCACAAGATTCGGCTCAATAAACTTTGAGTAAAGTTTGCCCTGCACAACATCAGGCAGCGTAACGATTATCAGCGAAGCGCCTTTCATAGCCGTCTTGATATCGCTCGGCTTAAAACCATGCTCTATCGCTATTTTGTAATTCGGCGTGCCCGGTAACTCCGCGACCGACACCTCGATGCCGCTGTCACGGAGATTCAAACTGTGAGCATGACCCTGACTGCCGTAACCAATCGTCGCCACTTTCTTGCCCTTCAACGGGGCAAGCGACGCGTCCTTCTCGTAAAAACTCTTCAACGCCATTGTCTTTTTCTCCTTATCTGTTTTGTCGTTCCCCCTTAGGAGGAATCCAGTTTTCTTTTCTCTTGTCATTCCCGCGACACGAAGCGAAGAGCCCGTTTCGGAAAGCAGGAATATAGTAGGATGGGGCTTACCCTTTCATATTTGCCTTACTTCATGGTTTTTCGCACGCTCACCGACCGGCCAACCCGACGCTTGCGGTTTATCATCTTCCTGCCCTTACTCGTCTGCATCCGAACCAGGAATCCGCTCTTGCGCCTCCTCTTAATCTTACTCTTGCGATGATTAAACACGTCTTGTCTCCTATTCTAAACGACCAAACAATTATCCATAGTTAATACTGGCCGAGATTATACAGCGCAAAGGCCGTTCTGAAAAGCTCCAATAATTACTATGCTTTTAATCTTCGTTCGTAGTTTCCTGCTGCCCGCCAGCCGCCTTTTCCTGTCTCGGCATCGCGATAGTCCCCGTCCGCGCAACGTTCTTTATCCCGTACGGCCGGCACATCTCGATAAACGCCTCGATTTTCTCCTCAGGCCCGCTTATCTCAACCATTATGGTTTTCTGACCTATATCAACAACGTTGCCCTTGAAGGTCTCTATCAGCGCAATTATCTCAGGCCGTTTTTCAGGCGGCGCAGCAATCGTTATAAGCATCAAATCGCGAGCAACCACCGGCTGACCCGCGAAATCCTGAACCTTCACAACAGGGACAATCTTGGCAAGCTGTTTGCGGACCTGCTCAAGCACCCTGTCATCGCCAACCACAACAATCGTCATCCGGCTAAGCTGCGGGTCCTCCGTCCTGCCGACGACTAATGAATCGATATTGAATGCCCTGGCCGCGAACATACCCGAAACATGCGCCAAAACTCCCGGCTTATTCTCAACCAACGCGCTTATTATATGCTTCATAGGTCTTACCCTTTTGCCTTTTTCTTTGTCATTCCTGCGAAAGCAGGAATCCAGTTTTTACTTTTTGCATTTTGATTTTTTATTTTCTTCTACGCCATACTTTCCAGCAAATCCAGCCCGTCCATCTCGTGCAGGGATTTACCTGTCGGAACCATAGGCCAGACGTTCTCTTCCGGCTCAACCCTGAAATCCACAACGCAGGGCTTCTTCTCGGCCAGCATCTTCTTAATCGCCTTCGGCACATCGGCTTTCTTCTCAACCGTTATCCCGACCGCGCCCAATGCCTCAGCAACTTTCGAGTAATCCGGATTCGCAAGGTAGCTCTTCGAATATCGCTTGTTGTAGAAAAGCTCCTGCCACTGCCTTACCATTCCCATATACCCGTTATTCATAATGCAGACCTTTATCGGCAGCTCATACTGGACCGCCGTCCGAAGCTCCGTCAGCGTCATATTGAAACTGTGGTCCCCGTCAATATCGACAACGGTCGCATCCGGCATCGCTATCTGTGCCCCTATCGCCGCAGGCAATCCATATCCCATCGTCCCAAGACCGCCGGAAGTGATAAATTGCCTCGGCCTTTTGAACTTGTAGAACTGCGACGTCCACATCTGATGCTGCCCGACGCCTGTTGTTATTATCGCGTCGCCGCCCGTCAGTTCGCAAACCTGCTCAATCACATATTGCGGCTTTATATTCGTCGATTTCCTGTCGTAACCCAGCGGATACTTCTTCTTCCACTGCGCAATCTTGGCGAACCATTCCTTGCGGTCGCGGTGTTCGACCATTTTGACCATTTCAGTCAATATATACTTCGCGTCGCCCACAACAGGGATATCCGCCCGAACGTTCTTGGCAATACTCGCCGGGTCAATATCTATATGTATCACCTTCGCGTGCGGCGCAAATGCCTTGACCTTGCCCGTTACCCTGTCATCGAACCGGGCGCCGACCGCTATCAGCAAATCGCACTCCTGCACCGCGTAATTCGCAAATGCGGTCCCGTGCATTCCGAGCATATCAAGTGACTCCGCCTCATTCTGGTCGTAACTGCCCAGCGCCAAAAGGGTCATCGTTACCGGCAGGTGCGCTTTTTTCGCAAGCGCACGCAGCTCGTCGCTTGCGTTTGCGAGGATTATCCCGCCGCCGACGTAAAGCACCGGCTTCTCCGATTTGTTTATCGCCTCGGCCGCCATTTCTATCTGCCGATGATGCCCCTTTATCCTCGGCTTATACCCCGGCAGCCGCATTTCAACGTCACGGTCATACTCGGTCTTGGCGACCTGAACATCGACCGGCAAATCAACAACCACCGGTCCCTGCCTTCCCGTCGAGGCGATAAAAAACGCTTCTTTAATCGTTCGCGCAAGGTCCTTTACATCCTTGACTATGCAATTATATTTAGTAACAGGTCGCGTGATACCCGTGGTATCCGCCTCCTGAAATGCGTCATTGCCAATCAGGTCCGTCCGAACCTGCCCCGTTATAGCGACAAGCGGAACCGAATCCATCATCGCCGTCCCAAGACCGGTAACAAGATTGCACGCCCCCGGGCCGCTCGTCGCGACTATCACGCCGACCTTGCCGCTCGCACGCGCGTACCCGTCCGCCATATGCGCCCCGCCCTGCTCGTGTCGCGGGATAATGAAACGAATCGGCGCATCATACAGCTTGTCGAAAAAGGGCAATATCACCCCGCCAGGGTAGCCAAACATCGTGTCAACACCCTGGTCAATAAGTGCCTGGATGGCTATATCAGCGCCTGTCCTGAGCGCACCTGTGGTGAGCGCAGTCGAACCAGTCGAAGGGCCGGATTTTAGAATTGAGGATTTTCCAGCCGAATCGGCTGGCCGTGAGGAATCGGACTTCATTACATACTCCTTTCGCAGCATATTCCGGCAAATTATAGTTTTTCAGGCCTCTTTTGTCAGACCTGTCATCGCCGCCACAGCGATAACCTGCCCCTACAAAGTTCCAAGCCCAGCTATAATCCCGTAATTTTGTTCAATTGTAATGTCTACGCACTGTCCTGTCAATTGTTTTTCGGCAATTTTACCGGCAAATTTAACGTCCTAAAACGCGAAATTGCACACTTTACCCGCCGTACAAGCGGATTGCGTCGCACCGCACTGGCTGCCGCGTGTATAATATGCAAACAGTTAGACAATGCGTAACCGGCGGGCAGTTGACTGCCCCTGCCCAATCGACTAAAGTTATTGTTATGGTTGCTAAACTTCATAAAACGCAGGACGCACCACGCAGGACGCAGAACGAAAAACCCCGCCTTATTGCCTTTGAGGTAACAAGGCGGTGCCGGTATTACTGCAAGCATTGCCGGGCAAACGCCGGGTCCCAGGGCGGAGAAGAACTGACCACCCAGCAGTGCAAAAAGATAATCGCCTCGATAGCAAAGTTCGCCAAGCCCATCCTGATATTAACGGGCGGCGAGCCGATGGAACGCCCCGATTTGTATAAGATTATCGAGTACGCCAGAGAAAAGGGCCTTCGCGTCGTGATGGCGACCTGCGGCTATTTTCTCGATGACGACTCGATAGCCAAACTCAAAAAAGCCGGCGTCTCGGCGTTATCCTTCAGTATCGACGGTGCCACCGCCGAAACCAACGACCATTTCCGGGATACTGCCGGCGCTTTCGATACGGTTATTAAAGCCGTGGAAATAGCTCGCAAGGCAAAGATGCCTTTCCAGATAAATACCACGATACACAAGTACAACGCAGGCGAAATCATTGGAATTGCCGAACTCGCCAAACGCCTCGGCGCTATATGTTTCAACATCTTTATGCTTGTCCCCACGGGCCGGGCCACAGAAATGGACGACGCCGTCCTCGACCCGATTCAGTACGAATATATTCTTAATGAGCTTATTCGCATAAAATTAAAAAAGGAAATCGACGTCCGCGTTACGTGCGGCCCCGCGTTTGCCAGAATTTGCGAGCAGGCAAAGGCCCGGGGGCTTGTCGCGGAAGGCACAGGATGTATGGGAGGCAAAGGGTTCGGGTTCATTAGCTTCAAGGGCGACGTCCAGACCTGCGGGTTCCTCGATATCCCGGCAGGCAACCTCGTTGATAACAGCTATAACTTCGCAAAAATCTGGCGAAAATCCCCATTCCTCAACGAAATCCGCAACACTGAGTTGCTGGAGGGCAAATGCGGCGAGTGCGAATACGTCGAGGTCTGCGGCGGCTGCAAAGCGCGGGCAATGGCGATGATGGGCAACTATCTTGCCGGCGACCCGGTCTGCGGATATGTGCCTAAACGAGGGCGCTAATAATGAGCAACCTCTCGGCGTTTGACAAGCGCCTCTGTAACGAGTTGCAAACAGGACTGCCAATAGCCGAAAGACCATTTGCGATAATTGCCCGGATTCTCAAAAGCAGCGAAGCCAACGTCCTCAAACGCACACGAGCACTCGTCAAGCTTGGCGTAATCAGACGTCTCGGCGTGTCGTTCAACTGGCGGGCGATTGGCAAGGCAAGCACCCTCGTCGCGGCTCATATCGAGCAGGAGGATTTGAAAAAGGTCGCCTCGGCTGTTAATAAATTAAAAGGCGTCTCGCATAATTACCTCCGTGAGCATCATTACAATCTCTGGTTTACCCTTCGGGCCGATTCGCAAAAAGATATCGATGCGATTTTGAAAAAATTCTCGAAGCGGTTCGGCACGGCTTTCAACAGTTTGCCTGTCATGCGGGTCTTCAAATTAGATGCGCGCTTCGACGCGGCAAGTAACGGAAAACGATTGCTGTCTGTCCGCTGCCTGCCCTGCGTAGCTTTAGCGAAGCAGGGTCCTCTGTCTGCATTTGATGAGCGGATATTGGAAGGATTGGAGAGAGGATTGAAAATAGTTAAACGGCCATTCGATTTTATTTCCGATGATGAATTTGAAATTTATGATGGCTTGCTGCATATAGCGGGGATGGTTCAGGATGGCGTAATCAATCGCCTTGGAGCAATGGTAAATCATAATAAGCTGGGCTTTACCGCCAACGCGATATTTACTTGCGAAGCAAAAAAATCGCGGGCGATTAAAATCGGCGAGAAATTAGCGGCGCTGGGAATTGTCAGTCATTGCTACGAGCGAAAAAGATTTAAGGGCTGGCCTTATAATATCTTCGCGATGATGCACGGCAGCAATATGGCAGAGATTCGTAAAGCGGTGGAAAGGTTTGTTATAAAAGAGGGGATAAAGTCGTTTGCGGTTTTGCCGACGGCAGAGAAGCTGAAAAAATAACTTTTAGCACCGAGTTTCACAATAATGGAAAAAAGAAAGGGCTGTTCCGAAAAACCCGAACAGCCCTTTGGTTTTGAATAATATGCGTCAATACTGGTTATGGGCCCGCGGTAAGCCACTGGTTGGCAAAGACAGCAAAATCAAAGAAGTCAACAATGCCATCCTGATTCAGATCCGCACTTTGTGTCCCGAAATCCGGTGGTTCATTTGTGCTTAATTCAAATGCCATATCCCAGCTTACGCCCATCGGATCAGGCCACTCCGGCACCTGAATTGGCATACCACCTGCCCACACAGAGCCGATTACTGGCGGCCATCCGCCTCCTTGTAACATCCCAAGCCTTACAGCATCATCGTTGTAGAAATGCTCTCGAATCTTCATGCCGAATGGATAATCCACCGATGTCTGACCCGGATACATCGCCGCTATGCTAAGCCAATACACTGTACCATTTGGCTCATTGCCGTCCTGATAGAACCATTCATCCTGCGAAAGGAGCTGGTTGAACTGGAAGCAGGAGTCCATAAATTCACCCTGATTTCTTGGGTCTTTATCATAGCCTGCGAAATTCCAGGTCCAACTGGTACAGGTGCCTATATATTCCCAAATGAGTGTTCCGGGATGGCTGAAATTATTCGGATTACATGGGTCGGGATTAGGTACATCTGTCCAGATGCCTATATGGAAGCCATGCGGCACCACTGGCGGTAGATACGGCTGGTCCCAATTCATAAACGAACCCCACCAGTGAATGTCTGTTATTGGCCTTTTGTCCTTGCAAAGCCAGTCATCTGCAATTAATGGTCTCCATTCATACAGTGCAGGCTCATTCCAGCCTAAGAAGACAGTGGGATGGTTTGCGTCTATCTCTACGGGCGGCTGGGACCATTTGGTATAATACTTCGCATGTTTGGGTGACGATGCATGTGGAGTCACACTCAGGTCGTGCCAGTAGTTCCACATACCCATAGGGTTTACTTGTCCTGGCGGAGGTATGGCACCCTGCGCGAAAATCCAGTTGAAGTCTTCATCCACATCGAATGACGCAGCATTAGCAAGATTAAAGCCATTGGCACTGGCGTAACCAGTGGCAACGGGATTTGTAGCGGCAACGCCGGTCTTTGAGGTGTCGATAGTAACGGTGGTCTTAATTAGCCTATTTGGGTCAGAGGGAATAGGAACAGGGACACTCCACCACCACTGGCGTCGCAGACCTGCGGCATCATTGATGGCAAACGACACGGCATTGATTTTGCCGCTTGGACCGAAATCCGGCGGCGATATTGTTACCTGTATGGTGCAGTTTCGCAGGTCGGGGTCTAATCCGTACTCCCACTTCCAGGCGCTTGAGTAACTGCCGGTGGGAGTGCTCATATTTCCCCAGAGCATAACCAATCCTGCGTCGCAGGGGTCATATCCGCCGCCACCGCCGCCGCCACCTCCATATACATACAATGTTGCGGGTAGAAACTGGTTTGTCGGATAAGGCAAACCCTCCTTGAGATTGTTCTGCCAGTCGTACATGTAACCGTACCACTCACCGGAACTCATTGGATAAATGTGGCCCATATTACAAGCATCCTGCCATTCCTGTTGTGTGTCAACACGGAAGTACGGGCTGCCGAGAACTACCGTGCTGCCCAAAAGCATCACAATCAAAGCTGCTAAAAAAAATAGTTTTCTCATAACAATTCCTCCTATAAAACCGTCGTATCAAAACGACTTTGCTATAGTTTTCCCCCATTATTATTCAGATTTTACAGATGTCTTTTTCTGGCATTAGTTCCTCCTGAAAGATAGACGATAATTTTAGATACGATAATATAAGGATAGTTGTGAAAAAGAGTGAAAACGCGATTTTTATGAAACGATATCCCCCCGTGCCCCCAGTGTGAACGCACCCTGCCATAGCGGCTATCGGACGGCACAGGTGAAACCCTCAAAAGCGAAAGTCCTCAATTTCAGTAGGATTTACTATAGCTATAAAGCCCCGATGTCAAGATAAAAATGGCCGGATTTTGGGTTATTTGGGAAAAAACCGGGCCTGCTAACTGATATAGTTTTGCCAAAATGGCAGTCAAAAATGGCAGGCCATAAGGCCCTAAAAGCCGGTTTGCCTGCGGTTTTAGGGCGTCAAAAAGGGGATTGAAACCCTTCGACAAGCTCAGGGCGGGCTGGCACGAATTTTGCAACGTATAACTAATAGAAAAGAAAGCGCTCGTCTCGGCGAAGACAAAAAGTTACCGCCAGGCACGAGAAGATTCCGGAGATTGACCTGTGCGGTTAGCGTAAAAATGCCGAGCCGTAGCCGGAAAGATATTAAGGATTGTTTAAGAAAGGAGAACGACCATGAACCTTATACCATTTACAAAAGAAAAAAGTGAATTGGCTCGCCTGCACAGAGATATGGATGACCTGGTAAGCTCGTTTTTTGGCGGCAGGCCGATGCTGTTTAGCGAACGCGACGTCTGGCCCGCAATTGACATCAGCGAGGATGAAAACTCGATTACCGTCAAGGCCGAGGTTCCGGGCTGCCGTGCTGAAGATGTTGATATCTCAGTGCAGGGAAATATCCTGACCATCAGCGGAGAAAAGAAGCACGAGGAAGAGAAAAAAGAAAAGGGTTATTACTACGCCGAACGCAGCTACGGTTCCTTCAGACGAGACCTTACACTGCCCGCGGACGTGGACTCGACAAAGATTGATGCCGCGTGCAAAGACGGCGTGCTGACCATTACGCTGCCCAAGTCAGAAAGGGCAAAGGCGATTAAGGTCAAAGTCAAAGGCCAGTAAACATCACCTGATATTTAGCCCCGCCATCTTCGCCTAAGCTTTTGCGCAGGCGAGTGGCGGGGTTATCCTCATCCCAAATCCGCAATCCGCAATCGAAAATCCGCAATTGACGCCTCACCTGTCCGTTCGCGTCTTCGGACAGCACGGCTCTTTTTCTGTCCTTAAATACTTAGCCCCGCCGCTTCGTCTCGACGCCTTGCGTCGGACAACGGCGGGGTTATTTTTTTTGATTTTTACCACAGTGCGGATAGAATCAGGGGGCGGTAAGTAATGTAGGGCGGGGTTTACCCCGCCGAATTCATTATCGTTTAGCCGTCGGCGGCACGCCGACGAATTTTAGATTTGGAGGTTATATGAACCGCAGGACATTTTTGAAGGCCGTGCCCGCAATGGGTTTGCTGGGCGTTACTAATGTTAGTCTTTCAGAGGACGCGAATACCGCGCAGCCGATTGCCGAAACGGACGGCGTAATCAAACTTAATCCGCCCGATTTGAACGGGGGGATTTCCCTGATGCAGGCGCTTAAGAAAAGAAAATCGACGCGGGATATGTCGGATAAGAAGCTCACCATCCAGCAATTGTCGGACCTGCTCTGGTCGGCAGACGGCGTGAACAGGCCTGACGGCAAACGCACTTCGCCGGCGGCGATGGGAATATATTGCGTTGATATTTACGTGGTGCTGCCGGAAGGCGTCTATTTATATGATTCGGCAAAGCACGAGCTTAAACCCGTCGCGAAAGGCGATTTTAGAAAAGCGGCAGGCATGCAGGATTTCGTATTCATCGCCCCGCTCAACCTCGTTTATGTTTTTACGTTAAGGAATCCAAAGGAAAGTCACAGCCCCGCCCCCGTCCCGGAAGAAAAACGAAAAATCTGGGGAGATGTTGAAGTGGGTTGTATGGTTCAAAACGTCTATCTGTATTGTGCGTCGCAGGGCCTGGCGTCGGTAGTCCGGGGAATGCTTGACCAGAAGAAATTCAGCGAAATTGCTAAAGTCAAGCCCGAACAGATAGTCGTGGCCCAGACGGTAGGGTATCCGAAATAAGGTTGGATTGGTTCTTCTCACCGAAAAATACTTAGCCCCGCCATCTTCGCTCTTGGCGGGCCTGTCCTCCGTAGCTCTTAGCGAGGGAGGATGGCGGAATCTATTATCTTTCTATTTTCAGTTTTGGCAATGACTTTTGTAAGTCGGTTATCTGCTCATTAGTTATATTGGGACAGTCTCTTATGTCAAGATATTCCAGATTAGCAAGGTTCTTCAAAATAGTAACGTCTCTGATTTGATTTCCCCCAAGGTCCAGCCACGTCAGGTTCGTCAGGCCTTCGAGAGGGCTAATGTCACTGATTTTATTTATGAAAAGGTTCAGATTCGTAAGGTTTTTCAGGCCTATAAGAGGACTAATGTCACTGATTATATTTACCGAAAGGTTTAGCTCCATCAGGTTTGTCAGTCCTTTAATAAAACTTATGTCGGCGATTAAAAGAGTGTTCAAATTAAGCCTTTTTATGTTCTCGAAATCTTCGTTCCGCAGTTCGTCGGGTTTTTTGTTTAATTGTTTTGCAATGGCCTCACGAATTATTTCCTCATCCGACTTTTCAACAGGCGGGGTTTCTACTTTTTGGGTAATTTCAGCGATTTCGGATGAGAACTCGATTTGCATCAATCGGCCAAGGTCCTCGTCTGCCAGAAGATGAAAACATTGCGTAAACCTCGAATCTCTGAGCAGTTCGTGATATGGCTCTGGAGCAAAGGAAAGAAACGTCTCATCCATCCGTCTACGCGTTTTATCTTCGAGGTCGGTAATTCCGGCTTGCTCTTTCTTGAAATCTTCGGGTACCTTAAAGGAATATTTGAAACCGGGCTTATCTCTGTTCTTCCGGACGATTCGTGACCACTCGGCGAAGAATTCGTTGCCGAGGTTGCTGCCGACAAGACGAGGCATATTGTAGGTTTTTGGGTTTTCGACGATTTTTCTGATGAAGAAGACCTGAAGACCTTGCTTGAACGACATAGATAGCTTTTTCATCCCCGCCTTTTTCAACATATCAGCACCAGCGCCTGCCATAATGGCGCTATTGATGAGGCGTTTGATTTCCCGCGGATTTCGGTCGGCAAACTTGTTGATAAGGTCCCTGAACAACAATCTTTCATTCGTATTGAGGCAATCATCTCTGAAGTATTCCATTTGTTCGAGTTGCTCATCGAGGTAATCGTTGACCTGGTCTTCGCTTGGCCCGACGGTTACTTCCGTCTGGAACATCTTTGCAAGGTAATTTTCGCTTTTGTAACCTTTGAGGCCGAGTTTTTCATAGTGGTCTTTTACAAGCGGTTCTATTACGTCCCTGTCAATGCCGACGACGAAAATGAGCTTCTTTATGTTCAGATAGAGTTTAAGTGCCTCGAGAACCCGCATGGCGATTTCCGGCATACAACGGTCAAGGTCGTCAATAAAGATAACCATCCGGTCATTGTCGCCCAGCGTCTCATCAGTCCATTCCTTCAGTGAATCCTCGAACTCATTGAGATATGCCCTCTCCGGATGGTTTACACGGCTGAATTCCTCTATTGTTTTTTGAACCGCAGAACCGGCCTTCTCATTGATAGCACCTAATACATGTAAAAAACTTCTCCCTAAAAATAAGCCAAATTGTTTTGCTGCCTTTTCCACTCTTGGCAAATCCGCACCCTCAACGTTAATACTCGCTAATATCACTTCAGAAATAAGACCTCGCCACACATCTTCCTTATCATGATACTTCCACGGGTAAAACCAAATCGTGTGCACTTTTGTCTTACCCGCGTTCTCTTTACTTTTGTTCCATTCCCCAATTAGAGCATCCAGCCATTTCATAGCGCTGGTCTTGCCAACCCCCCAGTCGCCATAGATTGCGATGGTGGTGGGCATAGCAGTTTTAGGATGACGTATGATGTCAAAAATGGGGCCGAGGCGATAGCAGAGGTCGAATTTGTCCTGACCGGCTGTTTCTTTTTCAAGAGGATGGTCACTTATGACCGGGAGGACGGGCGGGATACTCGCCAGCTTTTGCAACGACAACATTTTTTGCCTTTTTTTTGCCATTGTGAAATGCCCTCCTTGGGCGTGTGGGTATTCTACCAATGAAGCCGGCAGCCAGTCAAGTCCACGATTAAATCGACAATCGGCAATCGCAAATCGAAAATGAGCTTGAGTTTGCTTTTACGAACGGGGTTTGCTACAATAACAAGTTTGGATTATCAATGAATTTTGATAACAGAGAGTGTGAGCATTGCAACGTAAAGATTTTCACCGCAGAGGCCGCAAAGCACGCAGAGTTTATTCTATGTTTTCTCTGCGGTCTCGGCGTGCTCAGCGGTTAATAGGGTGATAAGAAATGAGCGAGCAGGCGGAAAAGGTAATCAAAATAACCGGTGCGGCGGAGCACAACCTCAAGAACATCAGCTTGAGCATTCCCCGCGATAAATTAGTCGCCATCACGGGTATCTCCGGCTCAGGTAAAAGCTCGCTGGCGTTCGATACCATTTACGCCGAGGGCAGGCGAAAATACGTCGAATCGCTCAGTTCTTATGCGAGGCAGTTTTTGGAGCAGATGCAAAAGCCCGCGGTGGTTGAAATCACGGGATTGCCTCCTACGATAGCGATTGAACAGCGCAGCGCATCTGCCAATCCTCGTTCGACGGTTGCGACGACGACGGAGATTTACGATTACTTACGATTGCTGTTCGCCCGCGTCGGAACGCCCCACTGCCGGGTTTGCGGCAAGGAGATTACCAGCCAGCACTCGTCGCAGATTGTCGATTGGATTATCAGCAGGCCCGCGGGGACAAAGGTCCAGATTTGCGCGCCATTGATTCGAGGCAAAAAGGGCGAGCACAAGGACATCTTCGCGTCGATTCAACGAGAAGGGTTTGTGCGGGTGCGCGTTGATGGTGCGATTTACGACATTAAAAACATCCCTGTGCTGGACAAAAACAAAAAGCACAGTATTGCTGCTGTGGTTGACCGGCTGGTTATAAATGACTCGGTGCGGGTCCGGCTGGCGGATTCGGTCGAGACGGCGTTGAAGCTGGCCGATGGAATAGTAGTTGTGCTGTTTCAGGAGCCGGCCCCTTCGGTTTCGCCCAGGGGAGGCGGGCAGAGCAACGACAAATGGACTGAGTCGATATACAGCGAGAAGTTCGCCTGCGCGGAGCATCCGGAGGCATCACTGGAGGAATTGTCGCCTCGGTTATTCAGCTTTAACAGCCCTTACGGCGCGTGCAAGAGCTGCGACGGGCTGGGGACAATTCTCGAATTCGACCCGGAGCTGATTGTGCCGGATAAAACTAAGTCGCTCGAAAACGGCGCGATTGACGCCTGGCGCAAGGGCGGCAAGCGGATGAACATTTTTTATAACCGCTTAGTGAAAAGATTTTGCAGGGACTTCAGCGTTGATAAGACAGTGCCTTTCGGGCACTTGCCCGAAGAGATAAGACGGCTCCTGATGAACGGCACGAATAAGGAAGACGAGGAGAAATACGGCATCTGGTTTGAGGGCGTCATCCCGAACCTGATGCGCAGGTGGAAGGCGACAGACAGCGAATACGTCAAAGAACGGCTGCACAGTTATTTCGGCGAGCAACCCTGCACCGCGTGCGACGGGGCGAGATTACGTCCCGAGGCAATCGCGGTAACAGTAGGGAACAAGAACATTCACGAACTGTCGATGATGAGCATCGAGAAGGCACAGGAGTTTTTCAACAAGCTCAAGCTCGAAAAAGAAAAGGCGGTAATAGCCGAACAGATATTGAAGGAGGTAAAAGCGCGACTCGGCTTTATGTTTGACGTGGGGCTGGGGTATCTCACGCTTGACCGCAGAAGCGGGACGCTTGCAGGCGGCGAGGCGCAGCGGATACGACTGGCAACGCAGGTGGGAAGCGGGCTTGTCGGGGTTTGCTATGTTCTCGACGAGCCGACAATCGGGCTCCACAAGCGCGACAATGACCGGCTGCTGGGGATACTCAAGCGGCTTGTGCGGACAGGTAATACCGTTATCGTGGTCGAACATGACGAAGATGTTATAAAGAGCGCCGAGCATATCGTTGACATAGGGCCAGCGGCCGGCGCACACGGCGGGGAACTCGTGGTTGAGGGAACATTGCAGGACGTTATAAACTGCACAAGGTCGCAGACGGGCGATTATCTCGGAGGCAGAAAGAGAATCGGGCTGCGGCCAAGAAGACGCAAATACAACCTTCGCAAGAGCGTCGAGGTCAAAGGCGCGGCGGAGCACAATCTAAAAGATATCGACGTTAAATTTCCTCTTGGCGTTTTTGTCTGCGTTACGGGGGTATCCGGCTCAGGCAAAAGTACGCTGGTTAATCAGATATTGATGACGGCGCTGCGGAAACGGCTATACGGGTCGCGCGAGCACCCGGGCAAACACAAGAGCATCCTCGGCATAACGCAGATTGACAAGGTAATCGAGATTGACCAGTCGCCTATAGGCAAGACCCCCCGGAGCAACCCGGCGACTTATACCGGCGCTCTCGATGATATTCGCAAACTGTTCGCCAAAACACGCGAGGCCAAAATCCGCGGCTATAAGCCGGGGCGGTTCAGCTTCAATACCAGGGGCGGCCGCTGCGAATACTGCAAAGGCCAAGGTACAATGGTGATTGAGATGCACTTCCTCCCTGATGTGTATGTAACTTGTCAGCAATGCAAAGGAAAACGCTATAACCCGGAGACGCTGGAAGTAACTTATAAGGGCAAGAATATAGCAGACGTGCTGGATATGCGGATTGAGGAATCGCTTGATTTTTTCGCGAACTTCCCGACGGTCATACGCCTGCTGAAAATGCTCAACGACGTCGGTCTCGGATACGTAACGCTCGGTCAGCCGTCAACAACACTGTCGGGGGGCGAGGCACAGCGGGTGAAACTCGCGGCGGAGCTTGGCAAGGCGGCGACGGGGCATACGCTGTATGTCCTCGATGAGCCGACGACGGGGCTGCACTTCGCGGATATTCATAACCTGCTCAATGTTCTGCAGCGATTAGTTGATATGGGCAACACCGTGGTCGTCATCGAGCATAACCTTGACGTGATAAAGATGGCGGATTACATAATCGACCTTGGCCCCGAAGGCGGCGAGGCGGGCGGAACGGTTGTCGCGACGGGAACGCCTGAGGAAATCACCAAAAATGAGGTTAGCTATACGGGTAAATACCTTAGGAAAAAACTGGAAGAGGATGCGAAGGCCGGAGATAGTATTTAGTTTTGAGTGTTGAGTGTTGAGTTTTTAGTTGTGGATTCGCTGCGCGATGGTGATTTAATGATGAGTGAGACAATGGTTATAAAGACACTTAAATGGGTTGGCGGGGTTGATGGTCATTTGGAAATAATCGACCAGAGGATTTTGCCGGGAGAGTATAAAACACTTCGATGCTGCAATGTTAAGCAGTTATATGACGCGATAAAGACGCTGGCGGTTCGGGGAGCGCCGGCAATCGGGGTCGCCGGGGGATACGGGGCGGTTTTGAGCTTACAGAGTATATCGGCAAACGCGTCGATGAAACAGGCGCTTGACATCTTGAAACGAGATTGTGAATATTTAGCGAGCAGCAGGCCTACGGCAGTCAACCTGCGATGGGCGCTTGAGCGGATAGTAAAATGCGCAAAAAACAGCGCAACCCTTCGACTTCGCTCAGGGCAGGCAGAGACGTTGGATGAGCTTCGCAAAGCGGTTTTGAAAGAGGCGAATGATATTTGCCGGGAAGATATCGAGATGTGTCGCAAAATCGGCGCTAACGGCGCGAGGTTCGTGTCACGGACTTTGATCCCGCGAAGGCGCGGCCAGGATGGCCGCGACACAGTTGGGATTTTGACGCATTGTAACGCGGGGGCATTGGCGACGGCCGGCCAGGGCACGGCGTTGTCGGTTTTGTATGAAGCGAAAAAACGAGGCAAAAAGTTCAGGGTATTTATCGATGAGACCAGGCCCTTATTACAGGGTTCGCGACTGACCGCCTGGGAATTGAAACGGGCGAAAATCGATACGACGGTCATCTGCGATAATATGGCGGCTGCCCTGATGAGGGCGGGCAAAATAAATATGGTCATCACAGGCGCGGACAGAATCGCAGCCAACGGCGACGCGGCAAACAAAACAGGGACTTATGGCCTGAGCGTTCTCGCCAAAGCGCACGGCATACCGTTTTATATCGCTGCTCCTTCGAGCACATTCGATTTGAAAACAAAGACAGGTAATAGAATCCCTATTGAACAACGGTCAGCGGATGAGATTCGGTTCTGCGGCAGCAAGCAGACAGCTCCTGAGGGTGTGAAGATTTACAATCCCGCGTTTGATGTTACCCCGGCGGAAAATATCACGGCGATTATCACCGAACGAGGAGTGATTGAAAAGCCGAATAGCTACAGAGTGAAAAAACATTTTGTGTTATAGCCACAGATTGCACGGATTAACACGGATTTTTATTTAGCCACAGAGAGCACCCTACTTCGCTAAAGCTACGCAGGGCAGGCAGAGCACACAGAGAATTGCTTTTTCAGACGCAGATTAACGCTGATTTACGCTGTTTAGTCAGCCGGAGGGTCATACTCGATAAGGTCTGTGCTCCAAACGTGGTTTGTGCGCAAGCCCTTTATCTCGTCTGCCGGGCGACTTTGTCACCCAATGCCAAGGGCAATTTATCGGCTGACAAAACAATAATCACAAAAACGACTCTCGATCCCTTTTCCCCCCTATGGCCACAGGTCTTGTATGCCCTCATCGGACTGGAGCCAGTTTGTTGCCTTTTCAAAATCGGTGAACGCCATAACGGTAAATCTGTCGATATTCGCGCACATCTCCAGAAAAACAGCTTTGTTGAATTGTTCATCATCTCTTGCAATGACGGCGATTTTACTTCGGAATGCCTCCTTGTGCCGCCCAAGTTCAGCAACCAGCTCAAACAAGTCGGCATGATTCATGTTGCCGTAGACCTCCCGCAAGTCCATCAGTATCTCATGGTCTCCGATTAGCTGCTCCATCTCCGCAAGCTGGCCGAGTAATTTTTTACTCTCATCAAGGTCTATCTCGCCGGTGGGCTTGGCCTTTATGAAATCTTTGGCTTGAATTATCTTATAGTTTACCCGCATTTTCCCGCATCCTGAATAATCCTGCGTTTGTTCCACATATACTCTGCTTATGACACAGGTTCCCAACGATTTTATCCTGCCATTAAGAGAATAGCAATAAGGCGGATTAAGCATCCCTAAATCGTCAATCGACAATCGGAAATCGGCAATTGATTATGTTTGACTCCTCGTTTGTGAAGATTTATAGTTAATTTAGCAGAAACTTTTCGTTGGATTGGACTTTTTATATTGGAAATAAATAAGGTGCCCCCCAGATTTTTAGGGTTCGACACCTTTAATCTAATAGAAAGTCGTTAGCAATAAGCTATCAACTTGTATCGACATCACGCAGGAAATAGGCACATGAGCAGAGTAGCTGTTAATAAAAAAATATTGGACTGGGCGTTAGATCGTTCCGGTCTGACTTTGGCGGATCTAGAAGGTAAGTTTCCGAGACTGCGGCAATGGATTGATGGTCAAATACAACCCACGCTTCGGCAGTTGGAGTTGCTCGCTAAATCCACTCTGACACCATTTGGCTTCTTCTTTCTCAAGGAACCACCTGAAGAAAAGTTTCCCATACCATACTTCCGAACACTTGGAGACGAGGCATCTTACGGCCACAGCCCTGATCTTCTTGAGACCATTCATGCGATGCAACGGCGGCAGGATTGGTTACATGAGTTTCTGATTGAACAAGGCATAGAAGCCCTAACATTTGTGCGTTCCGTACGGCCGAATGAGCCACCAGCATCAGTTAGCCAAAAAATAAGGGAGTCGCTCCATTTGGATCTGGGATGGGCTGCTCAACAGCCCTCTTGGACAGAAGCGTTGCATGTCCTTCGAGAGGCCATGGAAAACGCAGGAATCGTAGTGATCGTTAACGGGATTGTAGGTAACAACACTCATCGTAAGCTCAATACAGAAGAATTTCGCGGTTTTGTTATGGTGGACAATGTAGCCCCGCTTGTGTTTGTCAATGGCGCTGACGGCAAAGCCGCACAGATGTTCACACTCGCGCATGAATTGGCACATGTGTTCTTTGGAAGCAGTGCCGCATTCGATCTGCGTGAGATGTCTCCGGCAAGCAACCCTATGGAACAGGCATGCAACAAGGTCGCAGCAGAGTTTCTTGTTCCGGAGCAACAGATTCGACGGATATGGTCTTCCATCCGAAGTAATCCCGAACGTTTTCAATTCCTTGCAAGAGAGTTCAAGGTAAGTGCTCTGGTTGTCGCTCTTAGGTCCTTGCACTTGGACCTGATTACAAAAAAAGAATTTATGATGTTCTACCATGACTACCTAAACGATGAGCGTCGTAAGTCTGCCCGTCGAAAGGATGGTGGGGACTTCTATGCAAACCAGAATCTACGCGTGGGACATCGGTTTGCTAGTGCTGTAATAAGAGCGGCTAAGGAAGGCAAAATCCTTTACTCTGAAGCATATCGGCTGACGGGGCTATACGGAAAGACATTCGATCTCTATGCGACTTATCTTGGGATCGGGAGATCGTAACGATGGAACAATCTATGTATGTTCTTGATGCTAATGTGTTTATCGAAGCCGCGCGTCGTTACTATGCATTCGATCTCCGCAGTAGATTCTGGGACATCCTGATCGATCGTGCTGATAATGGCGTGATTGAAAGTATAGATTTGGTTAAGAAAGAGTTGGAGAGAGGAAAAGGGAAAAATGAAGAGCAAGATGAACTTGCCAAATGGGCAAACGGCGACTTCAGTAACGCATTCCGCTCGACAGATGAAAAGAGTGTCATTGAATCCTATGGAACGGTCGTAACTTGGGTGCAGGGTCAACCACAATATACCAATGCTGCCAAGACCGAGTTCGCCAATGAGCCGGATGGCTGGTTGGTGGCTTATGCCTTGGCCAAAGGGCGTGTCATAGTTACCCAGGAAGTTCTGAAACCAGATATAAAAATAAGAGTCCCGATCCCAAATGTATGTGGGCCATTCAATATACGTTATATTGACACGTTCGCAATGCTGCGAGAATTGGGGGCACAGCTTGCATAGACGCTCCTAATCCAAACATCTGAAATCCGGGGAACCATAAAATCTATCCGCCGAAGCTTTTCTAACCCTCTTTTTCAACATAGAAATCGTTGTTGGCCGCGCTGGTAGCGTTCAGCGGACAGCGTATAGCGTTCAGCCGTTTAATATTCTCATCATCGCGTGCAATTTGTGTTTATTAAGCGATTGGCCCGTGGGCAGGTGCACTAATCGTTCGATTGTGCCTTCGGCTCTTGGGCAGGAGCCACGGTGGTAATCAACCTTGGCAAGGTCACTGTCGCCAAGCGGATGGACGGGGCTGGAATACCAGCCGGCGATGTCGAGGCCTCGAATGCCTCCCCTGTGGACTATTTCCCATTTCTTATATACCCGTAAGGGGTATCTCATCAGTGTGATATCTGCCTGCGGCTGTTTGGGCCAAAGGGACAATCCCGCGTCGCTGAAGGATTCCTCTATAATCGCTGTATTTTGAAGCCGGAGCTGATGCAATTTGTGCCAGTTTTCGAGTTGTTTCAATCCCGCTTTTGCCTTGGTTTCTCCCGACAATTGGGCGTATCCTTCGCAGGAAGGAAAGCCGGCTTTCAGAAAAGATTTTCCCCTGAAACGCAACATACTGCGAAGCCGGGAGTATTGATATCCGAGGAAACAATCGAGCCGCGACTGACTGAAGGGATGATATGCCCGCCTGAGGCAGGCCTGAATAAACTCTGATTTTTCGGACGCGGGCGCCGCAAACCGCTCGATTTGGCGGTCAACTTTTTCGAGAAGCTCACTTGAATTTACGGTTAACATCCCTCCCAGACGAACGGCCCCCTCGCCCCAGGTGCCTAATTTTTTATCGTTCCACCTGCAATCCAGCGAGTGGGCACAATCTTCGATAATTTTTGCGCCGATTTTATCGCAGGCGGCGAGAAGCTGGTCGAATCGACCTGGGTTGCCGAAAGTGTGCTGTAATACTACAGCTTTGAGAGAGCCGGCATCCTGTATAAGAATTTCCTGCGGGTCGATACAGAGGTGCTCATCAATGTCCAGATATACAGGGACAGCGCCGCAGACCTTGACGGCTTCTACGACAGCCAGGCAGGTAAAGGCACAGACGCCTACTTTGTCGCCGGGATTTATATCGAGGGCTTTGAGCAATATGAACAGGGCGTGCCTGCCAAGCCCGAAGGCCCTGGCAGCCGGGGCATCCGCAAACCGGGAGAAAGCTTCTTCGTATTCGTGTCTAAAATTTTTAGTCAACCGCGATGACTTCTTTGACCTGTGGGATTTTTTCTTTGAGAAGCCGTTCGATTCCCATCTTGAGGGTCATTTTTGCGCCCGGGCATCCAGAGCAGGCGCCCTGAAGGCGGACTTTGACTGTTGAGCCCTTTTCGGTGGCGACAAGTTCGACGTCACCGCCGTGGCTTTGCAGGTTCGGCCTGATGGCTTCGATTATCGCTTTAACCTTCGTCTCGAAGGTATCCTGTTTTTTATCCTGATTGCAGCCGCATTTTTCGCACATAGTTGGTCTCCATTTCGTTATTCGTGACTCGACACCCGTTTGAGCGTCGCTGCACATTATAAGTTTAATTTAGCCCGTGCCCATATATTTTATACGAATTTGGAGGAGGACTGCGCCATTTTTTTCGCGAAGTAGGTGATAATTATGTCCGCCCCGGCCCGCTTGATGGCGGTGAGGACGCTCATCATCGCGGCATCTTTATCGATGTGGCCTGCGGCGGCGGAGGCGTGAACCATCATATATTCGCCAGAGACGTTATAGGCGGCAATGGGACAATCGAAACGCTGACGGGCACGGTAAATTATATCGAGATACGGCAAGGCGGGTTTGACCATGACAATATCTGCGCCCTCTTCGATATCGAGGGCGATTTCGGCTAATGCCTGGCGGGCGTTGGCGGGGTCCATCTGGTAGGTCTTTCTATCCGTAAGGCCTGTCGAGGCATCCGGCGCTGATTCCGCGGCGTCTCTGAACGGACCGTAAAAAGCGGAGGCAAATTTGGCAGCGTAAGACATAATCGCGACATCGGGGAAACCGTTCTTTTCGAGGGCTTCGCGAATCGCCTTTACCCGGCCATCCATCATATCCGAGGGTGCAACGATATCCGCTCCGGCCTGCGCGTGTGATAACGCAACCTTGGCGAGCAATTCTATTGTCGAATCATTATCGACCTTGCCGTTTTTGATTACGCCGCAGTGGCCGGTGCTTGTATAGGCGCAAAGGCAGACATCAGTAATAACAACGAGCTGGGGGACAGCTTTTTTAATCTGGCGAACCGCCGACTGCACCGCACCGTCTTCGGCCCAGGCCTCGCTACCGGATTTATCTTTCTTATCCGGCAATCCGAAAAGCAAAATAGCGGGTATGCTGAGATTAGCGACCTCTTCAGCTTCTTTGACGATAGTATCGGGCGAGAAGTGGAAGCAATCCGCCATCGATTCGATTGGCTCTTTGAGCTTATTGCCTTTGCGGACAAAAAGCGGATAAACAAGGGTTTCGACGGTAACGGCCGTTTCACGAACCAGCCGACGCATCGAATCGGTAGTTCTTAGCCGACGCATCCTGTTATTTGGAAAAGCCATAATCGCACCTTAATCAATTGATTATTGGTAATTGATTATTGATTATTTTCTTTCGACAATCAATCCTTGACTCGTCCAAACCCAATCATACAATATTAGAACAAAAAACAAAAAGTTTTTATCGCATTAAAAACAGGGAGACAGATATGTTTGAAGGGCAGCCACAGCAGGAAGATTCCTCAATAACAACAGTAAGAATAGGGCTGGCGATAATCTTTATTGCCTTTGCCATACCGTTAGGCATCTGGGTGCTGGCTCTCGTTAACGATTCAATCCACGGCACAAATACGCCCGAGATAGTTCAAAAAATCGTCCCCGAAACAGATATTTCCTTCGATATAAACACGCCCACGGGCAGGTTCGAGCTGCCGAAGCCGCTTTTCAACGGCCTGCCTTATTTCATTCTTTATTTGTTCCTGCTGATACCGACGACAATAACAATAGCCCTTATCAAAGGCAGTGTCGCGATACTTAATCCAGATTTGAAAAGACAACTGCGTCAATTCACCGAATCAATACGAAAATCAATTGCCCCGAAATCGTGAGGATGCAGGACGCGATTATCTACAATCCGATTTCGGCGTCAGTGAGATAGCAATCGGGTTCTAATCGCCAGTTTTTTATGTCGGGGTCGGAGCCGAGGAAGCGGAAGTTGCCTTTGCACAAATCGAACCATTTGCACTTGAGGCAGCGTTTATCGGCGAACTTCGATTTATTGCGGAGCTTTTGCAGCACCGGCTCGTCAGGATTAGTCCAGATTTGTTTGAAGGTCTTCCGGGTGACATTGCCTAAGGGGTAATTTCGCCAGAACTGGTCGGCGTAAACGGAGCCATCCCAGCCGACTGAGGATATTTTTTCGCCTATGCGGTTGCCGCCATTGGATAAAAGAAGCTGTTTTTGCTGGTCGATATTTTTCCCCTGCTGTTTCATTTTAACAAGCAGATACGGCCCATCGGCGTGATTGCCGACAGTCAGGACCTCGTCGAGTAGGCCTTTTGAGACAAAGTCGGCAGTGCTTTCAAGAATCACGTCCATAACCTTTCGGGTGTCGGCGATTGAAACCGCCTGCGACTCAATATCTTTTGCCCTGCCCGTCCTGATGAGGTGATAAAAACAAACGCGTCTTACGCCGTTGGCTTTGCAAATATCGAAGACGGCGGGGACCTGCTCTTTATTGGAATTGCTGATTGTAAAGCGCAGGCCCGTCCGCAGATTCGATTTTCTGCAGTTTTCGAAGCCGGTCATAGTCGCTTTGAAGCAGCCGCTTGTCTGGCGGAAACGGTTGTGAAATTCCTCAGGGCCGTCGATTGAAATTCCAACATAGCTTATGTTCGCCTCGGCAAGTTTTTTGGCTGTGTCATTGTCGATGAGTGTGCCATTGGTAGAGATGACTGTTCGCAGGCCGATGCGTTTGGCCTCGGCGAGCAGTTCAAACAAATCGGGGCGAAGCAGTGGTTCGCCGCCGGAAAATAATACCACGGGAGCATTAATTTCGAGAATGCCATTCAAGAGTTTTTTCGCCTGGTCGGTGGAAAGCTCGGTGTCACGGCGTGTCGAATCTGAAGCGGCGTAGCAGTGAAGGCAGCGGAGATTGCAACGGGAGGTGCAGTTATAAACAACGATGGGGCCGACGGACTCCCTGTTGCCGTAGCGTAAATGGTCGGATTGTCCGGCGAGGCCGCAATATAATTTTGATATGTTTATCATTTATTCGTTCGTATTTCGTGTTGTTCGATAGCGGCAAGCAGACCGTCGAAAGTATGTTCAGCGGCCTCGACGTCAACTTTTACGCCAAGCTCAGCGAGTTTTTTCGATGTCACCGGGCCTATTGAAGCGACTTTGGCACCGCTGGATTTTACGAAATCGACTGAAACTTGTTCAAAGAAGCACGTTGCGGCGAAAGGGCTTGCAAAGGTCAGCCAGTGAATTGGCCTCTCGGAAAGCGGTTTCATATCGCACAGGTTTTTTTCGTGGGTATAAACAGGGACATTATCCACAGATGCTCCGGCGGCTTCGAGTAATTGTGGCAAGTCATCGGAGGCGATAAGTGAACGCAGAAGAAGGACTTTTTTGTCACGAAGGTTTGTAAAGTCGATAAGACCTTCGGCAAGGTCTTTGCTGGTAAAGGCATCGGGGACAAAATCGGCCTTTAGACCGAATTGTGAAAGTTTTTCGGCGGTCCTGACGCCGATGGCGGCGATTTTGGCTGAACCGAAAACACGGGCGTCCCTGTTGAGTTTTGCCAGCGCGGCAAAGACGGCTTCGACGCCATTGCAACTGGTGAAGATTATCCAGTCATAAAATTTAATTTGGGCAAGAGTTTTTATAAAGTCGCCTGAATCGGTAAGCGTCTTGATTTTAGTGACGGGCATTTCAATCGTAACAGCCATCCTGCCTGCAAGTTTAGCGGCAAATTCGGCGCCGCCTTCGGCGTCGCGGGTAACCACTATGGTTTTCCCGAACAAGGGCAATTCAGAAAGCCAGTCGAGGCTGGCATCGCCGACCGCGGTCGGGCCAATGAAAACAAGGGCGGGGGGCGTGATTTCATTTTTGGCGCAGCTATCGGCTATTTTCGCCAGCGTTGCTTTGACGAATTTTTGCGTGGCTAACGTCGCATCGGCAACAACGGCTGACGGCGTATCAGGGGACATACCATTTTCGATGAGCTTACGGACAATATCGTTAAGGTTTTCCATCCCCATATAAAAGACAATTGTGCCGGTGAATCTGGCGAGCAACTGCCAGTCTATACCCGTCTGCTGTTTGCCTTCGGCTTCGTGGCCCGTGACAAATATCGCTTCGGAGGCGAAATTCCTGTCGGTAAGGGCAATACCTGAATAGCAGCTTGCGGCAAGCGCGGCGGTGACGCCCGGCACAACCTCGAAGTCGATTCCAGCTTCAGCGAGAACAGCCGCTTCCTCGGTGCCCCTGCCGAAAATATACGGGTCGCCTCCTTTGAGGCGAACCACTGATTTACCCTCGCCGGCTTTTTGGACGAGCAGATTATTAATCTGCTCCTGCCTGAAGGACTCAGGGCCGATGCGTTTGGGGACAGCAAGCAGTTCGGCATCGGGACGGGCGTAATTCAAAAGGCCCGGATTGGCGAGTTTGTCGTAAATGACGCAATCGGCACACTTGAGCAATTCCAGCCCGCGGACCGTAATGAGGTCCGGCCTGCCAGGCCCGGCTCCCACCAGATAAACCCTGCCCTTTTTTCCCGTCACATTCATAAAGTCCCTAATGATACTAATTCAAGTGGTTGTATTATACCCGTTTGGGCGGTAGAATATAACCCCTAAATATAATGCGGAGGCACAATGGAAAACCAGGTTGATATGTCAGTTGAGTTCGCGGGATTGAAAACGGCCAACCCCGTATGGACGGCATCGGGGACATGCGGCTACGCCGACGAGCTGGGCGATTTTATGGACGTCAGCAAACTCGGCGGGTTCATAACCAAAAGCGTTACGATAAAACCCCGGCAGGGAAATCCGACGCCAAGGATAGTCGAAACCGACAGCGGGATGCTCAACGCCATCGGGCTGGCAAATGTCGGCGTCGATGAGTTTGTCGCTGAAAAGCTGCCCGCGATTGAAAAAATGTCCTGCGCGGTATTTGTGAATATAGCCGGTGAGACAATCGAAGATTACGTCGCGGTCGCACAACGTCTTTGCGAACAGAAAGCGATAGCTGGTTTCGAACTGAACATCAGTTGCCCCAATGTCAAGCAAGGCGGAATCACGTTTGGCACTCAGCCGGCGTTGGTCAAAGAAATTACCTCGGCGGTAAAATCCGCCTGCGGAAGTAAGATATTAATGGTTAAACTTACGCCAAGCGTTACAGATATCGCCGTTACTGCAAAAGCCGCCGTCGAGGGCGGCGCCGATGCGCTCAGTTTAATCAACACCTTTACCGCTATGGTCATAGACATCGAAACGCGAAAACCAGTATTGGCAAATCGTACGGGCGGCCTGTCAGGCCCCGCGATAAAACCGATTGCCGTCTATATGGTAAACAAGGTCTTTAACGAAGTAACAAAAGGGACACAGATACCGATTCTGGGTATGGGCGGGATAAGGACCGCTTCGGACGCGATTGAATTTATCCTCGCGGGCGCAACTGCCGTCGCGGTTGGAACGTCGAATTTTGTTGAGCCGAACTGCGCCGTGAAAATTATCAACGGAATCAACAAGTATTGCGACAGTCACGGTGTCACCGCGGTGAGAGACCTGGTTGGGAAAGTTGAATGAGAAAGATGTCTAAAATCAGCGTTGTGCTGGCAATATGGCTTGCCTTTCTTTGCGGCACGACTGAGGGAAACGAAAAAATCAAGCTGACAGGAACAGACCTTTCAACGTGGCGGCTAAATCCGGAATGGAGCGTTGTCGGAGATGCCTTTGAGCATCCGCACAACGAAAACCTGCTGTCCGTGAGGGAAGGCACAGGAGTTATATACAACGGTCGAAAAGCCAAAAGCCCCCCGCTTGTGAGCAGAGAAGAATTCGGCGACGCACGGATACACGTCGAATTTATAATACCGAAAAGCTCGAACTCCGGCGTGTACTTACAGGGACAATATGAGATTCAGATACTCGACAGCTGGACCGATGCTAATGTCGCATATCCCGGCGGGGAATGCGGGGGGATATACCCTCGATGGGATGAAACCAGGCCCGTAAAATCATACGATGGCCATTCGCCCTTAGTGAACGCCTCGCGCCCGCCCGGCCAGTGGCAAACCTTTGATATTATCTTCCGCGCAGCCAGGTTCGACAGCAAAGGGGAAAAAATCACCAACGCAAAAATCGTAAAACTATGGCTCAACGAAACACTGATACATAAAGACGTGGAACTGACCGGCCCCACCAGAGGCAGTTTCAAGCCCAACGACCTTGCCAGGGGACCGCTTGCATTGCAGGGAGACCATGGGCCTGTGGCGTTTCGAAATATATGGGTGATGCCCCTCGATTCGGACAAAATGGGACTGACTAATCCTTTTTTCGCGATGGATACGGGCATCATTGACGAATCGCACAGGTCGGCCAAATCGCAGGTCGATATGCTCAAAGAGCTTGGATACGCCGGCATAGGATACTGGGAAAGAAATCCGGCCAACGGCGCTGCCGGCCTTGCTGAAATGCTCGGCGAACTCGATAAAGCAAATCTCAGGGCGTTCGGGGCATATTTTACGATAAAACTTGAAGAGCCGGCTGAAAAGTACATGCCCCTGATTGAGGACAGCATCAGGCTGCTGGCAGGCCGCAAATCAACAATATGGATAGCGATGACCAGCGACGTGTATCAAAAATCGACGGTCGGCGGCGATGAGCAGGCGGTCGTGATAATCAACCGGATGGCCGACGTCGCCAGCAAAAATGGGGTCGCCGTCGCCCTATACCCCCACGAGAGTTTCTGGCTCGAAAAAATTGAAGACGCGGTGCGCGTCGCGGAAAAAAGCAACAGACGCAACGTCGGCATAGTATTCAATTTGTATCACTGGCTCAAAACCGACAAGCCCGCGAATATGGAAACGGCGGTGGCCAAGGCGATGCCTTATTTGCTCGTCGTAACAATAAACGGAACGACGGAAGCGGGGTCAATAGAAACGCTGGACCATGGAACATTTGATGTTTACAGATTTTTAAGAACGATAAAGCAGGCTGGCTTCACGGGCCCCATAGGATTGCAGGGCCAAGGCATAGGCGGCGACGTTCGGGACAACCTCAGACGCTCTATGCAGACCTGGCGCGAGTTTTCGCAACGGCTGGCAGCAGAAGACGCCGAAAACCTTTAGGACTTACCACGGGGGAAGTCTCCCGAAATCTCGGCGCCAATACCCTCTAAATACCTTGCCAACAAGGGAAAAATATGTTAATTTGGAACAATTGGCAATTGCTTCCGGATAATAGTTAGAGGATTAGAGGGAAGGTATGCAATGCTGGTTTTTTACAGTATCGTTTCAGGCCACACACCATTCGGGGCTGGGGTTAATAAGCCACGCAGGTGTGAATGCCATTGTCGGGCTGGCAGGGGAAATAGCGTTTAATCCCATAAAGCTCCTTCTCCTTGTGATATGGGTATATCTGGGGTTATACTGCGTCCAGCGGGTGGAATTCAGCCTCGTAGTGCCCAAACACAGAAAGCCTGTCGTAAATATCCTAACACTGATATTCGGCCCGATACCGCTGCTGGTGTTCCTGATAAAAGATGTTCTCAAGACGCCTCTCCCGGAGCGGGGAAATTTTTTCGAGGCGATAAAGGACCGGCTGACAAATATAAGCGACACCATAAAGTCATCAAAACTTATGGGCGGCTCGAAAGAAAGTTTAATAAAACTCATGGATTCATCGGGCACCGAGCTTAAGGAATTGTACGGCCACGGGAAAATTCGACGACAGGACAGCCATATACTTGATTTGACCGAAAAAACCATCTGGGACGCCCTTCAGGACAGGGCAAGCGATATTCTAATTGACCCCAAGAGTGACTCTATATCCATCGTAAGATTTCGCGTTGACGGTGTGCTGCGGGAAGTCAACCAGTTAGATGGGTCTACCTGTCAGGCGGTTGTTAACAGCATCAAGGCCATATCGAATATGGATATCTCTGAAAGACGCAGGCCGCAGGACGGCGCATTCGTCGCCAAAATACCCGACGGAACGGTATCATTCCGAGTGGCAAGCGCAGGCGTTCTCAACGGCGAGAAGCTCTCGATAAGAATACTCAAGCAGGACGCCAGCAAATACACACTGGATAGCATAGGCCTGACCGAGAAGCAGAAAACCATTGTCGAAAACTCCATCCGAAAACCATCCGGCATGATACTCCTGTGCGGCCCCACCGGCAGCGGCAAAACAACCACGCTTTACGCGATGCTCAACAAAATTGATTTTTACACCCGAAACGTCATAACCGTCGAGGACCCCATCGAATACGTCCTGCCCAACACAAGCCAGATTGAGGTCAATGCCAAAGCGGGAATAACCTTCGCCAAGTCGTTGCGCAGCATACTCAGGCAGGACCCGGACGTGATTGTCGTGGGCGAAATTCGCGACGAGGAAACGGCAGTAATCGCCCTTCAGGCCGCCCAGACCGGGCACATAGTCCTGGCGACCATCCACAGCAACAGCACCGCCTCGGCCCTGATACGACTGCTGGACCTGAAGGTTACGCCCCTGATGCTGGCTACGGGCATTAGCGTGATTATCTCCCAAAGATTAATACGAAGACTGTGCAAATACTGTAAAGCGCCCGCTAAAATAAGCCGGGAACAGATTAGAATCTTCGAAAAGAAGAAAGTCAACTACGCCAACATATACGACCCGGTCGGCTGTGAGCAATGCTATGGAACAGGATATTACGGAAGAATCGGAATCTACGATATACTGACCCTCGACGATAATATCAAAGCCGGACTGTCGAACAATAAATTGCCTATTGAGGACCTCAGAAAAGAAGGCGACCAGCGGGGCAAATCGAATCTGCAAAAGCAGGCACTGCTGAAAGTCGTAACCGGCGTAACAAGCATCGATGAAATGAACAGGGTAGTTGGATAATCCTATGGCGCTCTGGATAGGGATATTGGTAGCGGTCCTTTTCGCGTACTCAGCGATAAAGCTGGGTTTCTACCACGCATGGACGATGCTGTTCAACTTCGTCATCGCCGTGTACGTGGCGGTGCGCGTAAGCCCCATGGTTGAGGAGTTTTTGCCTGCCGCGGTGGGAGGTGAATACAGCAAAACGATGGCACTGCTGGCGACGGGACTGGTAACATTTCTGATTTTGCATGGCATCGCATACACCCTTCTTATAGGCCAGTTCGAGGTATCCTTCCCCCGCGTTGTGAACATCCTCGGCTCGGGCATTCTCGGGTTCCTCGCCGGTTTTTTAATATGGAGTTTTGGAACGCTTCTTGTCTGCACCACGCCTTTCTGCCAACAGCAGTACGTAAAAGAAATCGGTTTCGAAACAAAAACATTTCAAGAAGCCAAAATGGAGCCATATCTTGTCTGGTGGTGCAGCTTTATGGATAAAATCGTCGCATCGGGTGAAAGCCCCGTCAGTGCGGAGCAGACAATTAAGGACCTGTTGATAAAGCCGGCAAAGCACACCCCGGCGAAGGCCAAAACCGAAACCGCTTCGATTCAGCCGGTTGACGCTAATGAACCAAATAAACCGTATGGCCCCAACCAGCCCCCAGCCGCGGAACCACATACCGCCATACCGCCGTAGGCGGGAGAGTACGCGGTTTTTTGAGCGTGATATTATGTCCCTTTCCCTATCTTATAAATATCCGAATATTCTTGACAATTTGGGCTTTTTGCGTAAGATGATAAAAGCGACAAGAGAGACACCCCCAGTTGGAGGAGAAACATCAGGTCGTATTTGGGAGAGGATGAAAAATTAAGAACGCGCACCTAATCGCATTCTTAGCAGTTCTTCTTGTTGTGCAAACAGCCAGCATAACATCTGTTTTCGCCTTCAACTACGGAGACCAAGTACAATCTACTACAAATGGCTTGAATATTCACTCCTCGGATACATTAAGCAGCAGTGTTATTGATCAGGCAAATCTGGGTGACAAAGGCGCAGTGCATGGCGGCCCCTACTATGACTCGGCCAGCGGCTACACGTTTTATTATATAGCTTGGGTTACTCATTCAGCCGGTTATTCAGTGCAAAATTATTTGCAGCTTGCAACCTCACCGGCTCCTTCGATCAACAGCGTGTCGCCGACTTCTATGACCGCAGACAACACTCTCCATTCCTTCAAGGTGTATGGGAGCAACTTTGACACATCGTCCTCGCACCTGTTGTTCACCGATCCGCAGGGGAATCCGTATACGCACCTGTTGTTCACCGATCCGCAGGGGAATCCGTATACCAGCGCAAACCACTCGTCTTATGAGAACCGCGTCAGCACCTCTGAATTTGATTACCAACTCAACAATAACAGCGATGCCGGCACGTGGACGGTGAAGGTGCAGAATCCTGACGGCCAGACCTCCGCTGCGACCAACTTCACCGTGACGGCGGTAGTGCCGGCTCCTTCGATCAGCAGTGTGTCGCCGACTTCTATGACCGCAGACAACACTCTCCATTCCTTCAAGGTGTATGGGAGCAACTTTGACACATCGTCCTCGCACCTGTTGTTCACCGATCCGCAGGGGAATCCGTATAC
>JBEKZW010000029.1:0-30290 GCA_049509475.1 Sedimentisphaerales bacterium
CCGATATCCGGTGCGGTAACAAGTATGCAGGCCATGTGGGACGTTACCGTATCCGCTGGAGGTAGTGCAAGCGGCAGCAGCCAGTTTAGAGTAGCGGGCGACGTGATACCTGAGCCGGCAACTATCGCGTTGTTTGGTCTTGGCGTAACAACTCTGATTTCAAGAAGAAAACGGTCATAATTGCTGTTATCGGCGGCGTGCGACATATTGCCGCGTGCGCCGTTAATCAATATATGTCAGAGGAACAACCCCGGTTCACCGGGGTTGTTCCTCGTTTCTTTTATTGATTTCCTGTGGGGTATTACTTTGTGAGCCACTCGCCAGTAAAGACCTCTACGGCTGGCCCTGTCATATATACGCAGTTGTCTTCGGTTGACCAGTTCAATTGCAGCTCTCCGCCGGGCAGTTTGGCTGTGGATGACCGCCCGCATCGGCCCGTAACCGCCGCGGCGACGGCACAGGCGCACGCCCCCGTTCCGCAGGCGAGCGTTATCCCGCTGCCTCGCTCCCATGTCCGCATTTTGAAGCTGCTTTTTGTCTCGACCTCGACAAAATGCACATTAGTTCTTTTGGGGAACAATTCGTGATTCTCAATTGCAGGGCCTATGCGTTTAAGCTCCACAGCCGACACATCATCGCAGAAAAATACCGCGTGAGGATTGCCCATCGATACACACGTCATAGACAATCGTTCACCTTCGATTTCGATTGGGTGCTCGATTACCCTTTCGCCGGCTAATTTCACAGGTATTTCTTTGGGCCTAAATCTCGGCTCGCCCATATTCACACAGACCCTCTGCACTGTTTTTTCGCGCAGAGCCAGGCCCACGGTGAGGATACCTGCGCCGGTTTCGATTTTGAACGACGCTGGGTATTTTGTTCCATTGCCCATTGCAGCAGGCCCCCGGGGTTTCGCGAGTTTATGCTCATAGACGTATTTGGCAACGCAGCGGATTCCGTTGCCGCACATCTCCGCTTCGGAACCGTCTGCGTTGAATATCCGCATCCGCGCATCTGCTTTCCTCGATGGGCATATCAGAATCAGGCCATCAGACCCGATGCCGAAATGCCTGTCGCTGATTGCCTGCGCGATTTTTGCGGGATTCGTCACTTGCTCGTGAAAACAATCCACGAACACATAGTCATTGCCGATTCCATTCATTTTCGTAAATTTCATTTGCTGTCTCCAACCTGTGGTGAGCTTGTTTATCCTGGGCTTGTCGAAGGAGTCGAACCAACGCCGGCTATTATACATTGTCCGACGGCTTTAGGAAATACGATTGTGGAGCGTAATGAGTTCTGCGTATTGTGTCTTAACTATTCGCTGTCTGCTGATTTTCGCTTAGTTCCTTGTACCCGTTTAATGCTGATTTATAGTCACGACTTGCATTTTATTCGAAGGGCTCATCGATTTACAACGTAACAACCATTTAACTGGAACGGTTATCTGTGTTGTCCAGGGTGGTGATGGCCTTAAGAAGATGTTCAAGAACAGCATCCAATCGCTCGTCGAGGTCGTATGTGCCCTTGGCGAGCTGTTCGCGAACTTCAAGAATTCTAACTATGCGAGCCGGCGGCAACGAAGCGAGCTTCTGCAACATTGGAGGAGTTATTCGAGATTGCAATTCGCGGCCAGAGACCTCGGCGATTGTACACTCTGTGTTTTCGCCGCTAATAGTCGCCACACCCCTGCATTCAGTCAAAACCTGCATTTGGGGCTCCTTTGTGAGGTGGGCCAGGTTATCCCCCAGCCCGGAATTGCTACTACCATAAGTATTCATAAAACCACCTGCTCAACAATACGCTTCGCGACTTTCCCTGCCGCGTTAATTTTCCGCCAGGATTGACAACGCCGATGTTGTTCCTTTGCCAAATCCCGGCTCACACCCTCTCCGAAGCTGTTTCTGTCATGTTGTCCGCCTATTCCAAGACGTCCATGCCTGCAACCGAAAACTCTTGTTCTCGGCGCCACTAACGTATAATCCGATAATAACATGAGACACATTTCTGTAAATCAGGGGCGCACCTGTTTTTGCTGTGGGGTAAACACCTGTTTTTTCTGACAGGGGAAACCCCTACACAACAATCCGGGAGAGTGAAATTCGGAGGGCTGTATTAATAGTTAAAAGCGGCTGAGGCAATCCGCAAGCGTGCCTGAGTTATAATCTTTCCGAGCTGGCTGCCCATTTAATGGCATACTGGAGCAGTTGGGCCGAATCAGCGAGGTCCAGTTTTTCCTTGATGCGTGCGAAATACGTCTCGACAGTTTTCACGCTGATATGCATGCGTTGAGCTATCCTGGAGGGTTTATTCCCCTGGCCAATCCAGCGGAAAACCTCAAATTCACGGTCGGTAAGGTTATTCACGGAAGTTTTAACCGCGTCCACATGGTTGCCGGCGAGTTTGCGCAGCAATTTTTTCGCCATTATATCACTGACATATATCTCACCGCCCAGAACCGTGTGAATGGCCGTTATAATTTTGTCTGATACCGCATCCTTCATAAGATAGGCCCTGGCGCCTGCGTGAAGAACCCGTTCGGCGTAAATAGCTTCATCGTGCATCGAAAGGACAATCACGGGCAATTTTGGATATCTCGCCTTAATATCTTTAGTAAGCTCAATGCCGTCTGAATCCTCGAGTGTTATATCCACGATAGCGGCATCCGGTTTGAGTTCTGATATCGCTTTGAGGGCCTGTCGTGCTTGGCCGGTCTGGCCGCATACGTAAAGGTCATTTTCGTGATTGATGAGGACGGTAAGGCCGTCGCGTATGATAGGATGGTCATCGACTATGAAAACTTTTCTTTTGTTCGATGCTGTATTACTGCGCGATTCTTTGCTGGTCATCACCGCTCCATTTATCTGGATAATTGCTCTTGTGTGGAAACAGGCAGGTCACGACGGTTCCGCCATTACGACCCTTACGGATATCAAGTGAGGCGCCTATCGACCTGGCGCGGTAATCCATAATTTTCAACCCGAGGCCCGCCTTTCGTACGGGAACTCCCGAAAAACTCCTGCCGTCATTTTTGACTTTCAGAACCGACTTTTTTTCGTCCGACGCAAGCTCTATACTAACTTTTTTGGCTTTGCCGTGTTTGGCGGCATTAGTGATGGCTTCCTGCGCAATGCGATAAAGGTGAGTTGCGGTTACAGGGTCCTGTATGGGAGGGTTATTTTTGCATTTGACCTGACATGATACTTTAAACAAACTCTCTACGTTCGATGCCAGTGTCCGCAATGCCGCCGCAATGCCGCCGCCGTTAAGGTCAATAGGATGGAGAGTTTTGGCGAGACGGCGGGTCTGAGCTATAAGTTTATTGGCAAGCTGACATATTTCTGTCGCGTCGGCTGACTCCTCCAATGACTTGTGTTTGAGTTTCAGCTCCAAACTCTTGCTTTTCACGGCAATGCCCGTGAGTATTTGCCCCAGATTATCGTGCATCTCCCGACCTATCTGCTCTCGTTCCCGCATGGGTATTTCTGATATTTCTTTCTCAAGGCGCTTGCGTTCAGTAATGTTGCGCTCGGTCGTTGCAATGGCAACCGGCCTGCCCACATCGTTAGTCAATGTGGTTATGGTAAGCCAGATGTCGAGAATACGACCATCCTGGGCAATACGCTGTGTTTCGAACGACTGGATAACCGCTCCTTTTCTCAATCCTTTGACTAAGTCCAATGTTTCAGCTCGCCTGTCCTCAGGAACAATCTGACAAATATTCATTTTAAGGGCTTTGGCCTTGCTATATCCGTAGATGCGTTCCGCCGCGGTGTTCCAGACCCTGATATTACCCTTAAAATCCTGTACGATGATGGCGTCGTTGGAGTCACGTACGACCGCAGCCAGCAAATGAAGCTTGTCCTCCCATCGCTTGTGTTTAGTAATGTTTTCTTTAACGGCCATCCGCTTGTTCTCGCTACTACAGATATACCATCAAACTGCAGACGCAAATGTAACAAGATGAGACGAATTGTCAATAGCAATAAGTACCAGCACAGGACTATTTGTTGAGCATCGCGTAGTCCTCAAATCGCAGGCCGGTCTGGCACAAATGCCCTTGCGCATACCTCTTTAATGGTGCCAACTCGTTTGATACCATTATATCGGCTCTGAATGGCTGCTAAAAACAGTATTTTTATCGGCCCATCGGCGGAATGGCTTGTGCATCGTGCGTGTTGCGTATCTCCTTGTTTAGAATGAGGTTACAGCAGATGACGAAGGGAGCGGGGAGATATCTCAAGCCTGAATAAATGTAGTCCGTTGGTATCGACAGCGACGGCAAAGTCAGCTAAATTTGCTGCTTGTCTGCCGAAGGCGGAGCAGAATCGCAAATCGGAAATGGGTAATCTCCGGTGTGAGAAAGGTTACGAGCGACAAATTCACGCCGAGAATTCACGTTTGCGGGTATTAAGCTGGGCTTTCAGCCGGAGAAGTATCGAAGAGTGCATTTGCGAAACCCGCGACTCCGACAAATCCAGCGTCGCGCCGATTTCCTTCATCGTCATTTCTTCATAATAATACAAAACGACAATCAGCCGTTCGGCCCGCGTCAGGCCCTTAGTCAGGAGGTCCTTGAGGTCTCGCTTCTGTGCCTCGATAGGGGGGTCTTCGCTTTTTCGGTCCTTGATTATGTCTATCTCGCGGATGTCCTTCTCGCCTTCATCGTCGCCGTATTGGCTGTCGAGCGATACTATCCCCACCGCGTCCGCGTCCTGCTGCAATCGTTCGAACTCCGTGAGGTCCATATCCATTTCTTCCGCCAGTTCTTCCTTGCGGGGTTTGCGGCCGAGATGTGCCTCCAGCGATTGCTTGGCGCGGGACAACTGGTGCGCCCTGGCCCTGACTAATCTCGGCACCCAGTCCATACTGCGAAGCTCATCCAGAATCGAGCCGCGTATGCGGGGCGAGCAGTATGTCTCGAATTTCACTCCTCTGCCGGGGTCAAACGCGTCGATGGCGTCCATCAGTCCGAAGGTGCCTGAGCTGATTAGGTCGTCGAGTTCCACTTTGCCCGGCAGTTTGGTGTGCAGGCGTTCCGCTGTGTATCGAACAAGATAGCGGTAGTGCTCCATCAAAAGGTTGCGGTTATGCTCATCACGGGTTTTATGGAAATGTTCCCAGACGCGGTTGATATCGACCTGCCCAGGGCGAGCAGTTTCGGGCTGTTGATTGGTCTTCACAAGATTCCTCCCTGAATTTTGTCCAAGATTAGCCATCTCGGTTTATGACCCTTAATAAGTCCTTATGATTTCACTGCCGAGTCCTATAACAACTCGGCTGTTTATTCATATACGATAAGTCGCTGTCATCTCGATAAAACGTCACGTATCCATATTCCTTATCGGTCTTTTCTCCGGCGACTTTAATTAAACCTTTCTGCATTAATTGAAGCAGCGTCCCGGACAGGATTCGTTTGCCTGTTTTTGTTTGAGCAAGTCCGCTGCTATCCGCTGATTGAGTGAATTTTCCAGCATTTTGATTATCTGGCGCCGCAGGTACTCGTCGGGGTTTTGCTCGAAAAGCATCTTTGCCTCTTCGTCGATTACCGGCGTTGCCTCGAAGCCGCCATTTGCTCCGAACTTGACGTTCTCGCCGTCCCGAAGCACAAGCCGATGGCTGCACGCGTGCTCTGCCAGCGCCTGCGCCATCAGCCTCGAAAACTCATCCACCGGCAAATCCCTCGGCGCAAAACCTGCCGTGTGCATCGCGTTTATGTTTTGAATAAGGATTTTCTGCCTACTCTGAGTAAACTCGATTACCTTAAGCAGAACCTCGGTGATGTTGTCCGCAGTCATTGTTGGCAGGTTCATATTCGGCCTCCCAGGCAACCTGTCTTTGTCCCGCATCGCATTTTGGCCGCTTCCCTGCTGCCTGACTTCCAACCCAGTCGAGTCGCGAAGAACGATGACCTTTTTCTCATCCATGCACCTCTTGTTTTCGTCCCTGTTGGGCCTCGGCCTCTGTGCCGCAGGTCCGTTAATTATTAATTGGGCCGTTGTTTTCCACCGGCCGCACCCTTTGCTCTTCTCTGCTTAATATCTTCCTTATCTCAAAAAGCGACTTCGTCTTCTTCATCTCCATAATCCGGCCCAATTGCTCGAAAACCGATTCGTCATAAAGCCGATGTCCGCCTTGTGTCCATTCCGCTTCGCGGATTAACCCCATCGTTGTGTAGTTGTGGATTGTTTGCCTTGAAAAAGGGGTGTACCGAACCAGGTCGCCGATTCGATACAGCTTGACGGGTACTCTGAGCGTCACACCTGTTGATCTTGTTCGCGTTACCAACGGTTGCTCCTCTTGGTTTTATTGTCAGCAGTGTTTTAAATAGATTTTACATTTTGTAAAATGTAAAAGCTATTATCTTCTGCGTCAAGGTTTTTTTTGCTTTTTTTTAAGGTTTTTTGGGAATATTTTTGAATTCGCTTTCTACCCAATCCGATGTCCGATAATCCTTAGTTTTCAACCACCTAATTGCTCTTGGCGACACCTGTTTTCCACCTTATGTGCCGCGGTCAGGCAGCCGATATAGCAAACACTATTACCCGGTAAGCATATAAATACTATGGGACGACATAGCACTAAATTGAATGAACACACCGAAACCGGCGCCCCCGGCGTTTCTCTGCTTGAACAGATAACGCCGCTGGCCCGGCAGATAAACTGCCTGGATATCGAGCGCATCGCCACAATTTGTGTCCGAAAGATTCCCAAGCTTCTCAATGCCCGCCTTGCCTCCCTCTACATTCTCGATGAAGCCAGCGATATGCTCCATCTCCAGAAAAATAACCACCCGTATCTCATCAATAAAATCGTCTCGCTGAACCAAAATCCGCCTTCGCCTATGGTTATCGCCGCCAAAAGCAAAAAGCTTATTTACATCAACGACATCGACTCTCAGGCCGAGGTGGTCATAAAAAAGTCGCAAAGGCCATACGCTGGCGATTATGGGACAAAAAACTGCCTTATAGCCCCTCTTTTGTGCCAGGATAAAGTTGTGGGTGTGCTGAACCTTGCGGACAAGTCCGGCCCAGGTGGGTTCACGCGTGATGATATCGCCTTAGTCGAGCTTGTCGGCCAGCTGGTCGGCGCGTCCATAGGCAATATCGCGATGTTCGAGCGAATCCAGCGCCAGGCCCGGACCGACGGTCTCACCGGCTTAGTCAACCACAGGACGTTCTATGAGGTTCTCGAAAAGGAGCTGTGGCGGTCGAAGCGATACGGCGAGCAGATTTCGCTGATTATGGTTGACGTCGATAATCTCAAGATGATAAACGACAGCTACGGCCACCGTGCCGGCGACTGCGTCATAAAGGAGGTCAGCAACCGGGTTCAGGAATCGATACGCCAGATAGATACCGCCGCAAGATATGGCGGCGATGAGTTCGCGATTATTCTTCCCAATACATCGCTCACCGATGCGGCCGTTGTCGCCGAGCGTATGGTAGGTGTTGTTGCCAGCTCACCTGTTGCCTGGAAAAAAGAGGAGATTCCCATCTCAATCAGTGTAGGTCTGGGCCAGTATGATTCTGACGATTCCCCGGACGATATTGCCAGCAGGAGCGACAAGGCACTTTACGCCGCAAAACAGGCTGGCAAAAATACCTTCAAAATTTCCCAGCCACACAAGAAATAGCCCCCTGACATCGGACATCAGACCCAGGACACCTGATTCCAGAACATAAAAAGAAGAGCGATGAAAAACTAAAAGCGGGTTGTTAATTGGCACAAGAGACGATATAATCAGTTCGTAGTTTATTGTGAATTGTTCATAGTTTTTTGGCGGGAATGACAGGAGCACGATATGTCAGGACATTCGCACTGGTCGAGTATAAAGCACAAGAAGGCGTCGGCAGACGCGAAACGCGGCAAATCGTGGAGCAAGGTTGCGCGAATGATAATCATGGCGGCCAAAAAGGGCGGAGGGGACCCGAACGGGAACCTGTCGCTGCGATACGCGATAGACAAGGCCAAGTCGGTGAATATGCCGAAGGACACGATAGATAAGGCGATAAAGAAGGCGACCGGCGGGGCCGATGGGGTCAATTTCGAGGAGATGGTTTATGAGGGATACGGGCCGAAGGGCGTCGCGATAATGGTGGACGTGCTGACGGACAATCGTGCCCGCACCGTTAGTGAGGTGAAAAAGATTTTCGAGCGTCATGGCGGTGCGCTCGGTGCAACCGGATGCGTCGGGTGGATGTTCCACAAGAAGGGCCTGATTACGGTAAAGACGGAGGCGGTGAAAGAGGACGATTTGATGGAGATAGCGCTGGGCGCAGGCGCAGAGGACATGCGGAACGTCGGGGGGATTTACGAGATAACCTGTCTGCCCGCGGCTTTCGAGGGGCTTAAGAAGGCGCTGGAGGCCAAGTCGATACCGATGGAGGTGGCGGAGGTATCGATGGTGCCGACGAACGAAATTCCGATTAGTGACGTGGAAACGGCGAGGAAGATAGTGGCGATAATGGACGAGTTCGATGACCACGACGACGTTCAGAACGCATATGCCAACTTCGATATTCCAGGGGATATACTGGCGAAGGTTTCGTCGTAGTTTTGCCTGTGTCAGGGAAGAGTTTTTTGTTCGAGGTCTTTTATTCGCTGGGTCGCGAAGAAGTATTTGTCCTCATCGAGCCGGCTGACGAGTTTCCTGTCCGGGTACATCAACCTGAACTGTTCACGGAAGCCATTTTCAATCTGGACGGCTGTTTTGTAATTTTGCAGGGCCAAGTCCGTCTGGCCGAGGTCCTCGGCGATTTGGGCCAGGCGCAGGCGCAGGTCGGCGTCGCCGGGGTAAAGCGAGACGGCAACGGAGGCGCTTTCGAGGGCTTTATTTAGCCACAAGTCGCCTTTGTCGGATTGCAAGCGTGCGTAGAGAGAATACACTTCGGCGAGAGCGTCAAAATTTTTGTAATCCTGGGGATTTCTCTGTGCTGCGATAAAAAACGCCTGTTCGGCGTTATTTAATATTTGCTCTTTTTGTGCATCGTAGCGGAAGAAACTCTGGATGTAGAGCCGGCCATTCATAGCCGGCGCATCGGGGCTTAGGGGGTCATCATCTGTGGCGGCATCGAGGTAATTATGGGCAAGCTGGGCCTGCCCGAGAATCATGGGAAGGCGTGAGGCTTCGATTTCGGCGGTGCTTTTCGCGACGGGAATAAGAGCGTAGTTGAAATATGCGAAACCGATTGCCAAGGTAACCATAACAGCGGCGGTTTTCAGCCACATGGGCGAGAAAATCACCGATGTCTGCTGATTTTTAGTTTGTTTATTTAGAGCGATGAGGCAGGCGAGCGAGGCGAAGAAGGCGGTGAGGACGCCCGGCTCGAAAATGGCGAAGTCGATGAGGTTATGAATTATGACGCCGAGGACGCCGCAGAAGATGGCAATAGCGGTGAGGTGTGTGTTTTGAAGGTTGTATTCTTTGGGGGTGGTGGTTTGCAGGGTTTTTGCAAACAGCGAGACGCCGACGGCAAAGGCGGCGGCGGGGGCTATGTAGGCAGTAAACATGACGAAAAGTTTTTCATCGAAAGTTGCCGCGTTGCTCTGAGGTAATATGAAAGGGCGAATTATGATAATAACCATCGCGGTGACGATGGCGCAGATGGCGACGAGGTTTGGGAACCTGCGGTTTGACGGGGTTTCGAGGGTTTCAGGGTCGGCCAATGAGGCGTGCCAAAGCGGCGAGAGAATGATTATGAGAAATCCGAGCAGGGCAAGCGGCCCGAACTGGGTGAGTATGCTGAGGATGAAGCAGTGCGGGTCGGAGACGGTTTCGGGAGCGGCGAAAGGTTTATATTGAGGATAAAAGGACGTGAAGTTTCCGCCGCCTACGCCGGTGAGGTGATGGTCGAGGAACATTTGTGCCGCGGCACGCCAGTATTGCCAGCGGACGAGCATTGAGTTGCCGCCGGGGATTCGGCCGAATTTGAGGCCGAACCAGGCAACGAGGGGGACAAGGGCGATAACGCCGATAACGCAGGCGGCGAGGATTATATTTTTGGATAGTTTGGGCCTGGTGCTGCGCAGCAGATATGCGAAGATTGCGACGGCCATGAGAAAGGCGCAGACGGCGCCTCTGCTGCGTGTTATGAACAGGCCGAAAAGGGCAACGGCGACGACAATGGCGGCCAGCGCGCGGTTGCCGGACAGCGAAGGGAATGATTTGCGGTTTTTGAGCAGCTCGGCCAATATAGCGATGGCGGCGAAAGACGTGATGATGGCGAACGAGCCGGCGGAGTTGCCGGTGGAAAAGAAACCGCGGACGTCTTTCGAGTAAATGCGGTGTTCGAGCAGGATATGATTGAACGAATTTCGAGTAATGCCGAGGGGCTGGAGTATCACGTCAGGGTCATCCTGGTACTGCTGAATCAGGAGGTCGTTTTCGATGAAGAACTGGTCGGCGCACTGGAAGGCGGCGGCTATGCCGAGAGAGGCAAGGACGATTAGGAGGATTTTGATTTTGGCGTGGGAATCGAGAAGATGTGCGAGCATTACCGCCATAAGAAGGGGGGCCATCAGGTTTACGGCAGAGGTAATTGCGGCGCGTTTGTTGGCGGCGCAGAAGGCGGCGAGTATCATCCCCGTGAGGAGAATTGCAAGGCCTGTACCCATAGCCGTGATTTTGAATTGGAAGCGTCCGCTGAAAATTCTGGCAAGGCACCAGAGGAGAAAGGCAAAAATAAGCGTCCCCGAGAGGCACAGTGAATAGACGGTGTCGTTTATCGGGGTCTGCATGGGCGTCCCCTGGGGAGCAGGGGATTCAGAACTGGTGGCGCGGAGGGCGATGACGACAATGCAGCAGACGAAGAGAATGTTTTCAAACAGCAATAGAGTCTTGCTCTTTGAGTTATCGATTTTGGTTTCAGGGTTCGTCATTTTGCTTCTGGCGGGTAATTTTTAGCGGTTGTTTCCAGTATCGCGATAATTGCCAGGACCATAATTGTCTGGACGAAGATAAGTGCGGCGCCGGCGCGGCTGACCTGATACAGGAAGGTTGCGCCGATTCCTGTGGTCAGGGTGGCCAGATAAAGGGTCAGGACGGTCTGGGTATCGGTGAGGCCGAGTTTTCTGAGTCGATGAGAGAAGTGCTGGGTGTCGCCGACGAATGGGGATTTTCCCTGGCTTAGCCGAAGGGCGGTTACTGTGATAAAATCATAGAGGGGAACAGCCATTGAGATGATGGGGATTAGGACGGGATACCATTGGCCCGAGGCGGCCTGGTGGTAATAGGTGGTGCGCAGTGTAAGGACGGCGAGGAGAAAACCGAGGGGCAGAGAGCCGGCGTCGCCCATGAAGATTTTGGCTGGGGGGAAGTTGAAAACGAGAAAGCCGAGGAGCGTGCCGATGAAGAGTATGGCCATAGCGCCGATGAAGACCTGGCCGCTGATGGCGGCGGCGGTGAAAAGAATCACTGCGACAATTGAGGCGATGCCTGCCGCGGCGCCATCCATATTATCGAGGAAATTGAATACATTGATAATGAGGACAATCCAGACAGTGGAGAGTATGGATGTAATGAGCTTGCTGTGGATGAAAAATTCGAGGCGTATATCGGCAAAAAATGCGGCAGCGAAGGCGACGGCAAACTGGACGGCGAGTTTTAAAAATGGGCCGAGGCGTTTTTTGTCGTCAATCAGTCCCGTAACAAACAACACGGCGATACAGATTATTACGATGGCGAGCTGGGCGGTTCTGCTGATGAAGCCGGGTGCATGGATGGTGACGGAGGAGTCGAGGGCAAGTCGGCCCGGCTCGACTAAGAATTTTACGATTAACATACCCGCGGCGAGGAACGACAGGATGGTTGCTACGATGGCGATGCCGCCGCCGAGGGCGATTGTTGAGCGATGGTATCTGTCTTCGGTGGGGCGGGCGACGAAGCCGATGCGCGTGGTGAGATTTTTGACAAGCCAGGTAAAAACAGCGGATACCACGAATGATGCGACGAGCAGGATTATAGCCAGATATGTTAGTGTCACGTTTTCAATTGCTCCAGTAAACGGCGACGTACTTTTGTTAAGAAATCCTGATAGCAGGACTGCCTGTAGTCAGGGAACGTATATTCAAAATGCCGCCAGTTGCCTTTTTCATACATAAGCGTTACCTCGGCGAACATTTTATTGCCGATGTAGATGCGATGCGAGAAATTTTTCGTTGAGGCGAGGACTAATTTCGATGGTTCTATAAATCCCGGGTCGAGATTCACAGGCCGGGGCAGGGAAAGCTTTAGTGAATCGGCAAGTTGTTGTTCGATAGAATTGGTATCGTGCTTTATTTGTGCAAGTTTACCGGGGTCGATGGGTTTTTCGAGTGAGACAAATTGGCGCAGGGGGTTTGGGCCAAGCTCATCCTTATAATAATCGGTCTGTGTGAAGGACCAGATGTCACTTGTGATATCGATTACGCCAAATGATTTGCTTATCGCCTTTACCGCCGCAGCAAGGGCGGTTTCATTCGCGGCTAAGATGCCGATTATCAATTTGACTGGTTTGGGTTGATGCAAATCCCACATTGTTTCGTCGTTCGTATTTCGTATATCGTATTTCGAGCTTTATGCGTTGAGTCGTGATTTTAAGGTATTAACCAGTTCGACGGTTTTGGCGACGGCGGTATCAACGGGGATGGGGGTTGGCTTTGGCTCGGTGCGGAGCTTGATTTCGACATTGCCAGTGGAAAGGGCCTTTTTGCCGACGGTGATGCGGACGGGGATGCCGATTAAATCGGCGTCTTTGAATTTCACCCCCGCGCGTTCGTCGCGGTCATCCAATAAAACCTCGATACCCTTGCTTTTCAATTCGTTATAAATTTTATCCGCGGTCTTAACGACGTCTGGGTCATCCTGATTGACCGATACGATAATGACCTCGAACGGTGCGATACTGATGGGGAAGATAATGCCGTTATCGTCGTTGCCTGCCTCGATGGCGGAAGCCACGATGCGGTTGATGCCTATGCCGTAGCAGCCCATCAGGCAGGGGTTTTCTTTGCCGGAGTCGTCTAAGAAATTGCAGCCAAGTTTCGATGAGTATTTTGTGCCTAATTTGAAGACCTGTCCTACTTCGATGCCGTGTTTGAAGAGCAGTTTCTTGCCGTTATGGGTATCGCCTTCGACAGCGTTACGAATATCAGCGACGATGACGTTATCGCCGGATAGCGGGAAGTCCCTGCCGGGGACGATATTTTTAACGTGGTAATCGGTTTTGTTCGCGCCGGTAACACCAATTGCCATAGCCGCGACGGCATGGTCGATTATCAGTTTTGAGACCTTGCTTGCAAGACCCATTGGCCCCGCGAAGCCGACCTTTGCGCCTGTAACTTTTTCGATAATTTCGTGGGTGGCCAGTTCGTTATGTTTTCCGCCGAGGGTTTGGGTGAGTTTTTCAGGGTTCAATTCGTGGTCGCCTCGAACGAGAGCGACGATAACGTCTTTATCCGCTGAGAATATGAGGGTTTTAATCATATCTGCCGGCTGGGTTTTGAGAAATGCGCAGACGGCGTCGATTGAGCCGACGTTGGGAGTGTGGACGAGTTCAGGTAGCACGGCCATCCTGGCCGTGTTTTCACGGGCTCCAAGCCCATGCCACGATGGGGCGTCAACGGCGGCTTTTTCGATGTTTGCGGCATAACTCCCGTCTTCGGTATAGACGATTACATCTTCGCCCGATGGACAGGGGATGGTGAACTGGTGCGAGCCGGTGCCGCCCATTTCGCCCGATTCGGCTTCGACGATGACGTAATCGAGGCCGCAGCGTTTGAAGATGCGCTTATAGGTCTCGTACATATTCCAGTATTCTTTGTCTAAGCATTCTGGGGTCGCGTGGAAACTGTAGGAATCCTTCATAATAAATTCCCGGCTGCGCAGCACGCCGAACCGGGGACGGAACTCGTCGCGGAATTTGAAGCTGATTTGGTATAGGTTTATGGGCAGCTGCTTATAGGATTTGATTTCGCCCGCGGCGACGCTCGTAACGACCTCTTCGGCGGTCGGGGCGAGCACGTTTTGTCTGCCGTGTCGGTCCTCGAAATGCGCCATAGTCGGGCCATAATCGACATCTCGCCCAGTCTGCTGCCAAAGCTCAATCGGCTGAACCGAGGGCATAAGGATTTCCTGTGCGCCTGCCCGGTTCATTTCGTCGCGGACAATACTTATCACCTTGAGCAGGCATCGCCAGCCCAGAGGCAGATAGGTATATGTGCCGCTGGCTAATTTACGCATAAGCCCGGCGCGAAGCATCAGTTTATGACTCGGAATCTCCGCGTCGGCAGGGGCTTCCTTGACCGTCGGTATCAGCATTTTACTGTATCGCATAATAGACCCAGGACAAAAGACATAAGACAAAAGACATATCCGCCACAAACGGATTAGTATCGGGGTTTATAATGCAAAAACATGGTTGTTGCAAGGTTAAAAGCGATGCTCGATGCCGGATATGCCCTGTTTTCCGCCACAGGCGGATGAATTTTGGTTGATTATCGATAGGGCAGGGTTGATAATCATATCGTTAAATTTACCACAATTTGGATTAGGAGCGAGCAATGGCGCACAGATACGTAAACGAAATATCGCCGGGCGAAGTGATTGACGATATTTATCTCGTGAAGGAGCCGATTCTGCGCAGTACTTCGCGGGGTGATTTGTATATCGCGATGTTCCTCTGCGATAAGACGGGCCAGTTGAACGGCCGGGTCTGGCAGGCAAGCGAGGCGATGTACGGCGAGCTGCCAAAGCCGGGGTTCGTCCGGATAAAGGGCAGAAGCGAGGTATATCAGAGTTCCCTGCAGGTGGTGGTGAATAATATCAGCGTTGTCGATTCGAGCAAGGTCAACATAGAGGACTATCTCGCTCACACGGACAAAGACGTGGACAAGATGCTCGCGGAAGCCAAGCGGCTCGTCGGCGGGGTGAAAAATAAGCAGTTGAAGGCGATTGTGGATGTGTTTTTGGCGGACGAAAAGCTGATGAAGAGTTTTTGCCGCTGTCCGGGCGGTATGTCGATGCACCACGATTGTATCGGGGGGCTTTTGGAGCATACCTGGAATATGCTGAGGGCTGCTTCGGCGCTCCTGCCTTTGTACCCGGATGTGCAGGCGGATTTGGTGCTGGCGGGAATTTTTATTCACGATATGGGCAAGACCGAGGAGCTTACATACGATACTGCTTTTTCGTACACAGATTCAGGGCAGCTCATCGGGCATATAACCAAGTCAGTTCTTATGCTGCACAAAAAGGTACAGGAATTGTCGGCCAAAGGCGTGCAGATTGACGGGGCGATTTTAGATGCGCTGGGGCATATCATTTTGTCGCATCACGGCGCGTATGAATTTGGTTCGCCCAAGCTGCCCGCGACGGCTGAGGCGTTTATGGTCTGCTATATCGATGACTTAGACGCCAAAATGAACCAGGTTGCGAGATTGATTGAGGGTGAGCCGGGCGATTCCAACTGGACCGGCTGGCAAAAACCGCTCGAAACGAGGCTATACCGTAAAAGAATTGAGTAGCAAACCAGATTGATTATTGTAAAAGTTGTCTGTTCTTTCAAATCATTAATTGGCTATTTTTCCCCTCCTTCGGCGAATGCAACATAGGTATTTGCGAGGTCTAAAATAGGCAATCTGCCTATAGGTATATTTACAGCGAGGTACCTATAATCAGGTACATAAAATTATAAAAATCATCCTTTCATCATAGATGGTGCTTAGACACAGAAATCCGAAGGGCCGTCATAAAATGCTCATCAGTTTTTGTATTAAACAGGGCAAAACGGCAACAAAACAAGCATTCGACTTTAATTAGGAGGCACAAAAAATGAACTGGAACGAACTTATAGCAGACCCGGTACGCCAAATGCTGGCGAAGATACTGGCTTATCTTCCAATCCTGCTTGGCGCGTTAATCATCCTTATAGTGGGCTGGATTGTGGCCAAGTTAATCAGACGGGCAGTTGACTGGTTGCTTAAGGCAGTACGCTTCGATGTGATGGCGAACAAAACGGGCATAACAGAAGTTCTAAGGAAAGGCGATTTGAAGATTACCGCCAGCCAGGTGGTAAGCGGCCTGGTTTACTGGCTGATTATCATTATGGTTTTAGTGATGACAGTTGACGCGCTGGGGTTGCCCAAGGCATCGGATATTCTTGCAAGCGTATTTGCTTATGTCCCCAAGGTTATAGTGGCCCTGCTGGTTCTGATAGTTGCGATGTTTCTGGCCGGTTTTGTGTCGGGAATAGTTCGCACGGCCTGCGGCAATGCGAATCTGCCCAAACCTGAACTGATTGCCGGCATAAGTCGATGGGCGATTATTATCTTCGCGGCGACTATTGCGATGGAAGAACTTGGTATCGCGCCACTTCTGGTGGGTACTGCCTTCAATATCATCCTCGGCGGCATTGTCCTCGCGCTGGCGCTTGCCTTTGGATTAGGCGGTAAGGATGCCGCGGCAAGGTATCTTGAGGACTTAAGGAAAAAACGCTCCGGGCAATAATGAAGAATTAACCTGTCCGGGTAATTAAAAACTTTTTCGAGTTGACATAGAAAATGAATATGTGGGTTTGGTCCGTCAGATGGCTTGTGGCTGTGTATGTCGAACACTAAACCCAAAAAAGAAAGGTTGGGATTGTTATGCTTTACACTATCGCTTTAATTTTGGTCATATTATGGCTCCTGGGATTGGTCACTTCCTACACTATGGGCGGTTTCATTCACGCGCTTCTGGTGATTGCCATTGTGGTTGTCTTGCTCAGAGTCATTAGCGGACGAAGAGCCGTTTGACCTTTCGTAAGTTAGACACAAACTGCTATGGGTTGATACCCATAGCAGTTAGGTTGCGGGCTTCCGCCTGTCCGCCTTTTGCGGATAACTTCATCTACGGGTTACTTGCCCGTAGGATTGCAGCGGAATAGTAAAAATTTAAAGGAGAATCCAATGAATAAACTAATCTCACTGGCAATTTTTGCCGGCGGTGTCGTTCTTGTGGTCTTCGGCGTTTCTGCGACAAAATCATTCAGTTCTGACGTTTCTCGCTTTTTCACCGGCTCACCTACCGACAAGGCGATATGGATGATGATAGGCGGAATCATTGCAATCATTATCGGCTTGGGCGGCTTATCGTTTGGTAAGCCCAAGGGTGTCTGAATGCCTCGACAGGGAATATGTACTTAACGGAGTGTGTGTATCACTCCATATTTAATTGTTTTAAGAAAGGAATAGCAAATGAAAAAGGTAATTGCAATCACAATCGTGTTAACACTGGTTCTGGCAGCCGTCTCGCTCGCCACAGACAGCCCTAAAGGCGGCAGTGTTGCCAAGGGCGAGGGGTTCTATATCTCTGTCCCGTCCTTCGATACGAAGGTCAAGCAGGGTGAAACCCAGGCCGTTAACATCAAAATAGAGAGGGGCGAGTCCTTCAAACAGGATGTTAAGCTGCAAATTAAATTGTCCAAGGGCGAGGGCATCACATTCGACCCGGCAAAAGTTACCGTCAAGGCCAGTGATAAACCGGATGTGCAAATCAAGATTATAGTGCCCAAGGACGCTGCCCTCGGCGAGTATAAGGTCTCTGTGATGGGAACCCCGACGACTGGCGAACCGACCTCAGTGGAATTCAACGTGAAAGTTGTCGCTCCGGATGCCGGCTACACTATGAAATCGGACAGCCCCAAAGGCGGCAGCGCAATCAAGGGCGAAGGATTCAAGATTGCTGTCCCAACCTTCACCACGGAGCTCAAACAGGGTGAAGTTCAAAGTGTCACCATCTCTGTAGAGAGAGGCGATTCTTTCAAGCAGGATGTTACGCTGGAAACCAAATTATCCAAGGGTGAAGGCCTCACTTTCGACCCGGCCAAAGTTATTGTCAAGGCCGGCGATAAACCGGATGTGCAACTCACGATTACGGCGCCCAAGAACGCCGCTATCGGTGAGTATAAGGTTTCCGTGACGGGAACCCCGACGACCGGCGAAGCAACCTCAGTCGAATTTAACGTGAAGGTTGTGGCTCCATAGATTTTAAGGAATTCGTTCAAGGGAAAGTGCGCACGGGGGGCGCACTTGAACTTGACCGTACTACGGCGAAGACAAGATGAGATATCCCGGCGATAGATTTGGTGCCTGACCCAAAAGGTTCAGGTTTGAAATATATTTTTACTTTAAGAAAGGGAAAAAAGATGAGAACTGCAATTACGATTTTGATGACGTTGGTTTTGGCGACCATGTCCGGCTGTTCATCGAGCAGCCCGCAAGGCGGCAGCGTCCTCACGGACGAAGGATTCAAAGTCGCTGTCCCAACCTTCGCCAAGGAGCTCAAACAGGGTGAAACCCAAAGCGTTACAATCTCGTTGGAAAGAGGTAAGTATTTTAAGCAGGATGTTAAGCTCCAAATCGAAGCGTCCAAGGGCATCAGCGTAGAACCGACCAGCATTATTATCAAGGCGAGCGAAATACCTGATGTGCAAATCAGGATTGCTGCGGCTCAGAATGCCGCCATAGGTGAGTATAATGTCTCCGTTAAGGGTATCCCAAAAACCGGAGAATCGACCTCGACGTCATTCACCGTGAAGGTCGTCTCTCCGTAATTTAGCATTTGTTTGTTGGAATGAGAGTATGTTTGACAATCGGTAAAGCATATGCATGAAGCTAAAACCGATTTACAATTATAACGCTAATCAAAAGGAGATTTAGCATGAAAGTAAGCTCGATTTGCAAGTATGTCCTGGCAATCGCCCTTTTTGCACTGGCAGCTTTTATGAACGGCTGCCATGGTGTTAATTGGTAGGATTTTTCGGCGATTGACGCAACTGTAGTATATATCAAAAAGAACAGTGGTATTGCGTCTTACATGTAACTGTGATTTTTGCTATGCCTGCTGTTGCGCTGACGCCGGCTATGACGATAAAAATGGTAACGGGTACAAGTAACTCGATAGCGGGGGTGTGCCCGTTCCTGTTTTTCTAAATTAACAACGTGGGGTAAGCCATGCAATTGAATGTGATAAATCTGCGTGCACTTTTAAGAAACGACCGTCTAATCGCTTTATTTTCAGTACCCTTTATTTGCATTTTTCTTTTGACGCCCTGCGTGGTGTTAAGTTCTGACCCGAACAGTCAAATGAGCAGCAGTGAGTCCTTGGCGGATGGCAATGATGCCGCAAAGGACAGCAACGGCCCTACTGTTATGTTGAGTTACAGCCGCCGGACGTTTCAGAAGAATCCCATCTCCTCTTTCATGTATTTTATTCCGCTGATATCTCCGACATTTGTGGACAGGGAAACCAGTGCCAATAATGAGCAGCAGGTAGGTATTGTCTCGTATGAAAGAAACGTAACTTCAAAATCCTTTTATGTGGCCTGTGAATTTGAAATTTTGGGAAAGGGTTTTCACAAAAACACATTTGACCCTGCAAGGATGATAGCAGAACACGCCGGTGAGTTGAAGCAGGGCGCGTCGCTGACAACTACGCTCGATTACATTAAGTTTGAAGGAGAAGGGTTCGGCCGCATCGAGGTTAAGGGAACTATGACCGGTTCCGCCTCGACCGTTACTGAGGTAGATATACAGTTCAACGCAAGGGGCCAAAAAAGCCCCGTAACCATTGGCCTATATGACGTTAAACCCAAAGACGGGGAATATAAGTATGAAAACAGGTCGAACCAGATAGTTGCCCGGGTGAACACGCTTATATTCAAAAAGACCGAAAAGACCCCACGCATGGGAATAATAGTGGCGTCTATCAGTGACGCAGAAGAATCTGAGGGGTTATTCAGTAGTATCAAGGGGGCCATAGCCAATTTGTTTATAACGCCGCCGAAGGTGGCCAAGCTCGGCAATGATACAATGCTCAACTTTGGACATGCGCTGCTGGAACAAAAACCTGCGGTTACTTTTCCGAGGGCTGAAAATTTAAGGGAAAACAGAAGGGTAGCAACATATAATAAACAGAACTAAGAAGGTGGCAGGTGTGCTCGGAACACGTTCAAGAGGAATAACAGGGGACAACCACCTATTATTTATTTTTTAACTTTTTACTTTTCCCCCAATCCCACCCAAACCCTGCCCTTTTTCAACGGTAAAATTCTCCGCGTTTTCAGAAAACAAGCTGCGGATTGATTGAGTCCGCAGCTTTTGTTTTGCGCGTGGAGGGGGTATAATCAGCGGATATGGCAAATGAGCAGGTGAAAATCTATACCGTCAGCCAGTTAACGGCGCTGATAAAGACGATGCTGGAGAACGGTCTGCCAGGGCGATTAACGGTGAGGGGCGAGATTAGCGACTGGAGGCCGCATTCGAGCGGGCACTGCTATTTTTCGCTAAAGGATGAAGGCTCGGTATTGCCCTGCGTGATGTGGGGGAGCAATTTCAAGAAGGTGAAGTTCAAACCCGAGAACGGCCTTGCGGTTTTCGCAACGGGCAACATCGATGTTTACGAGCCGCAGGGTAAGTACCAGTTTTACGCCGAGAGGATGGAGCCGGCGGGGGTAGGTGCGCTGCAATTAGCTTTCGAGCAAATGGTCAAACTATTAGCGGCGCAGGGATTGTTCGATGAGGCGCATAAAAAACCGCTGCCGAGGTATCCCCGGCGGATAGGCGTATTGACAAGCGAATCGGGGGCGGCGATTGATGATATAAAAAAAAGTATTTTTGACCGCTGGCCCTGTGTTCTGTGTTTTTACCCGGTGCCCGTTCAGGGTGAAGGGGCTGCCGAAAAAATCGCCTCGGCGATAAAAGACGTCAATCGCCGAAATGACAAACTCAAACTTGATATTTTGATTGTGGGACGCGGCGGCGGGTCGCTGGAGGATTTGTGGGCATTTAACGAGGAGGTATTAGCGCGGGCAATTTACGATTCGGAGATACCGATAATCAGCGCGGTAGGCCACGAGATTGATACGACGATAGCGGATTTGGTGGCGGATGCGCGGGCATCGACGCCGACCAAGGCGGGAGTGGTGGCGGTGCCCGATGCGCGGGAGGTGCTGGAAAAGCTGTTGGTGGCCCAAAGCCGGCTGACAGGTGATATGGAATCGGTTATCGAACTTGCGGAACAAAGATTGCAAACGGTCTGCGCCAGCGCCGCGTTTCGCAATCCACTTTTGCAGGTGCGCAACCGTCAGCAGCAGCTCGATGAGATGGGGAGCAGCCTCGAAGAATTGATTGGGGATATGCTCACGGATGCGAGGGAGCGGCTGAATGGATATTATGAGCAGGTGGTGCGTCTTGAGCCGCATCGGCTGATAGGCAGGAAAATGGTCGAGGTTAATGAGCTGACAAGCAGGGCAAACGCGGCTGTATCAGCATTACTGGGCAGGGCGGGATTGCTCCTTACCGCACAGGAGAATCGCCTCGCGGGCCTCAACCCAAGGGCGGTATTGAAACGCGGTTACTCGATAACCACGCTCAAACAAACGGGTGCGGTATTGAAAAATGCCTCCCAGGTGCAAATGGGCGATACGCTGGTGACGGAACTGGCGGAAAATTTGATTGAAAGCAAGGTAACAAAAAAGTAAAAAAGCGGAGAGCCAGAAGTTAGAAGGCAGAAGGTAGAAGTTATATGGCCAAAGAAGAAATTAAGAACGGCTTAACGAAAATCATCGCGGGCGATGTCAGCAAACTGACTTTCGAGCAGGCGATAAAAGAGCTAACGGCAATAGTCGGCAAAATCGAGCAGGGCGAGATTGCGCTTGGCGACAGCTTGCAGCAGTATGAAAAGGGCATGTCGCTCATTAAGCATTGCCGGAAGATTCTGCAGGATGCGGAAAAACGCATCGAGAAGATTGCCGAAGAGGGTAAAGGGCAGCAGTAAATGATGATTTGGATTCCCGCTTTCGCGGGAATGACAGTTAGGCGAGCGTGGCGGAACTGGCATACGCGCAAGGCTTAGGACCTTGTGTCCCTAAAGGACGTGGAGGTTCGACTCCTCTCGCTCGCATTGAATTCGCCGAAGAGACCGGCGAAATTGATAATCAATGGCTAAGACGGGAGGTCGAATATGGCGCGTGATTATTTTGGGCCGAAGGAGAGACGAAGGGATGTTTAGAGACAGGGTTGCCGGAACGGTTCTGTTGAGTATTTTGCTTTTATGTGCTTCCTGCAGCGGCCCGACAGGAGTTTTAGGTTCAGGCAAACAGGAGGATGTCACGCTAATACTGGGAGCTTTTGCTGATGAAGTGAAGCCGATTCAGGCGCAATTGGAAAATAAGCGCCAAGGTAAAATTGGGGGAATCGTATTTGCGGAGGGTAAATTACGAGGCAGGCACGTGGCAGTAACATGGACGGGAATTGGTAAGGTTAATGCGGCGGCGACGACCGCGCTTTTCATTGAACATTTTCATCCAAGTGAGGTGATTGTGTGCGGTATTGCCGGTGCAATTAATCCCCAACTGGGTGTCGGAGACGTGATAATCGCGGAAAAAAGCGCACAGCACGACCTCGGGTTCTGGTCTGATGCAGGTGTTGAGAGCAGGGGATTCGATAACAGGCTGACAGGGGAGCAGAATCCGGTATTTTTTGCGGCGGATGAGAGATTGCTCGGTATAGCTCTGCGTGCGGGAGGCCAGACGGCGTTGAAGGGTATCGGAACTGATGAAAAGGGAGTACAGGCGAAGGTTAAAAGGGGCGTGGTTGTGACCGGGGATACTTTTATAATGTCGCCGCAAAAGCGAATTGACCTGCAAAAGCGGCTCGGAGCCGATGCTGTTGAGATGGAAGGCGCGGCGATTGCGCAAGTTTGTTATCAGCGAGGGATTCCGCATTTGGTCATTCGCGGAATAAGCGATACGGCCGATGAAAAAGCGGATAAAGACGTGAATACTTTTCAAAATATCGCGTTGGGAAACGCGGCGAAGGTCACGTGTAAAATGGTGGAGCTTATGGCGGTTCAGCAACCGGCCGAATGTCGGCAGAATGGGAAATAAAAATTTAGAGGATTAAATATGGCGCATGATTATTTTGAGCTGGAGGTTAGACTTGCCGCCGAACAGGCAACCGAACGAATTTCCTCTGTCCTTGACGAAAATGGCTTATTGGTTGGACTAACTGGCGACAAACCTCTTGTCGGTAAAATCAAAGGTAATGAATTTTGCGTTTGGAGGAGGACATACTACAGGAATTCATGGCGTGCAACATTATGTGGAAGTTTCAAACCATCGAATTCCGGATGCGTTATCTGCGGACGGTTTAGATTCCATCCTTTTGTTAGACCTTTTACAATTATTTTTTTGGGGATGGTATTTATCGTTCTTGTGATTGGAATAATGAAGATCTATTTAGAGTGGATGAAAGGTTCGTTTGACCCAATAACCTTACTTGTTGTTTTGGTACCGCTTGTGGCGATGATTTCATTCATATACGCTACAATATGGAATAAAAGACAATGGAAAGATGATGAAGAATTTATGCGGGAGATTATAAAGGATTTATTTAAGGACACATTGGTAAATACCTGATTGTAAATACAGAGGTCGATTATGGCGCGTGATTATTTTGAGCTTAAAGCAAGGGGGACTAATTTCAAAACGGAAGTCATCGCGGGCATTACTACATTCCTGACGATGGCGTACATTATTTTTGTAAATCCCGATATGCTAAGCAAGACCGGTATGGACAAAAACGCGCTTGTGGCGGTGGTGTGCATTGTGTCAGCCATCGCGACGATTGTCACCGGCATCTTTGGCAAGGCGCCGATAGCGATGGCGCCGGGGATGGGGCTTAACGCGTTTTTCACATATACGCTGGTGCTAAGCAATAAAATGAGCTGGGAGACGGCGCTTGGGGCGGTGTTTGTTTCGGGTGTGATGTTTTTGCTGCTTACATTGATTGGACTTCGCAAAAAGCTCGTTGAGGCGATACCGCCGGCGATAATCTCGGCGATATCGGTAGGCATCGGACTTTTCATCACGTTCATAGGGTTAGTCAATCTTCACATAATAGTTCGTAACGATGCGACGCTTGTTTCTGCGGGGCCATTGGGCGTCAAGACGCTGATAGGACTGGCGGGCCTGTTGTTTATGCTGTTTTTTGAAATGAAGGGGATAAAAGGTTCGCTGCTTATCGGTATAGCGTTTTCGACGCTTCTGGCGATTGCGTTCGGATATGTTGACAGGCCGGTAAAGTGGGTGTCGTTTGGCGTGGATATAAGGCCTATTGCGTTTCATCTGGATATTTTCGGCGCGTTGAAATGGGGCGTGCTTGGCAGCGTGTTCAGCTTGATGTTTATGAGTATGTTCGACGGCATAGGGACATTGGTCGCGTGCTGTCACCATGCGAAAATGGTCGATAGTCACGGCAAGATAAGGGGCTTAGACAGGTTACTGGCGATTGATGCCCTTGCGGGTATGACCGGGGCGGTATTCGGCACATCGACAACTACCGCGTACGTCGAATCAGCCGCGGGTATCGAGCAGGGAGGCAGGACGGGATTGACCTCCGTGGTTACGGGGGCGTTATTTTTGTTTGCGATATTGTTTGCGCCGCTTGTTGGCGTAGTGCCTGAATATGCTACGGCTCCGGCTTTGATTATGGTGGGCCTGTTTATGATGAAGGAAGTCCGGGTGATAAATTTTGCGGATATTCAGGAGGCATTCCCGGCCTTTATTATTATCGTGATGATTGCGCTGAGCTATAGTATCAGCACGGGGCTGGCGTTTGGTTTTATTTCCTTTGTGCTTATCAAGTCAGCCGCGGGAAAGGCGAAGGAAATTAAGCCGACGATGTGGATTATCGCGATTTTGTCGCTGGCGTTTTTAGCCGGCGACAAGTTGGGCGATTTGATAAAATGTATTAAATAAGAAAAAAGGTTCCTGACACCTTTTTCGGATTGAAAGGAGAATGTTATGGATAAGTTGTATGAGAACTCGGAGACGGGGTGTTGTCCTCGGTTTAATCCTGAGCCGTGGGACAAAAAAGAGGTGACGTTCAAGGATAAACTGTTCATAAAAGACCACGTGACCAGTTTCCTGCATATCCCGTTGAATTTCGGCAAGGTTATGGTGCGGAATATGGAAAGGATTGCCAAGGCAGGGGCATTGGCGCAGGAGCCGATATTGCTGAGCGATGAGAAATCACTCTGGGGAGCGGATATTTATATCGCTGTGGCCAAGGACGTGCCGGGTGCGGAAATGGTGAAGGTTTCAGGAACATTTTTAGCACGGGTTTTTGAAGGGCCATACAAGAATATCCGCCAGTGGGTTAATCAGATGACCGATTACGTGGCCAAGCAGGGCAAAGAGCTTAAGAAGCTATACTTTTTCTACACCACCTGCCCCAAATGCGCAAAATACTATGGTAAAAATTATGTAGTGCTTCTGGCGCAGATATGATGTTTGAATAGGTGAGAATGCCGCTCATTCTTTTAAAAGGAATATATATGGCTAAAATGGCATGGCTATTTAGAATGTCAACCATCTCATTTATATCAGCAACTCTTGCATTTGTTTTTTCCGAGACCTTTTTGGTATATTTTTTGCAGGGACATCCATTTTGGAAATGGTTAATTGGTCTTACAATATTCTTGGTTTCGATAAGTGTGGTTGCAGCCATAAGTTCGCTGGTGTATTCTGTAATACGCAGAGGAAAATTACTAATCGAACATTGTCTTGTCTTATTTGGTTTTATGATTTTGATGTTTGTGGCCTTTACTCTTTTTTTATATCTTCCTGTTCAGAAGGAACGATTTCACAGTGCAGTGGTTGCGAAGAGACTGCACAATATTCACTTAGCAATGCTGGTTTATTGTGGCAAAAATGGTGGTTGGTTACCAAGTGCTGAGCATTGGACCGACCTTTTACTGGAATACGATAAGCGGCTTTCTGTAGATGATTTCAAATACCCACCAAGTAAATACGGGAAATTTGCCTTTGCTTTTAATAAGAATGTTCAAGGATTACAGCTTGCCAATTTGCCTTTACATACGGTTCTTGTTATTGAGTGCGATGTGGTACAAAATCTTTATGGTGGCCAAGAATTAGGAAGCGACAAATTCCAGAAAACTGGAGAATTCTTTATTTTGGAATCAGGCGGCGCGGTGACTTACTCAAATTCCAAATTCGCGAATGAACTCAAATGGGAGCCGTAATTGGAGTAAAACTATAGCCTGAAGCAAAAAGCCCTTTTTTGCTACGCCGGGAGTTTAGCGAGGACGGAGGCGGTGTGGAGGCCAACCATCATAAGGTAATCGAGGTCGCCGAGGTTATAGTGGTCATCACGGAAGGTGTTGTTTGCGTAAATGACGCCGAAGCAGCCGGCGGTTGAAAGCAGGGGGACGATAAGAACTGAGCGAACCTGAATTTCCTTCTGGATGTTGAGGTCACGGGTGAAGATAAAGAGCATACACTGTTTTTTATTGAGGGCCTCGGCGATTTTGTCGCCGTATTCGAGGTCTGACTGCTCGACGGCCATGCCGCTTCTGTTTCTGCCCGCATGGGCAACCATCGGGCCGTCGGGTTTGGGACGCATAGCGCCCCAGACGTGATAGGTCTTGAACTGTTTTGATACTGTTTCAAGCAGGACCAGCAGCGCCTTATCTATGTTGTCTGTCTTCTTCAATTCCTCAATTGCCTGCAGGAAATCAGTGGCGCGTTCGGCTTGGAACCTTACGGCGGGGGCTTTTTCGGCGCCGAGTTTTCGGACAATGATTTGCGGGCCGGAGGAGAGTGAGGCGGGTGCTTCTTCAAGCTCGACTGTTTCGCCGGGGTCAGCGGTGGGGGCCGTTTCGAAGTTAACCTCGATAGCAAAATCGGATATGCGAATGACGTCGCCTGTTTTGATGTCGGCTTTGTGGACTTCGCTTTCGTTGAGGTATGTTTTGTTTGCGCTTTCGAGGTCTTCGACGACCCATTGGCCGTCTTTGGTGTTATAGATAACGGCGTGCTGGCGTGATACGACCTTGTCGGGCAGAAGTATCTGACTGTTGGTGTGTCTGCCGATGTAGATTGGGCCCTTGTCGAAGTGGAATTCGTTAATGGTGCGCTCACCTTGTTTTACTACGAGACGCATTATCTGTCCTCTTCATATCGACAGTTTATGTTAACTATTTCATTATATTTTAATTGCCGGGATTTGTCAAGCGAAAGGGACGGTAATTTGGGGTATTTGCAGGGGAAAGGGGGATGCTTAGAACCTGAAGCCGGCTTTGAGGGCGGTTTTGAAGTCGTAAACATCGTTAAAATCGTCGATGGTGTCGGTGGGCTGGGCCTTCATCCAGTCGTGCCTGATAAGGAGATAGACGATTTCGCCGAAATCACGGGTGGTTTTGACGTTCCAGGAGTCGAGGACGAGCATAGCGAGCAGGCCCCATTTTTCGAGCGCGAGCTGGCGAAGTCCTTCGCAGAGGGTTTGGCCCGTGATGTGTCCGGGCTGACCAGCGACGATTTTGCGGATGGTGAAGCCGAGGCCTTCGTAAACGAATCGTACGGCTTTTGGGTTGTATCGGCTGTCCTGCTCTGAAATTTCCTCGAGCGATTTTTTTTCGGTCATATTTTGTCAGCTTACTTTTGCGCCCGGTTTAGCGCCTGCGTCCGCGGTGAGCATAAAGATTTCTTTTCCGCCCGTGCCTGAAGCGAGAATCATGCCTTCGGACAGGCCGAATCGCATCTGGCGCGGTTTTAGGTTCGCGAAGAGTATGACTATTTTGCCGACGAGATTTTCGCTACTGTATGCCTGCGCGATACCGGCCAGCACATTTTTCTGTATTCCGCCGACGTCTAATTGAAGCCGCAATAGTTTGTCAGCCCCTTCAACGCGTTCGGCTTTTACGATCTGTGCGATGCGCAAGTCGATTTTGGCGAAGTCCTCAATTGTGCATTCCGGCTTAATCGGCTCAGCGGTTATCGCCGGGGCCGGTTCGGGAGTTATAGCTTGTTTCTCTCCTGTCTCTTTACTTTCTTCAATCATCGCGTCAACCCTTTCTTTATCTACACGTTCAAAGAGACGTTCAAAGTCATTGATATTGTGTTCCTGAAGTATGGTCTTGACATCGGCGAAGGTAAGTTTGCCGATGTTTAGCAGGCGTTCGACTTTTTCAGCAAAGGCGGGCAGGACCGGTTTTAAGTAAATTGTCAGGATGCGCACGGCGTTGAGAGTTGCGGTCAGCGTTATACACGCCTTTTCCGGGTCTGTTTTGATTGTAGTCCAGGGCTGGTTCTGCTCGACGTAACGGTTGGCGAGGTCGGCCAGCGCCGTTGCGGTCCGGATTACGGCGGCGTAATTGAGATTTTCGTAATTCTGGACGATTTCCTTTTCGGCAGCGGCGATTGCGTCGATGAGTTTTTTGCCTTCGTCGTCGAGTTTGCCCAGCCAGCCATTGAGTTTGCTTTTGAGCATCGGCGCGGCACGCGAGGCGAGGTTGGTAAATTTGCCCACGAGGTCGGAATTTATTTTATTTATGAAGTCCTCGGTGCTGAGGTCGAGGTCGTCGATGCCTGCGGAAAGTTTGCTTGCGTAGTAGTAGCGGAGATATTCCGGGTCGAGGTGTTTGGCATAAGTCGCGGCTTTTATGAAGGTTCCGCGCGACTTGCTCATTTTCTGGCCATCGACTGTGAGGAAGCCGTGGACGAATAATTTGTTTGCGGTTTTGAAACCCACCCCGACGAGCATCGCGGGCCAGAACAGGGCGTGGAAATACACGATATCTTTACCGATGAAGTGATAAAGCTCGTAATCCGGGCCGTTCCATACGGCGTTGAAATCGAGTCCGTTTTTGTCACAGTAGTTTTTGGCCGAGGCCATATAGCCGATTGGCGCATCGAGCCAGACGTAAAAGTATTTGTCCTCTTCGCCGGGGATTTTGAAGCCGAAGTATGGGCCGTCGCGCGAGATGTCCCAGTCCTTCAGTCCTGCGCTGAACCATTCGTCGAGCTTGTTGGAGACGGATTCCTGGATATAGCCCTTCGCGAATATGTCCCGCAGCTGCTTTTCATAGTCGGCCAGCTTGAAAAAATAATGCTCGGACTGTTTCAGAACGGGTGTTGTCCCGCAGTTGGCGCAGCGGGGATTTACAAGGTCGGTGGGCTGATATGTTGAGCCGCAGACCTCGCATGAATCGCCATACTGGTCCTCGGCCTTGCATCGCGGGCAGGTGCCGCGGATGAACCTGTCCGGCAGCGCCATATTGCAGTTGGGGCACCATGCCTGGTCGATATTTCTTTTTGTTATAGAGCCGGCGTCTCTCAGGCGGGTGAAAAAAAGCTCGCTGAAGGTTCGATTCTCGGGCGAGTGAGTGGTGTAATAATTATCGAACTCGATGAAGAAGCGTTTTAAATCGGTGAGGTGCTCTTTATGTGCCCGGTCGATAAGCTGCTCAGGGGTTATGCCTTCTTTTCGGGCGCTAATCATAATGGCGGTGCCGTGGGTGTCATCGGCGCAAAAATAGAGGCATTGGTTGCCGCATAGCTTTTGAAAACGCACCCAGATATCGGTCTGGATTGACTCGACGAGGTGGCCCATGTGGATGGGGCCGTTTGAGTAGTACAGGGCTGATGTAACGACGATTTTACGCGGCATAATTTCCCTTCGTTCCGCAAAGGCGGGCGTTAATGGTCGCTGTCCTGGGTTTCAGGTTCATTATTATCTGTCTGTTCATCGAAGTTATCGTCTTCGGCGTTTTCGGAGTCGGAGTCGTCGGCCGGCGGCGGCGTCGGCAGCGGCGGCAGTGGGGCATCCTGCGCATCGCCCGGCTGAGAGGGCGCTATTATCTCAATTTCGTTTCTCGGTATCGTCGTTTTAACGCCGGTATCAAGCTCGACCATTACTAACTGGGCGAGGACCTGGTAATCGATGATTCTGCCTGTGCCAAGCCGGGTGTTGACCCTGGTGTTTCTGGGCGGCAGGCGTTTTTTGAGTTCGGTGTATGTTTCGTCCTCGTATCGCAGGCAGCACTTGAGCCGGCCGCAGAATCCGGAAATTTTCGCGGGGTCCAGCGTCGCCTTTTGCAGTTTGGCCATACGCATATTTACCGGCTTGAGGCTCTTGAGGAACCTGCTGCAGCAGCATCTTTGTCCGCAGCTTTCGATGTCGCCGAGTATCTTTGCCTCGTCGCGTGCGCCGATTTGCCTCATTTCGATTCTGGTCTGGTATTCCTGGGCGAGTTTTCTGACCAGGTCGCGGAAATCGACGCGGCCGTCGGACATAAAGTAGAAGACGATTCTTTCCCCGCCGAGGATGTGCTCGGCGTCAACTACTTTCATTGGCAGGTTCATTTCCTTGATAAGTTTTTTGCAGAATTTGGTTTCTTCGACGGCGATTTTCTGAAAGTGCTTTTCCTCGTTGATGTCTTCGGGGGTGGCGTACCTGACGAATTTGCC
>JBEKZW010000003.1:0-95744 GCA_049509475.1 Sedimentisphaerales bacterium
AGCGAAGACCCCAGACAAGATATGCGATGCCAAATCCTATCATGAGCCACGCAGCGAGATTGCCGCGAACAGATTCGAACCACTGGAGCTTATTGACAGCTAAACCGAGGGCAACGCCTGCAAGTCCCAGAACCACGGAACCTCCGACGTGCCCGATACCGCACAGGAAAGTTACCATTGTTGTTTTAAGGCCGGACCACTTTCTGGCCCAGGCAATCATAACAAAGGGGAGGTAATGGTCGGGGCCAAGAAGCGTGTGAAAAAAACCTATCGTGGCCGCAGTGATATTTAAAGCATTCATCTCCATTGCCATAACCAACTCCTTTGATTCCGGTAACGTCACATCTGCGCATAACAATATCATAATTGTGCTACTAAGTAAACGAAAAATTTCCGGAAAATGCAAAATATTTTAAAAAAACGATGGCTATGCGATATGAGACAGAAAGTCCAAAGCTTTCTGGAATCGCTCTTTATGAACGGCCTCTTCATGGGCCAGGGCAAGCAGGATTTCCTTAGAATGATTGTCTGAAGTCATCTCCGCCAGGTCAGCATAAAACTGGATTGATGCTTCTTCCTTCTTTACGCCTATCTTCATAATATTTTTGTAATTCATTTTCATTCTGGGAGGCACATAAACCCTCTTCCAGTCACGGAGTCCGGCACTGGTTTCGACATCTTTAACCACCCTGCCGGTTTTCATAATCTCCAGTTCGATTATGGCCTTGTGCTCAAGCTCCTAGGCCGCCAGTTTCTCAAACACCCTTTTGATGCCTTGATTTTGCACACGCGAGGCAAGGGTAAGGTAAAACCGGTTGGCATCCACCTCGCGGGCAACGGCCATTTCAAGAATTTCGTCGTCAATAAAATCCGCCATACGCGCAACAGGATATATCGCGGGCGTACAACCGTCAATGCTTTGGGGGTTATGTAACGTTAGGGGATTATCCGTAGAAACACATACAATGCGGCAAAATTGATTGTGCGTATAAGCACCGCCGCAAAACGTTCAGGACGCCTATCGGCCGGGTTTGGCCTTGGTGCCGGGAACAGTTGACGGCTGCTTAGCCGGAGGAGATTGCTGCGGCTGCTCCCAATATGACGCCTGCGGCGACTCTCCGACCACCTGCTTCCACCTGCTGCCCTGTTTCTCAAATTCTACGTAGTCGGCGGTTACCTTAAAAACCTTGACGCCAAGCACAACATCATTTTCCCTTACGATTTCCCCGGCAACCAGCGCAGCTCCACCGTTATTACAGAAAACAATACCTGTTACCATCCCGCGAGTCGAGGTTGGCCGCGAAGTACGTGGACCGGGACCCGCCGGAGAAACCCCCTGCCGGGCTGGTTGTTGGGCCTCAAGAGAGTTAATCTCATAACCTATCTTTGTTCGAATCGCTTCCTCTTTCTGTGCACGCTCTTTTTCAATCGCGGCTATATCATCTTTAGAAAGCAAATTTCTCGAAGTCTCCTCCTTATTGTCCTCGAAATATTGCTCTCGCTTCACCGCTTCCAGTTTCTGTTTTTCAAGTTCTGCGTTCTCGTTGACTTCTTTTACCTGCTTCTCCGCCCGCATCGCAATATCGCCGATTTCCCCGGGATATTCAGTATATGATGGTTGCTCCTGAGTGTCTGTAGCCGGAACTATTTCCGATTTGCCGGCTGCCGCAACGATTCCTATGAAAAGAACGTATGCGAATATTACAGCCGCAAAAATCATTGCTATTCGTTTTCTATTCATTGTCCGACCTCATCGATTTAAACACTATCAAGTAAGTTAGAAAATATCCTATCTTTATAATACGGAAAACCGGCAACGCAAGTTAAGTAATTTTTATTGTGAGCGTGCGAAAGGCAATTTTAACGCTAATAAGCCCCTTTCGCCCTCCGCAACGGTTTCCATTCTGTTATTATAGGAACCTACTTTCGCACGAACAAGCTGCCCGGCAACTGCTTTATAAGGCCTTTCAGTCGAAGCGAGACGATTGAGGCGTTGACGCTGCCCGCGGGCAATTGCGAATCAGTGATAACCTGCTCAATATGAACAGGTTCGCTATGCAGACACTCATACACCGACTTCTCGCTTGCGCTGAGATTTAACCGGGCGATATCGAACAATGGTCTATCGGCTTTCGCCGTAAGCAACTCGGCCTGCCAGCTGACGTGCCCGCTGATTTTGTCGCCTATGTAACCCAGTGACTCCATTATGTCATCGACGCAGTCAACCAGTTTGGCACCCTGTTTAATAAGCCGATTGGCGCCGCTGCTGAGCGGAGAATCAATTTTTCCGGGGAGCGCCATAACCTCGCGATTGTATTCGAGGGCCGATTTGGCCGTATGAAGCGCGCCGGAATTACCGCCCGCCTCGATAACGATTGTCCCCAGTGACAATCCAGCGATTATTCTGTTGCGCGGCGGAAAATTTTCAGCCAGCGGCTCATAACGAAGAGGCAATTCGCTGATGCAGGCGCCGGATTCGGCGATAGAATCGAATAACTTTTTATTTTCCGGGGGGAACACATTGGACAGCCCGCAGCCCTGGACGGCAATGGTGCGGCCGCCGGCGGCCAGAGCGCCCTGATGAGCGGCGGTATCAATGCCGCGAGCCATACCTGAGCATATAGTAAAACCTGCGCCGGCCAATATGTGCGCGAATCGGGACGCCTGCTCGCTGCCGTACAAGCTGCACCGGCGGGAACCAACTATCGCCACGCTGAGATTATCCTGCTCAACAAGAGTCCCCTTGACGTATAAAACAGGAGGCGGGTCGTAAATCATTTTTAACTGGGCGGGATAACGTTCATCGTGAAGATGAATAATCCATACCCCGAGTTTTTCGGCCAATGCTGTCTCGGCATCTGTATCTGTTTTGTCACGACTGGCCGCTATTTTCTCCGCGGTGTGATGACCTACTCCATCAACCTTTGACAACTCATAAGCCGACGCGCCAAGAATTTTTTCCGCCGAACCAAAATAATTTAACAACTTGCCGAAAGTAACCGGGCCGACACCATCTGCGCCTGCCAGTTTCAGCCACTTCTCGATATCTGGTGAATTTGGGTGCAAGTCCGACATCCTGAAATAAGCTAAATAACCTTACCAAAAGTATATGTCCCCCTCGCATAAAATCAAGACGAATTATCGTGATGAAAGCAAAGTATGTGAGCGAATGCGGAATATGCTCGTATCATAATTTTGTATTGCGATGCTTGTTGCTAAGCGAACAAACCCCCGTAACTCTCGTAAATAACAGAAGTTTGGGCTCGGCGGCGTATAACAACCCGCCTTATTATAAGCACTCATAATTACGATTTTGTGTTTTCTAATATCGCGGCCCACCTGGAACAAAAGGACCGAACCATTCACGTGTTCATAACCTTTTGTTAAACAAGAGGTTACATTTATTTTTGGCCTAAAAAAAAGCTTTCTGTGCGATTAGCGGCCCGATGGTATTGAAATGCACAAAATATTGTGTTATAATGATAGATTCATGGCACGAATAGTAACTAAAACTCGGAAGAAACAGGGCAAAAGCCGCGCATCAAAGCTGGTTGCGGCGGTTTCACGTAAACCTTTCAAGACCTACGACGAGGCAATCAAATACCTTTTTAACAGAACTAACTATGAGCAGGAAAAGCACTTACGGTACAACGTCGATACGTTCAACCTGAAGCGAATGGAGCATTTGCTTTCGCTGGTAGGCAATCCGCATACGAAAGTCGATACAGTCCACATAGCCGGTACAAAAGGTAAAGGCAGTACAGCCACAATGCTGGCAAGAATGATAGAGGCGAACGGCTACAAGGTAGGCCTGTACACTTCGCCGCACGTGGTTGACCTGCACGAACGAATCATCGTCAACTCCGAAATGATAAGCAGAACCGCGATGCTTGGTTTGCTTAACCGTATATACAAGGCGGTCGAAACCGTTTCAAAAACCAGCGCACCCACTTTCTTCGAGATAATGACGGCGCTTGCCTTTATGCACTTTGCGGATGCCAAGGCGGACGTTGCGGTCATTGAGACAGGACTCGGCGGCAGATTAGACAGCACCAACGTGATAAAGCCCAAGGTCGTCGGCATCACCAATTTGAGTTTCGACCATCAGAAGCAGCTTGGAAACACGATAGAAGAAATCGCGAAGGAAAAGGCCGGGATTTTCAAGCCGGGTGTCCCCATCGTGACGGTCCAGCAGGACCCCAACGCGATGCGGGTGCTGAAGGCACAGGCGGCGGCAGTTAAAGCGCCTCTCAGCGTAACCGGCGTGGACATAGATTTCTCGCATCGCTTTGAAACATCGTCCGAGCACGGACCGCATAATCGCGTGTGCCTGACAACACCCACCAGCAAATTTGAGCACCTCCGAGTCCCACTGCTCGGGATACACCAGGCGGTAAACTGCGGTCTGGCGCTCGCTATGCTCGACAAACTCAAGGGCTGCGGATTCGACATAGACAACGACAAAACGGTGGCAGGGCTTGCAAAAGTCAAATTGCCGGGCCGGATGGAGATGATTTGCGAAGACCCGCGAATCCTTATAGACGGGGCGCACAACGCGGCCAGCATAAGGGCGCTTATGTACGCGATAGGCCAAAGCATCCCGTACGATTCGATGATAGTAATCTTCGGCTGCAACGAAGATAAAGACATCAATGGAATGCTTCAGGAATTGCAATTCGGCGCCGACAAGGTGATTTTCACCCGCAGCAACTCCGCCAAAGCGATGTCACCCGATGAGCTGGCTGAAAAATACGTTGCCATATCCGGCAAGATGTGTCAGGCCGCTCCTGCCCTCGGAGAGGCACTTCGACTGGCAAAAAGCGCGGTAGGCAAGGAAGACCTCGTCTGCATTACGGGAAGTTTCTATCTCATCGGTCAGGCCAAGGTCCGTTTTCATACAAGTTAAACCCGTCAAAAAGCCCGTTTAGCCGGTTCGAAAAACAAGGAACGTGATGAAACTGTCAATCGTCATTCCTGTATTTAACGAATGCGGTAAAATCGGTCGCGACGTCGAATCCGCCTGCGAATTTCTCCTGAAAAACAGCTTCGAGGGAGAAGTTATAGTTGCCGACGACGGAAGCAGCGACGCAACGCTTGACGAAGCACAAAAAGCAGGCGATAAATATCAGGGCGGGACAGTCAAAATAATCCGAAACCAGCAACACCACGGCAAAGGTTACGCAGTCCGCAGCGGAATAATGCAGTCAACCGGTGATTACGTGATGTTTGCCGACAGCGGCAGTTGTGTCCCCTTCGATAACACCCTGCGAGGACTGGAGCTGCTCAAGACCGGCAAATGCGATATCGCACACGGCTCGCGCAACCTGGCGGGAGGAAATATCGAAATCGACCACGGGCTTTACCGGCACATCTGCTCAGAGTTTTTTCACTGGTTCGTGGTCAATATAATGAAAATCCCGAAGGAACTTACCGACACTCAATGCGGCTTCAAAATTTACCGCGGCGACGTCGCCCGCCTGCTTTACGGTCAGTGTCAAACCAGCGGATTTATGTTCGATATAGAAATAATCAGGCGGACGATAAACCAGCACTACCGGATTGCGGAATTTCCAATCGACTGGACCTGCGACCCGGACAGCCGATTGTCCCCAACAAGAAGCTCTGGACGAATACTCTCAGAATTGCTAAAAATAAGAAAAGCAACTTAAACAAACGTCCCGCATTACTTCGAGTAAAATTTTGCTCTGCCCCATCGCCCGAAACGGAGCAATCGCCTGCCTGTTTTTTTGCTTTTACCCGACAAAACCAGTAGCGCAGATGTATCGCGGTGCTTCTCACAAAAGGAACGCACGGCATTAACGGGCATCACCATAAAAGCCGTTGAAAGGGCATCCGCCTCGGCTGCGGTCTTCGCCATTGACCAGGCGGCTGGTCTTGTAACAGGTTTTCCAGAACGCGGATTGATTATATGCTGACCTTTGCGAAGCCCCGATGCACTAATTGCCCTGCCCGACAAATAAATCTTCGCTATGAGCCGGCTGTAATCGGCGAGGTCCGACAGCGTTATCGGCCAGCCGGCTAAACCATCCGGAACACCAATCGGCAGAACCGTGCTTTGCCCCGCCGAAATCAGAGCTGTCGTTATCCCCCACTCGCCTAACAACTGTGCGATTTTATCCGCTGCGTAACCTTTGCCGACAGCGCCAAAATCTATATGAACATTACCGGTTCGCAGCGTAACGGTATATTCGGATTCATTAAGCACAAGCAGATTGCTGCCTGTTTTTTTAAGCGCGGCTTCAATATCCTTTTTAGACGGTTTACGCGGCGTCCGGTCTTCATTCAGCCAGCAGTCATACAACGGGCCAATGGTAATATCGAACTCGCCCTTTGTTTGCCTGGACATCTCAATACTTGTCCGGAGACATTCAAAGGCCGACAGCCCGAGTTGCAGCGGCTGATTTGAGGTAAGGGAATTGATACGGGAAACATCGCTATTTTCAATAAACCGGCTGAGATTGCCTTCGATGCGGTCAAGCTCCTCAAACGCGGCCCAGGCGGCCTGCTCGGCGTACACGGCATCGGGATGAAGTATGAATATCTCGAACGCCGCCGCCATTGCGTTATGTTTGAAAGACCTGAGATTGGCGATTGCGCAGCGGTCTTTTTCAAACGAGATTGTATCAGATTGCTGCTCGGCCATAACTTGCTCTCATTTAACGGCCTGATTATCGGATTTGCTTGATTGCCACTGGTCCCACAGGTCTTTTGTTACATAGCCGCGAAGTTCAACCTGGGGCCGAAGCTCGATACCTTTATCAAACAAGGGGACATAAATATCCTTTTGGCCGGCAGGCGAGATGTCATACAATAGGTTTATAAGCCGGTCCTGATAACCGGCTGACGCGATTACGACCGGGGGGGTGGGTGAGCGAACTTCGTTAACATCATTGTAATAGCCGACATTTTTGAACGAGCGCAGATACCAGGGCAGAGGCCAGTAATCCCCGCCGGGACAAACCACCCAGACAGGCATATCACGCCCCGTCGGGAACGCCGCTGATACGTCCTCGATTCGCTTTGCGATTGTCAGCACGTCTTTGGTCGGGTGAGCGTACACATAGGGATTGCCTGACGAGGCAAAAGAAATAAAATTCGCGACGAATGCCTGCAAAACAAGGTCTATTGTGAACGTCGCAAAAAACGCGACCATTATTACACGAGACAACAACCGACCAAGCAAATTTAATATCGCGACGACGGCAACCGCCGCCAGCAGAATCATACCCTGATAAAAACTCAGCAGGCACCACGGCGTCTTATAAGGTATTGCAGAATAGACGACGGCCATTATCACAGTGTAACCGGCAATAAATTTCAGCAGGTTTGAATCGAGGCCCGACACGCCGCGCCTGCTGATAATGACTAACAAGCCGACCAGAGCCATTACCACTATGAACCCTTCAGTCCACGGCGGCCCGCCATCGGCTTTGTTATAAAGCAGAAGCTGAAAATAATAATACGAGGGATGAATATGAAACTGATTATGGCCCGCCCGCTGAAAATACGTAGTGTAGCTTCTGAACGAATCTATAAGTCCGGCCGGATTTTTGAAAAATGAAGAGAAGAATAATCCCCATACGACTACCGCGCCCGCAAGCGCCAAAGCCAAATGGCGGGGACGCACCAGATTAAGCGCGGGCCCGTCGTCTTTGCGTGTCAGTAATACAATCGCCAAAGCCGCAATAACCGCCCCAAACGCAATGACGGACGTCTCTTTTGTGGCAAAGCACAACGCGGCAAAGACACCCGTCCGCAACGCCCATATCCACTTTTTACTGTGAGCATATCTATACCCGGATACAATCATCGCGAAAGTAAAACAAACAAGCAGCATTTCCGGGATATAGTATCGGCTGTAAAAAACAAACGCGGGTGAAACGGCAGTAAGCGCACAGGCAACCGCAGCGACAGGTTTGCCAAGACCATCGAGCAGTAATAACGGCATCAGGACCAGAACCAGTCCGAAAAACACAGGCACAATCCGCAGGGTGATTTCCGTCAGAGAAACGTATATATGCTGGCTGGAAAGCAAAGCGGGAATCAGCGTAAAATAATTCAGCGTCGGCCCGTGGAATTCGGTCGGGTCATAGCGATAGTTGTTTGCTTCGAGAAGCTGACCGAATCGATAAGCGTGGACCGCTTCATCGCCGTGCATCGGGCGGATATCCAGGCGGGAAGTCCGCAATGCGACGGCCAAAATCAGGACGGCTGATACTGCAAGCCAGAATCTCATCTACTTCATTTCGCAGGCGTTCCGTAAACCTCGACCTCAATATAATTATTCAGGTCGTTAGCACTGTTACCATTGCTGTAGCACCGAACGTAGCGGCCCACCACACCTTTGGCATCGATAAGCCTGCCCTCGGAGGTCTCGACATAATTCCTGTCTTTGCCTGCACCGAGGCCCAGCGTATTATCCGTGTCATTGTTGAAAATTGTATTGACGTTCTTAATGAAATCGGCGTCGCTGGAAATCTGCACGACAACATCCTTATAAACACGGGCCTGCTTGTGGTAATGCCAGACAATAACAGCGTAAATGTTGTATGAGGCGCCGAGGTCAATTGTTATGTTTTGTTTCATCGGGGCTAACTCAACGTAACTGCCGTCCGTCGCTTCCTTGTCACCGTCGGTAATCATTGCGATTTCACCGATAATCGGCTGCTCATCCGAGCTTTTCACCGGCTTTTTTAACGCGACGTTTGTCGTTCCCCTGGGGGCGTAAAACGGCTCTCTCGGTTTGCCTAACGGCTTTTCAAGATTCGCGATACCCTGAAAATTCTGCGGCGTGCCGACGAACTGCGGCTTGGGCAAAACCAGCGGAATCGGGACTAAATCGCCGGCTGGTTTCGCCGCAGCGGCATTGGCATCCGCTGCCGGGGCATTACTACCGGCTCCCAGATCTGTCGCAACAATAAACCCCAACGATATTACCAATGCCATACCTGCTGCTATACGAACGCCTCTGCGTGCCATTTTGGGTATATCTCCTTCGTTAAAATTAATCAGACCACCCATAAAACAAATGAAGTGGTCTGATTATCTTATCGATTCAGCAGCGTCTTGTCAATTCCAACCGGGTTTCGGCTATTTGTACATCTCGTCAAAATACTTCTGGGCAGCCACAGCCGCGGCCCGCATCATATCCTCGGCCTTGGCGGTTTCGCGTTTGGCAAGAAGGGCCATCAGTTTCTTCGTATCAAGGGCTTTGGCGGCCTTATCGCAGGCCTCCCAGCTCAATACGCTTCTTACGACCCTGTCGATTCCCTGCTCGGCGTTGTCATACGCACGGGTCTGCATATCGTGGCCCTTCCAGCGGGCGAAACCGGCCGAATACACCTCAAAACATCCTAAGCCAAACACATTCGCCCGCTGTTTTGATTTCAAAATTCTGTCGTCTTACCTCAAAGAAATCGGTTCAGATGTATTCATTCAATAAGTTTTCGAGCAACTCCTGTCGTCCGCTCTGTAATGCCGGCTCACCGTTCTTGAGAATATATGCTTCGAGTTCCTCAAAGCCAATCTTTCGTTTTTCAATCTTTGAGCCCAGCTCTCCGGCCCACCCCTTGTAACGCTCGCTAATAGCTTTATCAAGAACTTTATCTTTGATCAGCTTCGCTGCATTCTTAAGCCCCCTCGCAAAAGAATCCATTGCGCCGATATGGGCATAGAAAAGGTCATCAGTGTCTATTGATTGACGTCTGACGTGTGCGTCAAAATTCAGACCGCCGGTTGTAAAACCGCCGTTTTTGAGAATGATATACATAGCCAGTGTGGTTTCACAGATGTCCTTCGGGAACTGGTCTGTATCCCAGCCCAGAAGAAGGTCGCCGCGATTTGCGTCCACCGAACCGAGTATGCCGTTAGCGGCACAAAACGCCAGTTCATGGCAGAAATCATGACCTGCCAAGGTCGCATGGTTGGCCTCGATGTTCATCTTAAAGGAGTCGAGCAGATTATACTTCTGCAAAAACGCGAAACAACCGCCTGCGTCAAAGTCATATTGATGCTTGGTCGGTTCCTTTGGTTTCGGCTCAATATAGAACTGGCCCTTAAAGCCGATCTTCTTCTTATAGTCAACCGCCCCCTGCAGCAGCATGGCCATATGGTCCAGTTCTCTTCCCATATCCGTGTTGAGCAAGGTGTCGTAACCTTCACGCCCGCCCCAGAATACGTATCCCTGTCCGCCCAGCTCCTTTGTTATCTCCATAGCTTTCTTAATCTGGCTTGCCGCATAGGCAAAAACCTCCGGCGACGGATTTGTGCCTGCGCCGGCCATAAACCTGCGATGCGAAAATGCGTTTGTCGTGCCCCAGAGAAGCTTCAATCCTGTATCGGCCTGAAGCTTCTTTGCCTTCTTGGTCATGACATCGAGGCGTTTATTCGTTTCGGAAAGGTTGTCCGCCTCAGGAGCAATATCCCTGTCATGAAAGCACCAGAAGCCAACACCCAGCTTGGTAAAAAACTCAAAAGCCGCATCCATAGTCATATCCGCGACTTTCATCGGGTCGTTCGAGTCGTTGTACGCCCGAATAATGGTACCCCCGCCGAACTGGTCCGCCCCGAGATTCTTCAAAGTATGCCAGTAGCACACCGCGAAACGAAGATGCTCAGCCATTTTTTTCCCAAGCACCTCCTCCTCCGGGTTATAATGTTTGAACGCGAGAGGATTTTTTGAGTCGATCCCTTCATATTTTACTTTTTTCACTTTTGGAAAATACTCTGCCATCGTTTTACTCCTAATTAAATTTTGGTTTTCATAATATCCGTTACGACAATTGCTGTTTGAGAACACTTTCCCACTGTTTATAAGCGTCGGCGTAAGCTGCCGTCAGTTTCTTGTTCGGCTCAACCGTTTTCACAGGCGTAAGACCCACAAATGCGTCCTCGGCTCCCCTATAAACACCCGCCCCGATACCCGCACCGCGGGCTGCGCCCTGTGAGCCGTCGGTTTTGAACAGCTCCACGTGCGAGCCGGTAACCGTCGCAAATGCCTCGCTGAAAAGCGAACTGAGGAACATATTGGCGTGGCCTGCCCTGACCGTCTTGGCTTTGACGCCGACTTTCCGCATAATTTCGACGCCGTAATTGAGGGCAAAGACGATACCTTCCTGTGCCGCCCTCAACAGGTGCGCCCTGTTGTGTGTATTGAAATTCAGGCCGTGAACCAGTGCGCCAATATTGCGGTTTTCGAGCGTGCGTTCGGCGCCGTTTCCGAAAGGCAGAATCGACAGGCCATCCGAGCCGACCGGCGCTTTTTCTGCAAGCGCGTCCATTTCGGGATAATCCGACGTGCCGGTATTGTGCTTCAACCAGCTATTGAGGATGCCCGTGCCGTTAACGCAAAGCAGAACGCCGTACCTGGGCTTTTTAGGCTCGTGGTTGACGTGAACAAACGTATTGACCCTTGATTTGGCGTCGTATTTAGCTTCGGATGTAATACCGTAAACGACTCCCGATGTGCCCGCGGTAGCGGCTATTTCGCCGGGATTAAGAACATTCAGCGACAGCGCGTTATTCGGCTGGTCGCCCGCCCTGTAAGAAACAATCGCCCCTACCTTAAGCCCTAATGTATTTGCCGCTTCTTTGGTGAGATTACCCTGAACTGAAAACGTAGGGACGGTCTGAGCGACAAAATCCTGCGGTATCTTGTATTGCTTCATAACGATATCGGCAAGGCCCTGCTCCTTGAAATCCCACATTATGCCTTCCGACAATCCGGAGGGCGTGGTCCTGATTTCGCCGGTCATTTTCATCGCGATAAAATCGCCGGGGAGCATCATTTTGTAAATCTTTGAGAAGACATTTGGCTCGTTGTCCTCGACCCATTTGAGTTTTGACGCGGTAAAGTTGCCCGGTGAGTTGAGCAGATGCGACAGCGCTTTTTTCTCGCCGATACTTTTCATCGCCTTTTTCCCGATTTCGACCGCGCGGCTATCGCACCAGATTATCGCCGGCCTGAGAACTTCCTGCTTTTTATCAACGATTACCAGCCCGTGCATCTGATACGATATCCCGATACCCCGCACGTCGCCGGCGTTAAAATTCGTCTGCGCCTTAATTTTTTGCGTCGCGGCAACAACATTGTCCCACCAGGTCTGCGGATGCTGCTCCGCCCAGCCGGGCTTTTTCGCGATGATTTCCATCTCCCTGTCCGGGACGGTCGCCGAAGCAAGCACTTTGCCTGATTCCGCTTCTATCAGCGTCGCCTTTATCGACGAGCTGCCGATATCATAACCGAATAATAATGCCATAAAACAATCCTTTCCGATTATCCTTCAATATTCTGCAGGCCTCTTCTCAGCTTCCGGCCCGAAGGTTTAGCATTATACCAGATTATATACGCGGTGCAAGATTTATTTTAAGCCAGTAATCGTTTACTATCGGCTTTTAACACACTCTATAAAAATGGCCCCGGACGGAGTTTTGTCTTCCCATTGAGCTTAGTTCATAAATGCCACGGCGACCTCATGGGCCGGGCGAGCATTTTATCCGCCTGGGCGTCATCTGTAAAGCATTCTTTAACCGGGTCCCATTGTAATTTTCTGCCAAGCCGGACCGCGATACCGCCCAAGTGGCAAACCGTGGCGGAACGATGCCCCGTTTCGACATCGGCTGCCGGCGTTGTCCGCAGCCGGACACAATCGAGGAAATTCTGATGATGGTCCCTGCTGCGGTAAAGGTGAACTTCATCCGGTCTTATTGTTGACTGAATAATCGAACCCGGCTGTGAAATAAACTGCTGCCTGCTTACAAATATCCACCCCTCGGTCCCCTCGAAACGAACAGGTGATTCCTGTATTGCCCCTTTGCCCGTCCTGCATAAAAGGCGAACCCCGTTGGCATATTTGTATTCTATATCATAGCTCAAAGGTGTCTCAAACAATCCTTCTTTGGGAAATTCGGCTGTCCCGCTGACCTCCACAGGACCGGTCGCGTCCGTGCCGTTGCCCCACTGGGCGATATCGAGCGCATGCGCCCCCCAATTTGTAATTTGTCCCCATCCGAAATCGTAGATAAAATGCCAGTTGTAATGACATCCCTGCTGGACATAAGGCCTATACATAGCGGGGCCGAGCCACAGGTCATAATCCAGTCCTGTGGGCGGAGATTCAATTTTCCATGTAAGCGGATTGGGCCTGCTGTTTTCAGGAATCTCGACTTTGATTGTGTGCAGCTTCCCTATTCGCCCGTTGCGAACAAGCTCGCAGGCAAGCCGGAAGTTATTGTCGGACCTCTGATGCGACCCCGTCTGTAAAACTCGCTCGTATTGTTTTACCGTATCGCACAGCATCCTTCCTTCCGCGACATTAAAGGCGAGCGGTTTCTCGCAATAAATATCTTTGCCCGCCTTTGCCGCGGCGATTGATATGGGCGCATGCCACTGGTCAGGCGTGCAAACCACAACCGCGTCAACATCCGCTCTCGCAAGCAGCTCACGAAAATCATTATATGATGCACCATCGGACAATCTGGCGATTTTCCTCGCTTGCTCACGATGCGAGTAATCAACATCACAAACGGCCACAACCTGCGAAGCCGGCTTATGCAAAAACGCCTTGAGATTCAATATACCCTGGCCGCCTGTGCCGATAATGCCAATGGTAATTCTGTTGCTCGGTGCATCCTCGCCGAATACCGATGCCGGCACAATAGCAGGCAGTGCAAATACCGCGCCCGCCGCAATCCCTCTCTTTAAAAATACGCGTCTCGATAACCTGTATTTTTTTTCAGTCATTTTTTTGCGTTAAAATAAAACGGCAGAGACCCTGCTGCCAAGGCCCCTGCCGTATAATCCGTTCACAAAGACAAACGCCAATAACTACTTGTTCTGCGTCATCTCAACAGTGGGCGGCTGCAAACCTGCCTTGGCAAGCACCGCGTAAACAACAAGACCGATGAAGAACGCTATTACCGGGGCCGGGCTGATATAACCGAACTTTTCTGGATTTATCGTCGGCATTATCGCGACAACGAATCCTATGGCCCAGGAGATATACCCCGCCAGGTTAACTCCCTTGCGAGGCCCGGTCCACTTCCTGCCGCTAAGGAAATAATCCGCGACCATCGCGCCGCAAATCGGCCCAAACGACGCGCCGATAATGAGGAAAACATTGACAAGATTCAGCGCCCAGCCGGTCGCTGCGAGAACAACCGCAACCACTCCGCCAATCGAAACCATAACAACCTTGTTGGCCTTGGGGAACATCGTGCCGATACTGTTGGCAGCTATAAATGTGCTGAAACACGCGGGAGCAAAACTCGCTATCGCAAACAGTATGAACATCGACTTCGCCAAAAGCCCGCCCTGTGCGCTGATGACCTCGTCAAAGGAAAAACTCGTCATCGCGGGATTCGCCGCGTGAGCGCCTGCTACCGCTATCAGGGGTAAACCGCCCGCGACTATTATCGCAAGCATTATGCCCACAACTCCGCCTAATTGAACATCTTTCGCGTTGCGATTCCCCATACCGAAATCGACGCCAGCGGCGCCAGCGGTAGCAAAGAAACCCACCACGATGGCTATAATTGTGAGAAATCCCTCTGATGCGTCTGCGCCGAGTGTCGGCTTAAAATTACCCGCCGAGCCGACATTGGTAAAAAACACAAGCAGAATCATAACCAATGGAACAATCGGCAGAAACGTCGAGACCTTGCCGACATACTGAATTCCCTTGAGCGCGACAAACACAGCGAGGACAGTCCAGATTATTGACACGATGATAAATTTAGACGTTCCCGGTGTGGCATCGACACTAAACGCCTGAAGAATAAACTTCGTCGATACGGCTGAATTAACCGCAAGCCAGCCGAACTGCAAAAGCCCCATAAGCAAACCAGGCATTAAAAAACCGCCCAGCGTGCCATACGTCGATGAGCCGACGACGTAAAGCGGATAACCCGTTGTCATACCCAAAAGACCCGGAACAAGATAAAACAGGAAATAACAAATCAGCGCACTCACTACCAGCCCGAAAAGGCACAGGCCCAGACCCGCCTTCGACAGCGTCCCGTCGGCTATATTCATATAAAAAACAACCCACAGGAAAATGCCCGCGTAAACAGGAGCCGTACCTTTATACCACGGCGCACGCTTATCAGGGGGGTTTGGCTTTGCCATGCTTAGGTAGCTTGGCAGCATTGCGTTACTCATAATCTGTTCTCCTAACTATAAATTCATATTTGCATAACCTGGCAAACGGCCCGGGGGCATTCACGACTGCCAGTAGTAAATCACTTCGACGCCGTCCTGTTCATCTCGGTCAGCGCCGCAAGCTCCAGATATATAATTGCAAATAATGACAAGAGTAACGTGCTGTAACGGTGAATCTGAAGAAGAACTCTCTGCCCGTCTGTGCCGAACAATGCAAATGTCCCCAGAACGGCGGACAAAATCATCGGCAGCGATAACACTAAAATGGTCCAGAAACTTATCTTAAGCCCAAGCTCGTATTTTTCCGCCGGCGTTGTGCTCCCGGGCTGACGCAGCAGCGCCCGGTTCAGCCACCACGGCCAGTAATTTTTGTCCAATCTATTTTTGTCCGCCCAAAGGACCGCCAGCGCAGCAAGGCAAGCCGCAAAAATCGGCGCAAACGTCGCGTGAATCATGAGCCACCAGCCCGTTATCGATTTCTCTAAGAAAATATTCGGCACAAAACCCGTAACCACCAGCACAACAAAACACAGAATCGCAAGCAGAAAAACTAATTTTCTCAACACGCCGACCAAACTCCATTTCTGCTCGACGAAGAGAAGCGTTTTAAGGAAAACCACAAGCCGCAGAGGGTCAAGTATGCGCAGCGACCTGTCTTTGCCAAAGACATCGTCGAACTTAGGCTTCGACACTGCAAAATGCAGTATTGTCCCCGCGATTACCGCTATAAAACCCGTTATGGCTATCGAGCGAAACATAAGTCCTTACATAAAATCCGGATGTTCAATCTTTGCCTGCAAACGCCCTGGCCGCAAACCCCAGCGCCTTCAGCAAATAATACGCTAACACACCGATTATAACCACCGACGCCAGAATAGACACTATCTTAAACATAGGCCTGAACATAAAAGACCACGCAAACCACTCCGTTGCCCGTTTGGGCAGATTCTCGAACTTAATCATCCTCGCGCCCGCCGCAGCCGACTTCAAAGGCGAATCGCCCGAAACAAGCCCGAACAAAAACGGCGAATTAATCGCATGACAATCCTGGCAGTTGCGAACGCCGAGCGACCGGGCCGCGGGTCTGACATCGTGCGCAATCGGCCACATATAAGGCGCCGCCGCTTTATTGTTCGCCGAAATAAGTTTGCCGGCGTCAATATCAAACGAATACATCTTGCCGCTGGTGATATAAACTGCTTTTGCGCCAGCAGCCGCTTTCGAGTCCAGTGTCATCAGAATTTTCGCTACATCCTCTTCCGCTAAATCAGGCCAACTGCCTGTCTTTGAAAACGCGGCCTTAGTAATAGTTCTCGACGCGGCTGATTTAACCGTCTCTATATCGAGAGGCACCACATTGCCATCCACCATCGATGCCCAGTATGCGGGCCAGAAAAGCTTGAACACACCGATTTTGCCGTCCTGTCCCCTCGCAAAAACCGGGTAGAGCAGGTGAGGTAATACATCGCCCGACTTGTTCGCGCCCGCAATACCCAGCGCGTGAGCCCTGGCGGTTTTTGTTCGTATTGTTTCATTTGCCGGCCACGGCCCAGAGTGACACGCCGTACACGTTAATTTGTCAAAATGAACCGTCGGTATCCCCGCGTGTTTCGGCGTCGGCGCTGTAAAGCGTCCCCCGTCCGGTTTTTCCCCTTTGGTGCCAATGTGACAGCCCTCACAGGACGCATTGGCCGCAATTGGATTTGTCGAATTGCACGGCTCCGACGCATAACCGCGTATAATATTATGGTCAAGGCCGTTGCGGTGACAATCCGCGCATATCAACCCCGCCGCAAGATGAACGTCCTCATCCGTAAACCACTTCTCCGTTTTACCGTCGCGGACGTCAACGTTCGAATGGCAGAAATAACATCGCTGCTTCGGCGGCTCCAAGCGAATATCGAAACCCACCCAGTCATTATGGCCGAACGCCTCTTTGCGATACGCCACAGCCGGCGGCTTTAATTTCGAATCGGACACATAAGGCGCCCGAAAATTGTATTCATTGGGCAACCCCTTTACCGAGCCGGTGACATAAGCGAATTCGCATGAAGCCGTCGCCGCCCAGCGATAATTGCCCCGCATTACATTAATCGAATAGCCGCTCCCCCCGCCCATATCCTGTCCCGGATTACCGTCGTGGCAGGCAAGGCAGTTTATCTCCAGCTTGCCCGTTACTTCCGATTTCAGAACCTCTTCGGGATTGTCGCTCTTATCGACCATTTCCCCGATAGCGCCCCCCGGCATCTGCCTGCCGAACGTCTGCAAAAACGCCACCGGCGTCAGCCCAATCTGCTCAGGCCTGAATGTCCCCGGCCAATTACGATACGATAGCGGTATCTGCGTCGCGCTCGTCGGGTCCGCGTAAATCCACGCCTGTCCATTTCTGCCCGGATTAACATTCGAGTCAGTAGCATTGAAATGCCACCCGGCGCTGATTTTGTCGTAACTGTGGCAGGCCCCGCAGGTCGCCTTGGTCGAGAACGGCAGCATCGGGTCTGAATCGGGATGAATCTGGTCCGGCTCCTTGCCCGGCAACGGTTCCGAAAGCAGCGGTATCAAGTGAACGAAATTGCTCCTGCTACCATCGGGGGTATCGCCGAGTTTTTCCTCCACACCGGCAGCTACTCCCGTCACCAGGACGACCACTAAAAGCAACGCCTTAGACATCAATCCGTTTCGCAATGTTCGACCAGTCCCTTGAACAATTAAATCTTAAATTCTTCCGGCTTGAATTCGAGTTTGCAGCCCGCCTCGACCGCCTCGTTTACCTTGAGAACAGTTACCGCAGTTTCGTATCCAATCTCAGGCGGGCAATTCAGCTTGCATTTTCCGTGAACTGCGTTGAAGAAATTCTCCAAATGCGGCTTATGATACTGCTCCTTAAATTCCACGCCGATTTTATACATATCCGGAATCGGCGACTCACGAACATCCACAAGTGCGCCCGAGTCCGATTTTTCTTCCTTCTTTTCAGGAGGCGCAAGCAGGAAGCCATTTTTGACCCACTTGTCCCACTGCGGAGCCGTCGGCTCACGATACGCCTCGCCCCTGCTGCCCGCCTCGGAAATCACCAATGTCCCCTGGTCGCCCATAAATGTCTCGAAAAACCCCTGGCAACTATTGGTGGTGATTGTCTGGTAATACGCCCTGACAGGCCCCTTTTTGGTATCGTAGGTATAAACAGCCATTACGTTGTCATACCACTCGTGGTCTTTTTTGTCGTAGTAATCTGTCCCGCCGCTGGCAATGACAACTTTCGGCGTCGCTTCGAGGAACCAGTTGTATATGTCAATCTGGTGCGAACCGAGGTCAACTATCGGCCCGCCGCCAAGTCCCTTATACCATCGCCAGTTGCGGAACCGCTCCATCGACTTGAAGCCGTATTTTGTCAGCGTGGCCTCATCGATACCTTTGCCCTGGGGGAAACCCTGCACCGGCTGAACCGAACGATTCCACTGCCCGTTGACCGTCGTAATGCGACCGAGGATGGCCGCCTCTTTCAGAAGCTTCTCATAACAATGCAGATATCTCGGATTGCTTCGCCGCTGATGACCTATTTGCAACAGCTTGCCCGTTTCCTTCGCCGCCGCAACCATTTTGCGGGCGCCATCGAGCGTGTTCGACATCTCCTTCTCGCAGTAAACGTGTAATCCGGCTTTCAGACACGCAACAGTATGCTCTGAATGCCAGAAATCGGGCGTCGCGATAATGACCGCCTGCAAATCCTTTTCCTTATCGAGCATCTCTTTGTAGTCAACATATACGTTGTGCTCGTGTTTGTAGGCCTTGAGAAGTCTCGACGCGTTTTGCTGATTCCACGCGGTCCATATATCACATAACGCCTTGAAGCGAAGGCCTTTAATTTTCACAGCCGATTCGAGCAGCGTCTTGCCCTGGTCACCGACGCCGATAATCGCCACGTTTATATCGTCTGATTTTGAGTCGGTTGCCGTCTCGCCTAAAACCATAGGCGAAAAAATCAGTCCTGCCCCTGCTGCCGCTGTCGAACGAATGAATTCCCGCCTGTTAATCCCTGTTGCCTTATTTTCGCTCATTTTAGCCCTTTTCGAAAACCCGACCAATACCGCTTTATCCCCGCCCAAAAACGTCATTTAATAATACCCAAATCCCGCCCGCCAGGCAACTACAAAGTCCGGCAATTTTACGCCTTGAAAAGATGCTTACACCGCAAAATTTCATAAAAAAAGGGCTGGATGACATACGCCACCCGGCCCATAAACAAATCACAATTAACTAATTACAGCTCAACTGCTACTGGTCTGGCTACCATCGTTTAAGGCTTTATCGCAATGCTCATCATGGCCTTGTATGAATTATGCGCGCATGTAACAGACGTGCTGCCGTAAGCCCCGGCGGTAGCTTTCGTGCCCGTAGCTATTCCCAAGCCGCCGCCACTTCCTGCGGTAACAGTATTGTCGGTGCGCTCGGTTAAACTTGACAGGTTGCTGTTTGTCCACGATGAGAAGTTTGACGTTCCAGTTGCGTGAGGTAGAGCTGTGGCAATGGCCGTTACAACAAGAGTATTAGCGACTGTTGTGGTCGCTCCCGGAATGGAGCCGCTCTTGTAGGACACAGCTTCAACGCCGCCCGCTGTAACATCCCATGGATTACCGGAGGAAACAGCGCCGCGAATTGCAATAATCCGGCCGAGCTGATGGTCGCCTGAGTCGGAAGTGGTTGGAACGCCTTGAGTCCCATTATACCGCGACCAGAAGACCGTAAGTCGAACCCCTATTGTGCCGGCGGCCGTTCCTGTTGACTGCGGCGAATTAGTAACCGCAGTCCATGTCCCGCCGTTTGAGTTAGAGATGGAAATTGCCTGATTAGAGGTCTCAAGAAACAGCAGCAAAATATCGCCTGAAGCGATGCCCGAAGGAAGCGCCGGTGTAATTGCTCCTGTACCGGATGTAACAGTTCCGGACCCGAAGTACGTGGGTGGTGTAGATGTCGCTGTGTAATTCCGCGCCGTCTGGTTCGAGGTTACGTCGGTATAAGTCCTGGTTGCAGGACTGAACGTATAATCTGCCAACGTCGGCGTAGCCGTACCATTGAAGCCGTAGTTTACCGTAGCTGTATAAACGCCGCTGCTGTTGGTAACAGGATTACCCGGCGGGCCGTTTATCTTAACACCGGAAAGGCCTGAGCCGCCTGACGTGACTGTACCGGTTATCGTAAATATGTCTATTGCAAAGTTGGCGGTTACCGTATAATCGGCATCCATTGTTACTGTGGTATTTGCTGACGTCGGATTCGCAACCTTGCCGGCCGTTACTGCCGTGCCGGTCCAGTTCACGAAGTGATAATGGGCATCAGCAGTAGCAACGATATTTGCGTTTGTGCCATCGTCGTAAAGGAATGCGCCTTCGCTGGGCATCGTATCACCGCCATCAGTCGAGGAGATAGTCAAGGTTCGCGTGTAAATAGTAGTGAAACTCCAAACATCGCCCGTTGTTGTACCAACAGAACTCTTCTCGTTAATCCGCCAGTAATAGGTTGTGCCATTGTTAAGTGTGCCGGGGTTGTAAATTGTCTCGGCCTGGTTGACCTGGAACGCCGGTGGATTAGTCGTTCCGAAATACACATCGTGAGAAGTTGCACCCGTCTCGGCTGTCCAGCTAAGGTTGGCGTTTTTGCTCACGTCAATTTCGCCGTTGTCAGGCACCGGGTCGTGAGACGCAACAATTAAACTCTTAATGTGTTCGGCAATTTCCCCGCGTATCTTAGTAAACGCCTCGTAGTCATTAGCATCATTTATCTCCGAAATCCCTTTGAAGATTTGCTGGTAATATCCAAGTTCCGTAGTAACAGCATAGTAATCATCAATGATTGGATCAATTCGAGCTTTTAGTTCATCGAGGTATGACTGGGCTGCTATTGCAGATGCAGTATTGGGATTCTGAGTAATAAGACGCTTAAGCGTAGCGATATATTTAGCATCCTTTATACCTTCACGTATCGCTTCCATACCGCCAACTCCGGACAAAATATCGCCGTTCCATTTGGGAAAGGCCACACAGTAATCCGGTGAAGAGCTAAGGGGGTCATCTTCACATCGTGCATCATAATCGTTATAGGGATTGTTGCTCCAATCGCTCACTGCATAGCAACTGACAATCGTTGCGTTTGTGGCAAACGCAAACAATCCATGCAAAAACCGGTTATACGCAGGGTTGGACAGATGTGAATGCCCCGTTGTACAATAACCAAAGCTGCCCGGATAATTCGGGTTGTTCAGGTCATTATGCGCATAATAACCGCTGTCTTCATTTCCCATTGACCAAGCCTTATAATCGACCAAATTTGTTAAAGCTGGTATATTCATACCATTAGGCGTGTTATAGTCAGGTGCAACATTAACCTCATCATCACATGATGGTCCATAGCACGAATACGTCAATTCGTTTTTGGCCTTAACGATACTGTAGAGTCTATCCGTGAAAATTCTCGCTTCCTTACCATCCCCCGGCTCGTCCCAGACGGTAAATATAAAATCGACATTGTACGCAGCGCCTATCTCGTGATATTTTTCAATTAAGTCACCGTAAGCAGCTACAAAATTGGGGTCGGTCAATTTGTAGTATAGATTGGGGTCCGAGCCATTGTAATCAACGCCATGGACGGCCTTATAAAGCTCTTTGAATGTGTCCTGATACTTGCTCAGGAATATCGCTACCTTGTCGATGACAAATTTGTGCTCAACCATCACATCCATATATTGTTTGAAGGTGTTGCAGTCAAAAATAATACTCCCATTCTGGTCTTTGTTTACTTTTATCCTATGTGACGCACTGAAAACAAACGGCTCAAGGCCGCTTTCTGCGTAGGCATCGAAAACTTTTCCTGCATCCACAGAAAGCAAATAGTTTATGGCTCTACCATAAGGGTCGTGATAAGCAGGATTAAAAACTTCAGGGGCATGAAGTGTAATATCGTAGATAGTCAGGTTAATACCCACGGTAACATTTGGCTGGCCGGCTCTTGCAATTGTCACGGTACCTTTATACAGCCCGGGCGACAGATTTTGGTTTTCAGCCGGAATATGAGCTTTCAGCCATATCCGCTCGGACGAATTTGCGTCTACCGATAATGAAGACACCGGCTCAATATATTCAGGAACCAAAGCATAGTACTTTGTGTTTTTCGTTAGCCTGCTTTCATTATATTTCACCTGATTTATAGAAATGTCATTCGCCGAGATAACCGAATTATTATCCGCAGAATTAACCAAGCTTGAAACCGATATTTCCAGGCCATCAACACCGGACTTCGAATAAATAGAAAAACTTAACGGCTCAACTTCGCCCCAGCAACTGAATGCATTTATGCTGTTTGGCTCATTGTCTTCGGGCACTGTATGTTTGTAGACCGGCTGCATTATATCGCGAACGAATACGACCATATTCGGGTCAGCGTACGACGGATTACCTGCAGTGTCATCAGGCAAATCAGCTTTTACAAATCCTTTTATCTCCCGTTGTTTTTGAGCAAAAGCATCGTATTCATCCTGTGAAATCTTTCGAAGTGTCACATAGTCAATCGGATGCGTGCCATCACAACAATTATATCCGAGCCTGATTGTAAATACTTTTTCTGTAGCCGGATTATTATCATCATCCAATGCCCTGAGCTCCGGCCAGGCGTTTGCTCTAAATGGATATTGAACATAAGTCCACTTACCGTCATTTTTACTGCTTAACCCGATAATTGGGTAGTCCTGATAATTGGGGTCAAACTGGCCTGTATAATCAACGTCAAATAAGTAATTGGGGTCCACAGAATCACTTATTCTGGAATAAACATATGCATCGGCTGTGGCAGACCTCTTATAGGCGATTTCCAAAAGCATCGGCGTCAGCGGAATTCCATTGGAATCTACATTGAATGCGGGAATTTTCAAATCAACAATCTGGCCGGCTTTCAGTTTTCTGTAAGTCAATCCTCCCTCCCCGCTTTCTGTTGCTCGAGGACCCATTTTACTACTGTTCCATACGATTCCGCCGTTATAACACGGGTCCTCATCGTTAGCATTGCCAAAATCAATACCCTTGGCGACATTTTCTTCATTAGAGCAGCCATAGGGAGGCAGATATGCGGAATCCAGTTCGGTGAGACTGACCTCATCCCACCAAACCGTGCCTGTTTGGCAGACGAACGGGCCTGTTATAAACACTCTAACTTTTTTTGTTTGCTGTTGTAAATTTGATATTATCCCGGAATACTTCGTCCATTTGTCAGAGACTGTGGCATTATTCAGAATAACTGTCCAGGACGGTACTAAGTTATTATTGTCGTCATACTGCTCTAAGCTTAAACCTACATTTGCTTGTCCTTCCGATTTAATAAATGCGGATAGTATATAAGTCTGTTCGGGGCTTACTGAGATGTAATCAGAGTATGCAGTACTATGATAAGTATTTGGGTTACAATCGTTAGTAAATTTCCAGGAATAGTTCCCTGAATATTTATCATTAGAATCCATTGTATACCAGCCTTGAGCGGGTACATCTTCTATCCAGTTTTTCGGTATATCATTCGATTCACTGCCGTAATATTTCAAGCCGCCGCCTTCTTCGAACCCGGGATTGGAAACAAGATTTACCGGTACCGTATTTAACTCATCTGCTCCGACATCAACTCTGTTATCCATTTCTCTGTTTTCACCATCAATATCGGTTTGTCCTGTATATGTTCCATTTGGGTCGCCTTTATTCATACAGGGTGAGTTCCAGGTCAGATGAAAATCATTGCCGTCGTAATTGGCAAAATAAGGATAACTGCTGAAATTCCCCGTGCCCGCGTTGCCGTTCTCAATACAGCTATAAGTTGCGCTGCAGCCGAATAAATCGTCATTACAGTCCCAAATAATACAATTGGTGATTATAGGAACCGGCCCACCACCTGCCTTGCTAATGCCTCGTTTCGAATTGTGAACTATTGTGTTGTTGCTGATTGTTGCCGCCCCCCGAGGGGAAATTAGATATATTCCGTAGTTTGCATTGTAAATCGTGTTGTTCCTTATGATGGAGCCGGCGGCAATACTCAGGAGGTCAATATTATAACTACCATTGTTATAGATTTTATTATTGGATATGGTCGGTGCCCCATAATATCCCCATATTCCTCTTATGGTATTGTTCCTGATGATACATTTGCTGATTGCTGGACTGGTGTTGTTACATAAGATGCCATTACCGCTGCCTTCAATCGTAATACCGGTCAATACTGAGCCGCTGTTCTTATTGGAATTAAAAGTTACGCAAGTAGTAGCGCCATTTCCATTGATGAGCGTCGCAGCTACGACATCCCAGTTATTAGGATTAGTGCTAAGCACTGTAACGTTCTTACCATTGAAGTTTATACTCTCATAATAAGTGCCTTCATTGACCTCGATGATATCGCCATCGGCCGTGGTGTTAATGCCAGTCTGGATGGTAGCAAAGGCGGTTGCCCACGACAGGCCGTCACTGCTATCATTGCCGTCCGGCTTGACATAATATGTCGTTGCCAAAGAGGGAACAACAAAAGCGATGCACAGCAGCAAAGCCGCCCCCAAAATAATTTTCCTCGCCAACATTTTCTGCCTCCCTAAATCTAACAGTCAAATAAGATGTATTGACGTGTTTAACTCGGCTGCAGAACCTCCACGCATTTCCGCATAACCTAAACGGAATAAATTATGTTCCCTCCCATAGTGCCGTCCAGAATCCCTTCACTGAACCCACTATTATTCAACTAACACATCTATCACCTGTTAGCCACTACACCATATCCATATCAATGTCAAGAAAAATATCGGAAATAATTCTGCTTTTTTTAAAAAACATTGTAAAAATGAACAAGAAGTATTTCCGTGAGAGAACAATCAACCACAAAAAAACAAGGCAAAATGGGCAAACCAAAGAACTTTGCGGCAGGTAAATTGTACGGATTTTTATTCGGCCAACGAATCAACTATAAAGTCCAGCCCTCGCGGTACTTGCGGCCAAGCAGCTCATTGGCCTCCGGAACATTTGTAATCTTCATATTTTGGCCGTCCCACTCAATCCGTTTGCCCGTGCGGATTGCGATATTGCCCAGCAGGACGGTTTCAGCGAGAGGGCCTGCGTATTCAAAGTTCGAGCACGCCGGTAGCCCGCCTTTGCAGGCGTCAATCCAGTTCTGCTCGTGTCCATGTTCGCCGTCTTTGATTCGCTGAATGCTTTGAGCCGGCTTCTTATAATCCTTCATTAGCAATTCAGGGACAAGTCGCCCTTCCACAATCGTCCCTTTATCGCCGATGAAAATAACACCGTTGTCCCCGAAATTACGTTCCTTTTCCAGTTCCGCCGGACGAGGCGGCTTCAATCCGCCGTCGTACCACGTCAATTTAACCGCAGGCAAATCCCCGCGCGCCGGGAATTCATAGCGAACAATCGACGCGTCCGGATAGGTTTCATTGTTTTTCATCCTCTCCCACTTTCTAATCTCACGCGAAGCAACACTCGCCTCGACAGCCGTCGGCCTGTCTAACTTCAACGCCCAGTATGCCTGGTCCATTATATGACAGCCCATGTCCCCCAGTGCGCCCGTCCCGAAATCCATCCAGCCGCGCCACGAAAACGGGTGATATGCGGGATTATACGGCCGAACCGGCGCAGGCCCCAGCCAGTTGTCCCAGTCCAGCCCCTCAGGCATCGCAGGCGAATTTACCGGCCTAAAAATACCTTGCGGCCAGTAGGGCCTGTCAGTCCAGATGTGAACCTCGCGAACATTGCCTATTACCCCCGACCATATCATTTCACAAAGCACCCGTATCTCTTCGGTCGAATGTCCCTGGTTGCCCATCTGGGTGGCGACTTTCGCCTCTCGCGCCGCTACCGTCAGTTTACGCGCCTCTTCAATCGACCACGTCAACGGCTTCTGCACATAGACGTGCTTGCCCATTTTGATTGCCGCCATAGCAATCGTCGCGTGCGTATGGTCCGGCGTCGCAACAATCACGGCGTCAATATCCTTCACCTCGTCTAACATCCTGCGAAAATCTTTGTATCTTTTTACGTTCGGATGGCTCTGAAACACCGGCCCCGCGTAATGCCAGTCAACGTCGCAAAGCGCAACGATATTTTCACCCTCACAGGCCCTGATGTTTACCTTGCCCTGACCGCCTATACCCACCGCGGCTATATTGAGCTTTTCACTTGGCGGCTTGAAACCCGCCCCGCCGAGAACAAACCTCGGCAAAATGGTAAAGCCCGCTATCGCAGACGCGGTCCCCTTCACAAAATTTCTGCGTGAAATTCCGTCGCTTTTCACAAATCAATCCTAAATTTCTTTACAGCGTCCAGCCCTCTCGATAAGGCGGATTGACGAACTCATTGGCTGTCTCGTCATTCGTAAATTTCATATTCTCGCCGTCCCATTCGAGCACCTTATAGGGGTTCAGCATGGCCAGGTTTCCCATCACGACGGTTTCCGTGAATGGTCCCGAATACTCGAAATTAGAGGACGCCGGCGGCCCGCCCTTGCAGGCCTCAATCCAGTTTTTCTCGTGCCCGTCAATGCCATCTTTGATTCTCGGCAGCGTCTTTTTAGGCCTCTCGTATGCCTCCATTTTGCTTTCCGGTATCAGACGCGGGTTCATGCCGTAACAGCCGCACATCAGCTTACCTTTGTCGCCGACAAACAGCACGCCGCCATCCTCGTCGCCCATCTGTCTGCCCGGCTCAAGTTCCTCCGGTCTTGCCAGCATAAGTCCGCCGTCGTACCAGTTAATTTTCACTTCCGGCATATTGCCTCTGGCAGGAAATTTATAGCGAACGATACTTGCCTGCGGATACGTCTCGCGCACGCCTACCTTGCCCCATCCCTCGCCCGACATCCTCGTCGATGTGCAGGCCTCGACGCTGATTGGGCATTTCAGCTTCAACGCCCAGAACGCCGGGTCAAGAATATGGCAGGCCATATCGGCTAAAGCCCCGCCTCCGAAATCGACCCACGCCCTCCACGCGAAAGGATGATACGCCGGGTTGTATGGTCTTTCCGGGGCAGGCCCAAGCCACAGGTCCCAGTCAAAACCTTCAGGAATTGGCGGCGTTTCTTTGGGCCTGTCGATTCCCTGCGCCCATACAGGCCTGTTTGTCCAGGCGTGAACCTCGCGAATCGACCCAATCGCCCCGTCCCATATCCACTCACACATCAGCCGAATACCTTCGCCTGAATGTCCCTGGTTACCCATCTGAGAAGCAACCTTATACTGCCTAGCCGTCTCGGTCAGTTTCCTCGCCTCATAAACCGTCCGCGTCAATGGCTTTTGAACATATACGTGCTTACCCATCTTCATTGCCATCATCGCCGCTACCGTATGCGTATGGTCCGGCGTCGCGACTATCACCGCATCGATATTCTTCATCTCTTCAAGCATCTTGCGGAAATCTTTATACTTCTTCGCGTCGGGATACTCATTGAAAACCTTCACTGTCCCCGGCAATTTCTCATCAACGTCGCAAAGCGCGACTATATTCTCGCCCGCATCCGCGCATCTGCGCGTATTATTGCCTCCCATGCCGCCAACGCCTATCGTCGCGATATTCAGCTTCTCACTCGGCGGCTTCCTGCCGCTGACGCTTGCGCCCAGCACGTGGCTCGGAATAATCGTAAACGCGCCCGCCACTACCGCCGAACCAAGCAACTGCCTCCGTGAAATACCGTTTTGCTTTTCTTTGCCGATGTTTTCATTAGCCATAATAATCTCCGTTTAGTATCGCGTATAAAACCGTTACTTGCCCTGCTTAAGCAGTTTCTGCGCCTGTTCCCGCACCGAATCATTAGTGGTGCCGTCAATGACCTTTTGTAAAATGTCTTTTGTCTGTGCCGAACTCCTTGGAGTGTTCTTTGCTCTCACCTCGGCTATCTTCATTACGGCCGCCTCCGCTTCCTCTTTCAATTCCTTGTCATCGAGATAGCTCGCCGCCATTTGCATCGCCTCGAAGCTGTCCGTGCTTCCAAGACCAGACAGCACCATTTTCTTCTCTGAAACATTTGCCGCAAGCGACATCGCGTCCTTATACATCTTCATTGTCTCTTCGGCGGGCCTGTTACTTTTCAATCCTGCCAGCCGGACGTAACCGCGAAGGGCCAGTGTTTTGTGCACCGGGTTTTCCGACGTCTGCGCGACCTTCAGCAAATCCGCCGCCGGCGCAGCCGTGGGCCAGTCCGATAGAGCCCTGACCGCCGCGTCCTTAATCTTGTCCTCTTTGTCCCCGAGCGACTCACGCAGAACAGGCAACGCCGCCTCATCACCAATCCTTCCCAGAACGCTCAGCAGGGAGCATCTCGCGTCCACGTCCTTCGCAGAAGGCAGCGCCGCCAGAACATTTTTTGCCTGTCCTGAGCTTGTCGAAGGAGCCTGGCCCTTGTCCTCCGGAATTTTGTGAGTTGCGGCAACCACCGTCTTTTCAAGTTCGCCTCTGTCATTACCCGAAGCCGCCAATTGCAATTCAATCAACGCCTCTATGTCCCCCGGCCCGGCAAGCGCACGAAGAGCCTTAATTGATTCGATTCTCACTTTGGCGTCGGCGTCTTTGGCCGTCTTCATCAAAAAAGGAACCGATGACTTTATATTTCGCTGCTCACAACTGCGAACAAGCTCGGCCTTTGCCTTCAGCTCCGCATCGGGAAGCTTCTTCAAAATCGCCTCGTCAACATCAGAACCTTTTAACCGATATAAGCTTTCCTGCGCCGCCTTTTGTTCATCTCCGCCTTTCGAAGCGGCCGTTTCAACAAGCATATCGACAGAGGATACGTCACCTAATGTCCCCACGGCCCTTAGGGCCGCAACCCTCACAAAATCGTGTGAGTTTTTCGTCGCATCCAGAACCGCCGGCAGCGCGACCTTGTCCCCGCAATCCGCCAAGGCCGAAATAAGCTGCGACTGCTGTTCGGCCTCAAGATTCGCCAGTTGCTCTGCCACCGCCTTTATCACGTCCGTTTTCGCCGCATCTTTCAGTGTCGCTATCGCCGCAGTCTGAATCGGCTTGTCGGCTGATTTCAGCATCTCAACCATCACATCTGCGGTTTTGTCTCCCGCGGTAACAAGCATCCCTCTCGCCGCAGCGACCCGGACAATCATCGGCTCGCCTGACGCATATAACTCTTTATAAATCGCCCCCGCCGCGTCCTTCTGCCCTTTGGCTGCAAGCCGGTCCGCACAACGCAAATATGCGTCGAGCGCCGCTGTTTTAGTCGCGCCCGTCGCCTTGTCTTTTACCATCGCAATTGCCAGTGTTGCCGTTCGGTCATCTATCCTGCCTAATGCAGCCACTGCTGCGACCGCGACCATTTCGTTGGAATCGCCGGCCAGCTTCGCCAGCGCATCGACCGCTTTCTTGTCCCCGCGAACCCCCAGCGTGTTTATGATTCCAATCTTTGCCTTTCCTTTGGCCTTCGGCAATTCGCTGCGCAGCGCATCATCCACGGCAGGCCCCGGTATCCGCTCCAGGGCATATCTCGCAATATCCGAAACCTTTTCATCGGTCAGCATCGAGGCCAGCGCAGGAACAGATGCCTCCGTCCCCGCAACGCTCAGCTCTCTGCACACAAAATCTTTCGCCACGTAACCGGCGTCCGATTTCAGAAAATCATCAAGCTGCTTTTCCATCGCCTTCATTTCGGGCTTGCCGCTCGCCTCGCGAATCATGTCGCTGACCTTGATAAGGTCCACCCGGCTCTTATCGAAATCATACGTCTTAATCTTGTTTAACTGTTCGCCAAAGGCATCTCTCGCCGCCGGTGCTGCTGTCGGTGCCGGAGCTGGTGCCTTCCCCTTCGTGGTTTCACAGCCGCCGCAAAAAATAACAGTTATAACGGCTATGATTTTCAACAGGCGATTCATATTTTCTTCCTTTCTTATTTGCTTTCTTTAACAGGCGTCGCGTCAACTTTCAAATCCCCAATCGCAAACTGGATGCCGTCAAGCTCGTGCTGCAGTATTGCAGGCCGGCAGAACACCTCGACATTATGCCCAAGCCCGCAGAAAAATATTCTCCCCTTGCCGTAATCCTTTATCCAGCTCACAGGCATATCCCGGTCGCTCTCCATCGCTCCTTTTGCGTTTTTGGTTGCAGAGTCGTTAAAATCGAGTGTCAGCAGAATACGCCGGCTCTCAACCTCCCCGAATTTCTTCTGCCTGTAAATCTCGTCCCGGACCTTGAATCCTTCTCCCTTAAACGCCGCGTTCAGCGGGTGATTCGGCTCATAATTCTTTATCGCCCAAACCCCGCCGCTCGTCCAAGGATGCTGGTCAAATTGTCCCCCTATCATCTCTGCTGCCTCGGGCCATGTATAAAAATTGTCCGATGCCGCGTGCAAACCGATGATGCCTTTGCCGCTCTTCACAAAATCCATCATCGCCTGCCTCTGCCCAGGCCCATTGAAATCCAAGTGAGTAGTATTGTTAAACAGCACGGCGTCGAACTCCGATAACTTCTTCGCGTCGAACATATTCATATCGTCGCTGAAAACCACGTCGTATGCCCCGGTCTTTTTTCCCATAACTTCTATCGCCTTGTTCGTCGCCGGTATGCTCTCGTGGTAATAACCCTTGCAAAGCCAGAACACCAATATCTTTCTCGCTTTGGCGGGTTTTGCGGTCGCTTTTTCAGGGGCCGCCACCTCAATCTTCGCCGTTATCTCATCCGAAACCGGCTTTAACATCTTCGGCGAACCATCCGCTATAACGCTTTTCGTAAAAACCATAATAACTCCCAATGATACAACAATAGTCAATAACCTTATAATCCAACGTTTCATTTTCTCATCCTTAACTATAAATTATCCGCTACCCGCTATTATTTCACCTTTCACAATCATTGCCTACATATACAAATGCCACGGGCTTCTCATCGGACGAGACAGCATCCGGCTGGCCTCTTCATCGCCGATAATTTCCTCTTTTTCGGGGTTCCACTTCAGCTTCCTGCCCGTCAGCATCGCTATTTCACCCAGTAGCGCAGGCGTCAGCGACCTGTGCGCAACTTCGGGGGGTGTAATCGTCTCTCGCCTGCTCTTTACGCAGTCCAGGAAATTCTGATGATGGTCTTTGCTCTCATATAAATGAATTTCTTCAGGCCCTATTACCTCATCCACCACGCTTTTCGGATTCGCGTGTATCGGCTCATCGCGAGTTACGTGCAACCAGCCCCTGTCCCCGTACCAGCATGTCCCCATCCCGTGCGGAAGCTGCCTGTCGTTGGCGATTATCATCGTCAGGCCGTTGGCGTATTTCGTCGTTACCTTGTACTGATAAGGAACGTTAAATATCCCGTTCTTCGGATATGCCCCCTGCCCTTCAACCTCAACAGGCCCAGTCCTTTCCAAATCCAATGCCCAGTGCGCAATATCAATATGATGCCCCGCCCAGTCCGTCATCTGTCCGCCCGAATAATCCATTATCCATCGCCAGTCCCAGTGCAAAATTCCTCTGAATGGCACCCACGGCGCAGGGCCAAGCCACATATCCCAGTCAACCCCCTCAGGCACCGGCTTAATCGATTCATTGCCCCGCCAGCTGCCCGTCGGCAAACCAACCTCAACCGTATGAACCTTGCCAATTCTGCCGTTGCGAACAAGCTCACACGCACGCCTGAAATTATACACCGACCGCTGCCAGCTCCCCGTCTGCCAAATCCTCCCGTATCGCTTGACAGCATCGCATATCGCTCTGCCCTCTTTAATCGTCCTCGCTAACGGCTTTTGACCGTGAATATCCTTGCCCGCCTGTGCCGCCATTATCGCCGGTATCGAATGCCAGTGGTCAGGCACAGCAGTCGCTATTATGTCAATATCGCTTCGCGCAATCATATCGCGAAAATCATTATACGTCTTGCAGTCGCTGTTCCCGTATTTCTGGTCCGCCTCCGTCTTGGCCAACTTCTGATGTTTCACATCTATATCGCAGACCGCCACAACTAGCGCCTCCGGCTTATCCAGGAATCCACGCATATCCCACGTCCCCTGGCTGCCCACACCAATCATCCCCACGTGCAGCTTATTACTCGGCGCAACAGTCCCGTCAGCTCCGAATACCGAAGATGGCACAATATAAGGTACCGCAATCGTCCCCGCCGCTGCCGACGCCGCTTTTTTCAAAAATCCCCTGCGATTGAAACCTTCTGTTTGTTTTGCGATTGGCATCTTCAACCCCCGTTATAAGTGATAATCGTAATCGAAAGGGAAAAAGGGTCAGACCCCTTTTTCCCGCTGGTGAGCATACCAAATCCATTATCTGTCAAACTGCGCATCAAACGCCAGTTGCGACGACTTGAAGTCCGCCTTTTTAATGTATTCGCACGCCTCTTTCGCTCCATGTTCGCGGTCCATCCGGCTGTCTTCCCATTCAACTGAAAGAGGTCCCTGGTAACCGATATCATTCAACGCCACAATAATTTCCTCGAAGTTTATATCTCCGTGCCCAATCGAACGGAAATCCCAGAACCGCCTCGGGTCGGCGAACTCCGTATGCCCGCCGAATACGCCGACTGTGCCGTCGCCGTGTCCCCACCAGGCATCCTTCATATGCGTATGGAAAATCCGCTTTCCGAACGTCCTGATGAACTTCACATAATCAACACCCTGATACCCGAAATGGCTCGGGTCATAATTAAATCCGAACGCCGGGTGATTCTTCACCGCCTCCAAGGCCCTCTGTGCCGAGGCGATATCAAACGCGATTTCCGTCGGGTGAACCTCAAGTGCGAATTTCACACCCTGGTTCTTGAAAACATTGAGGATAGGCGTAAAGCGTTTTGCGAAATCTTTGTACCCCGCCTTTATCATATCCGGCGAAACAGGAGGGAAGGAATAGACGTAGGCCCAAATGGAACTGCCCGTAAAGCCGTTGACGACTTTGACGCCGAGTTTCTTCGCGGCTTTGGCGGTATCGATTAGTTTCTGCGCCGCCCTTTTGCGAACACCTTCCGGGTCGCCATCGCCCCAGACGTCCGCAGGCAATATCGATTTGTGACGCCCGTCGATATTGTCGCACACCGCCTGGCCTACCAGATGGGTTGATATCGCGTAAACCTCAAGCCCGTGTTTCTTCAGCAGTTTGCGCTTCGATTCACAATATTTTTCGTCTGCCAGGGCCTTGTCAACCTCGAAGTGGTCGCCCCAGCAGGCCAGCTCCAGCCCGTCATATCCCCAGCTCGCCGCCTTCTCCGCCAAAACATCAAGAGGAAGGTCCGCCCATTGTCCCGTGAATAACGTTACCGGTCTTGCCATTTTTCCTTCTCCTTAAACACTGACTCACACTGACTTTTTTACTTTTTCCTTTTTACTTTTTCATTGGCGTCCACTTTTTCGCGCTTTTTGCGCTTGCGACAACCGTCTCGATAAACAATATGCCGCGAACGCCCTCATTGACGCCCGGGAAATCCTTCTCAAGCTCACTGGGCTTGTCGCCCGCAATCGCGCACTTGATTGTATCCGCGAAGTTGCGGTAATTATTCGCGAAGGCCTCGAAAAACGCCTCAGGATGCCCGAATGGCAGTCGCGTCCCCCGGCCTGCCGCAGCGCTGTATTCGCCTATGTACCCATTGCCTCGCTTCCAGACCTGCTCAGGGGCGTTCATCGCCCTTGTATATAAGTAGTTGGGATTTTCCTGATGCCATTCCAAACTGCCCTGTTCGCCGTGGACCCAGATGGCAAGGTTATTCTCTTCGCCAATCGAAATCTGGCTCGCGTGCAGAACACCCTTCGCCCCGTTGTCGAACTTAATCAGGCAGTTGCAATCGTCGTCAAGTTTGCGTCCTTCGACAAAAGTCGTCAGTTCCGCGCAAACGTGTGTGATTCTTAATCCTGTTATGTATTCAGACAGGTTGGCAGCGTGAGTTCCGATATCGCCGACGCAGCCACCCGCGCCGCTCTGCTTGGGGTCTGTCCTCCAGCCCGCCTGCATACTGCCGGTCCTTTCCAAAGCCGTCGCAAGCCATCCCTGCGGATACTGCACAACAACTTTGCGAATCGCGCCCATATCGCCCTTTTTGACCATATCTTTGGCCAATTTCACCATGGGGTAGCCGGTGTAATTGTGCATCAGGCCGAAGACCTTGCCCGTCTTCTTGACAAGCGCCTGTAATTGCTTTGCCTCAGCGGACGTAATCGTCATCGGCTTTTCGCACATAACGTGGAATCCCGCCTTGAGGAAGTCCCTCGCGATGGGGAAATGCCAGTTATTCGGCGTCGTTATCGACACGAAATCAATCCGCTCGCCTTCAGGCAGCTTCGACTCCGATTTTATCATCTCGGTATAAGTGCCATAGACCCTCGCCTGGTCCAGCGCAAGCTCTCTGCCCATTTGCTCGGATTTTTCAGGATTGATGTCGAACGCGCCTGCGACAAGCTTGATTTCGCCGTCCAAACGTGATGCCTTGCGATGCACGTCCCCGATAAAAGCGCCGGGGCCACCCCCAATCATTCCCATCCTCAACTTACGGTCGAGTTTCATATCTGTTCCTTTCAGGATTTATCCGCCAATCAGTGTGGCGGAATCGACCATCAACAATCGTTTGGTGGAATTGGCCACTATATTCTCCCGCCAGACAACTGTCAAGTTGCCGATTTTGTGTAAATTCCGCAATTTGTTTTGCCGCCGGGGCATCAAATCTGAAATTTGGGCTGTTAATTGAGCCGGCTGAACAATAGAATACCCGCAATCGTAAAACTAAAAACGGATTATATTAAAAACCTTATTCAGGGGATACGATATGGCCTTTACACTGTCAATTGGTTCAGCGGCCCCGGATTTTTCACTTCGAGCGACCGACGGCAAAACGTATTCACTCAAAGATTTCGCGGACGCCAAAATACTGGTCGTCTTTTTCACCTGCAATCACTGCCCCTATGTAACCGGGTCGGATGAAGTAACAAGACAGACCGCGAAGAAGTTCGAATCTAAGGGCGTGAAGTTTGTCGGCATAAACTCGAACAGCCCCAACACCTACGCTGAAGATTCGTTTGATAATATGGTCAAACGTATGAAAGTGCACAAATTTCCCTGGAAGTATCTTTACGATGATACCCAGGATATCGCGCGGGCTTATGGCACGCTGCGCACGCCGCATTTTTTCGTCTTCGATGAAAAAAGAAAGCTCGTTTATACAGGCCGGGGCGTTGACAATCCCCGTGAAACTGCCAAGATGACCGTAAACGACCTTGAAAACGCTCTATCGGAAATTACCGCGGGCAAAAAGGTAACTACTCCGATGACCAACCCGATTGGCTGCAACGTAAAATGGGAAGGCAAAGACGCCCACTGGATGCCCCCCGACGCCTGCGACCTCGTTTAAAGAGGGTAAAGAGTCGTTAGTATTTAGTATATCGTAATTCCGAAGCGGGCTCTGCGCTTCGTTACGTGTCGGATGCCGCCTAAGGCGGGTGTCCTCTGTGACCAACTAACTAAAAACTCATTTTTCCGCTGCAAGTTTGAACACAATTGCCAAGTCGCTGACCTTTTTCGCGGGGGTAGTAACCACAAGGCCGGCGTCGGTTCGCTCCCACTTGATTTTTTCTTTTGTGCCTAACACCGAAACGCCTTTGACCTTTATGTTCTCGGCCTTATTGCCCTTGCCGAACATCGTCATAGTAATCTGAGTATTTTCACCCGGCCAGCCCAGCATTATCGCGTAAACCATTTTGTCCCTGCGGGTATAGCGGATGTCCTTTGCGGTGTAGCCGCCCTTCATTTTGGCAAACCCGCCGCTCGATTCCATTTTCGCGGGTCCCTCGCCGTATTCGACAAAGGGCCTTGTGTCGTAAATCGCCTCGCCGTTTTGCTTCATCCAGTCGCCGATTTCGAGCAGTACTTTTTTCTGGTTATCCGGTATGGTCCCGTCCGCTTTGGGCGATATATTGAGCATCATCTGGCCATTTTTGCTTACGATGTCCGCCAGAGTCCGCACAATCTCAAGCGACCTCTTTATTCCAAGGTTCTCCGTATAGCACCAGCTCCCCCTGCTTATTGTATCGTCGGTGAGCCAGACAAAATTTGTTATCTTGTCCGCCCTGCCCTTTTCGTAATCTTCAATGCCGACTTCCCTCGGCAGGTCTTCCTGCTTATACGTCACCACCACTTCTTTATTCAATCGGCTCGCGTCGTTGAAATAGTGCGCCAGATACTCCATTTTATATTTGTCGGGGATTTCATCCAGCCACGAATCGAAATACATCAGGTCGGGATGATAATGGTCGATGACCTCGATGAGTTTGTCTTCCCACATCTGGTAGAATTTCTCGGCTGGCATATAGCCATACATAATCGCGCGACAGGGGTCGTTGAGCAATTCCGGAAAATACTTTTTTACGAATTCGTAGTGGCCTGTCCAGTATGTTTTGCCGTCCTTTGTGATTTCGTAAAGGCCGTTGCGCTCGTGGTGAAAGGTGGTGACGAAACGCATACCTCGTTTGCGGATTGCCTTCTCCAATTCGCCGACGATGTCACGGTGAGGCCCCATATCTTTTGCGTTCCATGGGTTGACCGAACTGGCCCACATCGAGAAGCCGTCATGGTGCTCCGCTACAGGCCCGGCGAACTGCGCGCCCGCTTTTTTTAAGAGGTCCGCCCATTCATTAGCGTCGAACTTCTCCGCCTTGAACATAGGCACAAAATCAGGATACCCGAACTTGTTCGGCTCGCCGTATGTCTTGACGTGGTGCTTATATTCCGATGAATGTATGTCATACACATTCCGCGGATACCATTCGTTGGCGAACGCAGGCACGCTGTAAACGCCCCAGTGGAAATATATCCCGAATTTCGCGTCTCGGAACCACTCCGGCGCTGGATTCCGTTGTTTGAGCGAATCCCAGTCCGCCGTAAAAACCTGCTTAGCCGGTTTCTTCGAGCACATCTGACTTGTGCAGCCGTTTAACAGCCCGATTGCTAACGCCATGCAAATAATGCTGGCCTTTACCTTTCCCATTTTTCGATACCTTTCAATAACTGATAATAAGGAAAACTGCGACCTGTAGGACTATAACTTGTGACCTGAGAATTAGAAATCAGTAAGATTGACGTTATTGAAAACGAGAAGTGGTGGGGAATTTTTTATAACCCCTCAAATCAAATTTGTCGGACTTTTTAGCCCACGGCGCGCCTACTTCGGAAAAAAGTTTGCCATTTTCATGAGCAACACGCAAAATGTGGTCGATATCCTCGATTATCGTCTTAATAGTACCGCCGTTGGAATCGCTCTGTTCACGAAAAGTCAGATATTTTTTGTCAATCGAATGGGGAAGACCGCATGATTCGAATGCGCCGTTTACTACAAGCGTAAAAGGTCTGCACGTCTCAAGAACCACAGGATATGGCGACCCGTTTTCATAATGCTCAGCCAGTTTTGTAAGCATGTTGATGCGTTTTTCATTATCGTCGTTTATACGCTCAACATCCCCGTTTTCAAGCATTATCGTTGCCTTACAAAAACCGGTATATTCAATTTTCGCCTTTTCGCATTCGATAATAACAAACGGATCCATTCTCGCTTCGGAACAAAGCGAGGCATTAAACAGTATCTCAACCCCTTTATCAGTTATGACCCTCAGACTGCTGGTGTCCTCACTCTCTATGTCATGACCATGATACAACTCCGCCTGGACACTTACAGGCATCGCCATCTCGCCGGGCTTCATAGAAGCAAGATACAACTCGTCACTCAGCATATGAGCCAGCGGATTGTTTATAGTTCCATCGAGGACCCAGTCGCCGTTTATGCGAAGCTTGCCGGCCCACTCGCTGCGATTATAATATGTGTCAAATCTCGGCCAGCCGGCCATGCCACGCACTCGTTTTACTTTGCCGTAACGTCCTTCAACAATCCGTTTTTTTAACTCCTTTATGATATCAGAATACAAATATTGAAACGCCACAGGAATCCTTTTGCCTCGCTTCAATGCGCTTCTTGTCAGCTCATCAAGGTCCTGTATGGTAGCAACAGGAGGCTTCTCAAGAAAAATATCAAAACCTGCGTCCATGCACTTGGTAGTCAGACTGAAATGCTTATGAATCGGGACCGGAAGATAAATCACATCAGCAATCCCCTTAACACCCTTAATCAACTGGTCGGTGTCATCATAAATGGGAATGCCTTTGCTCTGGCAGAACGACCTGCCGGAGTCCTGCCTTGCCGGGTTGCTCGCAACGGCAACAATTTTAATTCTGTCAGGCAGGTCGCAGATGCGCTTTATCAATTCATAAGCGTACCCGCCCGCACCTACCACCGCCAGTTTAATCATCGTTTGTTCCATTACTATTCTATATTCAGAACCTTGTTCTTTTGAGCAGCCTCGCCGGCAATCAGGCATACTTTTGTAAGCATAAAAGATACCTGTGCGATTTCGTTATTGCTTTTGCCGCCAAAGATGTTCAAAAGAAACCGGCTGAATATCTTATCCTTTCTGTCGGGCAACGTATACTGAAAACTGCCTTTATCGTTACTGATAACAGAACATTCCTTTTTTGAGCCGCTTGCCTCGAGCACCCCTTTTGTGCCTACAATTCTTACCCAGTCATCCCCGTGAGTGGGGGCAATTTCCGGACGGCAATAATCAACGCTTATCGTAGCGTGTCCGCCGTTGCCAAGTTCGGCCACAAGAGCACAATTGTCCTCGCAGGCAGGCCGTTCGCTATGCGCAAAATTACTTTGCATCGCGGCAACTTTTGTAAAAACCAAACTCGTAACATAATTGATACAATCAAAGGCGTGTATGCCGACCCATCCTATCGTGCCGCCGTACTTGTACTTGTCTCCAAACCAGTCAGGTCTTGTACCCCATTTGTAGCTCTTTCGGGCATTAACTAAAACAGCCTCGCCGATGGCGCCGCTGTCATAAATCTGCTTGGCGGCCACAAATTGGGGGTCACTGCGCATAGTAAGCATGGCCGTAAGGTGAATTTTTTTCCGCTCCACTTTTCTGCGGACTTTGGCCAGCATTACCTTATCAAGAGCAAGCGGTTTTTCAGCTATAACGTGACAGCCCGCATCAGCGGCATCAATAATCAAATGCGGAATAAGGTCGAGTCTTGTACTGACTATCGCCACATCAGGTTTAAGTTCCTTAAGCATCTGCTTATAGTCATCATATACCTTCTTGCCGACAGCCGGTTCAAGTTTCAGGAATTTAGAAATATCTTCGCCCTGATAGGCCGGAGCCAGTCCAACCAGTTCAGCTTCCTGCATTCCAGCTAAATCGCGGAATACTGCGTCTGTATGGCCAAAACCACCTATGTTGACTACTGTCAGCTTATCCATCAATTACTCTTTACAATTTCTAAAAGAATTCAATCTGCCGATTTACCCGGCATAGGCTTTCCGAGCGGCAGCCAGTTAATGTATTCTTCAATATTGGTATAGCCGTCGCCATCGCGGTCGCCACGGGCATCGTTAGCGTCGTTGGGGTTAAGGCCAACAGCTAACTCCCACTTATCAGGCATCCCATCGTGGTCGCTATCGACAGGCGGCGTACCGGATTCCATCTTTGGATAGCCGCCTACTTCATCTATGTGATTAATTATGCCGCCGATTTTCTTTGTCACGCTATTCACAACACGCTTGTCAACCGCATCCCGGACAGGAAATACCGTGCCGGCACCTGCTAAAACCCGCTTATATGCCTTTAAGGCATCCTCATCAGCTACAAGAGCAGTCGGAATCGGAACTGATTGCTTATACGCATCTTTCTGCGCCTGTGTAAAATTAACAAACTCAACCAAGCTCCATGGGTCTTTTGGACAATTGCCATCCATCCAGTTGCCGCTGAAATACGCCTTGCAGCCGGGAGTCGTTTCGTGGAAAGCGATAGAGCCTGTGGAGTTAGGACCCTCTATGTAATAGTTATTCACAAAATTCATATTAGTAATGCTATAATCGTTGTTTCTGCCGTCGTCGTTGTAGCCCGCATGCTTCCCGCCCCAGTTATAAACTACATTATCGCGAAAATCAAAAAATAAACCGCATGGGTCGCGTTTAGAATCAATGTAATTACCCGGACGGGGACTTCTGCCTTCATGATGGGCATAAAGATTGTGATGATAGGTAATACCATTGCCGTATCCGCCGCGGATTAAAGAACCATAGCCATGGCAACCCTTAGGATGAACAGAACAATTCAGGCTCTCGGTAATCATGCACCACTGGACAGTAACATTGCCCAAGGCAGGTTCCTTCATAGCCGAGGAAGCCACCGAGACTACTTCGTCCGTTTCCCAGCTCGCCGAGCAATGGTCGATGATTATATTGTGGCCTTCACAAACCGAGATGGAATCAAATTCCTCTTTTGCGATATCGCTGGGCCGCACTCGCAAATAACGAACAATCACATTGTCGGCGTGCACAGCAAGATAGTAATTCCTAAGGCATATTCCGTCACCCGGAGCTGTCTGTCCGGCAATCGTAATATACGGCTTTCTAATATCCAGCACCGATTTCAGCTCAATATAGCCACCAACGCGAAAAACAACAATTCTCGGGCCGTTAGTATCTACTGCCGCCCTTAAACTGCCCGGACCGCTGTCATTGAGATTGGTAACCTCGATAACCTGTCCGCCTCGGCCGCCGATAGCGTACATCCCAAAACCTTCGGCCCCGGGAAAGGCCGGCAATGCCGCCTGAACAGGCTGCACACTGTTAAAACCAGGCAATACAAACAAACAAAAAATTACAATCTTAACGGTTTTCATAAATATTTAATTCTTAAGAGCAGTTGCTTTCCGAAAATCAAGTATTTCCCGGCGCCACTGGTCAACAGTTAGTCCGTTGAGCTTCATAAAGTTTTCCGGCAAAAATTTTTGGGCCTCAACATCGGTAAGCTGATGCGACCATTTCACGCGAGATGAAGGATTAGCGCCGGGGCCGGAGCTTTTATATTCCGCATAAAAAGCCGTTTTCTCTCTGTTGGGGTCGCGCCAATTATCCCAGCCCTCCGGCTTTATGCCTTTGTCGAGCCAGCAGTCATAATAAACCACCTTTGCATAAGGACGCCACGGCCTGCCAAGGTCGGTCCTAATACCATCGGCCGTTGTGACCCGGCAGCTATAAAAAACAAAGCCGGTAAGAAGATTTGGTTCGGTAGCCGCATGGGCTGTAATATGACTGTTTGCCTTGCAATGTATCGTGCAGTTATCAAAAACAGCCTGAGAATAACCATAAATAAAATCCGTACCGCCTTCTATGTAACAATTCAGATAATATTGTCTGCCTAAATTGGCCATCAGCGTGTCCTGCCCACCGAGAAACCGGCAATTTACAGCAATGGCACGCTCGCTAATCAGTCTTGCCGCCAGCGCCTGCGGATGAGGGCCGAAAGTATTTTCAATGGTAAGATTTTCCAGTATAAGGTCATTGCTGTCTACAATTAGCGTCGCGCAATCAGAAAGGTATTTACCTGAACCGTCGGGCTTGTTCATATCGTGATTAAGGTCATAGCTTATGGTCGTTTTAAATGGGTCTTCGCCCCGCAAGGTAATAAAAGGCTTGTTCTTTGGTATCAAAACCCGCTGCTTATAAAAACCGGGCTTTATCAGGACAACAATTCTTTCTTTGTTGTCCTTTGGAACAGAGTCAATTGCTTTTTGTATCGAATTAAAATCGCCCGGGCCGTCGGCATTTACTACAATTTGGCGGGTTTTGCCGGTTTCGAAAAGTTTAGCCAGACCGGATAGTTTCCTATCCGGCTGCCAGGGCGCATTGCTGTCCTGGGCTGCGTTACATAAACAGCCTGTCAGCAAAAGTAAAACCATTGACAACTTAAAACCTCTCCCCGTCACAAATACTGTCCTTCAAATAATACTGATAATACTAATATTCTCCGCCGCTTGTCAGCCAATCCTGCGCGATGTAAAATAAATCATCCATTGAAATCATACCATCGTGGTTAAAATCATATCTTTTATTGTAAAGCGGGTCACCGGCAGAAGTATTCCAGTGACTGGCAAACGCCGCAAAATCATAAAAATCAACTATACCATCATAAACAATGTCCGTCCTGACCGAAGACACCAGCCAGTCGAGATATACTTCCAGATTTGTGTAGTTAGGGTCGATAGTATGCAAGTTACGGTCGTTGGCATCATTTGGGTCCAGACCGTGCGAAATCTCCCATATATCCGGCATCCCATCATGGTCGCTGTCCGTCGGGGCCGGCAGCGAGTTAAGTACAGGCCAGCCGCCTTCGGGCTGCGAATTAGTATCGACGATCGAGTGTCCTGTCTTGTTGAGCACATCTTTGACAATGCGGTTATCAATTATATCGCGCTTAGGGTAACTTGCGCCGGCATTGGCCAGCACATCTATTTTGGCCTGTGCCGCCGAGGTTGTCGTTACCGCCTCCATAGGCACTAAGCTCGAACGGGCTTCATATGCGGCTACTTGCCCACCGGTAAAGCCATTAAAATTAACCAAAACCCACTGGCCAAACCTTATCGGCACAACGTCGTCCTTGGCATTGTCAGCAAAGTAACCGTTAGCATCAGGGGAGCTCTCGCGGAAGACGTAGTAAGTGCCGCCGCCGCCGCTAGATTCCGGGCCCATGATAAAGTCATTGCCTACGAAGTTATAACGGCTGACATAGCCGGGACCGTCATCATTGTACCCCGAAACGCTTCCCGACCAGTTATACGTTACATTATTGCGAAAATCAAAATGCAGCCCTTCGGGGTCCGTGCCGATAGCCAAATAGTTGCCGGGTCTCGGATTTCGGCCTTGGTTGTGCGCATAAAGATTGTGATGATATGTTTTATTCTGCCCGTATTGGCCCCGAATAAGCGAACCATAGCTATGACTCTCAAAGGTCAACGCTTCGCTCATTATGCACCACTGGACGGTAACATTATTAGAATCTTCCTCGCATGAAATAGTTTCATCACGCGCATAAGAAGCGGTAACATGGTCAACAATAATGTTATATCCGCTATCGATATCAATCGCGTCGCCGGCGGAATTGGCAGCGCCTGCATCCACGCGCACGCGAATATAGCGAATGATAATATCATGCGCATTATTCTTTATATGAATACGGCCTTTTAGGCAAATACCGTCGCCGGGAGCGGTCTGGCCCGCGATTGTTATATTGGATTTAGGTTCGAGAACAACAGACCCCAGAGCAATAGTGCCGGACACCCTGAACACAATCGTCCTGTTTGGCTGGCTTACGGCATCGACGATAGAGCCGGCTCCGCTATTATTGAGGTTGTTTACTTCGTAAACTGTGCCGCCTCGACCGCCTGTTGCATAACGGCCGGAACCTTCCGCCCCGGGAAAGGCGTTAACATCGGAGGCATTGCTGACTCCGGACAGCACAAGACAAAAAAAAATACAAATTGAACTACTCTTTGCCACTCGCTTTTCCCCCTCGCGCATCCCTGCCCCGGAAAACACCTGTTCCGCACGACCAGAACATTATCATTATACCCCTATGGCGATTCAATTCTGTGCTGCCGAACCAAATCATCAGGGCTTCATCATCTTGAATACATTGTAGAAAATAGCCCTGGAATCATCATTAGCCGGATCTCTTGGCACATTCGGAACATCCCAGAGGAGATTCCACCAGTCATTATCGAAGACTGTGCCTTTTTTAGTAGGCCCCCTTGTTTCATAGACATAAGTACACGGCTCATCTTTAACAAACCTGACATGCCCATCCTTAAACAAGGCATCAACGCCGCCATTTATTATATGGTTGGTGGCGGGGTCTATGCCTGACTTATGGGGTATCGCGCTTCTTGACCACATTACATCTGTCAAATACGGGCTATTCTTGTCAAGCTGAGTAAATGTTTTTGATGTATATCTAGGCACATATTTAGTGGACCAAGTGTCCTGCACCATAGGGGCTGTCGGGTCTATCGGATAATAAGTGTATCCTATGCGCACCCACTGATTAGTTGTGTTAAAAGCCTGCGGCAAAGTACCCCATCTGCCGTCGGTGTTTGCCCCGGTGCCTCTTGTATACGATTTATACATATATGTGGCGCTATTATTGGACGGGCAATAAAACAGTTTCGGGTCTGAGATATAGCCGCGAGCATAAAGACAGGCCAGTCTTATTGGTCTTAGCGCACCCGAGTCATAGTGCTCGTCTATCCTGTACACAACGAAAGGATGTATTGTTCCGGTGTCATGGCCATCAGCAGCAGGCGGATACGTCTCGCCATACCAGGGCATTTTGTCGCTATCAGAGGTGTACGCCGTTACCGCGATTCCAATTTGCTTAAGGTTGCTGGCGCAAACTACACGCCTGGCTTGCTCTCGGGCCCTGTTCAATGCAGGCAAAAGTACCGCCATAAGCAAAGCGATAATCGCGATTACCACCAACAATTCGACCAATGTGAAACCTTGTTTTCTTTTCATGGCATCATCCTTACTAAACTTAACCCGAAAAGAGCCTATTAAACAAATGCACAATCCTTTCAATCAAATCTAAAAGCCGGCACAACCGCCGTCTGTTCTATTAATGCACTGTCTCCATTCAGTTGCGAACTTGTTGTAGTCAACAAACTCGAGTACGTACGTATCAAATGCAGGGTTTAGCCAATCATCCGCAAAATACAAGAAATCTTCAAAATCGAGGACGCAGTCACGATTGGAATCCCACTCCGGCCCGCTCACATGCAAGGGGTCAGTAGGAGCAACGTCAGCTCCATCATACTGCCTGCACCTCCAGTAAACCGTCTTAAATGACCACGTATCGCTGCTGACGGTACCGTCAGTTACAACCTTCCAATAAAGAGTGCTTCCCGAATTAACAGTCATATTTACGCTGTGCTGACCGCGGGTCGCGGCAACGTCCCCGCCTCGCTGAGTGGTTGGCGGCGAGAACGTATCACAATAAACCCTGTCGGTTGTGCCGCCGTAACCGGAGTACCATTTTAACTGCAAAGTACAAGGGTCAGGATTACAATAAACCATCTTATCGCCGTTTACAGGCGTGGGCGCTGAGGCCTTTTTGGGTGAACCGTTTGTGTCAAAAATAGTGCCATTCTGACCGGCTTTAGACATCCCCAGCGTTAAGCTATAAGTGCCTCTTGCGCCGCCGTTAGCCGCAATTGTGCCGGTATTCGTGTAGGTGGTGCTATGGAAAATAGCCACACGACCGCCGCCGCCGCCGCCGCCGGTATTATTGACCGCAGTGCCGTCGCCGCCTTTGCCGCCGTTTACATCGATAATACCCTTATTGGTAACAGAGCCGCCGGCAATAATCCTTACCGAACCGCCGCCGCCGCCGCCGGCCGGGTAGCCAGCAGCCGCGCACAGTTGACCGCCGCCACGGGCATTGATTTGGGAATTGCTGTCAAGGACTACATCGCCGGTAGCGGCAATCTCAATACCGCCGCCGCCCGCGGCGCCACCGGCAGCAGAGCCGCCCCATCCGCCGGCGCTGCCGCCAAACGGAACAGGCACTTCCTTATCGCCATAGCTGGGACCGGCGCTATACACACCAAAGAAGTAACCGCGGGCTGCTTCACCGCCGATACCGCCGGAACCGCCGCCGCCGCCGCCTTTATATGGCGGGTTTACTGGCTGCCCCGGACCAAATGTCCGTTTTGCAAGGTCTGTTGGGACATATATGGTCTTCGATGAAGAAATTCCGCTAGTACCAAAGCGACCATGGTACCCAGCTGGCATATCATAAATAGTCCAGTAATCGGTAATAGTAGGTGTACGATCATTAAAGATACTTGTATCCTGATTGTGCTTGGGACCGGGGAAACCACCGGAACGCGCGAAGGTGATATCCTGAGATGAGGATGTAATATCATCTCCGGCAATCTGTACCCTGCCGTCCAAATAGAAATTACCTGTTACGTGAATAGCAAGCGGTGTGGGGAACCAATTGGGATCGGTCGGAGAACAAATATCTGTAGCCCGATACTCCGGCACTACGGTAATATCGTAATGCTTGTCATAATTAAAGCCGCTCGGGAAGTTAAAGACCGCCACACCGTCCGAAGCAAGGGAACCTGTTGCGCAAGGGTCTGACCAGCCGGCCGAGTGGTTCAAGCACGTATAACCCGGGATATTATAGTCCTCATACACTACCACGTCACGTGAAGTGTTGAAGACAAGCTCGTACGCCTTGGTGCGGAAACTCCATGTATCTCCCGGCATCGTTCCTATTGTCGGATAAGTACTGTTTACGCGCCAATAAATGACTGCGCCTCTGAGGTTGGGGTCATAATGCATAAAGCAAGGGTCTGTGAGACTAGGGGCAAGCCGGACACTGACGTCATTGGAATCCACCAGCGACTTTGTTGCTGACGCATAAACCGCATAGGTTGCCGCAGTAGGAGTGGTCCATATTAAATTAACATCACAAGGATCTACGCTGTCCGCACCATCAACGGGAGACACATTGAGTGCCTTGCCTGTTTCGGTTGTAAACGACCAGAGCGGGCCATTCACATCATTGCCGTCGATAGTTGAACGAATATACCAATAATACGTGGTATTAAACGGGAATGGTCCTTTAAGGTCAGCATTTGTTACCGAATTCAAGGAGCCATTGCCTGTCTTACATGGATCCCCAAAATTATTAGGGTCCTTGCCAAAATATAATGCCTGTGCCGTAGGCGCAGGCGAGCTGCCTGCAGGCACCCAGCTCACACCTGTCGCCATAACTACATTTGAAGACCTCGGGATAGGAAGCAGGGCCCTCGGAATGGTTTTATCCGGCTGATTTAGAATACTGACCTCTATTGCGTTCAGGTCACGGCTAAACAAGCGTACCTCGTCGAGCAAGCCGTCAAAGTTGCGTTCCCCGGCTCCAATCCATATAGGTGCAGGTGTATAAGGGTCGGTGTCAACATTCATACTGGAAGTATTAACAGAAGTAACTATTATAGGCACCTCAAGACCATCGACGAATATCTTGGAGCTTAACTGTGTTGTGGGAACGCCTGTTTCTACGACATTACTTCTGTCAATTACAACGGCTGCATGATGCCACGTGTTGACTGTAAGCCCCAAATCGGCCAGTGTTGATGCTGTCTCCATCTTCAGGCTGTTGTTCTTGTGATAAAACTGGAGCTTGCCGCCGTATATGCGTATTTCCCACATGGCATTATCAAAATCAGGTTGGATGATGCCATACTGGATGCTCTGATGCCTTAATACAGTGCCATCGGAAAGACTCGGCACATTGAACCAGAATGTCCATGTATGCTGAACTGTCATTTGACCGCCGCCGCCAAGGTCGAAGATGGTTACGTATGATGACGTATCCAGATGACAATCAGTATAATTTAGGGTGAAACCCGATACAGCGCTACCAGGAGCATTGTCATGCATATCCGCGAAATTAGCGTCCTTACCCAGACCGGTCGCACTTGTTTCTCCAAACACATTAGGGTCATTAGTGTTATAATCAACCAGCGTCCCTTCAGGATAATAGGGGGCCATGGGGAGGGGGGGGGTTATAAGTACTGTACTATGGGTCTTATGCGTCACGTTATTACCATCCTCGAAATTCATGTTGAAGACCAGACTGGCATCTCCATCGGGATCCCATACCGCCCATGCATTAGTAGAAACCAACATCGCAACTGCCAACGCCATCCACATCATCATTCTACAAGTCCTCATAATTTATGTCCTCCTCAAAGACAAAAAACCGACCCTATATAGAAATTAAGATTTACAATACATTCTGAATTTTAGTCTGAAGCACATTGCTCCAGACCAAAAAACACCAGTTAGTTATTATTACGTATTAAGCAAGGGTCCCGGACTATTAAGACCTGTAAGAATCCCGGAATTATGCATTGCCTGACTATAGACCATCCGCTTCGACTTGCAAAAGAGCATATATCGACACTTCAAACCGCTTAAACCACCTCAGGGCCATACTCATATATCGAATATGGCCCTGAGTTCTGAATTCTGATAACAGCCCCTTACTTTTTGTTACGTCTCATGGCCAGTAAACCAAGACCAAACAACGCCATTGTAGCCGGCTCCGGGATATATGTCAGTTGGAGAATAGTGCCCGAATTAATCCACGCAGCCGTCCAGTTAGCTGGAAGGACGCCGAATGCGCCGCTGCCTACACTGGTGGTGGTCTGGCCGGTATAAGCACTGAATGACCATACATTAAAGTGATCCCCCGCGTTCGGGATATAAGTGCCCAGGAGGTCGACCTGCAACGTTGCGCCCGCTGTATTGGCGATGTCCCCGTACTGGGTAATCGTGTCGAACGAGGATGCAGAAGCAATGTCAAAATTCATGGTTCCGCCAGTACCAACGGCATAATCCATAGCATTGCCGGCGTTACCCACACCTATCGCGGCGACAGTATTCATGGCGCCCATTTCCAGTGTGCACGTGCCCTGATTAAAGCCTAAGCTTTCGCTGACTTTGCCAAACTTGTTGATCAGGTTACGGACGACCAGCGTTCCGCCAGTAGCATTAAAACTGGCGGTGGCGGTTTTTAGACCCTTGCTGAGTATCTCAGTATCAAGGGTGCCACCGTACAGATTGTAAGTTGCCGACCCAGTTGTCATTGAACTACTCGTAACAAGACGTGTTTCACCGGTTCCAGCGCCAGCTCCGACCGTTACGGTACCGCCATTTTGGTTGACAGTACCTTGTGCGCCGGCGATACTTTGGAGTATAAAAATCCCGGTTGTAGCCTTGTTAAGGGTCAGATTCGCGCCGCTGTTGATGTTCAACACAGCTTTGTCCGTTGCAAGACCATCAGCCAACAGTACGATGCCAGTTGTTCTCGTGTCGTCAACTATCGCGCCACTGGTACCAGTATTATTGATTTGCGCCGTCTCCAACGCTGAGGGCAACGAACCACCGCTCCAGTTAGCTGTGTTGTTCCAGTTGCCATTGTTACCGCTGACCCAGGTTCTGGTCGCCTGGGCTGTCGAGCCAATCGACAACAATAAAGTAAACACCATTAATATACCTACACATCTTCTCATTCTGTCTCCTCCTACAACTAAAACAATATTAAGTTACACGCGCGCTTTACTTGTATTTACAAACAGATACCCGGCACACACCGGGCACCCTTCTTCATTCTCGATTTTCCCAAAAACTAAAAATCGGAACAAGACCATTTTGCGCACTAATAAAGGCAATTTCGCGCAAAGGCCGTAACTGCATCAAAATAAAGGGTTTAGCTCTTGATTTTTTTCAGATATGCCGTTTGTTTTTTTTAATTCCACAACATTTTTAACGCGATAAAATTCAGGAATTTACAAAAAAATCTGCTTTTTATGCTTAGTCCCAAAAAATGCCGTCCAAATCGCTAATTTTGACGTTCCGGCGATATTAGCCGCCTGATACTTATTATTACTTTTTTGGGAATTCTGACCCTGTTTTCATCCGCGAAGGCCGTCCAGGGGCCAACTCACCACAAAGACGCCAATGGCTTGGCCCTCCCTTTGCCGTCGGGCATCCCTTTGGCGTAAGCCATCCCTTTTGGGAACGGGAACTGGAGAGCACGCAGAGAAAAAATAAATAAAATATCTCTGCGGCAAGCGCAATTTGCTGTCTCAAAAATAAAAATCGGTGAGCGGCGTGCGACAACCGCAGCTTATAAGCTGCAGCGTGTTGACAAATCCATTTAAGCCGATATAATAGTTTATCACTTCGGTTTTCTCGAAAGTTTTTTGTGCACACACAAAAACTAAAAAACAGACAATGGTCTTAATGAGATGAAAGAAAAAATAAAAATAGCTTTCGCTCACAATAATATCACTCACAACACCGAAGGGCTGATGGCCGGCATCTCCCAATACATCCGCGACAAAGGGGACTGGCAGTTGATTATCTGGCCTGACTGCTCCCAGAGGTCACTGACGTTTCTCAAGGAAAGAGGATGCAAAGGCGCTTTTGTGAGCATACAGACAACTTCAAAAGCGCAAGAGCTGCTCAAAATAGGCATACCCGTGATAGGAGTAGCCACAATACAAGACCTGCTTAACCTGCCGTTTATAAGCGCTAATGCCAAAGAAGTCGCAGAAATGGCCGGCGAATATCTGCTGGCAAAGAAATTCAGAAATTTCGCATTTTTCGGTCTTACTCAGGCAAAATGGTCCGCTGAAAGGATGGAACACTTTTGCCAATATCTTACCAAAAGGAACTATAATATCGATGTGTTCCAAGAAAAGCAGGTGCTTCTTACAAATGACCCGACCCCATTTACCAGTCTATGGATTAAAACGGCTCTCAACACCGGGCAGCAGAAAGTAATAGAATGGCTTAAGCAGCTGCCCAAGCCGGTAGCCATATTAGCCAGCACCGACATATTCGCCTGTCATTTGATTAATGTGGCCAAAGAAATCGGTCTTAATGTTCCCAACGAAATCGCCATCCTCGGCGTCAATAACGACAATGCCATCTGCAATATCTGCGACCCCCCGCTGTCGAGCATCGCATTTAATTTCAAAAAAGCCGGTTACAACGCCGCCAAACTGCTTGCGAAAATGATATCGGGAAATGAAACCATGCACGGACAGTGCATAGAAATTCAGCCGACCCATGTCGAAACGCGCGGCTCAACGGATATCTATGCAATCGACGACCCCGCTATCGTAGAAGCCATGCAGTATATCAGGCAAAACGGCAACACCCCGCTTCAGGTCGACGCAATCGCCAAGCACGTTTGTATGAGCAAGCGCCTGCTGCAGATGAGGTTCCATGATTTGATCGGGAAATCCGTACACGATGAAATCATTCAGGCACACTTCGAAATCGCCAAGACAATGCTCATTGAGACAAATCTTCCAATCGATGAAATAGCCGCTCACTCAGGTTTTCATTACACTTCAAATATGAGACGCGCCTTTATAAAGAACACGGGAATGCTGCCTCAGAAATACCGCCAGCTTTACCATTCTCATTAGAAGGCGACGTTTTTATTGCTCATTTTCAATATAAGGTTTGCCGGCCTTATATAAAATCAACCGGCTTTCAAGTTTTTTCTTAAGCGTATCCTGGTCGGACGTTTGGCATAATTCCAGAGCTTTTCCGGTTACTTCTATGGCTTTACTGAATTTGCCCGCCGCGGCATAAGCAACAGCCAAGGTATCCAAAAATTCCGGCCTCTTATACTCAGTAAGTTCACAGGCCCCCCGGGCAAGTTTGACTGCTTTTTCAGGATTGCGAACTGCGACTTTATCACTTGAAGCCAAAATCCAGGCCAATTCATTCATCAGCTCAAACCAGTAGGGTTTGAGCCGCAAGGCCTCCTCATAATGTGAAACGGCTTGGTCGATTTTACTCTTTCGCTCCAAAACCTGTCCAAGATAGTAATGAGTCAAAGCTGAGTCAGGATTTAGTCGCAGCGATTCATTAAGATTAACCATTGCATCATCAAGCTTATCTTGATTAATCAGGACATAGCCAAGATTGGTACGAGCCTCTGCAAGATTCGGGTTAATATTCAAAGCTTTCATAAAATATTCGCCAGCCTCGGCGAACTTGCCCTGCCGGCCAAAGATAATGCCAAGGCCGTTAATCGCAAGGGCTGCATCCGGCTTTATCTGAAGACACTTTTGGAACTCTACGGCAGCTTCATCATACTTATCCATATCTCTCAAAGTTACTGCCATGTTAAAATGAGCTTTATAATTGTAATTTGAAACTTTTAATGTATGCGTGTATAATGATAAACTGTCTTTCCAGTATCCCGCCTGGACATACGAACATATAGCCAGAATCAGTAAAATAATTAACGATGATGCCGCTAATATAAATTTACGATACTGCCATTTAAAAAGTATTTCAGATGCGCCCCAGGCAATAATAATGAATAACCCTGTCAGAGTGATGTAGCTATAACGGTCGGCCATCGCCTGGTCGCCAACCTGAATAAGACCGATGACAGGAACAAGCGTTCCAAGATACCAAAACCAGCCCGTTAAAAGATACCGATGTTTTGAAGAAAACCTAAGAATGAAAAAAGTTACGGCAAGCAGAAAAAATGCTGAAACAACCGCATACAATATCGAAATATTTCGGCCGGGGTGTGGATAAAAATAAGCTAATCCGGCGGGCCAAAACATCTTTTCAATATATTTCACATAAGAGATGAAAGCATTGCTGATGCGCGTTGTTAAACCAAGGTTGGCGATCTGAGACACTGCTCCCCCGCTCCGCTGAACAAGGAAAGTAACAATACTCGAGATTGCCGTCAGAAAAACAAAGGGGATTTTTTCTAAAATCAAATGATAGAATCTCAGTTTACCAAAACGTTCAAGCGGCCAATAATCTAACAGCAGCAATACAAAAGGCAGAGTAACCAGCATAGGCTTGGACAACAGTCCCAGAGAAAACATCAGCAATGTCAGAATATAGCGAGCTTTGCCCGGATGTTTAATATATTGCAGATACGCCCACATCGTCAACATCCAGAAAAAGGTGCTTAAAACATCCTTGCGTTCCGAAACCCACGCGACAGATTCGACGTGAAGCGGATGAAGTGCAAATAAAGCCGCCACAAATGCGCTTGGCCAAGTCGCACTTGTCATTCGTTTCAGAACGAGGAAAAGCAACAAAGTATTTGCAATGTGAAAGATAAGATTAGTGATATGATGGCCTCCCGCGTTAGAGCCGTATAATTGCCAATCAAGAATATGTGAAATCCAGGTTAAGGGATGCCAATTCGCGGCACAAACAGTGGTAACCGCCCACTTGACAGCATCACAAGTGAAACCTCTTTGAATATTTGGATTTTCATATACATATTCCCCATCGTCATAATTAACAAAATCATAGCTGCGAACCTGAAAATAGACCGCTGCGGTGGCAAGCGTCAATGCCAGACAAATCCAAAAACTGCCGTATTTAGCCAGTTTATTGCTCATTCTCGATATAAGGTTTGCCCGCTTTATACAGAGCCAGTCGACTTTCAAGTTCCTTTTTAAGCGTTTCCTGGTCGGAAGATTGACATAATTTAAGAGCTATTTCAGTCATTTCTATGGCTTTACCGAAATTGCCTGCCGCAGCATAAGCAACAGCCATGGTATCCAAATATCCAGGGTCACTGTAATGGGTAATCTTACAGGCATCCTCGGCAAGCCGTATTGCTCTGCCGGGATTGTACGCGGTGATTTTCGGCTCAACTGCTAAATACCAGGCCAATTCATTCATCGCCATATAATTATCCTCTGTCACATCAATGGCGTGCTGAAACAAAGTCAGGGTATTTCGCCAGTAGCGAAGCTGATTATAAGTGCATATCGACATGGCTGAAATAACCAGCAGTGCCAATGAAGCAAGTGCGTTTTTTTTATATCGCCATTTTGTCAGCAGGTCCGGCATTCCCCAGGCAATGATAATAAATAAACCCGTAAGCGTAACATAACTATAGCGGTCTGCCATACCCTGGATGCCGACCTGAATAATGCCGATGACGGGCACGAGCGTTCCAATATACCAGAACCATCCTGTCATCAGGTATCGACGATTTTTTCCAAATCGAATCACGAGAACGGTTGCGGCCAGCAGGAGGCCGGCTGATATTATGGCAAACGGAATCGATACATTTCGGCCGGGGTGCGGATAGAATACGGCCAAGCGACCAGGCCAAAACATTTTTTCCATATATTCTATGTAAGAAACAGCAGCATTGAGAATGCGAAATTTTAAAGGAAGCAGATTAAGCGATACTACCGCCATGCTGCTTCGTTGTATAAGGAATGTAACAACACTTGAAGCCGCCGAAAGAACAAAGAAAGGAATTTTTTCTCCAATCAAATAGATAAGCGTGTGATGCCTGAAACGCTCAAGCGGCCAATAATCCAAAAGCAGAAGTATAAAAGGCAGTGTAACCAGCATGGGTTTTGCCATTAAACCGAGAGCGAGGAATAAAACTGTCCACAAATATCGACTGATGCCCGGCTTATTCACATAACGCGAATATGCCCACATTGTCAGCAGCCAGAAAAAAGTGCTCAGCGCATCTTTGTGTTCAGAAACCCACGCGACGGATTCGACGTGGAGCGGATGAAGAGCAAATAAAGCCGCCACAAAAGCGCTCGGCCAAATCGAACGTGTCATCTGCCCAAGGACAATAAAAACAAGCATCGTGTTTATAATGTGAAAAATCAGGTTAACAACGTGGTAACCGGCAGCATTAGAACCAAAAAGCTGCCAGTCCAGCATATACGACAGCCACGTTAATGGATGCCAGTTGGCCGTACAATCGGTAGTAAAAGCCCATTTGATTGATTCAAGCGTGATGCCAGATTGTATATCCGGGTTTTTATAGACGTAATAGGGGTCATCATAGGTAATAAACTTGAAACTGTGTACCTGATAAAAAACGGCAAAAGTAGTTAGTCCTAATATCAGGCAAATTAATAAAGACCGTCTGTTTGAGCTTGCGTCCATCTATTCAAAATAAGCATTACAGCAAAACTTTCAAGATTTTAATCTCAAAGCAATGCTCATTAGACGACAACGCTTTTATTGCCAGCACGTGCTCGCAGGGTCTCGATTGCACTTCAGCCAGTCTATTGCGAACTGAGCTATGTCCATAAAATCCAGATAGCCGTCGCCGTTCAGGTCGACCGCAGGCGGATCACTTCCCCATGCCTCAGCCAGCCGGGCATAGTCGAAGAAATCTACCTCGCAGTCATTATTGAGGTCAGAGACGATTGAGCTGCTACACATATATGATGTCGTAAAGCTCCACACTGTGCCGGCTGTCTGTCCTGACGGATTATTTTCATCGACCGCCCAGTAATAAGTTGTATCCGGGGACATTGCGCCGGTTGCAAACGACGTCCCCGTTTGTTCGCTGACCGGCTCCTCCGGAGGATTGGCTGTCCCGAAATATACAATATGTGATACGGCTTCCGCGCCGGCCGCCCAAGTGAGCGTTACACCACAGGGGTCAACTCCCGCTGCCCCGTCTGCCGGGTAGGGCTGCCAGGAAGCAGTGGGCAGCTCGCCAAGGGTTTGGGGATTCCATGGATTCTGGGCAAAGACATTGTTTACATCCCTCCAGTACAATCCATTGGCGTCATCGAGCTGTTTTGAATATGGGACTCGGACTCTTACGCTAATCAAATTGCCGCACGGGTCAACAGATTTATACTCCCACCATCTCAAGTTGCTTGTGTCTGTGCCGTCTGCAATTTTCCATCCCACTGGCAAAATCAGCGTGCTTGGCATCGTGCAGTTTATGTACACGCTCTGACCATAGGGATAGCTATTGTTGTTCGTTCGTCCCAGATAGCAGCCCGTAAGCCCCGGCGGCGAGGTCAAATTGCAGTCCACTAAGAAAAGGCCGTTGACACCCTGTGCAGCCCTTGGCTGTGTTACGTATGATTGCGTGCTCAGACAGTGCATCTCACATTTGTCGAAGTAAGCTGTCCCTCCTCCCCAGATATAATCCGTGTCCCCTTCGATGTAACAATTATTGAAATACGTCTGGCCGTTGTTAAGGAGCAGCGTATCCTGATAGCTTTTGTATTTGCAGTTCTTCGCAAGGCACCGCAATGCGTCATTTCTCAATGTTTCCGCCTGGCCTGAATTGTCCGGCGCAGTGTTTTGGAACGTCATATTGTACATCCTGAACGCGCTGCCGTAATTTTTTACCATCACTCGGTTAGCGGTGCCGCTGTTGAACGCGTCACGGTTATATCCTGCTATAATTGTCGTATTCGTATCCTCGCCAAGCCACGTCATATTGGCCTTGCCGCTGGGTATATTGATTATTTCCCTATAAGTGCCTTTCTTAACTTTTACAAGTGTCCGGCAGGGGTCGCTGTTGACTACTGCATCGACGGCGCCCTGCAACGTGCAGAAATCTCCGCTTCCGTCAAGTGCCACTACATAATCGTGGTCCGCCGTTGGCGCAGATGCCCTGGTCGTAAACCACCAGGTCGTGTTGTCATTTATTTCAGGCGAAGTATTGCCGTTGGCGTCCGTGCAGAAACCTGCCGTCATTTTTACATAATATGGCGTGTTATAATCCAGACGTGTCGATGGGTATATCTCTACTGTATTGCCGCTTACGGCAAAAGGCTCGTAGTTCACTGTTAATCCGTTTAGAGTAATCTGATACGGCCAGCCGCTTGACGTATGCCCATAAGAATCGTGGGGCAGGGTCTGCAGGTGAAGCTGATAGACCATATTATCATCTGACACCCTGCATATCTGCAGATTGCCATCGGCTGCCACTATCGGCGCCGTGCCGAAGGTTATCCACAGTTTTGTATCTGCGCATACCTCAACCGCGTTATTTGCGGGGAAAATGCTGGTTACTACCATATCCGCGGCTTTGACGCCTGTGCCTGACAGAAATGCTGATGCGGAAAAGAAAGCAACAAACAAAATATAGCTGCTTATCGATTTCTTGCACATAACCCTGCTCCATCGTTTCCAAAATAGAATTGTCCCGCTTTTATATTCTTAAAAGCAAGCTGAAAAAAGCAAGTCAATATCGCGCAAAGAAAAAGTGCATTTAGTGCAAAGACCTTTTATGGCTGCCAGCACTCACTCTGTGGGTCTCTAATGCAGTTCAGCCATTCTGCCGCGAAGTCAGAAATGTCCGTCAGGTCGCCTGCCCACCCGTAAGTCAATAAAGCATAATCCAAGAAATCCACTTCGCAGTCGCCGTTAAGGTCTGAGGCGTTAGGCTCTGTACAGCCGCCATACTCGAAGTATCCGAGGTCAGGTGCGCTGCCGTGATACCACAATCCGACATAAGTTCCGCCATTAATGAGGTCGCTTCCGGCGGCAAGGTGCATAAAATTAATGTCCGGCAAACTGCCGTCGGCTTTCCTTGCGCCATAAGCCGAGCAAGGGTCGATACTTACAAAATCTGCGCTGGTAGTAACAAACGGGCTCATCCAGCTATCTGTGGTTTGCGTTGCATAAGCACAGTGAATCGCGCCTGATAAACTAACGCAATTGGTAACTGTTGCCGTATAGCCGCTCGACAGCGCTTCTGAAATTTCAAAATTATTTGTTGAAGAACCATTACCATTATAAAATGCTGTACAATTGTAGAGAGTCATCGAACCTTTATTGTGATTCTGGTCAAATCCTTCCTTCTGATTATTGAATGAAAGGCAGTTCTTCAGAATCACATTATGATGATTGGTCGAAGAACCCATCTTGAATCCATTACCATTACCCTGACTGACAGTTCCATCTTTTAGATAACCGGCCTTAAAAGCCCAGCAATGGTCAAAAGTAGTAGTTACATTATCAGTCGGTGCGTTCAGATAGCAATCATATCCGTCATCTGAATTCTGCCATGACCTGCATCCATAAAAATAATTGCCAGTGCCGAGAGTAAGTTTTGGCGAAAAACCATCGGCATTACCGCCCGGCGGAGATGAAAGATAATCATAATTATAATATGAATCACAATTTATAATTTGATTGTATGCTGCTCCATTGGATACTTGCAAACCACTGTCACAATTCTCATAGAAAGAACAAAATTCAACGATGTTATATGTGCCTTGAATAATCATTCCATTGTCGCCGGCTTTGTAAACATCAAAACCTTTCATATACCAGTAGCTGCCGCTCAAGGTTATTCCCCTGTTTGAGCTATCATACGCCAGCGCTGAAAAATCAAGGATTGGCCGTGAATCGCCAGGATACGCAAATAAATAAAATTTTGAGCTGCTTGAGCCGGCTTTCGATATTGAAACCCTGGAAGTATAAAGATATCTTCCTCCGCGAAGATAGGTTGTATCTCCGGCTACCATCGCTGTTACAGCTTTCGTAATTGTAAACCAGGGAGTGCCTATCGAACCGTCGCCGGTAATATCATTTCCATCCGGGGCAAGATAATAAGTGCTGCAATACGCGGGACAAGCCGCAAACAGTATCCACATTATCAGAGGCAACACTCGCCGCCAAAATGACCTTTTCATACCGACCCCTTATCAAAACACATGTGCCCACATCATTATACCACAAATCAAGGCAAAATTTCGGCCGGATAATAATATTTGCGCGATATTATCCTTTTTTTTGCGCAAAAAGACTACCTTAGAAGCTTGGCAGCATATTAGAATAAGCGTTCCTAAAGGCCGTATTTTTTGATAAAATCTTTGGAGTGTCCAATATGCGAAAAAACCTTGTTCTAATCATAACCCTGCTAATATGGTCTGGCTGCACCTCTCAGCCCGGAGATTCAACTGCCCCCGGTTTAATAGCAGGTAAAATAGTATCAGTCGCATCCCCTCAAAAATTGATGGTCCCCCCGATGGCTTACGATGATTCGAGCATCACCGTGATTTGGAGCAAACCGTCCGATTATTCCAATGTTATCAGTTATAACGTTTATCAAAACGGGTCTCTGGCCGGAAACACTAAAAATCTTTTTTACAACATTACAGGATTAGAGCCGGATTCCCCGTATTCGCTTATAGTAAAGGCCGTAGATGCCTCCGGAACAGAATCAGCACCCAGTAATAAAATCATACAGTCAACAGCTCCTGCAATGAAGGTATTTAACGTTACGGCATACGGCGCGGTCGGCGACGGCAATACCTTAAATACCGCAGCAATACAAAAAGCTATTAATGAGTGTTCGCCCGGCGGTAAAGTTTTAATCCCTTCAGGCACATTCGTCAGCGGCGCCCTTTTCTTGAAAAGCGATATGACACTCCAAATCGACGGTACCTTGCGAGGCAGCGATAATGTTGCCGATTATCCTCTGACAAGCAAACGATTCCCCTACTATGCATCCGGCAATAACTACATGGGCCTGATAAACGCTTATACCGAAACTTATGGAAGCATTAAAAATGTGCGAATATGCGGTTCAGGCGCCGTAAACGGCGGCTCTGATACCGTCGGCTCAATAATCGGACACAAAAATACGATTCTTGGCGACAATCAGGAAAAAGCCAAAGGCGATACCGCCAGATGTGATATGATTACCGCAAAAGGTGTGGACGGCTTATATCTCGGAGACCTGACGCTTGTAAATCCCGCGATGCATACCATATTCATTAGCTATTCCAAAAATATTACTGTAAATGGTATTAAAGTCGACACTTACGATATCCATAACGCCGACGGCATTGACCTTGCTACAAGTGACACGGCATATATTTTCAATTCAAGTTTCGACGCCGGCGATGACTGTATTAATTTTAATGCGGGTGTCGGCGCTGATGGTGTAAAGGAAAATTACCCCGACAACAATATCAGGGTTTTCAACTGTATAGCCAAACGAGGTCACGGCGGCGTGGTCTTTGGCAGTTTTACAGCGGCATGGATTCAAAATGTCCTTGTAGAGGACTGCCTTTTCGACGGAACGGATATCGGCCTTAGGTTCAAAACCGGAACCAAACAGGGCGGCGGAGCCAGAAACGTCCTCTGCAGGGACATTTTTATCAAAAACATTGCCAAACACTCCGCGATATTTTTTGACAGCTCTTACGGCTGCGATTATCCCTCAGGCGGCCCGGGTCAGTTTAAGGACATAACGGTTAAGAACATTACCTGCACTAATCTTAAAAAGAATGGAATTTATGTCAGCGGATTAGCCGGCACGCCGCATACCAATCTGTCCCTGAGTGGCATTTCCATAGATGGAGCCGCGGCAGGCGGCGCAACTATCAAATACTGCACGAACAGCTCTTTTGATGCTGTCAATATTACAAACAGCAAACCGGCATGGACAATCGACGCGAATTCGACCTCCGGCCTTACTTTCAAAAATTGTAACCCGTCGCCAAAAACTGCTTCAGAATAACTCGGGCTTTTAACATTATGGTTTTTATTATGAATTAGGAAATTATTATGAATACCAGAAAGATTGCAGGGTTAGCTTTAACAATTTGTATTTTGACTTTAATCGGATTCATGTCAATAAACACTTACGCTGCCGAAACTAAAGATTCAAATACGCAAGCCTCCCCGGAATTACCGAGCGGCAAAATAGTTAAGTTTGTTATTATTGGTGATACGACAGCCAAAGACAAGCAGGGCTGGGGGCCTGGTTTCAAAAGTTTTCTCACCGACCGAGCGACGTGTAATAATATGGCCATCGGCGGGCGCAGTTCCAAAAAATTCATAGACGAAGGACGTTTGACCAAGGCCCTGGCGCTGAAAGGCGATTATTATTTGATTCAGTTCGGCCACAACGATGAATCTGCCAAAGACGATAGCAAGACAGACCCAAATACCACTTATCGTGAATTTATGTCCAAATATATTGATGAAACACGAGCAATCGGCGCTAAACCGATTCTGGTAACTTCGCTGGTGCGCCGTCAGTGGGACACAGCAGACAGCAACAAAATAAAATCTGTCTTGACTCCCTACGCAGAAGCGGCCAGGCAGCTTGCCAAGGAAAAGAATGTAACATTGATTGACCTTCACGCCCGCAGCAAAGGATTATACGAGCAGCTCGGTAAAGATAAGGCTAATGAACTGGCCGCCCTTAAAGACGACGGCTCAATGGATAACACTCATCTAAATGACAAAGGAACCGCATTTTTTGGCAAAATTATTGCTGAAGAGCTTGTCAAGGCCTTGCCTGAACTAAAGCCGTGTTTCCGCTTTGAACCGGCAGCGGATGCGAACTCAGCAGCCAAAGTTCCTGCTGGTTCTGCGCATTGAGGGATTATTTTCTTAACAACAAAGGAATTTTTTTATGCCCTGCAGAAAGTTTACAGAGTTAGCTTTAACGGTTTGTATATTTACTTTAATCGGATTTGCCGCAGGCAATACCGAGGGGGCCGGGAACGTGCAGGACCCCAACGTAGCAATCCGCAAGGTGCGGCTCGTTCTTGTGGGCGATTCGACAGTGACAGACAAGCAGGGCTGGGGACTCGGTTTCAAGAGTTTTCTTACCGACCGTGCAGAGTGCATAAATACGGCCAGAGGCGGCCGCAGCTCTAAAAGCTTTATTAACGAGGGACTCTGGACCAAGGCGTTGGCTCTCAAAGGCGATTATTATTTAATCCAGTTCGGCCACAACGATGAACCTAACAAAGGTGAGCGCACCACAGACCCCAATACCACCTATCGAGAATTTATGTCGAAATACATAGATGATACACGCGCAATCGGCGCAAAGCCGATACTCGTAACCTCGATGGTGCGCCGCCAGTGGGACAAGTCAGGCAATGGAAAAATTAACTCCAGTTTGATTCCCTACGTCGAAGCGGTCAAGGCGATCGCAAAGGAAAAGAACGTGCCTATTGTTGACCTTCACGCCAGCAGCAAAAAACTGTGCGAACAACTGGGCAAAGAAAAGTGCCATGAATTCAGCCCAATCAAAGACAATAACGAGTTTGACAATACACATCTCAACGCCAAAGGCAGCGTGATGTTTGCCCGTCTTGTTGTTGAGGAGCTGGCCCATGTTGAACCGGAATTAAAGCCGTACTTCCGCAACGAACCCGTTGCGGACTCAAACGAGACAGCTAAACCATAGATATGAGCTGATGTCACCCTGAGATGCCCCCAGGAAAAACGCAGTCAGCCCTGTAGCCATAAGTGAGAGGACTAACGGCATGTATATTTTAGGTTTTCACCCCATAGATGTTTTATTAATCGTAGCTTATCTGGTGGCTATCACCTACGTCGGCAAAAGGACCGTGGGCAAAGTGCGCAGCCAGGAAGACTTCTTTATGGCTGGCCGCTCGGTAGGCAAACTTCTCCAGTACTTTATGAACATGGCCACTATAATTGACGCCAGCAACGCTGTAAGTACCGCCAGTTTCGCATTCAGCAAAGGACTCGCCGGCGTATGGCTTCTGCTGGCTCCAATCTTTTCAGGCCCCTACTACTGGTTCATTGCCGGCTGGTTCAGGCGTGTCCGGCTGATTACAATGGCCGAACTTTTCGATGAACGCTTCAAAAGCAAATTCCTCTCCGTTTTTTATGCCTGCGTTGGAATCTGGCTCACCGTAATTCTCGCCGGAATGAGCTACAAAATCACATTTCGCACTTTCGAGGCAATGACAGTCAAACCCGTCGAAAAATGCTCCCCTGCCGAAATACAGCAAATGGAATTGTTCAAAGAATATGACCAGCTCAATAAACTCTACAAAGTAAAACAGCTCCCCCTCGAAAAGCTCGAAAGATACAAAGCTCTCGACAGTATGTACATAAAAGAGCAAATCAAAGCTTCTATATCTTACACCCCTATGTACTGGTTTTATGCAATCTATACATTTTTCGTAGGCGCGTATGTAATAATGGGAGGGCTTAAAGCAACGGTCTGGAACAATGTAATTCAGGGACTTTTAATATTCGCATTTTCAATAATGATGATACCGCTTGCGCTTGTCAAACTGGGGGGCTGGAATATATTTGCCGCAAAAGTGCCTGAGCATATGTTGTCCTTGTTCGGCTCCGGTCTGGATGAATTCTCCCTCGGTTCAATCGCCGCGTTTCTGCTGGCCAATTATATCATCGGCATCACTGGCCATCAGGGAAATATGGCCCACAACGGCTCAGCTAAAGATGAAATCACGGCAAGAGTCGGCGGCCTGGGCGGCAACTATACAAAAAGAGTTCTCACTATTATGTGGGCGATGTGCGGGCTACTTGCTTATGCACTCTACCAGAGCTCCATCTCCGACCCCGATACCGCCTGGGGCGTGATGAGCAATAATCTGCTCGGGGTCGGATTGCGAGGCATTATGATTGCGGGCATACTGGCCGCCAATATGGCCGCTCTGGCCTGCAACTGCGTTTACCTCTCGGCGCTGTTCGTTCGAAATTTATATAAACCCTTCGTCCAAAACAAAAGCGAACGTCATTACATTAACGTGTCGCGAATCGCTATTGCCGGCGTTCTTCTGCTCGCTATTTACATAGCGGTACATTACAAAAGTCTGATCGATATAATTAAGATGCAGCCCTTACTGAATATTATATTCGGCGCGCCGGTAATGCTCCTGCTGTTCTGGAAGCGCCTGACACTAAAGGCCGTCTATATACAGGTAATAATCTGCACATTGCTGTTCGCGGTTCTGCCCGAAATACTGCCTCTCTTCGGTTCGGTCCAGCATTCAAAATGGCTCACCCAGCAAACCGCCGAACAAACAGTTATACGCCGCACATCGGCCGAACAGCAGGACGTCGATAAAGGACTTGCTTCGGCTGTCGGACAAAAAATAAATAAAGAATTCGTAATTCCTCCCGCAAGCATCTATTACGATTCAGTGGCAAGGAGCAATCCCCAGGACGCCAATTCATCTATGACCGGTTTGGGCAGATTGAAAACCGAGCTTGTTGTCGGCAGAATGGTAGGATTGGACCTGCATAATATGAAACCGTCCACGCTTATGACTCTGCGATATCTTATAGCTTCACTTTTGCCCTTCGTTATACTTATCCCCGTAAGCCTGATTACCAGGGATAAAGGACTCGAAGAAAACATCGCCCGTTTCTACGTCAAAATGAAAACAAAAGTCATCGCCGACCGCGAGCTTGACAAGGCCGAACTGCAAAAAAGCTACGACAACCCGACCCGTTTCGACCATTTGAAACTCTTCAGGCATTCCAACTGGGAATTCTGCAAATGGGACAAGGAAGATACCTGGGGTGTCCTCGCCAGCTCCGCACTTACCATCGGCATATTAGGGGCGTTCTGGCTGCTAATCAAAATGATTGCTCACTAATTTAAGCTTATAGTCGTATAGCAGGCTTTACTGATGAACCATCAGATAAAATTTTTAATCGCCGTGATGGGTACACTCTTCTTTGCAGGCGGCTGCTCAAATCCGCATAAAAACATTCCTTACGTATCCAGGGTCTGGGTAGCAGACAACAACGATGGCACGTATAAAAATCCCGTCCTTTACGCGGATTATTCCGACCCGGACATCATTCGTGTCGGGGATGACTATTATATGACCGCCTCCAGTTTTTCCTGCATCCCCGGTCTGCCGATTCTGCACTCGAAGGACTTAGTGAACTGGACAATCATCGGCCATGCTCTTCAAAAGTACCCGGACGAAAGCTTCAGCAAACCACAGCACGGAAAAGGCGTCTGGGCTCCAAGCATTCGCTATCATAATAATTATTTCTATATTTACTGGGGAGACCCCGATATCGGTATCTTTATGGTCAAGTCACGGACTCCGGGCGGGACATGGGAAAATCCGTTGTTGGTATTGCCGGGAAAGGGATTGATAGACGTTTGTCCTCTTTGGGACGATGATGGAAATGCTTATCTTGTTCATGCCTGGGCCCGCAGCCGTGCCGGCATCAACAGTTTGTTAACAGTTCGTAAAATGAATCCCGAAGGAACCATAGCAAGCCCCCAAGGTGTGCACGTCTTCGACGGCCGCGAACATCATCCGACAGTAGAAGGACCCAAATTTTATAAACGCGATGGCTTCTACTATATTTTTGCCCCGGCCGGCGGGGTGAAAGAAGGCTGGCAATTGGTTCTTCGTTCAAAAAATATTTACGGCCCCTATGAGGCGAAAGTAGTAATGGACCAGGGCACAACCACCGTCAATGGCCCGCATCAGGGTGGGTGGGTTGAAACGCCCGAGGGGCAATCCTGGTTTATTCATTTTCAGGATATCGGGGCCTATGGTCGAGTGACTCATCTGCAGCCCGTAGAATGGATTAACGATTGGCCGGTCATGGGTACTGACGAGGACAAAGACGGAAAGGGGCAGCCGGTTCTGAGATTTTCAAAGCCGCGGGCCAACGGCGTTTGTCCGATTACGACTCCCGCCGAAAGCGATGAATTTGATGCCGACTCGCTCGGCTTGCAGTGGCAATGGCAGGCCAATCCGCAACAGACCTGGTATGCGTTAATGAGGCAAACAGGGTTTCTGCGCCTGTTCGCGATTAACTCGCCCGACCAGCAAAACAATCTTGCAGATGTCCCCAATGTATTGCTGCAAAAATTTCCCGCCCCGGATTTTACAGCGACGACTAAAATAAAATTGACCGCAAATGGGGACGGTGAAAGAGCAGGGCTGGTAATTATGGGCAGCGATTATGCATCTGTCTTTATCACGGAAAAAAATCAGCAGGTTTCGGTAGTCCAGGTGGTTTGTATGAACGCCCTGCAAAATGGCAAAGAACAAGTGGTCGAAAAACAGTCTGTGCAAACGGATGCCGTTTCCCTGCGGGTGAAGGTTTCGTCCCCCGATGCGCGATGCCAGTTCAGTTATAGCATTGATGGAAATCGGTTTGTGCCTGTTGGAAATGAATTTAAGGCCAAACCCGGCAAATGGATTGGTGCCAAAGTGGGATTTTTCTGCGTGTCCCCGATGAATGCAAAAGCCGGCGGGTACGCCGACTTCGACTGGTTCCGAATCGAATAAACAGACTTTTAATTCACCTAATCATTTATAATCTTAGTTTAGTCGGCATCTGTGTTGTCTATAGATGTGAGTTTGCCGTTAATCTTCACATTTTTCATAACTAGATTTTTTACATTGCTGATAACATCGGTTTCTTTGACATTATCAAGCGTGCAATCCTTCAAAGTCACATCGGTTATCGGCGCATCTTCGAAACCTTGTAAAAACAACGCGTTTTTGCTTTTCCTGCTTGTAACATTCTCCAAATTGATATTTCTAACAACCGGCTTATATTCGCCCTTTTCAATATCAGGATAGTTGAAATCAATCGCCAATACTGCCTGTTTAACCTGGCCGATTGTAATATTCTTTATATAAACATTTTCAATAAAACCGCCTCGTACGGTGTTTGTCTTTAGTCTAAATCCTCTGTCTAAGTTCGGGTCATCCATCGTACATTTCTCAACATAAATATTTCTCGCTCCGCCCGTTATTTCACTGCCAACGGCTACTCCTGCGTGGCCTGCTTTCATAATGCAATTGCGTATAATGATATTCTCGCTCGGCACATTTACTCGTCTGGCATCGTTATTTCTGCCTGATTTTATCGCGATACAGTCATCCCCCGTGTTGAAGAAACAACCCTCGATAAGCACATCTTTGCACGATTCGGGGTCGCAGCCGTCATTGTTCGGTCCCATACCATCAACACGGACGTTTCTGACCGTAATATTTTGTGACAGGAGAGGATGAATATGCCAGAATGGGCCCCGAAAAATTGTCACACCTTCTATCAAAACGTTTTCACATTTGCAGGGTTCAATCATAGTGGGCCGCAAATATCCGCCGCCGTATCGTCTCTGTTCAACCGATACGCCGTCCCGTCCCTGCGCAAACAATTCCTGCCGGTCCTTGCTCTGGAGACCTCTCCTCCATTTCCACCAGTTGTCTTCACTGCCCTGCCCGTCTAACGTCCCTTCACCTGTTATTGCGATATTTTTCTCTCCATAAGCATATATTAATGGCGAGTAATTCATACACTCGACGCCTTCCCACCGCGTAAACACCGCCGGAAGATATTGATTGGGGTCAGTTGAAAATTTAACAACCGCGTCCCGTGAAACGTATAAGTTTACATTGCTTTTCAGATATATCGCGCCGGTTAGATACGTCCCGGGCCCAACTACTACGCGTCCCCCGCCGGCTTTATTAGCGGCAGATATCGCCTTGTTAATCGCCTGGGTGCAATTGGCCTTCCCGTCCCCCACCGCGCCGTAATCGCTGATTGTAAAATCCCTGGCCGCGAATTGCGGGGTCTTAATACCGCTTAAAATATTGTCGGCTTGTCCCCAGCCGGAATTCGTCTGGCTGAAGCATCCGCTTAATAGAATGACACATAACGCTGCTAAAATAAATTTCTTTATTCTCATCTTACGCTCACATTCCTCTGGATAAAATCTTTCACGAACTCGGCGATGATACCCTGCCCCTGCATTTCTTTAACGCCGAAGGCCATAGCGGGCCGTCCCGGCTTGCCGTTCTTATCAAGAGTTATTTTGACGTTTTCAAACAAAATATTTTCAATGGGTCTTTCAGGCAGGCCTAACAAAAAGGCCGCCGCTACTCGCGCATTGTCGGCCGTCAAGTTTGTTATTTTTATGTTTCGAATGCAGGGCGTTGTTTCAGTGACAGGCCTCGGATTGCGGTCGTAAATTGCCGCGATTTCTTCGGCCTTGGCGCCGCATTCGTAATATAAATGCATTACTACCGGACATCCCACGCCCTTCATCGTGATATTATTCAGCGTGATATTTTCTACTGTGCCCGCCCTTCCCCGACGGGATTTTATTCGCAGCCCCCGGTCGTTGCCGTTGAAAACACAATCGCTGATTTCAATATTTCGAATGCCGCCTGCCGTCTCAGAACCCATGACAACACAGCCGTGGCCTCGCAGCATTTTACAATTCTTGACAAGGACATTTTGGCAGGGGCGGTTGACCCGCATACCGTCCCTGCCTATACCCGACTTGATACAAAGGCAATCGTCGTTCACATCGAAGGTGCAATCGAGCACCTCGACGCCGTCACAGGAATCGATATCAAGGCCGTCGCCGTTAATTCCGTCAGAGGGATTTTGAAACGTCGCGTTTTTCACCTTTACATTTTTGCAGTAAACAAGATGCGTGTTCCAGAAAGGAGAGTTGCGGGTCGTAATACCCTCAAGCAGCACATTCGAACAATTATTAAACTGCAATAACGGCGGGCGAAAGAAGAACGAACTTATGCCTCCCCCGCCGCAGTCGGACAAATCCGTATCCTTATTAAGCTTTGCGAATTCCTTATCGCGGCTGGATTCGGGCTGTGTTTGCTTGCTCGTCTTGCGCCGCTTAAATTCCTTCCACCACGCCTGTCCCCTGCCGTCGATTGTTCCTGCCCCCGTGATTGAAACATTGTTCAGATTCTCGCCATAAATGCAGGGTGAGTAGCCGTAGCATTCCACGCCTTCCCACCTCGACTTAATCGCAGGCCAATCCTCAAAATTATCATTGAAGACAATTACAGCCCCCTGCTCAAGATGCAGGTTCACTTCGCTCTTCAAATGAATCGGCCCGGTCAGATATGTCCCCTCACTAACAACAATCGAGCCGCCCTTATTTTTACTGCATTGTTCGATGGCTTTTGTAAACGCTCTCGTATTATCGGCGACGCCGTCGCCGACGGCCCCAAAATCCTTGATGCTTAAATTCATTTTCACCACAAAGACACAAAGTTTGCTTTTTGCCTTTTACTTTTTACTCTTTACTTTTTTTATGGTTATCTTTGTATTCGTGCTGAACCGCCTCCGGCAAATGCCTTTACCTGCTCTGCCGTCACCATCGTCGTATCGCCCGGCGTGGTTGTCAAAAGTGCGCCGTGCGCCCATCCGAGCTTCACCGCATCCGAAGGCGACTGGCCGGTGAGAAGTCCGTAGAAGAAACCGGCCGCATAGCCGTCTCCGCCGCCGACACGGTCAACTACATCAAGCTCGCACGTCGGCGCCATATAAGGCGTACCGTCGACCCATGCCACCGCGCTCCAGCTATGATGATTGGTCGAATGCACTTCACGCAGCGTTGTCGCCACGATTTTAATCTGCGGGTGCTTCTTGACAACCTTGTCTATCATCCCGATGAAAACGCTCGAATCCAGCTTGGACTTCGCGGCCACTTCCGGCCCCGCTATCCCCAGGCCCAGTTGCAAATCCTCTTCATTTCCGACAAGCACATCGACGTTTTTCACAATCCGGTCTAAAACCCCAACCGCCCGCTCGTGCCCGCCGACAATATTCCAGAGTTTGGCTCGGTAGTTGAGGTCGAACGATACGATAGCACCGCACTTTTTTGCGGCCTGCATACCTTCGATAATCACCTCCGCCGTTGTCGGCGAAAGCGCAGCGAAGATACCGCCGCTGTGGAACCACCGCACCCCGCCCGCGAAAATCGACTTCCAGTCGAAATCGCCGGGCTTCAATTGTGCCGCCGCCTCGTTGCAGCGATTGTAGAATACCACCGGCGCTCGCACGCCATAGCCGCGGTCGCTGTAAACGGTCGCCATATTCGGCCCGTGCACGCCGTCATGTTTGAAATGCTTATAAAAAGGCCTGACGCCCATCGCACGCACCCGCTGACCGATTAAATCACCGATTGGATAATCCACCATAGCCGTCGCTATGCCGGTGTGTAGGCCGAAGCAATCCGATAAGTTTGCGGCTACGTTAAACTCGCCGCCGCTGACATGCACTTCGAAATTCGTCGCTTTTTTGAACGGCACAATACCCGGGTCCAGCCGGTGTACCACCGCCCCTAGCGATACCAAATCCAGCTCACCCTTTTCAGGAATATTCAACCCGTACTTCATTTCATTTTCCTTTCAGCGTTTAATAGCCACAGAGTTTTTTACTTATTATAGCCACAGAGAGCACAGAGGTCACAGAGAATTTTGCTGTTGAAAAAGGATTTGGTTTATGTAGAATTTGGCTAAATTCAAAATAAAAAAAGAAAAGATAGGTAGGGTTATTCATATGTTATTCAAGGTTTTTAAAGAAGAAAGTCATAGAGATGATTTTCTCAACGGACGCTTATATATGAATCGTCTGAAGTTTTTTAAAAAGTTAGAAGATAAGGAAATAAATAGTCGGAATGATTCGGATGAAGCTGTCAGTGGATGGTATCAACCCAATAAAGGAAGTTATCTTAAGGTAAATGAACATATAATCCCATCAGAAGATATTAATGGGCCAATTAAAGTAGGATACGATAAATTTGATGACCTAAATGTGTTTTGTCTATCTGTCCTATATAGCAATGAATTCGAACAAATTACAGAAGGAAATCTAAATGCATACCGAAATAGTTTGTTGCTCAATAACAAAATGCTTGAGCTTGGTGATTATTGTGTGATATTAACTAATCCATCGACTTTTATTGAAAATGTTAAATCGTCGATACAAAGAAATAAATTATATTACCGGATGGGATTAGTTGAATATTTTGACCCTAATATTTTTCATGGCACCTTTTCGGGAATTGATGCAGTTTTCAGAAAACAAATTCAGTTTTCCTATCAAAAAGAATATCGAATAGTCATAGACTCAAAAACACTTGGAGACAATCCTTATATCCTTGAAACCGGGAACATTCGAGATATTTGTCTGACAGTTAGAACAAATAAATTGAATAGTAAAATAGAGGTTAAATTATCATAGAGGTCAAAAAGTGATAGGAAATAATGTGGACAGCTATCGTTTTTTTATTAAATCATAAATCAGAAATAAAAACATCTCTGTGCTCTCTGTGACCTCTGTGGCTAAAAAACTCTGTGGCTTAAATATTATTCCGGCAAAGGTTTGTTTTTCGTTTCAGGGCAAAACCAGATAAACACGATACCCAGGATATAAACCAAACTCACAACAGCGCACATTCGCGCGTAATCCTCATTAAAATAATTCAATAGTGAACCGGCCCCTAAGGTTCCTGCCGCCGCAAGCACCCGCCCGATATTATAAGCAAAACCCTGCGCGGTCGCCCGAATCCGCGTCGGGAAAAGCTCAGGCAGATATAAGGGCAGCCAGCCGAAGAAACTCGCCGTCACCCCTCCGACAATAAACACCCAGAACAAAAACGCATTGCCGTATGCAAAAGGCGTTCTGAAAAGATATGCGCAAGAGCCGGCGGCCAGAATACACAGGATGAAATACGCCAATCTTCTGCTTGTCCATTTCGCCAAATATGCCGCAAGAAAAGCCCCGACAATCGCCCCGATGGCCGACCAGATTTGTGCCCATGATTTGGCTGTCGGGAGCTGTCCGCTTAACTTGTCCGCCCAGGCCGGCAGCCACTGCGTCGAACCCCATGTCCCCAAAAGTATAATCGCCCCCAAAATTGACCCTTTAATCGTTGATTTCGCGAGGCCTCCTTTGAAAATATCCGAAACGCGGTTTCTTGGCGATTGCGCGCTCGCCTGTTTCCAGCGAGACGATTCCGGAACGAACAATAGAATAAAAAAAGTCAAAATCGCCGGCATCGCCCCGAGAAATAAAAGCAACCTCCAGGCCGAATTGGATAACAGGGCATTTTTCCATTCCGCGGGCATACAAACAAACGTGAAAAATGAATCGATGCTGCCAATCATTTTTACGAGGCCCAGCCCTATTAACGCAATCAGAAGAAATCCCGCGTTTGAAGCCACGCCTATAAGCCCGGCCAGCATCGGCCTCGACGACGAAGGCCACACCTCCATCACAAGCGCTACTCCCAGCGCCCATTCCCCGCCCATACCGAGCGATGCGATAAATCTCAAAACCGCCAGATGCCACGGCGCCGTGGCAAAACCGCACAAACCCGAAAATACAGAGTATGTTGCCACGCTCCAGACAAGCGCACGCACCCTTCCGATACGATCGCCGAGCCAGCCGAAAAAGAGCCCTCCGCACGCAGCGCCAACGAGGAACATCGCGATTATTACCGAAAACCACGTGCCGATAGTTTTACTCGCCTGCGGCCCCATCAACTCCATCAACGCGGGCCGAGCCACAAGCGGAAAAAGTCCCATCTCGAATCCGTCGAACATCCAGCCGAGCAGCGCCGCCATAAGCGTCATCGCAAGCGCGTGTCGGGATACGCGCTCGTCACTCATAGATTTTGCCTTCTCTGTAATCTTTCCATGCCGGCTCGAATGCCTTGCGTTCGGCTGGGACGGTTCTCGGCGTGACACTTTCGCAGCGGAACATGTCTGTTTGTTTGGGGTCGTATTCAATTCGCAGGATTAAATTACGCAACTCCATATTTTCCGGCTTGAACCGAATCTCGGTGCCAGCGATATGAACACCATCCGGCGAAAGCACTAAATGCGACCCGCGAGAACCACTGCCCTGTTCCAACAGCGTTACAATCGCTTTCAAATACGCCACGCTTGCCAGTGCAAGATGCTCAGCGCGGATAGCCGCGGGAATGTCCTTTGTGCTTCTTATTGCGATACCTTCCTCCTTTATACGGTTCACTAGGGCAACTGCCTGTGATAGCGCATTACGGGCATCATTAATCTCGCGAATGTGTCCTGCGGAGGCGGTCATTCGATACTGAATCTCGTCGATTACGTCTTTGGCCTTAAGGCCCTTTGACTCCATAAAACCATCTAATCCGGCAATCAGCCCCTCTACCTGTGCTTTAATCTCTTTCGCCGCTGAATTTTTTGAAGGCATATCCGCACCATAGACATTCGCGATGAACTCAGCGGCGCGCAGCGAGCCGACCTGGCCGGAATTCAGGGCAGCACCACCGGGCCGTTTTACGCTGTGGGTTCCCGCCATTTCGCCTACGACAAATGTCCGCCGGATTCCGGATTCCCACCAGTGATTGACGGCAAATCCTCCGTTATTGTGCTGAGCACAGACGGCAATTTCCAGCGGCTCTTTCCAGAGGTCTATTTTATGCTCTTTATAAATATCAATCGCCGGCTGATTCATACAGGCAAGGCGCTCTATCGGTTTATTCTGAATAGCGCCGGTTTTCCGCAGATACGTTAACGCTTCCCCCTCGAGGTCTTCAATGGCAAAGGACTTCATATTCGAATTGCCAATCGGATTTTTTCTGAAGTCCATAAAGACGCGTCTGCCATTTTGCGTCTCATTGAATACGAGGATGTCGATGAGTGAGGATTGGCAGTTTTCAATTCTCTGCGGGTCAAACGGCCACTGATAACCCTTTAGAAAAATATTCGAGGCCATTTTGCTCATCGACGGAAAATAATCCGCCAAAAATTCTCTTTCGTCGCCGCCATTCGCGTCGGTACTGAAAATGCGGGGAATAACCTGCATATATGAGCCGGATACATTCCAGCGGAACTTCGTGCTGGCAAGCCCAAACTGCGATTCGGTGAGATTCTCAGCAACCAATCCCGCCTTAAAAGCAAGGCCGTGAATGCCCGATTGATTTTTGGGATAGACACTCGTTTTGTATAATTCGCCCGGCCCGCCCGCAGCCAAGATAAGATTTTCGCACTGAAAAATGTTGATGCCGAAGCTTTTGGTACTCAGTGCTTTTTTGTCGATTGTAACGACGCCAATGATACGTTTGCCTGCGGTGACAAGATGTGCGACTTCCTGATTATCGTAAATCCTGATGCCATACCGCCCAACCTGCCTTTGGAGACATTCGGACATCAGTTTACTCGTCTTTGGCCCCGCTGATGTCGCCCGCTCATAAGGGTCATTGTCGGTCTTATAGCCGATATAACTGCCCATTGAATCGTGTGGGAACGGCACGCCTGCCTCGACGAGATGATAAAATTCCCGAAGCGACCCAATCGCCTCGGCAAGGGCCAAATCACCGTGACAGCAGCCCGCGGCGGTAATGCTTTTGGCAAACGCCTCGGCACTGTCAGGGACATCAGGACTGGTGCCCATTTTATAATAGGTCTGCTTATCTGAGCCGCTCATTCGCGATGCACCGAGAGAAACACCCGCCGTTACTACCGCGATACGGTTTTGTGCGTCCGCAATTCCCTTTTGCGTGAAGAACTCGTAAAGATGAACCGCCGCGTTCATCCCCGCCGCCCCCGCGCCGACGATAACGGTGTTGTATCTATGGACGGTGACTTTTTGCTTTCCTATCTTCACTGATTCCATAAGCTACCTGATATTGAAGTTTCTGCCCGTTACCTTGCTGATTTGGTCTGTCGAGGCCTTCGCGAAATCAATCTTCGGCCATTTCTGGCTGCGCTTGCTGTCAATAAGCTCTTTGGTCTTTTTCAATTCGCTTTTCAAGAGCTTATAATCCTGCTGCTCTACAATCTTCGCAAACACGGGTTTTTCAATCGCGCTGAAAGAGCCGCCTAAGACCAGAACGCCCGCGTCGATATAATCCGGTATATTCTGGGCATTTGTGCCGCCGGTAGGGACAAGTGAGATTAACTTATGGATAGCGGGGTCAACCGCCTTGATAAAGGATGGCCCGCCAAGCTCTTTGGCGGGGAAAACCTTGCACAAATTTGCTCCAAGCGAAAACTGCTGTATAATTTCCGTTGCGCTGCCGCAGCCCGGAATAATCGGCAGTTTGCCCGCGTATTTTTTATATGTCTCTTTACTGAAATTGACCGCCGAGACAAGATAACGCGCCCCCGCCTTAACAACTTCATCAATCGTCGGCAGCGGATTATCGGGATGAGTCAGATTGAAGTTTTTTAGCATTTCAGGTTCATCTATCAAACTTGCAGCCCCTGCGACAAATTCGGGCAATTCCTTTCGCAGCCGCTTGAGTTTTTCCAGCGGCTTTTTGATTCGGCAGGTAACTTCCATATTGCCTATTCCCGCCTCAAGCAGCGCTCCGGCTGTTTTAACGATATCCAGCCGGTCCTCATTGAAAACGAGAATAAAGCCATCCCTGAGTAAAATTTGTATGGTCGTTTTTATGTCCATATGATTTTTTTACCACGAAGACACGAAGAAACAAAGAAAATTTTTTGATGTTCATATTTTCCTTTCACTGGCGGAAAGGATTCGGTTTAGGTAGAATTGGGAGGGAAAGTCATAGGTATTAAGATGACTATAAGTAAATTGCGAAGCAATTTTAGGGATATTGCCTATTTCGCTTGTTTCGGCTCATCGATATACTTTACGCCTATAAATTGAAGTTTTCTAAAGAGGCTGTTAAAAAATAAATTGTTGCTGAACCAGTAAGCAACAGCGAAAGGAAATGTATGAACAAGAGTGGACACAATAAAGAGACCAGGGAATTCTTTATACCATTAAAAGAGAAAAGAACCATGAAACGCTACGGTTATTTGTTGTTGGTAGCGGTCGTGGGAATATCGGCCACAGGTTGCATGTCTCCGTCGGGTCGGCCGGATTACACGGCCTCCGGAGCTTTGGCCGGCGGGGCAACTGGCGCTATCGTCGGCAGCACAGCTCATGCCCCACTGGTCGGCGCAGCCGTGGGCGCAGTGGCTGGCGGCCTCATCGGGCACGGCATGGACCAGGCCCAAGAGGAGCAGCTGAGGGCGCAAGCCCCTCAGACACTGCAACGGGTTGAACAGAGTCAGCCGTTGACGGTAATGGACGTCAAAGCGCTGGTGAAGGCGGATGTCAGCGACGATCTCGTCATCAGCCAGATTCGCAACTCTCGCACGGTCTATCACCTCAGCACAGCGGACATTGTTGACCTCAAGAACTCAGGTGTCAGCGAAAGAATAATTGATTTCATGATCAACACGCCGACCCAGATTCAGTCCGCCCAGGCGGCAGGAGTGGTAGGGACTGCGCCGCCGCCACCGGTAGCCGAGCAGGTCATCGTGGCTCCGGGTCCGGACTACGTCTGGGTAGGAGGCGCGTGGCTCTGGTTCGGGGACCGTTGGGTTTGGCACCCCGGCTATTGGCACAGGCCACTGCATCCGTACGGATACGGGCCGCACCGGCGATAACCCTGCTCAGCAGTACAAATCCGGGGACGCCATACTAATTTCCCGACGAATCCTTGTTTCTAAAATCTCTGTGGCTATAAACGTCTCAAATGGAAACCGCCATCGACGTTGATAATCTGCCCCGTCGAAAAATCGAGTTTGCCTTCGGCAATCGCACTGACGGCTTTCGCGACATCCTCGGGCTGTCCCCAGCGTTTAATCGGCGTCACCCCATCGGCTATAAGTTTATCGTATTTTTCCTTAACGACACTTGTCATATCGGTTTCAATAATACCGGGGCGAATTTCAAATACGCCTATCCCGAATTCCGCCAGCCGGTCGGCATAGAGCATTGTCATCATACTGACCCCTGCCTTGCTGATACAATATTCTCCGCGGGCAGGCGAACTCGTATAAGATGACATTGAGCCGATATTGACAATGCGGTAATTTCTTTCCGGAAATTGTTTCCCCTGCTCAATCATCCATTTTGCAACAAGCTGCGTAAGGAAATATGGCCCTTTGAGATTAATGCCCAGCACCCTGTCAAAGCTTTTTTCGCTCGCTTCGAGCAGGTCAACTCGTTTCAGGGGCGCAACGCCCGCGTTATTGACGAGCATATCGCATCTGCCGAATTCGTCTTTGACCGCTTTTACAAGAGCCGCGCGGTCTGCTTCGCTGCTGATATCCCCTCGCAATACGATATATCGGGCGCCTTTGGCTATAATATCCGACGATGTCTCCTGCGCCACCTTTTCATCCGGCTTGCCATCCGCTGTGAAATCATAATGATTGATAACTATGTTAAAACCGATTCCCGCAAGCTCGATTGCTATTGCTCTGCCTATCCCCCTGCTTGCCCCGGTGACGATAGCGACGGGCCCTTTTCCCTGGAGTGATTCTTTTGCGTTCATGCCTTGCCCTCCAAAAAATGATTTATCTGCTCAGCGGCCTTCATACCATCGCTAACCGCGCCGACAACCGTTGACGCCCCGTGTACAATATCGCCCCCTGCAAATATATTGGGCTTGCTCGTCTGGAAATGCTCATTTATCTTTATGAGGCCGTCTGTCATATCGATACCGCATAGCGCCTTGCCGATATCTTCAGGCGACTCCTGACCGATGGCTTCAACCACTGCATCAAAATCCAGCACATACGTTATGTCTTTTAAAGCAACGGGTTTTCGCCGGCCGCTCTTATCGGGTTCTCCAAGTTCTGTCGGACAGAGTTTAATGGCTGTAAGTTTTCTGTCGCGTGTCTCGTATTCAAGCTGCTGGGTAAGAATCAGAAAATGTATCCCAGCATCCATTGCCCTTTCGAGTTCCCCCGGCCATGCAGGCATCTCTCCGAATGAACGGCGGTATATTACATACACGTCCCTGGCTCCAAGCCGTTTTGCCGTACACGCCGCATCCATCGCCGTATTGCCCCCGCCGATAACAGCAACGCGTTTGCCGCCTAAGTCGAGTTTCCCTTTTTTGGCAATGTTTAAAAACTCAATCGCGTCCCAGATTCCATCTGCTTTTGTTTCAGAACTGCTTATCACCTTTGATAAACCAAGCCCGATGAAACATGCGTCAAATCCGCCGGACATCACCGACTCAAGCGTAAAACCTGTGTTCAACTCTTTCCCTGATTCGATTTTAAATCTTTGCGCCGGCACTCCGTCAAATATCGCCTTGACCTCACTGGTCAGGGCGGCCCCGATTCTGTCTGCGGGTATTGCCGATTCAACCATTCCTCCAGGCAATTTGTTTTTATCAAATACTGTCACTTCATGCCCCGCTTCAAGCAGTCTGGCCGCACAAGATAATCCCGCAGGTCCAGCGCCGATTATCGCCACACGTTTGCCGGATAACTTCGACGGAATATTCAGTTTCGACCAGCCGTTCTTATTGGCCTGTTCAGCGAGGTATCGTTGAATTTCTGCGATTGGCAACGGGCCGTCGCCTATATATTTTTGCAAACAGCTTCCCTCGCATTGCGCCTCAACGGGGCACAGCCACGCGCATATCTCCGGGAACACATTGCTCTTGCGGATTGCCTCGTATGCCTCTTTATCTTTGCCTTCGAGGAACAGGCTGATGAATTTGGGAATATTCACGCCCGCGGGACACGCACACCGGCAGCTTGGCTGCTCGCATTTCCGGCAATGCTGCGCCAGCCGCATCAGATTGTCACGGTTGCTCATCCTTCCGTGCTTATATATCGGGCCATAAACTTTGTTATCGCGTACAACGCAGCCGGTCGTTCCCCCGTCCCGCATAATCTGGGTACATGCGCTGCACGCGATACAAACCTTATTGGGGTCGAGTTTACCATTGGTAAGTATATCTTTGGCAAAATCGGGATACGCGAAAGACATTCTGCCCGCCCCGATTATGCTCGCCATACCGTTTTTCAAAACCGCCGCTCCAACGTATGGCAGCAAATGCCGCAGCCAGCTATACCCCGGCCCCACTAAAACAATATTGGGAAAAGCCTTTTGCATTTCGCCGGTCAATCGAATCATTCTTTCGACGCCTGCAAGCGGATTTTCAGGCGACTCGTAGCCGCCGGCAATCGGCTCATTAAATGGCCTGTTGAAATGCGGATTATAATACGGGTTGCCAATCGTAACGTTAATCATGGGGATATTTCGCTGGCTAAGCAAAGTAAACAGCTTTTTGGGTTCGGCAAGGTCTGGTTTTGTGTAATCGTTTTTATCCACCCCCCAGCCGTAAGGATACGGTATCGCGTCATAAATACCCAGCCGCGTTACAACGGCCTTGTCTTTTCCAAGTTTTTGATGAATCGCGTCAATGATAGCAAGCAGCAGCAGTGTGCGATTTTCAAATGACCCGCCGTATCTGCCTTCTCTATTATGACACGCCAACAATTCATTGATTAAATAGCCGTGGCACGCCTTGATATCAACCGCATCAAAACCAGCCTCGAACGCCAGCTTCGCGGCTTTTACGTATGCCTCAACCAGCCCGTCGAGATAATCGTCGGTTGCTAATGTGGCACGGGCTTCCAGCCCGTGTACCACAGCAATCTCCGGCTTTTGCTGCGGAATCATCGCGTCGCGATACGGGTCCCTCTGCGGGATAATCGGTTTTGAAACGCCCTCTGGTTTTGAATATCGGCCCGAATGCGTCAATTGCGCAACGATAATGGGACGATGCTGACTGCCCATCGAATCTTTCGCGGCCTTCCGCATCTCCGCAACCATATTTGCGAAGGCGTCCTTGCTTCCATCGTGAAGCCATAACTGACGGGGATTTGCCCGCCCTTCCGGGACTACAGCGATTGCTTCAGCCCATATAATACCGCAGCCCCCCGCCGCAAAACGTTTATATCTTCTCAAAGTCAATTCGCCTGGATTGCCCTCGCTATCCCCGTCCGCGCCTTCCATAGGATTAACGGCCATTCGATTCGGCGCCGTAAGCACCCCCGTTTTAAGGGCTTGCCCAAGAATCGAAACGTCCTCCTGCATCGGCACATCGAGCGACAACAACGCCGCGAGCTTGCGGAGGTCTTTGATTTTCTCTAAATAAAATTCAAACATCGCAGAATCTCTACAGTGTTACAATCGATACGCCGCTTTCCTTTCCAGGAAATGCGGACTGGCAGCGTTTCAGAGACACCTGCAAAAAACAGCAATACGCCCGACAGGATTCGAACCTGTGACCTACGGATTAGAAATCCGTTGCTCTATCCAGCTGAGCTACGGGCGCAAAAACCAATACAAGGTATAAATATAGCACCTCCGTCGATATATTGTCAAACCTTAACGCCTAATCAAACCCTGACGCCGGCAGCAAATTCAGCAGAGAGACACAAAAGGCAAATAATGAGTATAGGCCTGTTACAAATAATGGGTATAGGACTGTTAGAAAGACGGGATTAACGATTGACGGTACGCGGTCGGCGGATTAGTATTCCAGGCATGATAAAACCAAAGGGCAAGCCGGAGTATCCGAAGTCAGCGGAGGCATTCTCGGAGGCCAGAAGGTATCTGCCTGGAGGCGTCAACTCGCCCGTCAGGGCGTTCGGCGGAGTGGGGCTAAAGCCCTTGTTCATCGCCAGGGCAAAAGGGGCGAAGATTTACGATATCGACGGGAACGCCTATATTGACTACGTCGGGTCGTGGGGGCCGATGATTCTGGGGCATGCTCATCCGGCGGTCATAAGGGCCATTAATAAAGCGGCGAGAAAAGGGACGAGCTACGGTGCGCCCACGCTGGCGGAAACCGAATTGGCGCAAAAAATCCGCGACGCCTTCTGGTCGATTGAAAAATTGCGTTTGGTCAGCAGCGGGACCGAGGCGGTGATGACGGCAATTCGGCTGGCGAGGGGCTATAAGCGAAAAGATTTGATTATCAAAATGGCGGGCTGCTATCACGGGCACAGCGATTCGCTATTAGTCGAGGCGGGGTCCGGCGCAGCAGAACACTCGACACCCACCAGCGCTGGCATCCCCCCTGCCATAGCGAACCTCACCGTGGTCATACCATATAACGATGTCGAGGCGGTCAAGAATTGTTTTCTGGTTCACAGGGGACAAATCGCAGCGGTTCTGGTTGAGCCGGTGGCGGCAAATATGGGGGTCGTGCCCGCTGCCGAGGGGTATCTGGAAATGCTGCGGGCCTTGTGCGACGCCGAAGAGGCGGTATTGATTTTCGACGAGGTAATCACGGGTTTCCGGGTCGCACGCGGAGGGGCACAGGAGCTTTACGGCGTCAAGGCGGACCTCACCTGTCTTGGCAAAATCATAGGCGGCGGTCTGCCCTTAGCGGCGGTTGGGGGGCGGGCGGATATTTTAGATATGCTTGCGCCAACGGGGCCGGTTTATCAGGCGGGGACACTAAGCGGAAATCCGATTGCTACCGCAGCCGCCAACGCGACGCTCGATATACTGGCTAAGGGCGATTGCTACGACAAACTTGAAACCAAATCGGCAATGCTGGCTGAGGGATTGAAAGAGGCGGCCGCAATCGCGGGTGTTCCTGTCGTTATCAATCGCGTCGGCTCGATATTGAGCTGCTTTTTTACCGACAGGCCCGTCAGAAATTTTGAGGACGTCAAATCGACTAATCTCCATCAGTTCAAGAAGTTTTTCGCGGAGATGCTTACCCAGGGTATATATATCGCCCCAAGCGCGTATGAGGCGATGTTCGTTTCGCTGGCTCATTCGAAAAGAGACATCGAAAAAACAATCGAAGCGGCCCAGGCCGCGTTTAAAGCAATCAGTTGATTGCAGATTGCGGTTTTGTAATGCGTTTTATACAAAGTGTATAATCATTAATTGGACAAGAAAAGGAGAATCTAAAATGAGGTTTAAGCTATGTCTCTGTATAGTTGGTGTGCTCTTGAGTGTCTGGGGATGTTCTAAGGCTCCTAAAGGTAACGCTGCCGCTGAACAGGCTGCCATTGATGCAGCACAAAAGTGGCTAAGTCTTGTTGATGGCGGACAGTACAGCGAGAGTTGGGAACAAGCTGCCGGGTATTTCAGGAATGCGATTTCTAAGGACAAATGGGAGCAAACAATAAAAGCTGTCAGAGTTCCCTTAGGCGCACAGATGTCCAGAGTGGTCGCGTCCAAGCAATACACAACTTCCGTCCCCGGCGCACCAGATGGCCAATACGTGATAATCCAATTCACAACCTCGTTCAAGAACAAAGCGTCTGCGACCGAAACCGTCACGCCAATGCTGGACAAGGACGGCAGTTGGAGAGTTTCTGGTTACTTCATCAAGTAGATAGTTCCAACAAAACCGCGGATGGTTTTTTAATACCATTAAAACTTGTTGTCTTATAAAGGACCCGCCAAACTGATCGGCGGGCAAGCTTTCGGTGTAAGCCGTCCCTTGCGGGAGCGGGTGTCACCTTTGCCGAACGGAAGATGTATTTATAATTAACAAGGAAATAATAGGTGGCTGTCCCTGGGGTGGTTATTCAAAACAGGTAAACAATCAAAACTTGGAATCTGTGAAAGGATAAAAAAATGTCTTTAGTAACGTTGGTAATTACGCTGATAGTAGTTGGTGTGCTTCTGTGGTTAGTCAATACTTATATCCCGATGGACGCCAAGATAAAGAAGATTATCAATGTCGTTGTGGTGATTGTTGTCATCATCTGGCTATTGCGCGTTTTTGGTGTTTGGGGAAATATCGAAAACATCAATGTAAAGTAACGAGAGAGTCCCCGAACCCGCCTCCGCTTTACTGATTGGCGCAGGTTTATTGTTCGCACGTTTAAGACGCAGACGAGTTAAAAACATGGATTAGAAATGCTACGGCGGGCAGGCCCTGCACGCTATTGCCTGTGGTGAGCTTGTCGAACTGCTACTCGGCCTCGGTGCGGCGACGTTGAGAAAAAGACGATAAATATAATCCTTGACCAGCCAGCCAGAGCGATATACAATTTCAACAAAGTCCAATAAAGTCAATTTTAGGGTAAATAAATTTGATAGGAGACAGAAATGAAGAACAAAAGAATTACAATCATTTTCTTGGCTTTACTTTGTTGTCCGCTGGTTTTGACGGGCTGCAAGGATACTAAGAAAGAAAAAGCTACTGCGGAGGCGGTAGGAGTAAAAGCCGATGCTAAAGCAAAATCTGCCAAAGTAGAAGCCGCCAAAGTAAAAACCTCCGCGGAAGTAAAAGCCGATGCAGAAGCAGAAGCTGCCAAAGTAAAAGCCGCTGCTGAAGCAGAAGCTGCCAAAGTAGAAGCCGCCAAAGTAAAAGCCGCTGCTGACGCAAAAGCCGCCGCTGACGCGAAAGCCGCCGCTGACGCAAAAGCTGCTGCTGACGCAAAAGCCGCTGCTGACGCACCGAAACCATAAAGAAGATAGTGAGAAGAAAACGCTGACAACAACCCTTGACTATCCAGCCAGAGCGATATACTGCTCGGCCTCGGTGCCTTGAGAAATCTGAAAAGATTTCCAAGACTTTAGTCCTGGAAATTTCTTCGAAATTTCACAGGGCGGCGATTGTGAGAAAAAGGCGCAGATAGAAGTTTCTCCGCCGTTAGTTAATTGACTCTGTTACTAAAGATAAGCCCTGTGTGACCCACGGGGCTTTTTTATTGCGCCAATTTTAACCGCAGAGTGCGATTTATCGGCTTAAAACTCACAGAATTTTGCCTGCCCCCACGCCTTCTTTTCGCAGAAAAGAGTGGGGGGACGCTGTTATTTCTTGACACGTCGTTTGTGAAAATCTATAGTTAATTTAGTAAAAAACAGTATTTTTAAAACACAGGTGATACTTTGGGATATAAATTAAGTATGGTGTCCCCGGATTTGCGGATTTTAAAAGACTCTTGAAAAAAGGCAAAACATAATGAAATCCAATGCGGCATTCAATCACTTCGTGAACGCGGTCTTTGGTCATGATACTCTGACATTAGATGAAACAATAGACAATACTAATAACATTATAGGCGCAATCAGTCAGTCGTACGAAGAGGGTCAGTTTGGTGAGTTCGCCATGAACCTGAAGAAGCGATTCTGGAGGCTAAGAGAAGCTACAAAATCTAATCCTGCCAATCGGAAGGAACTCATTAAAAAAATTACTAACCTGTCGACCTCAAATTGGCCAGGATATTATGCTGAGTTAGCGGCCTATGATTTCTTCACTTCATTTACGGATGTTCAATTTGAGATATCTGTCCCTGCCACCGAGACGCTTGCGGTGCATACAGGTGAACAACGTCAGAAAACGTCATTTGATGGATGTCTAACAGCAATTGAAGAGTTAACATTTCAAGTCAAAACCCTTAAGGACATAACAAAGGAACTTATTGATAAGATCCGCACAACGGCTTTGTCTGGGACAATAGCAGAACATATTATTGCCGATTATCCGAATGACATTGACTACAACCGCATAGAAAGTAATTTTGGACTCTTAGTAACAACCCTCAAGACGGCCATCTCAAAGAACGATTTTCTTGTGCGGCTCGAACCTCAATTACCTGAAATCTCCTTTAAAATCTTTTACAAGAGGCAAAATATACTCACCTCGGAACACCCCTACTCACCATATTGTTACGCACAGGAATGGGAGACATTTGTTCTTAAGCACTTTGACCAATTGTATGATGCAAGAAACAACCTCCTCGTTTACGTATCGCATCCTTGGATTAACCTACTGCACGAACCTTTCCTTGGCCGCGATCAGTTTTTGTACGTTTTTTGCCGACGTGTTTTTTGCAAACTGGTAAAGGAAACTAGGCCAGTTAGCTCACTCATGCCAAAAGAATGGCCTAAAGCGAATATCCAAGTATCTGAGGTTGTGAAACGAATAGGTGCTATTCTTTTTCTGTTCGATGACAATCTCGATCCCATTGCACCGGGTAAATATCTTTCTCCAGTCCACCCAATGACTGCCTATTTATATCTCAACCCTAACGCGCAATGTGCCAACCAGAGCAATAGAGTATTTGACCACTTAATAAATGAAATGCACCCTGGAATGCTGTCGGTAATTGAAGGATTTGAATGCGATAACTATTGAAGGCGGAATAATGGGAACAGCAACCGTTTTTCCCGCCCCGCGCTTCCGACTTCGCTTGCGCTACGCCGGACAGGTCGCGGGAAAATTAACTCCGGCAATTTTCCACCTCTGGCGGACGAAGGTTTTATGTATTTTTTTCTTCGTGTTTCTCTGTGTTCTTCGTGTTGAAAAAAAACAATATAAGTGCTTTACCTATGAGCAGTTACAAATCCGTGTCCATCTGTGTAATCTGTGGCTAAACCCCCATTTTTGCCATAACCCCTTCCAATACAACGGCTTAAATTCTGGACAAAAACAGTTGTTATCCATTTTCGCGCAAGTGTTTTTTCCAGAGCCAGCCACAAAGACACCAAGACACTAAGAACTTAAAACTTTCTTTGTGCCTCCCTTTCGGAAGTGGCAACTCATTAAATAACAAGCACTTATAACAAAATACACAATTTTCTTAAAAAAGTTAGATTTTCCTTGACTTGCAAGGAATGTTTTGTAAAATTATAACTTGCCGAGTCAGGAGCTCGGCGTAGTAGCGGAGAACCGCACGGGACATCGTGCCTTCAGGGTAAGGCAGTCAACCTAAAATCCTAAACACTAAGCACTAAATCCCAAACAAATACGAATTACCAAAACTCAAAATCCCAAACGGCTGCCACTGACAGTTTCGAGCATTTGGTCATTAGAGTTTAGATTTGTTTAGAGATTAGAATTTAGAATTTAGAAATTCACAAAAGCCGGAGGCTGTTATGTCAAGTATCACAATCAAAGTTCCGAACTGGTTAGACATTATTTTTGCGTGGCCGGTGATGGTTTGGCGCAGATACAGGTATGGGTATGACTACCGGCGGATTGAGCTCGGGGAGGGGGAATGGACGATAGTTGAGCCGAGAGATTACTATCGATTCGGCCAATTCAGATGGAGCATAGGGGGACGAGGAAGAAATATCTACGCGTGCAGAACCGTAAGGATGGGAGACGGGAAGACAAAGATGGCGCTATTGCACAGGGAGATAATGGAGGCACCGAGCGGCCTATTGGTTGACCACAAAAACGGCGATACCCTGGATAACCGCAGGGTGAACCTGCGATTAGCGACGCACGCAGAGAACACGCAGAACAGACGAAAAACACAATCAAAGACATCATCGCAGTTTATCGGGGTGTATTTTGAAAAGCGCAGCGGACGATGGGCAGCCAAAATCAAGAACCAGGGAAGGTGCGTATGGCTTGGCAGATTCGAGAGCGAGGCAGAAGCTGCCCACGCTTATGATGCCGCCGCGAAGAAATATCATGGGGAGTTTGCAAGGTTGAATTTTACAGAAACAGCGGACAGCGTAGAGCGTATAGTGGGGGACAACTGACCCTCCTTCGCTGAAGCTACGGAGGGCGCGAGGGCTAAAAAAAGAGGGGTCCGCCCACACCCTAAGCGGAACCCCTCGATGTCCCTTTGCGGAACACCATAAATATATTTAAGCACTAAATCCCAAAAAAGTCAAGATGCTCTTCGCATAAAAAAGCAGATATTTGTGCAGGATACGGGCGATATGCGTGAGAAGGGACTAAACAGGAGAGGCCTGTTTTGATATAGTATGGCGGCATGAGACGCGTAGTTGACAAGACGGGAAGAAAACTGGTCCTGCTGGCGGGGGCTTTTGTTATCGTCGTGGGCTGTTTCGCGGCCTATATTCCCGCGCTCCGGGCCGGCTTTATCTGGGACGACGACGATTACGTTACCGCCAACCCCCTTCTGGCGGCCCCCGACGGGCTTTACCGGATATGGTTTTCAACGGATTCCCCATCGCAGTATTTTCCGCTTGTCTATACAACGTTTCGCCTTGAGTATCAGTTGTGGGGGCTTAACCCGACCGGCTATCACGCGGTAAACGTGGCGATTCACAGTATTAACGCCCTGCTGCTGTGGCTGGTTTTGAGACGCCTGTCCATACCGTGGGCGTGGTTCGCGGCGGCGGTCTTTGCGCTGCATCCGGTGAACGTCGAATCGGTGGCGTGGATAACCGAGCGAAAAAACGTTTTGATGATGTTGTTTTCGCTGTTGTCGGTTTTGTGCTGGGTGGAATTTGTCTTCGGCGGCAAGCCGGGCCGCAAGGCGCTTTTGCTGTATGCGGCCTCACTGTTATTTTTTGCCTTGGCGCTTTTCAGCAAGGCGACGGCGTGCACACTGCCCGCTGCGCTTGTCTTGATATTATGGCTGAAGCGCTCGCCCCTCACCGTAAAACGCTGGCTGCAAATCGTGCCTTATCTCGCTATGGCGATTGGCATAGGGCTTTTAGTAATGTGGTGGGAAAAGCATCACCAGGGTATGGGAGTTGTCAATCTTGGCTTAAGCTGGACGGAAAAAATCCTTATCGCGGGCAGGGCCTTGTGGTTTTACCTGTGGAAGCTGTTCTGGCCCGTGAATCTGGCGTTCAGCTATCCGCGGTGGAACATTGACGCGCACTCGGTATGGCAATACGCATGTTCTGACGGTTTCTTTATAGTGATTGTATGCGCGTGGCTGCTGCGAAACCATCTTGGCAGAGGGCCTGTAACCGCGCTATTGTTTTTCCCGGCGATGCTGTTTCCGATGCTCGGGTTTTTTCCTCTTTACACGTTTGTCTATACGTTTGTCGCGGACCACTATCAGTATATGGCGTGTATCGGGCCTATAGCGCTTGTCGCGGCGGGCGGGGCGGCGCTTTTCGGCAGGTCAGGGAAAAACGCCAAACTCGTAATCGCCTCGGCGGCGGGCGTTTTACTGCTGACGCTGGGGACATTGACCTGGCGGCAATGCGAGGCATACACCAGCAGGGACACGCTATGGATTGATACGCTGAAGAAGAACCCTGATTCGTGGCTTGCGCACGGGGAATTAGCCATCTCGTTGTACAAACAGGGAAAACTCGATGAGGCGTTACCTCACCTTGACCGGCTGCTTGAACTTGCGCAATACGTTAAAAAAATCCACCCGAGGGCTTATTCGGACGCTTATTACTACAAAGGGTTGATATTCACGGCGAAGGGCATGTCCCAGGACGCGGCCGAACAATATAGAATGTCGCTTGAAGTCGATGATAATTCCGCGCTGGTGCATTACCTGCTCGCCAACATACTGGCCAAGCAGGGCAAAATTGAAGAGGCGACGGCGCATTATCGGCATGGTCTTGAGATAGCCAGGGCCAAGAGGGCCGAAAATCTGGCAGAGGATATCCGCCAACAGATGGAGGCGGTTGAGAAGCAGAAGTAAACGTGGCGGCACATAACACTGCCGCGGGCGACCCGCAATAAATAACTTGAACTGGCGAGCGGTCGGGTTTGATATAGTATAGCGGTATGAGACGGGTAGTTGACAAGACGGGGAAAGAATTGGTCCTACTGGCTGGGGCAATTGCTATCGTTGTCGGCTGTTTCGCGGCGTATATGCCCGCGATACTACAGGGCGGCTTTATCTGGGACGACGACCTGTATGTAACCGATAACCCTGCCCTTACGGCCCCTGACGGCCTGCGTCAAATCTGGTTGTCTATGGCCCCTCCCCCACCGCAATATGTGCCACTTGTATATACAACTATATGCACAACATTCTGGATTGAACATCAGCTATGGGGATTCAATCCGGCGGGTTATCACGCGGTAAACGTGGGGATTCACTGCATAAACGTACTGCTATTGTGGGTGATTTTGAGACGGCTGGGGATACCCGGGGCGTGGCTGGCGTCAGCGATTTTTGCGCTGCACCCGGTGCAAGTCGAATCGGTGGCGTGGATAACCGAGCGGAAGAATGTATTGATGGCGTTTTTCGGGCTATTGATGGTGTTGTGCTGGGTGGAATATGTTTTCGGGAACAAAGACGGGCGCAAGGCGATTTTACTGTATGCGGGTTCATTGCTTTTTTGTGCGCTGGCGAACCTAAGCAAGGCGACAGCGTGCACGATTCCTGCCGCTCTTGTATTGATATTGTGGCTCAAAGGTTCGCCTATTACGGTGAAGTGCCTGCTGGAAATTGTGCCTTATGTCGCCATAGGGTTTGGGACGGGGCTGCTGGTAATATGGAGGGAGTCACGTCTTGGGACGGGTTTTCTCAATCTGGGGCTGCAAGCAGCAGATAAGATAATAATAGCAGGTCGGGCTTTATGGTTTTATTTGTGGAAGCTGGTTTGGCCAGTTAATCTGACGTTTAGCTATCCGCGGTGGAATATCGACGCAACTGATGCTTGGCAGTATGGCTGGCCGGTAAGTTTCGCAGCAGTTATAGTTGTCGGCTGGCTGCTGAGAAAACGAACAGGACGCGGAATAATGACCGGAATTATTTTTTTCCCAGCGATGCTGTTTCCGATGCTCGGCTTCTTCTCTCTGTACACGTTTGTATATACATTTGTCGCGGACCATTATCAGTATCTTGCGTGTATCGGGCCTATCGCAATTGTCGCGGGAATCGCGGGAACGGTTTATCGCAAGTCAGGTGAAAACGCCAAATTCATAATCGCGGCAGCGGCGGGTGTTTTGCTGATAACACTGGGGGTATTAACGTGGCGGCAATGCGGGATATATAAGGATTCGGATACGCTCTGGGCTGATACGCTGGAGAAAAACCCGGATTCGTGGATGGCGCACGGGTATATAGGGCTTTCGCTTTTTAAACAGGGCAAATTCGACGAGGCGTTAATTCATTATGACAAGCAACTCGAACTCGCGTCTTACCTGAAGAAGATTCACCCGATGGCTTACTCGGATGTTTATTACCACAAGGCATTGATATTCTCCGCAAAGGACAGGTTGGGGGACGCGGCCGAACAATATAAGAAGTCGCTTGAAGTCGATAATAATTCCGCACTGGTGCATTACTGCCTCGCCAATATACTCGTCAAACAGGGCAAAGTTGAAGAGGCAAAGGCGCATTACCGACAGGGTCTTGAGATAGCCAGAACCAAGGGGGCCAAAAATCTGGCAGCGGACATCAGCCGGCAACTGGAAGCGGTCGAGAAGCAGAAAACGGAGAACAGATAACGGAAGACAGAAGACTGAGAACAGGAATAAAATACTTGAACTGATGAATAGACAGGGGCATAATAGCGGTCACATAAGGAAGGCAAAAATACAATTAACCGCCTGAACGAGAGTGTGTTATGGACTTTGAATTTGAAGACAAACCGGAATCCAAGGAGAGAAGCCAAATGAGTCAGGAACAGTCAAGGATGAGCGGTCTGGTCGACACGACAGATTGTCTCGAAGCAGTCAGCGCAATAAAATTCTGGAAAAACCTTCTGTTTTTAATCATTCTGCTGGGCCTGCTTCTTGTGCAGGGTTCGTTCTGGGTTATGGAACGACACTGGGTCAAGGCAGATAATGTTGTGCTTGGCCCGCCTGCCGTCACAGAGGCGCCGACGGCGGAGGATAAAATCAAAGAGGCGGCCAGCCAAATCACAGCGGACATAAATGCGACGGCTGAGCCGAATATGCAGCAGACGCTGCATATGGGGGCCGAGCCGAACAAGCCGGCGCCGTTGGAGGTAACATTTAAATTCGAGCTGCACGCCAAACATATTGCGGCGGTAGTACGATTCCTGGATTTCATCCTTATACCCGCTTCGCTGCTTTATTGCCTTACAATATTGTTCGCGATGAAGGTGTCGCTGATTGGGCGGCTGGGCGGAATCAATCACATCGCCAGGGCGTTCTTTTTGTCGCTATCGTTTGTCGTATTGCTGTTGCCGTGGCAATTACTGTTTGCGCCGGTGTTCGCGGGGGCGATGTTCACGCCATCGGAGATGGTAGCCGCGTGCCAGACGCAGAAAACGACGCTTGCCCAGATTTCATTTTACCTGCGATTCTGCATTTACTGGGTGCTGGTAGTGCTGCTGCTGCTGGCGGCGCAGATGCGGAGTATGCGATGGGCCAAGGCGACACTGCGGCGACTTGACGTGATGTGAGATGACAAGTCCGTTATTCGTCAAGAGAAAGAAGCCCAAAAAGCAACGCAATGCCATTCTCGACTGGCTGGGGTATGCGGGTCTGCGAGTATTAGTAGGCATACTGCAGCTATCGAGCGTCGAGGCAAACCTGAGATTCGCGCGTTTCCTGGGCCGGTTGATGTGGAAACATTATGGCCGGGGGAGACAACGGGCACTGGATAATCTTCGCGCGAGCTACCCGGACAAAAACGAGCAATGGTACGAGGAGACGGGGCGAAAGAGCTGTGAACAATTAGTGATGCTGGCGGTGGACGTTATTTTTACGCCCCGGCTGGTGAAGAAAGACAACTGGAAGCAGTACGCGCGGTTCAAAAACGCGGAACGAGCGAAGTGGATGAGCAAAGAGGGCAAGGGACTGATTTTCGTCGGGGCGCACTACGGCAACTTCGAAATCGTCGGGTATATGATGGGGCTTTTCGGGTTCAATATTTACAGTATCGCGAGGCCATTGGATAATCCATATATAAGCAGATACCTGTATGGAGTGCGGGAGCGGGCGGGACAAAAAATCATCGACAAAAAAGGCGCGGCGGAAATGTTCGGCAAGGTGGCATCTTCGGGGGCGACGCTGGGCTTTATCGCGGACCAGGACGCGGGCGACAAGGGAATCTTCGTTGACTTTTTCGGCAGAAAGGCGAGCACCTATAAGAGCATCGGGCTGCTTGCGCTGACGGAAAATCTGCCTATAGCCGTCGGATATGCCAGGAGGATTGACGACCGGTTTTTCTTCGAGATAGGATGCTCGCGGATAATTATGCCTGAGGAATGGGCGGACAAAAAAGACCCGCTGCTTTGGGTGACAGCCGAATACACGAAGGCAATTGAGGCGTTTGTTCGCGAAGACCCGACTCAATACTGGTGGCTGCACAGAAGGTGGAAACACAGGCCGAAAGAAGAAAGGACAGCGTATAGGGGGTAGCGGACAGGTTGTTAAATGCAAAAATAAAAAAGCAAAAAGCAAAAATCCGACCATCCGTTTTTTCTCACTTTTTAATCAGGCCTGTCAATCCCACAATCCATAACGTCGTAAGTATCCAGCCGACTATAATATGAAACCACATATATATGCGTATATAATTTCCCCTGACAGGGATGCTGAGTTTATTCAACCTGAACGTTCCCGATTTATTCGCATCCGGGATCCAGTATTTTTTCAAATGCAAATCAAGCACCGGCACAAACATCTCTATTGAATAAAACAACGCATTAAACTTATGATATGGTTTCTCCTCTGTCTTAACAATAACATCCGCCTTATGTCCTATCCCAAACACTATAATTCCTAGCACAATAATTATTCCTATAGACCACAAGGCCTGCCATGGCCGATAGCCATATCCAATAGTCCAGTATAAAACACCTCTCCAAAACCTTCCCAACCAACCAAATCCGCCCCGCTTTGTTAATTGTTCCTCTTTCTCAATACGAATCTCCTTCGCATCTTCATTGTGCCCCATTTTCTCAAGCACCTTCGCAAGTTGTTCATAAGGTCCGGCCCGGAACCGCTCATAGCCTTGTCTGTTTAACCAATCAATCCTTTTTATCGCATCCTTTGGCGATTTGTCTCCTATATCCTCATAAACAAATCCGTCCAGAAACAGATTTCCCTCATCTGGCCAGCTTTTCTCATCATCATTCAACACCCTTGTTTTAGCATTCCGCAAATCAAGTTTTGTCTCTTTGATAAGATTAACGTCTTTCCAGAAAAAATGTTCACCAACAGTCGCCCCCATAAGGCTAATTAGTCCTTCTGCCTTAAAACTATTTCTCAAAAATACAGCAACTTTTACATTCATTCCATCTGCCGAAATTGCCCTGCCGCCTTTGTTAACAAACTCACCATTGGCGCAATCAAAAGTTCCATCTATCTTTGCTCCCGTAAAACAAACCTCACCATTTGCCTTAAAACTATCTTTCAATAATACATCACCATTCACATAAATTTCATCTGCTGAAATTGCCCTACCATCTTTATTAATATTAATAAACTCACCATTGATGCAAGAAAATTGTCTGCCTATCGACACTGCCGAAAAACTAACCTCCCCATTAGCCTTAAAGCCATCTCTCAAAAATACAGAGCCCTTTACATTCATTCCATCTGCTGAAATTGTCCTGCCGATTTCATTAACAAATTTACCATTTATGCAATCAAAATCTCCGCCTATAACCACCCCATGAAAATGAACCATCCCGTTAGATTTAAAACCATTTCTCAAAAAGACATTACCTTTCACATCCATCCCATCTGCCAAAATAGTATATCTCGTCTTGTTGACATTGATAAAATTGCCATCGCTGCAATCAAAATCTCCGCCTATAGCCGCTCTAGGAAAGCGAACCTCCCCTTCTGCCTTAAAGCCATCTCTCAAAAACACAGAGCCCTTTACATCCATTCCATCTGCTGAAATTGCCTGGCCGATTTCGTTAATAAATATACCATTTAAGCAATCAAAATCTCCACCTATAGCCACCCCATAAAAATGAACCATCCCGTTAGATTTAAAACCATTCCTCAAAAACACACTACCCTTTACCTCCATCCCATCTGCCGAAATTGCTGTGCCACCTTCATTAACAAATTTACCATTTTCACAATCAAAATCTCCGCCTATCGTCACCATACAAAATCGAGCCAATCCATTAGAATTAAAACCATTTTTCAGAAAGACAGAAGCTTTTACATTCATTTCGTCTGCATAAATCGCTGCGCCGCCTTTATTATTAAACTCACCTCTGCTGCAATCAAACCTTCCGCCTATTGAAGCGCCTGGAAAACGAACTGCTCCGTCAGCCTTAAAACCATCTTTCAAAAACACACTACCATTTACATTTATTCCGTCTGCCGAAATTGCTGTTCCGCCTTTGTTAATAAACACACCATTTACACATGCAAAATCACAACCTATCGTTGCTCCCTTAAAACTAACCTCTCCATTTGCCCTAAAACCATCATTCATAAACACTCCGATTTCTACCTTAACCCCATCTGCCTGAATCGAACGTGTTTGTGAACTATCCAAAACAAGGAACTTTATCCGAGAAGAAAATATGTCTATCTTTTCAGTAAATACACAGCCTATAAAACTAAGAGGAAATGGAACCTCCGCAAAACTAAGGTCAACTGCCCCCACAATTTTCGCCCCTATAACCTGTATTCCTTTATCTGTCACAAGTTCTTTTGCCTGCTTGTCGCGGCAAAGCCACTCAATTCTATTTGCATCTATAGTCCGTTCCTCTCCCCAAGTATTTGCATTTTCAGGTTTACCTTTGTCTTTTTCTTTCCTATAATCCGCCCGTTTACCATCCGCCACCGCAGCAAATAAAATGTTGTCTGCCTCAGTTAATTTCCCAAATTTATCTTCAGCCATTTTCATAAGGATATTCCTTTCGTTCAAGGATAGCTTCTTATCCTGAGGTTCTTTGTAATTACTTTCGGAAATTGGCCCTGTACAACCCGTTAACAGATATGCGGAAACAAAAATTATAAGAAGGTTTGATTTCATATGCTTCCTTGCCCAGTATAATAATACGCCACACCTTTTGTAAGCAATTTAGTTTAATGGAAATAAAATCTCAAGATATAAATCCGTGAAATATGTCCGTTGAAAGTGAGAATTTGCCTACGGTGGATAAGTCCGCGATTAAAAGAGATGGATTCCCGCGTTCGCGGGAATGACAAATAGTAACCCCCCAATAAAGTTGGGGGGCTAAATTTTGTTTGAATGACCCTCAGGCGGGCCTGAGGGCTAACCATACCTAACCTTACTCCAACACTTGTCTTGCAGTTATTGCGTCGGAGAGCATACGTGAGTTGGCGTATTCGAGGGTTGAGCCGGTGGCGAGGCCGCGGGCGAGGCGGGTGATTTTTACGCCTGTGCCCTTGAGAAGCGAACTGATATAAAGCGCGGTGCCATCGCCGACCATATTGGGATTGGTAGCCATAATAATTTCTTCTATGCCCCCTGCTTTGACGCGCTCGACGAGTTTGTCGATTGTCAGGTCAGCCGGCTCAATATCATCGAGCGGCGCGATATGCCCACCTAAGACGTGATAAACCCATCTGCACTGGCCTGTTTTTTCGAGGACGATGACGTCTTTGGGCTGTTCGACGACACAGATACGGCTTTTATCGCGGCGGGTGTCGGAGCAGATGGGGCAACTTTCCGTTTCGGCGAAGTTGAAACAGGTTTTGCACTGCTTGATTTTGGTTTTGACGTCGCTAATGGCCTGGGCAAGGGCGAGGGCGTCGGCGGGTTTGGATTTGAGGATATGGAAAGCGAGCCGTTCGGCGGTCTTCGAGCCAATGCCCGGAAGGCGAGCCAGCTCCTCAATCAGTTTATTAACGGTTTCAGTATAGCCAGTTGTCATATCATTAAAGCAAATACCAAAAAGTAAAAATATCACTGTTATCATAGCCGGTGTTTTGTAAAAAAGCAAACTGCCTGCACCTGCACGCCGCAACAATGATGAGGGTTCAAAAGAATGTTGCCGCTAATTTGTAAGTTACGGCTGCAATCAGCGCGGAAGCCGGAATGGTTAATACCCATGCCCAGAGTATCCGACCGACGACACCCCAGTGGACGGCGCTGAGCCGCCGGAGCGACCCCACTCCCATAATCGCCCCGGTGATAGTATGCGTGGTGCTGACCGGAATGCCTAAGGCGGTTGAAATCAGCAATGCCGAGGCGGCGCTGGATTCGGCGCAAAAGCCATCCACCGGTCTTAGTTTTGCCACTTTCTGCCCCATTGTTTTGACAATCCGCCAGCCGCCGAATATCGTCCCCAGAGCAATAGCGGCATGGCAGAGGAGCACTACGGCTAAAGGAATATGAAATGTCTCGCCCAGAAGGCCGGCGCTGAAAAGTAAACTGGCGATAATGCCCATGGTTTTTTGCGCATCGTTGCCGCCGTGCCCGATGCTGTAGGCCGCAGCCGAGAGAAGCTGGCCTTTTCGGAAAATATGGTCAACCTTCTGAGGTGAGGATTTTCGGCAGGCCCAGTAAACGATGTTGCCGAGAAACCATCCTAATAAAAGCCCCGCTATCGGCGATATGAATATGAATGCAACCGTTTTGATAATTCCCGACCAGACCAGAGCTTGTTGTCCCGTCTTGACCAGCGCTGCCCCTATCAGCCCGCCGATAAGGGCATGAGAAGAGCTGGTCGGCAGTCCTAAATACCACGTAATGACGTTCCAACTGCAGGCACCGGCAAGCGTCCCGAAAATAATCCTCTGGTCCACAATCGCGATGTCGATGATACCTTTGCCCATAGTATTGGCAACATGGAGGCCAAGAAACAGAAAGGCGATAAAGTTAAAAAATGCCGCCCAAAGCACCGCGTATTTCGGCTTCAGAACGCGAGTTGAGACAATCGTGGCAATAGAATTGGCCGAGTCGTGAAAGCCGTTTAGAAAATCAAAAAGAAGCGCCAGAAGGATTAGAGATAAAATGCTCAACGTCATAGTCAGGCCTGTTTGACCATAATGGAATCAACGACATGGGCTACATCTTCGCAAACGTCCAGCACGGTTTCAGCGTCCACATAAATATCTTTCCATTTTATCACCGCAATCGGGTCCTTCACGGTCGCAAAAAGCTCCATCAGCACCTTGTCACGCATTGAGTCACCGACATTTTCCAGACGGTTGACCTCCACGCAGGCGTCGTAAACCACCTTGACGTTTTTGATGTTCCGCAATCCCCCGACGGCCCGCGCGACGGCCAGCACTGACTCCTCAATCACCTTGGCGAATTCCACTAAGTTTTTGTCCACGCCGGTGATATTATAAATTCTCATCCGGTTCACAATGGTATTTATCATATCGACGATGTCATCGATTTCCATCGTAAGAGCATGGATGTCTTCCCTGTCAATCGGCGTGATGAACG